>CAVQHM010000022.1:0-456089 GCA_963712295.1 uncultured Acidobacteriaceae bacterium
GCTCCGAGGGCCGCTTCGGACTGCCGGCTTCACGCCAAACCATAGACCAAAACCGGTTTGTCACTCGCCGTCTTTTTTCGTCCGCCGTTTGTGAAGAACGAAAACAGCCCGGAACGGCGGAAAGGAAACAAGTCATGAAATTGGAAGAAGTCAACGAGAAAACCGTTTATCACGAGGGAATTCCACGAACAGAACCAACGAACGCATTTGCAGATGGGCGATATCCTTACGATCCAGACGGGCTTCATTGGAGGAGCTGGCAGCGGTTCGGAAACCTCAATGTGGCTCCTCGCCGCGGGTTACATCGTTAGGCTGTTCTCTCGTGCAAATCAGGCCCGCACTTCGTGTGCCGATGGTTCGACAATGTCCTGGGTAATCCCCGTCACGCGCCCCACGATCGTCGCCTCAGCCGGATAGCGCACGTGTTGCGTCCTCCGCTTCGACTGCTGGCTTGGAACAAGAATCAGCCGACCATCCAGCATCTCGCACCAGGTACAAACATAATGCTCGCGGAGCTCCACAAAGAAGATCGGTCGATCATGGTCGCCGTGCCAACCCACAGAAGGAATCTTCTTTTGACGCGGGTCGATGCGCACGAACGCCCCAGGCCGGACGAAAGGATACAACGTGTAGTCATCCATTCCGACATATCCATACAACGGATTGGATCCATCCATGAGCTGAAGTACGAGCGGGACTTCATCCCAGGTTTCGATCATCTTTCGACGCCGAATTCAAGAACAAGAACCCAGAGCAAGTCATGCTTGTTTATGGAGAGTTCCTAGACGGACTGAGGGCATGGCAGGAAAACGCAATGATGCAGCATAATCGTTTTCCTTTTATGTTCTCATGGCCTCACCGATTAGAAGAAATCATAGAAACATCCCGCGCACACCGCCAAAGAATTAAATCTGCGGACCGCTAATTCTCGCTCCTGCCGCCTCGCGCTCGTGCTGGAGGCAGGCACACATCGCGCGCACTGCCAGCGCTGCGAAGAGGGCATTTATCAGTTGATTGCCCGATGAAGGGCTGTGGAATGTCAGTCCGTTTGATCAAGTCGGTCGGGCAATTCTAGGCAGGATATGGCCGGCGCAAAACCGTATCGACGCGAGACGAAACTTCGTCGCCAAGACTCTGGAGGTCCGCGACCGCTGGAAGAGGGTGAATTGGCAACATCTCAGAGACTTCTTTTAGGGAAAGTTAGAGAGTTTTGCTTGCGTCGAGATATCTAATGGCTGCAACCGGAACACAGTTTCCAAAAAACGAACACGGTTACTTTAGTTTCTAGCATCTCGAGTTTTAGCGTTATCATCGGCTAGTAAATTCTTGTGAGTGGGCCCTCTACATGGCGCTCAGATGACAAAGAAATCAGCGAGCATTACCGAGATTGACCTTCGTCCATACCAGACACACGTCATTTTTGAAGGCGATCAAACTCTAGACTCCACGCTTCTCGGGCGCCTGCTCAAAGACTTACCGAAAATCATTAATGATGGCGTTGAGGAAAGAGATGAATTGTGCGAGATTTTTCGGTCCTCTCCGCCTCGTCTGCTTCAGCCCGAATATATCGCGTGGGTGGCTTATCGACGCCGGATCCCGGCACGGTGGTCAATCGGCCCCAATGCGCCGAAGGACCTTGAAAACCACTTGGTGGTCCTGGTTGCCCGTTCCAATCTGCTTTCCGTCGTAGCGACGGATAAATCGCTGGTTTCCAAGCTAAGTCGAGGCGGAGGGGCCGGAGCATGGTCGGACCTTAACAGAATTCGCTTTGGCCGACTGGAGAGGGCGTTGGTCACGGGTGCGACGCGAACTTTGTGGCTGAGCGGAATTCATCGTTCGGTCCCAACTAAACCAGATAGCAAGGTTCTCATCGGTCCTGATGTCGAGGCCAGCCTAGATGCACTTGGCGATCAAAGCTACCAATACACTTCGACGCGTTGCGAGGGGCCGAAGAAGCTGCCCACGTCGTTTGTTGGCGTCACACCTAGGATGGGGAAAGTTTGGTTGGGGCCAAGCACGGATTGGGAGGTGTTTCTAGCAACCAGTCGACGGTTGCTCGAGCTGATTGAACACGGCGGTTCAACGAAAGAAACGCCATATCCCGTTCTGGCACGTGTTGAAAATTCTTTGAAGGACGTCAAAGACGCTTTTGATGTTAGCCTGGCGGCCCCTGAATACCTCTACGACGAAGATCCAGCTCTAGTGGAAGAGCTGGAGAAACTTCTGCAAAATGCCACATGGACGGTAAAGGGCGAGAAAGAGGGCCCGAACTGCACCGTGGCTTTCACGATTCATGGGGAAACCTTCGAATACAAAATTGATGTTAATGCTTCTGCAGAGGAAACGAAGCTTACTGTTACGCCTTTACAGACAACCGAAAACCAGACCGCTCAAAAACTTGCCGACTTTTGCGGTCGGCCTGACTTGCTTAAGATTTTCTACGAGTCCCTTCACACCTATTCTGACGGTCAATTGTTTGAGGTAAAGACCCGGCCTTTTCCATTTCCTTTGACAGCAGAAGATTTTTCCGGCTACACAGTCAGTTTGGAGAAACCGTATCCAGAAGGCAAAACTGAAGGGACGGACCTGAGTCGCATCGGCGAAGCCGGTGAGCCAAGCCTTTTCTCATGGGTCTTCCGGAAATTTAAGAAGGGTTGGCTGTGGTGTGACGATGGCAGCGGAGAGATTGCGGACTTTATTCATTTGGATCCCGACAAGTCTGAACTCACCCTCATTCACGTCAAGGCTGCCCAATCTAAATCTCCCAATAGAGGCATTTCCGTCTCTGCCTACGAAGTCGTGTGTTCCCAAGCGCTCAAGAACCTCCGCTACACGGAAAGGCGAGAATTAGAAAAGCCCCTGAGGGACAAGATGAAAAAGGAAGCCACAATTGTCAGAGGATGGCACAACGGCGCAGAGTTGTCATCGAAATCGCCGAATCTCTGGTCGGCAATTGCCAAGGTTCGATACAGCGAACTTAAGCGGAAAATTATCGTCGTCCAGCCGCACGTCCGAAAATCGCAGATACCACAGGATCTGGTAGCAGAAACCAGGGCTACGAAGCAGGCGCAACTCCTTTTCACGCTATTACATGGGGTCTCTGCAGATATCAAACGGTATGAAGTCGAGTTCGAGGTAATAGTCGACAAGTGAAAGAATCGATCGTTACCGGGAACGCACCTCCTCAGTATGTCGCCAGGGTTCGAGAACTCTCAAAGCTTGCCACGAAAGGCTTCAGGCCATATCAAGCTCATTCCTCATGGCACGGCCTCACGTGGCTTACTAAGGCTGGAGTAATCCTCACGCTGCCGCAAGGCACAGGGAAATCTTTCGTTTCACAGTTGATCGCTCACGAGTATCTACGTAGGCATCCAGGCAATAAAGTACTCATTGTCGCGCCTACCAAAGAGTTGCGGGAACAGTACGTTCGGATGGCTGAGTGGATGGGCCACGTAATCCCGCGAATTGCCGTTCTCGATTTCCGAGAACCAATCTGCGATTCACAGAAACAAGTTCGCCTCATGGTGGAACAGGCGCAAATGATTGTGACGACACCAGAGATGTTCACAAACCGCCTGCAGTGGGTCACCAGGGAATCCTTCACTAAGATCCAGATGTGTGTCCTTGATGAGGTCGACCTCTGGTTGATCGATGATTTCACGAATCCTGACACGAATCGCTACCACGCCGCTCTTACTCGTCTGAAATCCCGCCTTAAGAATCAGGGGACGCGCTTTTTAGGTCTAACGGCCTCCACACTCAGCAAGCGCGGCAAGGAGTTATTGGTAGATGACCTGAAATGCCAGCCAGTCACTCCTTTTCACAAAAGCATCGTCCGATGGCTACCAAAGGTTCAGATCGAGCCTGTTGCCTGCTTCGATAAAAATATCATCGCGCAAGATGAATCCATTTCGAAGAAAAGTTCGATGCTGGTTCGTCAGATCAATGACAAGACGAGCGGAGCTTTGGACCGTTTACAAACTGATTTTTGGCTATTCATCAAATCGGTGGCGAGCGGACGTTGGGGTGCAGAGGCCGCGGCTCTTGCTTTGGCACTGCTCGCCAATGAAAGAAGTCGAGTGCAGCTGTTTGAGGATGGCGTTATTGGCAAAGTCAAGATTCAGAAAATCGGAACACTGATTCCTAAGAGTCTCCCGGCCATTGTGTATTGCCGAGAGATCAAGCTAGTCGAGCAGTTGGCAACTGAGCCATGGGCCGAACAGCCTGCGGTCGCCCATTCCGGACTGGGCGACAGATATCTCCTCGAGACCTTGCGGTTCAAAAACGGATCACGTCGACTCCTCTTAATGACAAGGGATTTGGGCAAACGCGGGCTCGACTTCCCAATGGCCAAGATTCTCGTTCTCGTTAGTCCGAAAAGCTCCGAACGAACTATGGACCAGGAACTCTGTAGGACCCGTGGCCAACGACGAGATACAAAGCCAAAACAGGTTTTCGTGCTTTTTTATCAAGCAACATATGAAGAAGAGAAAATGATGCGCGTGCTGAAGGAACTAATCCAGTTGAAGATGTATGGCAAATTTAGTAAGTTTGTCTTGTCCAAGCGATCGGTAAAATGGCTCAATAACCGCAAGCCCCTCTCTATACGTGAATATCTTGCGCTTCGTTAGTCGACCTGCTCATTGCTGACAAGCGGTCCAGGCCAACATAGCTGTTATAGCTCCTTCGTTTGATACACACCCAGTCGACTCGCGCTGGAAATCCATCTTTCGAAAGCCTGAACTTTAGATCCGTCACACAGTTGGCACACAGCCAATTTAAAAAGACCAGTACTGATACGGGTCTTCCCTGTTAACGGACTGATCGGCCGTCAGCCGTTGTCAAGTCGAGAGTTCCACGGCTCAACAGGGTGGCAGAGAGACGCGCGTACGCTCAACTCGTCTGTGATCTGACGAGTCGTAAACGAGACCCGGACAATAGTCGCGTATATAATTGAAAATACACGGCTTAGGTTGCATCGCACGGAGATGGTTGACTTCGGCGTTCGATACGGATATACTCCATATGGAGAATGTAGCTATGGAAGCGACCGCGGTTGTGGACAAACCGAAAACTGCCTCATGGACTGGCAAGCTGGAGGAGGGGATCGATTTTCTGGAGCAACCCGTCATTGCGGCATCAGCGATTGATTGCTTCGTGGAAAATCAGCCCGGTACCCAGAAGCTCCGAAGAGAGCTTATACGCAAGTTTGATTGGCCGGGAAACCTGGCTTACCTGGGACGATGGGGTCGTGTCTCCCTCAATCACGCCGCTCTATTGGAGTGCCTTGCGGCTAGCCAAGGGTCGAACCGCAGGCGCGCTTTTGAGCTCGGTGAGCTCTATAATCGCGCCGGTCTCGCAGAGCTGGTCAAGTCAGGCAAGTTCGCCAACGTCCTGAACGTTGTGGACGAGAGCGTACGTCAGAGAGTAGCGATGCCAAACCGCATGGACCCGGCGCGCCTCCTGAATGAGACTCTCAAGGACTTAGTTGTCTCAAACCAGGAAGTCCGAGAGGTCGCCGTCCAGATGACTGCGATCACGAAAAAGGTGGACACAGAGTTGAGCCAGGTGCGGCGGCATTTTGCCTACGTAGAACGGATTGAGGGTGATGAGGCGCTTTCGGTCGTCACAACTGGGGATCGCGAGGAGCTTCGGATCGTTGATACCAAGATGCTTCGGGCCGTCGGCGTCGAGGCATCAAAGGACATTTTTATTCTGTATGAATTTCAGTGGTCGCCGGGAATGGTAGCGTCCGTATGTGTACCAGCAGTCTTACTGCGGTCGGCCGAAAGGCAGGACGAAATAGAACGACAGGAAGCGGAGTTGCTCAAGTATGAGACTCCCCTGCCGAAACGGAAGCGTACCGCTAAGATTGAGGCCCAAACATATCAATCGTCAGCTGCGCCTTTACGTAACACCGTGAAGAGCTGATTTCACCTCGTCGGGTTACCGCACCATCCGTACCGGCGCCGCTGTCCTCCCGCGGCCGAACTCGACTCGAAGCTTGCGCGGCCCTGCAGCGGAACACGAATCACCAAGTGGCCGAAACAGGGCCCCTCGCCAACAAGTTGCACATCGGTTCCTTCGGCTTTCCCTTCAAACTCTTTGCGGCAGGCTCGCGCATAGGAAGTGCAATAGAGTTTTTTTTCTTGACCTTGGCAGGTTCGACGCACCAACTGCTGAAGAGTCGCCTGTTTGGGATGGTGCGGGGAATTGGTTCGCGCCGATATGACGGCGATTCCATGGATGTTACGCTCCAACCACCCTGGAACGACGTTAACGCCACCATGATGTGGAATAACCAGTAGCTGATTATCGAGAGTAAGACCGCTTTGCGCCGCCACTTCACCGGCAGTCCTCAACACGCTGGCCGTGGCGTCACCAGTGAGTAGAATTTTTCCTTGCCCCGGAATGTTTGATGAAGAGCCCGAATCGAACGCAAACAAGACGACGAGACTCGTAGGATTTCCGGCGGGCTGGTCCTTCTGAAAGGACCTGACCTCGCTGCTGGCTGCGTCCGTATCCAGCGGCGCCAGCACCATCAACTCCCAAAAATCGTCCTCCCAATCTAAAGAGTCCGGGTCCCATACGCCTTTCGGGTTGGTCCGTACCTGAACCGGGTGGATCTTAATACCCAGATCTCGAGCTTTGACGCGGGCTTTGGACAACTCATCGAGGTCACGAAGTTGGGATGTCGGGTACACAAAGTGATCGATCTTGACACCCGCCGCGACGAAGGTTTCAAGTAGCCTGACCAAGCCCATAGCATGGTCGGCGTGATCGTGCGTAACAGCTATAACGCGTACGCGTCCTTGTTTCGCGATAGACAGAGCAATCTCGAGTGGCTCATCTTTCTGCGTTCCCCAATCCACAATTGCACATGTTCCATCGGGGAAACGAAGAAGGATGGCGTTCCCTAGGCCCTCCTCGACGCGGAATACGTACACGTGAAGAAAGGGAGAATTCCCAGTCACTCCGAGATGAACTAGATCAGGCATCCGACGTAGCGTTCGCCTATGCTACCACGCTTCTTGGATGCGAGCCATGGTAACCCGGCTCTATCTCTTGTCTGTGGTGAATAAGGAAGAAAAGCATGTCTCTTTTATTAGTCTGCCGCCCTTTCCAACTCTAACGACCAACGGCGATACGATATTCGTTTCGTTGTGGTCCCAAGGTCCCTGTTACCCCTACCGGTCTGGGCATCATCATGCTATCTATGTTGAACCACATTAAAAATGTCCCCATGAAACCACATTAGAAGTGTCCCCTTTTAGAGTTCCTTTGTTAAGGAGGAACGGAGGAACGGAGATTGAGGAGAACAGGATTGAGCAGGAAGGAGCTGAACCGGGTGGAAGTGATGGGGCGGGTGAAGGCGCGCAGTTTGCGCTGGCGCGAAGCGGCGGAGTTGCTGGAGTTGAGTTATCGGCAGAGCAAACGGATCTGGGCGCGGTATCAGGCGGGAGGAGCCATGCACTGCAACATGGGAACTGTGGGCGAGTTTCGAACCGAGCCTACACGGCGAAGTTCCGAGCGCGGCTCATTTTTGCTCGCCTCACCTCAGCCGATCCTGAGGAAGCGTTCCGCAAACTGATCTCATTCTTTCCGCCGCTAGAACAAGTCAAAGCTCAAGAGCGAATAGCATCGATCTTGGCTGGCGTTGTTGCGGTGACGGGTCTAGAGTCTGCTGCTGGCGGTCACGTCGTTCCAGCCACCGCGGTTTTGCGCATAGATGAAGAAGTACGTAGTGTGTTCGCGGACCCTCGACGAACACATCTGCTCGCAGGGTTCTTCGAGGTGGACAGTCATCGAGCGCATACTCTCCGGTCTTCTGTTCAAGAACTCCAACGAAATCAGCAGATCAGCACGGCCGTCTCGGAACGATACCTGCTGCGGGCGGCATCTGCGGACAGTGAAACAAATGTTGGAGAAGAGTTGCAGGGAGCTGCGGGGTTCTAGCTCAGATTCTTGCTCTTTCTTCTCTCGCCAGCTGTCGTGCTGGCTCTCTGAACTGCCGTCCCTGAGAAAGCGCTTCTTGTCTGCCGGCGTTCGTTTTTTCAATATGTTCATGGCTTAGCCTGTAACGGGCTAAACGCTGCCTGCCCGCTTGACCACGCGCCAACGTCCTCCAACGTCCCTCGTTGCGCCCATCGGAACCATTTCCTCCGCCGGTACGCTTGACCGGCGGAAGCCCCTGCCACCCGCCGGTCTGCTACGCAGACGGCTTTTGAATCCACGGTTAGGTTCTGGTTCTGGCATCAGCCTACGCCCTCTTCAAGGCGCTTCTCGAAGATCAACCAATCGTCATTGGTCACCAACTGCCCGAGCCGGGGATCGTAGAGATCGGGAATCTTAACATCGAGACAGTCGAGGTACGGTAGCAAAGATCTGCTGCGAGCCGGACGCCGCTGCTCCATCTCATCGAGCGGACTCTTCTTCCACTCGAACTGCTCTTTGAACGCTTCGAACCCGAAGCTGTCGAAGAAGTAGTCTCCGTATAGCATTCCCATGTACCAGAGGCTGGGCGCGCCGTTGGGATTTCCTTCATCGGCTGTTCCTGTTGCAGCTTCTGCAGCAACTCCTGGCCTTTCTCGTCGCCCGTTTGCAGAAGATGGTCGCGGAGTTCGGTGAGGGAGCGCAACGGGATGGGCGGGCTCACGAACAAGACCGGTTTGTGCTGCTGGCGCGCCAGGGCGATCTCATGCACGGTACCTACGCTGTATGTGTTCGTGGGACAGAAGGAAATGAGGAAGTCGCTCTTATCCACCATGCGCAAATCGATATGCAGAGTCGGCCAATAGGAGTGGCAGATCTCCGCCCGCAACGCCCTCTCTCCGGGAGTATCGCCGAAGGTCCAGCGATTGCGGTTTTCGGTCGACTTGTCGTCCTCTTTTCCGTACCCGTGCAAAGCGCGGATTTCAGGCTTGTGCCACGGATCGAGCACGTTTACCCCACGTTTTTCCAAGAACTGCCCCACTCGCGCGCGCCATCCGTTGACGCGCTCTTCCTCCCTGGACTGGGCTAGGAAGTCCATGGGGCCAGATAAGTAGACGGTGCACCCCACCAGATTGCCTGCTTTGCGGTCGTTGCCTTCGCTTGTCATTGCATACCTCCCCACTTGACGGTGCTCTTATCGAGTCCCTTTCAGCAGGCGGCACCACGCGCTTTGCAGCGATTGCGCCAGCTTTTGTTGAACATCCCGTTCCTCGGACGAGTTCTCCAGTTGGAGCGCGAGAAGCGCCTCGGCCTCTTGAGCCACTTGGGCGGCGGTGGCGGCGGAGTCGCCCCCCAGCGACTGCAGGCGGCCCTGCACGAAGCCGGCCTGAAGCAACAGCGCCACCCGGCAGACGCCGCGATAGGTGGGTTCCTTCTCGTTCGGCATCGAGGGATCGTGCGTGTAGTCGCCGCTGACTGCGACCTCACGCGCTGTCGAGGTGGTCGTGTAGATACCGAAGACTCCCATCTTCCCGAAGCGATAGGCCTGCGCCGCCGATATGCCACCCGCCCACAACGCCTTTATGCCCAGGTTGCGCGCGTAGCAGTCCAACTCGTGAATCTCGCCCTCGGACAGGATCCCCACTTCGTCCTTGGGGCTATCCTTAAGCAGCTTGCGGCCTCTCGACTTGTCCGCCGTATCGATCAGCACGACGGCGACCTTGTGGCTATGCGCGACGTTGAGCCAGACGCGGACCGCCTCGCCCGCTTCCTCGTCGTAGCACCGGTACGGCGTCACGGTCGGACAATCCACATAGATCGCGGGGGCGGCGCTCCAATCCCCGAACCACGATTGGATCTTGCCGATCACGTAATCCGCTTCCGGAACGGTAAGCGGCAGCATTCCGTACTTGCCGAGGTAGAGGCCCGCGTTCCGCGCCGTTCGCAGCGACGTCCAAGTGTTGCGGGCGACGGAATCCACATCGATGGTTTTCCAGGCACGCAGCACGATACGCTTCGGCTCTGCATCGGCCAAGAGCTTGTTGGCTGTGGTCTTGTCGAAAAAATTGAGCAGACCCGGCATGGAGATGCGTTCCTGGGCTTCCCGGCGCAACACGCCATTCACCGCCACCTCTCCGAGCCCCGTTTTGGCGGCGAGAGCGAGTCCGTGCCGCACCGCCTCGGGTCCGAGGCTGCCGCTCGGCGCGCGAACCAGCAAACCCAGACGGTGCGCGGAGGGATCGCATAACGTCCCGACTTGCATCTCCTTCTTCAGTTGCTGTAGCACGGCCAACTGCGTCGACCGCTCGACCAGATGCCCGAACGAGACGAAAAGAGTCACCGGGACGGGCTTGCCTCCGGGGGTGTGCAGATAAGGCGCGAGGAGTGCCTTGGCCTTTGCCGCCGCCGCCTTGATCGCCGCAGTCCTCTCCGGCTGGGAAACGGTGAACGCGGGAGGATCGTTGTAGTACCGGGCATTCACCCGCGTGCCTACGTTGGTCGTCGTCAGCACCCGTCCGACGCAAGCCAGTTGAATGTTGCAATACTCATCTGGTCCGACGGGCACTTCTCCGGCGCCACCGAGACGCTCGGCGTCGACGGCGCAGCCCACCACCAGGGGGCTCCGGCTTCCCGTGCGCCAGCGCCTTGGGCGACTTCAGGAAGGAGTCGCGAATGTGCTCCACCACGCCTCCATCGTCGCTGACTCCCAGGTAGGTGCCGTAGGTCGTGTGTTCGTAGTCCCGGAGAGAAGCGAGCACCGGCTCGGCCATGCCGCCAAGAGCCCCGAATGCCCGGCGTGCCAACTGCTGCAGGGCGGCAAACTCTTTGCACTCCGAGACCGGACCGTCTTTCCAGGCGCGCGTCACCACATCTTCGTACAGGTGCAGCACTTCCCGCCATGCGTGATAGCGTCGGCGGTGGTCCCCGCCTTCCAGTTCAGGTGCGATTTTCGCCATCTGATCATTTTCCGCTGCGGTGAGCATGTTCCCTCCTCGATGTTTCGTCAGTGCGGTCAGCGCAGAGAGGTCTTTCTCGCTCTTGTGCGCCGCGGGAAGATGACTGCCGTCATTCCACAGGAAGACGGCCGGGTTGCTTCTTCGCCCGAGCACTCCGAGGTGGGCGGGGTCGAAGCTGAACGCTGAAGCCATCTGACCGGGCAACCCCAGGAACCGCGCCACCAGCACCCGGCCGGTGGCGGCGTGGCTGAATAACAGAGTGGCGCCCGGCTCGTCGGCCAGGCGCGCCAAAACCCGATCGACCCGGGCCCCGGCAGCTTCGGACGTTTCGCCCCCCTCGCAGCCATCCCGCCAGAAATCCCAGCCCGGCCGTTTGCTTCTGATCTCCGCGGCGGTTAGGTTCTCATAGTTGCCGCAATCGAATTCGATAAGATCCGGAACAATCTCGGGAGTGGCGAACCCCGCCAGTTCGGCTGTACGCCGCACCCGGCCAAGCGGACTGCAAAGTACACTGTCCCAGACGATTGCGCTGAGTGGCGCCTGCAAGGAAGCCGCCTGGCGCTCGCCCATCTCGGTGAGTGGTTCCTCGCGGAGACCGTTCATGCGCCCGGCTTTTGCCGCCGCGGTTTCGCCGTGGCGAATCACGCAGATGAAAGGTTTGGGGAAATTCAGGAAGTCGTTCATATCCGTCGTTCTCCGTTCCGTTGAAAAAAGACTCTGTCGTCTAGAGACCGAGGGTCAACAGACGCTGGTACTCCAGGGCCCAGGCCACGTGTTCGGCGGTCGACTCCAACCGCTTGGCCAAAGGAGTCTGATCAGCGCCCGACGCGGCGGCGAATTCGCCGTCTTCGCGCTGCCGCGCCAGCATCTTGGGCATGATCTGAAGTGCCCCCTGCTTGGCCGACTCATCGCGGCTCGCAACCGCCAGCATCCCGGCGGCCCAACCCGACTTGCCGTTCGCCAGTGACTGATCGACGAACTCGGGAGTTCGGGTGATCACCAAGAGATATTCGCACGCGGCACCCAGGTACTTCTCCCTGTTGTCCAACTGCGCCATCTCGCACAGGAAGGCGCACGCAAAGGCCGGGCAAAATACCCTCTCCCCGCGTTGGCTGTAGAGGAATCGGTAGTAGGGCCGGTCGTTCGGGTCGGAAGGTTCCACGTGGTTCCACTCGACATCGAAACTCATGTCGAATGCCTTTTCCGGAGTGCGCTGATGTTCGGGAGCGACCACCTGGGCGAGGAAGTCCGCGACGGACCGGGCCTTATCTCTCATTCCTGTGTGAAGGAATGCGCGACCAAGACTCGCATTGGTCAACACATCATACCGCGGTGTGCCGCTCCACTTCTCGGGGCCGGTGAGGATTCCGCCATGCGCCGCCTGCTGCGGCAACAGCCGTTCGCAAATCTGGGCGGCAAATCCGAAGTCCCCAAGCAACCAGGCGCCGATAGCCACCCAGCCATCCATATAGTTCGCGAAGTTCCGCTGGTTGTTGGCAAAGGTGGTCTTGACGCCTCCCCCGGCGGACGCCAACTCGCCCTCGCCGTTTAGGTTGTGCGTCTTGATGTACTGCAGGCAGCGGACGCCAGCTTCCATGTTGCCGGAGACGGCAAAAGCCAGCGGAGCCTTGTAGGTGGACACCAACTCGTCTCCGCAATCGGAGAATGATCCGTCCGCATTCCGGTGCCGGATCAGCCATTCCGTTCCTCGCAGAACGGCGTTGCGGGTCCAATTGATCAGATCGTCCATGCGTTCCTCCTAATGCCCCTGGCTCCACATTTCACCGCCAACAAAGGCGCAAAGAAACAGCTCAAGAACCAGAACGCGGAATTTCATTTCTCCTCCCTTTTAAGAGGGTTGGTGGAGACCGGCATCATTACTGACAGCGCAGTGTCCAGCTTCAAAGCTTCGAGCGCAGGTTGCAGCCTGGAAAACAGAACGCTGTTGCGCCACAAGCATGCTGACTAGCCCTTTTTCGTTTCTCTCTTCTTGTCTGTTTTCTTGGGTCTGCTGGCCGCCTTTTTCCAAGCTCTTGGTGCGGTTGTCTTTACCGATTTCCTCGCCGCTCGCGCGGGCTTCTTTACCGGTCCCTTCTTAGCTGCCTTCTTCTTAGCAGGAGCTTTTTGTGTGCGGGAAGATCCTGCTTTCTTACCGGCACGACGGGCGGCAGCAGCCTCCTTCTTGGCTTCTGCGGCTGCGGCGAGCCCTTTAGCTGCGCCTTTTAGTTTCGGATTCGGTGCCGGAGCGGGGATAGGCGCGCCTTCGGACACCCAGAACAGCCGTTCAGCAAAGGCTGGGCGCCAATTGTCAAAGTACCTCTGCTGCCAGTTGGGGTCAGTGCGCGGATCATAATCGGATGGCTTTTGGTGGGCCGCGATCCAGCGCGAACGGTAGTGCTCGAAGATGTCCATGACGTGGGCAGCATAAGCGGTGGCGATTCCCTGGTCACCATGCAGGATTAGCATGTTCTCGTCGTTGTTTGAAGAAGCACGGTAGCCGAGGTTGTGGCTGCCCGTGATCACGAAACAATCCTTGCTGAAGGGATCCACGACAATTGTTTTGTCGTGAATGATGGCATGGCCGTACTTGTAGATTTCCTTGCGCCAGGCCTTGAAATTGCGGAATATGCCTTGGGGTGAGGAGATCATGGCATTTTCGCTATCGCTGACCTCGAGCGTCTTCATATCGAACTCATTGGCGAGGCCTGGATCGCTGACGGCGCCGCGGATGAAGAGAAACTTCCTAACGACAGCGATTTTCGCGAGTTCTTGCAGAAAGTGGGCGCTATTCTTCGAACCCGCTTTGCCGGGCATGAAGGCAAGGAACAGCACCGACTGCTTGGCGTGGCGCAGTATCTGATAGACCTGACGCATGTCGACTGGCGTTGGGCCGACGGTCTTGCCTTGCGGTTTCCGCGTATTGGGCGAGTACCAGACAGTCACCTTCGATCCCGGGTTGAGCGGAAGTCCCGGGCGCTGTTTTTCGCACGCGCTTCGGAGCGCCGTCCCCTGCAAACCCTTCGCGGGTTCTGGGGGATTCGGAGTGCCCGCTGTTTTGGTGTCGGACTTCAGTTCGTTCCAATATTCCAGGTACTGTCCGGCGAGATCTGTAGATTCGATGATGATGGCACTGTTGGACTGAGTGCAAAGGCCAGTCGCGGTCCAGTTTGTGGTGCCCGTGAGAATCGCTCTGGGTGTTCCTTGCTTGTCCTTGTACACCATGAACTTGTTGTGTCCAATATGCCCCGAGGGCATGTAGCGGCGGATGAGTTCACCACTGTGGCGGCCAGCGATCGCAGCTTCGATCTTGGCAGCCCCAGGCTGATTCTTGCCGTCGTACTGCTTGCTGCTCGGGTCCTCACTTTCGCTGCCGTCGTCGGGGCTACCATTGTTATTCGAGAGAATCAAATGGAGCTCGTTGCAATCGCACAAGCGATCAATAAGAACCGGATCGGTCAACTCATAGAGAGACGCCCAGCAGGAGCCACCATCCCTCTTGGCGCGATCGAGAAGCATGGTGAGCGCTGTGAACAATTGGCCAGAGAGCGACTTCCTTAGAGCGCTGTCGGGGTCGCGGATCATCGCAGTGATCTTGGCGAAATCGGGCTTATCTTGGCGTGGGTTCCATATCTTGTCTGAAACCGATTGGGAGCCCAAAATGCCTCGATTGAAATAGACTTCGACATTCGCGCCCTGCCTGGGCGTGACGTCGACCCAGTCGGCGGTAATAGCCGGTGCGATGCCCTGCATCGGTTGCCTCGGACCTTGCAGCGGGACCACTCGGTACTTGTAGCGACCGCCGCGTTTTTCGAGTACGTCACGCCAACTATATTTGCGGATCGGCTGGTCTTCACAAGTGGTCCTCACGCGGTTTCCGTTGGCATCGCGGTCGAGGACCGACAAGGGATCGCCCTTGTCATTTCCGCCTTCGGTGATGCGGTAAACGGCGAAGCCGCCGCAATTGGGGAGTAACTCTCCAAAATCCCAAGCAACGTGTACATAGTCATTATTGGCGATTGCAAATGCCTTTCCCTGTGCCATCGATTCCATGCTCCCGTCGTCTCTGATTCCGCTGCTCTATGCCACCGGAATGCGCTTAAAAGAAACGTTGTAGCCCATTCGCATCAGATCGCGACTGCAGCGACGTAAGTTAACCCTGCTAAAGAAGGGCAACGCCTCTGCAAGGGTTCGATTCTTCCACTTAGCGATGATGCCGTAAAGAACCGTAAATTCCGAAGCTGTGATTCCCTTGTCGGGGAAAAACCTAGCCAACCGGCTCGCGAGACCGTCATTCTTCTTCACACCGCCGATACGGTCACGCGCTACTTTTCGGAATTCAGTACTCATGAGAAGGAGGTCGGCTGAGACAAGACCTTGAGAGAAAAGGTGGCTCAGAGAGGAAGAATTCAATTTACGCTTCACATGGACTAGTTCTCTTCTACTGCTTAGAACGTCACAAATCTCGATCTCAGTCGTTCCAGAGCGCAGGTGGACAGTGGCGCGATCCAGAAGCAGGTATTTTTTCTTCGAGCTTTCTGCAAGACGTTTATTGTAAGTTCCTTCCTCCTCGCCGGACTTGGAGGCAGGGAACTGGCCCTTGAACTCTTTCAGACAACTTAGATCCCGATTCAATTCTCTGACGTAGTCGTCGGATACGTCGAAGAAATCACCTTCGCTTAGGAGGTGAGTCTGCGTACTGGCCTTGAATTCACCACTCAAACACTTGAACACTGGCCAGTGATGAATCACTGCTCCGCTTTGGTCGTAAGCATTTAATCGGTGAGTCGACGTTAGCCCATCCACGGTTAAGGAAGAGAGCTTGTCACTTTTCTCGAGAGCGGCGATATAGATAGCAATCTCCGGCTCTGCAAAGAAGGTCGTCGGGTCAAAGGAAAACGCAAAGTTTCTAATGTCCCCCCATTCGACCAGTTCGGGGGGAGCGAGCTCAAGGTTTTGAGTCTCTTTATTTTTGATCATCTCTGCAATGTGGTTCTTGAGTCTCTTGATCAGCGCCGAATCCCGAACCGCATAAATCTTGTCTACCCATGAGAACTGTGATGGGATCTTGCTCGAGTGAGCCTCAATTTGACGGCAAAGAGCCCCGAGCTTGTCAAAGCTTGTCGGGCGATTCAACGATAAGGCGTCGGAGCCGGTAAGCCGACCGCCCCACAGTTTTTCGTCGAAGGGCTGGCCGGTCAACCCAGTCAGCAAGTCGCGCTGAATATCCATGTCGAAGGTTTCAAACGTTGCACGGCGGTCGGCCTGGCGCCTGGTGCGGAGAACATTCGCGGCAATGATCTTTGAGTCCACACTCCTTATGCGATTGGGGTCAAGCTCTTGCTTCTGATGTCGCCGAGGGTAGACTGCGTTCAGCGCAACCCGTAACCCGTAGTTGCGCTCGTAACTGCCTGGCCTTAACAGAAACCGACCGAAACCAAAGGTGACTGCGAAGTAGCAATCTTTCGTCCTGTGCTTGACGTTAACGAGCAAGACCGCACTATTGCTGACTGAGTCGGGTAACCCCGTCAGCTTTCCAAATCCCTGCTCGAGATACCCAGCCCAAGCGGGCGGGCGGATGTCTGGCTTCGCCACGAAGAGGCGCGCCTCAAAATCAACATGTGCGGTAAGAGCGTAGGCTTTCGGCTTCTTGGAGTCGTCGATAAAGTCATCCGGTTTCGTAATCGGTGTGCTATCGATGTGGTCCCGCATTCGATAGATAGTCAGACCTGAGAACTCTTTCGCCATGAGTCACCTGTGTAGTGCACCCTTCCAGAACTGGACACATCTTTGCTGTTTAGTGCTGGGAAAGGGGAGGGTATTGTGAATTACCGTCGCTTCTCCGCCCGAAAATATAACGGGCCTTTTCCTTTACAGAAGACTAACCCCTCAGTTCCCCATCCAGAAGTTCCAAAGTGTCGACGACGCGCTCTGCGCCCCGACGCTGAAGGTCCACTGTCCCAGATCGCGCGCATCGATAAACGTCGATGCGCGATCATTCCTCCTCGGCTCGCTGATTGGAAAGCATATTACGTTCGATGACTCGTGGAGTTCAGGGCTTATCAGGTGCGCGAAGCCTTGCGTTCTCATCGCCAAAAACGGACACTATCGTCAGTCAAATTTATTTGGTGCGCAGCCGCAAAGCGAGAGAAAATCATATATGCCAAATCCTTCGACGCGGCGAACGAAATCTTTCATTTTTTACGAATGCCGAACAAAAATCATCGGTGGGACATTGTTCCCAGCCACAAGCATGTTTCATGGCCAGATCGTCTGGCACTTCCGCACTTCGTGGAGCAATGTTTTGTGATTTGTCATCTTAAACGCTTGGAGGGTACGAGGCCGCTTCAAACCTTCAAACCAGCAGAAAATAAATCTTAATTATCTCTCAAAATCGGTCTTCAAAATCTCACATTCAGCACAATTTCGAATAACGGAGCTAGATCCCGGCACCATCATGGCGTTGCGGGTACTTGGCCGCAGAGTCGAGGCGATTAGGAACGCGAGGCAATCCGGCTAGGTATTCGACTAATGAGAAGAAGCCGCTGGCAGGAAGTTCAAATGCCGACTTCAAACTCGGTTTCTTTTCCTTTTCCTGATACGACCGCACGAATACGTACGCATCAACTACGCGCCCCGTTGAGCTCGTGAGTTGTCTGACTTGACAGGGAAGGCAATCCGCGACTTCAGGATCCGCGGAAACTACTTCAACCCTTCAACCAGCATACCCTTCCGCCCCGGAAGATAACCTCGTTTCGAACAGTCCCGGGTACTCTCCTCCGGTAGTGGAGTGTGAACTTCAGGGCAGCACAACCGGACATCGTTATCAGCGCGGCGGATATTCCTTTCCTCTGCGGCGATGTTGGGTCAGTAGTCTGGCCGCGCTGAACTACGGGCCCGGGACGCTCCGGAGGCGTGCGTTTGAGCGCAGAAAATAATTGTGGCGGCCGACGTGCAAGGCGAATTATTTTTCCGCGCCGGAGCCAAGCGCCTGGACCCAGCGCCGTCAATGCTGAGCGCTCAACTCGGAATCATCATCCCGACCGCTTGGAAAAATGCCGCAAGCGCTGCCGCGAAAGCAGCTTTCTGGTTCCATCGGGCCTGCTCGATGGCAGTTGCGATAAAGTCACCACCGCTCACCGTTATCCGAGCGGGAAACGTCCCGTCAGCACCCTTCTCGTTTTCTGTCTGCGACGCTAAGACCTTTACGCGCGCCGATTGAATCCACAGCAGCCCTGCGATCAGGGCACCAACAGCAGCCATCCAGTCGAGCATCAGCTTCATCGTTGCCATAATCGAAACCCTCCGAGATGCGGCGAACGATACACGTGTCGATTAACGGCGTCCAGCAGGGAAGCGCCCACAGGCACGGGAGAGCAAAGACCGAATGCGACGCCGGACTATCCGGGGTCAATGAGTGATATCGGGATTTTGCAACAACCATCCTTTCAAGACGCTGCCAACTCTCTGGCCTTCATTGACTTGCCTGCTTCCCGAAACATTTTTGCGCCACTCAAGTTTTTCGGACTTGAGCGCGTATAATCCGGCGTCTAGTACTGGAGGACACAACTTGAACGCAAAGCTCTGGATGGTACTGATCGCAGCTGGCATCCTCGCGCCAGCAATAGGTGCTGTAGCTGCAACAACTGATGAGCAGACGATTCGCGATATGGATGCGGAATGGTCCCGGGCAGCGGAGAGCAAAGATGCAGCGAAATTTGCCTCTTTCTATTCCGAAACGGGATCGGTGATGCCGTTCAACGCGCCCATTGCAACCGGCAAAACAAAAGTTCAGGAAGTCTGGACGCAGCTCATGGCGAAACCAGGCTTTTCTTTGCACTTTGCGCCCACGCAAATAGAAGTCGCAAAGTCAAAAGAAATGGCCTACGACGTTGGGACGTTCGAACTCAAGCTGAACGATGCGCAAGGCGCGCCCATGACCATCCCCGGGAAGTACGTGGTGGTCTGGAAGAAGCAGAAAGGCGGGAGTTGGAAGGCCGAGGCCGACATCTTCAATACCGACAAATAGCGATCACCTGAATTGCCACCCAAGACGCAGCGTGGGAGGCGCCGGGGCGAAACCCTGGCGACCAGGGTTAATGAGCGTAAACGCGATTTTTCGCCAACCCCGTGGGACAAATCGGACTACTAGTCCATTAGGTTCCACTCACCTTTAACTTTCGTCAGAGACCAGCTATCTTTCCCCGCACACAGTACCTTGTCGGCCGAGCGCCAGTACCGGCTGTGCCTTCGGGAAGGGGCACAACGTCCGGAGTGGGCTCGGCTTTTTTCTCATTGGGGTCGAACCCACTACAATCCCAAGGTCACTGAGTGTAATCGCGATGTTTCACCAATTGAGATCCATAGCGTCGAGGGCTTCGTACGAGTAGAATGCCAGCGTTTGGCAGGGAGGACGCTATGAACTGGGCGCGACTCGTTGCGATCATTGTTGGCGCTGGTGTCGTCTCGTCGCTCACTGACTGGTTCTTCGCAGGCGATTGGATTCATCGACGCTACACTTACCCGGAAATCTGGCGTCAGGGTGAGGAGGGTAGAGCGATTGCTCTGACCAGTCCGCTGCCATTTGTGACATGCGGAGTGTTTGCCTTTGTCGCCGCCCGGCTGGGTCTTCATTCAGTCTCGAGCGCGCTTAAATTGGCCGTTGCGGTGTGGGTGATCGGCCCGTTGCCACTGATCCTCACTAACGCCGCATTTATAAAGCTGCACCGGGTTTTTGTGGTGTCTTACGCGATCGGCTGGTTGATAAAGCTCATGATCGTTGCGGTGGCAGTTGGTTGGTTCCTACGTTGACGCTTCGGTCAATGAGCGTAATTGGGATATTACGCCAACGATATCCGGTTCAGGCCTAAGGCTTGGCCCGGCGTCCCTCAGCCAAATCTCCCTGTGACCATGGTCATCCAGGCCTTGGTTTGGACCGTGAAGTAGCTGAGCTGAAATGCGGCGATAATAGCCAACGCACCAATCGCGAACACGGGGTGGACCCGCCGATGTCGGAGTGTGTCAACAGTCACGCAAAGAAAAAGGCAAGCATAAAAGGCTAGGAATTGGGGCAGCGGTTTGTGCGTGATGAGAAGCACGATTCTCGCAACCGCGGGAGCAAGAAGCGTTACGGCGGCAAGGACCATCAGACGCTTGTGCCTGTCTGGCTTCCTCCGTAACGCAATTCCGAGGGCAATCAAGACGGTGAAGAGCAGCAGATTGACCGAGTTGATTCCCAAAAGATAGTGAAACTTGCCAATCTGGTGAAGGCGGCCTTCCCTTTCGACGCCGTTGACGGTAAGTACCTCACCTAGCACCACCACCATTGCAGCGAGTGCGGCCATCAGTATGCCAAGGCGCTGGTGCAGCCGAACGCGGCGGGCCTCAATGAGCCAAGTTTGAAGAATGAAGCCGACCAACCATAAAGTCATGATCGCGCCGTGAATCTGCACAAGTGGAGGGAGGATCATCGGCGGCGTCTGAAATAAAAACCGCAAATAGTAGGTGCGCGCGAATCCTGCGACTGCGATGAGGGCCGCGCCTACGGCAACCCAGCGATACTGGCTTCGCATCAGTTCGTGTTCCGATTGCGCCATGCGTGAATCATCCGGCCCGAGAAATGGATTTTACAGCACAGTTGGCGAAATCAGGCGATTTCACTCAGAACCCCCACCGCGGCCGGGTTGTGGTAAACGCGATGTTTCGCCAACAATCCTACGCATTCTGGGCATCCGAACCGCGGAACGTTACGGAAGGACTTGCCCGAAAAGCCATCCGCATGCGCCTGACGGAATATGGCCATTACACCCGCGCGGCAATACAGTAGCCGTGAGGACGATCCACTGCAGACGCTATGCGATTCCTGCTCGACGCACGGTCGAAGCCTGTGAAGAAGCACCCGATCGCTGTAAAGCTATTCCTGCTATTGTCCTTGCCCCTGGTCGTAGCAATGGTTTATGGCTTGCACGCAAGATACAATGCGCGCACTCGCCAAGCTGCGTGCTACCGCGCAAACCTCGAGAAGTTTCTCGACGCCTCCAAAGCTCGTGTTCAGGTAACCGCGTACGCTCTGACGGAGGACTTCGGTGCTGATCCGATGTTCTCAAACAATTCCCCTGCACGCAGCGCCTATGCGGTGCCCAAACACGCACTCCCTTCCGGCAACATCTTGAACGTAGCGCTCTCGCCCGTGGCGGAACAAAAGCTTCACGCCCATTTGGGCGATACGATCGTTCTGATCTCGAGGAATCGTGCTCACACGCATCTTGCAACCTTCGTAGATCGGACGGCACAGACCGAGACTCGTCCAGTGGTTGATATTCTTTTTGCAGATGCGCACGAGGCACGGATTTGGGGACGGCGATCATTTTATGCGGTTGACATTTCGCGGCCTGATTCGCCGTTTCAGCAGTGATCAACCTTGGTGGTCGATTGCGCGGTCGCGCCGACTATGCGTTCACACTAGCTTGGGCCGCCTGTTCGCCTTCCTGGCCGATTAATGAGTGAAATCGCGATTTATCGCCAACTATCAAGCTGGGGTGTGAGTTGGATTAGGCACAGCCGAATTCAGACTGCGCGCCGGGCAGGCAACAGAGGCGTATGATGACCTTGTACTTGGAGAGTTGGAATATGGAATGTCTGACACCAAGGTTACGCCTCCCTCTCATCTCCTCATTTTGGTAATGTCCGCTGCGGGTCGCCTTCTGACGTGTGAGGAGTGCAAGCTCGCCTTTAAGTTTCCTGCCGGGGCAAGCTATGACGCGACTGCAAGACAGTTTCCATGTCATGTTGCGAGCCCATCAAAGGATGTTGCGCCGTGAGGTGCTGAACCTAGACGCCGCCTGTGGAAATCAGACTGACCCGCTACCGCCTGGTCACATTGTTGATGAAACTAGGCGATTACACTCAGAACCCCACCGGGGCCGGGTTGTGAGTGTAAAGGCGATATTACGTCAACAATCGCCAATGTAAGCACACTGCCGGTTTCCGGACGGGGAGAAGTACTGAAACAACTCAACGTGCAACAAAAGCACGAGATCTCAGCTTTGCACATTTGGGGCAGTGGCACTCATATTTCGCATCCTTTGGATGTGTCGTATGGCCGCATTTGTTGCATATGTATCTGCCGTCCACATGGGCAACCATCGGTCGGAACTCAGGGCCGAATATGCAATAAGGGCAACGCACTATGCCTTTCATCTCCGTGTCCTCCTTTGAGGTCTGTTTGGCGTGCAGACCGCACTCATTCTCAAGGCTCTCGAAGCGGCGCGGGGACTGTTCACACATGTCTACCTGGTGCGCCCAGTCGGGTTAATAGTGTAGAAGTCTGTATTGAGTAGCTTTTTACGCTGGTCTCTCAGTGGACGTAAATGGCCCGATTGCGTCAGCGCGGGAGCACAATTTGGGTATGACCTCCTGCCCCAGCTCGGTGGGAGACCAATTGGTGTCGAGAACAGGCGTCAATAGCGCTCGTTGAGGGTTTTGAGCGTAATCGCGATTTTTCAACAACTATCCCGGACTTGCTAGATATGCGGCCTTTATATGGCCCCAATCGTCGAGCAGAGCCTGAGCATTGATGCTGCGTTTGTTTCTTTGAAGAAGTTCAATCATGGACCGGAAACCAGCCTCTACTTCGTCGGCCAGTCGTTTCTTGTAGGCGTCATTCTTCGCTTCCTGCCACCATGCTTTGGGTATGCCAATCTCCACTTCTATCCAGTCTCTTTTGCGCTTCGCCTTCTGCGCTCCTACGATCTGCCACAAATCGGTGTACCTGTGAATCTCGCCGTCGATTCTCAAAAGGAAAGCGAACTCCCGCACATCAGTTGAGTAGTCGCCCGTCCAGCGATTAAGGGCGTCCCTCAGTTGTTGTTCCTGAATCCGGGCCTCTGGGCGATAGTCGGGTCCGCCGATCTGCGCTCCGAGGCTAAAAGAGTTCATGGCAAATGATACCCGCTGGCTACCTAAAGAAGGGTTCTGAGTGTAATCGGAATTTATCGTCAGGTGAGCGATTTTACCTTGCAGTCCATCGGATGCTCGACAACATCACAAACAATCCAGCCGCACCAAGGGCGGTGCCGACCACAAGCGAGTAGGGTTTATCAAAGACTAGCCTTATTCCAATTCCCGATACGAACAGAGCCGCACCGAGCCAAACGTATCTCCACCGGACGGCAATGGGTAGTGGCGCAGTCCTCGGCAAGCCGGAGCCGCGAAACTGCGAACTCCGGGTAATGTCGGCGGGTGTGAGGTTGTGCTGCCGCTCGACAAGTTCCCGTTCCCACTGTTCCCGTGAGTTGTTCTCGTGAGTCATCGTGCAATGATGCATCGTTGTTGAGCGAGTCTGCAAGGTTACTGTCGTGAACAGGGCGATCTAGCACTCAAAAACCCCCCGCCTCAGGGGTCAATGAGTGAAATCGCGATATTTCAGCAACTCCTAGCCCCACAGCAGCGTCCAGTGCGCCCACTCGGCGCTATTGCGCGCAAGGTGTACACTCGGAAGTCGCATAACATCAGCGGTAAATCCCAGACAAAAGGACCCCCGAGCAAATGAAGAAAATGTCAGTCACCGCAGGGCTGGTGTGCCTGCTTTCCGCGCTTTGTCTTCCGGCGCACGCAGCCACTGCAACCTTCCAGATTATTTCCGATCCCGTGAGCAACACCTGGACGAATTTTGCTCTTTCCGGCAATGGCTCCGTCATGGCCGCAAATTACGGCGGCGAGATCTACCGTTGGACCGCCGAGAGTGGTTTTCCAGGATCTCGGCCCCGGTGATCCCTATTCATCCTCAATCGGTATCTCGCGCGATGGATCCACCGTCATCAGCGGTTACATCGGAGCAGACGGCTTCAGCAGGCCGGCCCTCTGGAAAAAGAGCGGAATAGTTGACTTGGGCCATCCTTCCAATGGTTGCACCAAAATCGGTAACAGTTGGGGTAGCGGCTACGGAGTAAATGCCAACGGCAGCGTCGCCGTGGGACTGGCGTGGACTTGCCCGCACGCGGAGGCTTTTGCCTGGACCGCGACGACTGGCAATGTCTCTCTGGGACATCCGACTAACAGTGACAGCCGGGCCAGCGCCATCTCGGCCAACGCCCAGACGGTTGTCGGTTTCTGGGCGGACCCTACTGGTCCTTGGCGTCCGGCGCGCTGGGTGGATGGGAAGCACGATCTATTTGCCGGCTCCAAAACATTCGGCGAGGCAACGGCTGTAAACAGCGATGGTAAGCAGATCGTTGGACAGATCTACGACAATCTCGGAAATGGTATCGCGTTTCTGTATTCCGATCGGAGTGGGCTGAGCTTCCTGGGCACCATCAGGCACTCCCGGACCGAACAAAGCATCGCGAACGGCATCTCTGACAATGGAGTCGTGGTTGGCTGGAGTGGCGATCCCTTCGGTCACGGAATCGAAGCTTTTCTTTGGACCTCTCGGAGCGGCACTGTCAAGCTGGCCAAGGCGTTGCGGCAAATGGGAGCCGAGATTCCCGCCGGCATGACCTTGTCTACCGCGGTCAGTATCTCTGCCGACGGGTCCACTATTGCCGGCCAATACGTTGACAGCCAGTTCAACCTCGGCAATTGGATTGCGCACATTAAAAAGTAAGAGCCGAGTCCGGCAAGCACTGGGAGCGCCGCTACCCTAGCGGCGCTTTTCTATTCTCCGTTTGAACTGTGCGAACGCGCTGACCCTGAAAGAAACCAAGGCCGAGAACGGGAAGGTTGCAATAGTTGACGTAAACAGGCGATAGCGCTCACAACTCGCTCAATGAGTTTCCGGACGGGGAGAGATACTGAAACAACTCAACTTGCAACAAAAGCACGAGATCTCAGGTTTGCACATTTGGGGCAGTGACACTCATATTTCGCATCCCTTGGATGTGTCGTATGGCCGCATTTGTTGCATATATATCTGCCGTCCACATGGGCAACCATCGGTCGGAACTCAAGGCCTAATATGCAATAAGGGCAACGCACTATGCCTTTCATCTCCGTGTCCTCCTTGGAGGTCTGTTTGGCGTGCAGACCACCACTCATTCTCAAGGCTCTAGAAGCGGCGCGGAAACCGTTCACACATGTCTACGTGGTGCGCTCTGTTGGGTTGATAGCGTAGAAGTCTGTGTTGAGTTGTTAAGTAGCTTTTTACGCTGGTTTCTCAGGGCGTGTAAATGGCCCGATTGCGTCAGCGGGGGAGCACAATTTGGGTATGACCTCCTACGCGGCTTTAGCCGCCCAGTGCGAGGCCACAAACACTGCGCCCTCGGTCAATGAGTGAAATCGCGATTTTTCGCCAACCATCGTAACTTCGGGCATCTGGCGCTCCTGTGGCCTCTCGGTGTCTAAATAGAGTATGGACGAACGATTGCCGGGGGTGTCCGAAACTGCCGGGCACGAAGGCCATCTATCGCGGCGATGCTCTCCACACAGGTCACGCTTCGCAGCCTTACCGCCCTTTCGTCTTGCCTACACGATAGTCCTGTCGTCACTGCTACTACCCAGTTTCCTCATTTTTGTCTATTCATGGGGGTGGGACCGACGATCTGTCGGGATTCAAGTCTCGGTGCTGAGACAGGGTTCGACCGTCGATTACTCGGCTATGCCTGCGCTTGTTCGGATGGAAGATGCAGGCGCCGATGTGCCCCCACGCCTGTATTTGAATTCCAAGCCCGTCTTGTGGGGTGAACTCGCCAATGCGTTGAGAAACGAGCTCAAACTCCGTCCCGACTGGGTCGTGTATGTCGAGGCGGATGAGCATATTTCGTGGGCAGATGTCGTGAACGCAATGGACATCATCCGGGGAACAAATGCGAAAGTTGTTCTCCTTACAACAAAAAAGACAAAGGCTCCCGCACGGTAGCAGGCCACAATGAGTGAAATCGCGATGTTACAACAGCCAGAGGTGGAGCATGCCGTCGTCGCTGTGCAATGCGTGACCTGCCGTTTTGCAATTCCTTCAGGAACGGAGTTCGGTTGTGCCTTAGAGTAGACGACGGGAGAGGGAAACGCGCTCAACGTCAATCCATTCGGGGCAAAAAGCTCTATTGCAATCTGTGTTTCTTTTCGCCAACTGGCGGAAAGCTGTGCTCGCATTCTTTCAAGCTATTGACACATTTAAGGACCATGGAGTATCTTATACGCGCAAGTAAGTCGTCGTAAGTGACTTTTGAAGTGTCGGCCGCGCGTCAGCTCACTTCGCTTGGGGCGTTATGGTGCGTCTACGTCCGTGCCCACTGCCGGTTTCTCCCGTCTTTGACTTCGCCGAAATTTCCGAGCATGTCCTGACAGGCAGCAACTACCTGGTATTGCAAGGATTTCCTGCTCCCCGTCTCGAATCCCTCTGGCGAGACTTCATGCGCCGGGCAGATACACCTCCTGCGCTTGCAGCCCCGGAGTATTTCCATGAACCGTCTTGCCAAGGCCGAAATCCTTTTGCGGTTCTGGCGGTCGAGCATGGTGCGATAACGGGCGTGCTAACGGGAATACACCAAGGCAAGCATGTGCTTTGCGGCTTACCTTCTCGCCCGCAACTTTGCCTTGACAGTGCCGCCGCCGTAGATACCGTAAGTCACGCCCTTTGGGATGGTGTACTTGCGGAAGTTAGAGACGCAAAGCTTGTGGATGTCTTCACTTGGGCTTGGAACCCGCTGCTTTACTTCGAGCAGCATGGCTTCAAAGTCAGGCAGATTGAGGCGAATGTAGTGCTCGATCTCACAGCTGGCGCCGATGCTCTGTTCAAACAGTTCCATGAGACTCGCAGGCGAAATATTCGTGCCGCCCTGCGGCATAACATTGAGGTGTCGGAGGCTATCTCGGACGAAGATAGATCGGCGTACTATGCCGTGTTCTCTGCCTGGCGGCAGACGCAGCGGAAAGTAATCCGCGCAAATGGTTCTTTGGCCAGAGCCAAGAAGATCCAAAAACTCGAAATGTATCGCCGCTTTCTCGCCCGTTATCAAGGAAAGGTAATTGCCGCAACCACGGTTCGCTTCTACCCCGGTGGCCTGATCGAGTACGCCAGCAACTGCTCGATGGATGAGTTCCTTAATCTCCGTCCCAATGATCTGCTGCTTTGGAGCACCATCGAATGGGCGTGTCAGCAGGGCTTCAAAAAGTATTCCCTCGGCGCCTCACACCCGTTTTTGAGAAAATATGGCGGCATCGTCGTGCCCACCTACCGCTATCGCCTGGACCGCACCTTCCTGCATCGCAACAATATTAAAGATGCCCTTACAGACGCAGGGCGTAAGATATGGCGAAAGCTCCCTTCGCCGGCTGCCGTACTGATCAGGAAAGCATTACGAACGACAGTTCAATTCTACCGTCGCCCTGGCAACTGACCACCGCAGGCGGGAAACCTGGGGACAAACGAAACGTTCCTTAACAACCCGTGGTTCGTTCCAAGAAAATTCCAAGTCAACTGGCGTAACCAGGCGATAGCGCTCAAAACCCTTCTTCACCCGTATCCAGTGCCAATGCTTGCATGGCCCCGACGGTCTGTGCCGTAGTTCCAATCCTGCGGCATAGGAGGCCGTCGTCATGGGCAAACCGAGAGTCAAGCCGAACTATCGTCGCCGAGTGCTCCGCCTGCCAGACCTGGATCATTGCAAAACGGCAGTTCTCAATAGCCTCGGCTCGCCAGCTTCGCGCCGAGTCTACGAGTACGCCATCGACCAGTTCATCGCCTGGTACTGCTCCGAGCCTCGACTGGCCTTCAACCGCATCGTTGTGGTGCGCTATCGCCTGTACCTGGAATCGCGGCAGCTGGCCGCCAACACCATCAACCAGCAGCTTGCCGCCGTGCGTCGCCTGGCTCACGAAGCCGCCGACGCTGGCTTGCTGAGTCCCGAGTTGGCCGCGGGGATTAGCCGCGTCAAGGGAGTCAAGCAGCTCGGATTCCGGTCAGGGAATTGGTTGAGCGCGGAGCAGAGTTCGGAAGTGCTCAAGCATGCGGGGGGAGACACGATGCGGGCTAAGCGCGATTATGCGATGTTGGCCATGCTGTTCGGTTGTGGCTTTCGCAGGTCGGAACTGGTCGGTTTGGAGTTGGATGACATCCAGATGCGCCAAGGACACTGGGCCGTGATTGATCTGATTGGTAAAGGTGGCCACATTCGCACGGTGCCCATTCCGAACTGGGTGAAAGCCGCTCTCGATCAATGGACACGAGCCGCCGGAGTTTGTCAGGGCAAAATCTTTCGAGCGGTCGCCAGACGGGGAAAGGTGTGGGGCAGCGGCCTCTCGCAGAACGTTGTCTGGTACGTGGTCAGAACCTGCTGCGAGAGAGCCGGCTTGGAGCACATAGCACCGCACGACCTGCGGCGGACCTGCGCGAAGCTGTGCCACGATCGCGGCGGTGAACTAGAGCAGATTCAGTTCTTGCTCGGGCATGCATCCGTGCAGACCACGGAACGCTATCTCGGCTGCAAACAGAATCTCGGGCATCCCGTGAACGCAATGAAGAAGCTTTCCGCGTTCAATGCAGCGTGTTGAACCACATTAAAAGTGTCCCCCTGCGACCACATTAGAAGTGTCCCCTTTTAGAGTTCCTTCGGCGAGGAGGAACGAAGATTGGGGAGAACGGGATTGAGCAGGAGAGAGTTGAGTCGGGTCGAGGTGATGAGCCGGGTGAAGGCGCGGAGTTTGCGCTTGCGCGAAGCGGCGGAGTTGTTGGAGTTGAGTTATCGGCAGAGCAAGCGGATCTGGGCGCGGTATCGGGCGGGAGGAGCGAAAGCGTTGCAGCATGGGAACTGCGGGCGAGTGTCGAACCGGGCCTACCCAGCGAAGTTCCGAGCGGCGGTGCTGCAACAGGTGCAAGCCCGCTACGAGGATTTCGGGCCGACGTTGGCGGCCGAGCACTTGGCCAGCGATGACGGACTCGAAGTGCAGGCCGAGACGCTGCGGCGGTGGCGGAAAGAGGCGGGGCTGTGGCCGAGACAGCGGCGGCGGAAACCGTATCGGCAGCGGCGAGAAGCGAAGGCGCACTTTGGCGAGTTAGTGCAGTTGGACGGCAGCTTTCATGAGTGGCTGGAAGAGCGCGGGCCCCGCGGCTGTCTGATGCACATGGTCGATGACGCGACGACGAAGGCGCTGGGGTGTTTCTCGGAGGAGGAAACGATCTGGGCGGCGGCAGGAGTATTGCGGCGCTGGATCGAGCGCTACGGAGTGCCGCAGGCGTTGTACACAGACTGGAAGAACGTGTACGTGCGGCCGCCGAATGCCGAAGAGCGGGAGCGTGGAGAACCGGCGGTAACGCAGTTTGGGCGGATGTGCGCGAAGCTGGGCATCCGGATCATCGCGGCCAGTTCGCCGCAAGCGAAAGGACGCGTGGAACGGGCGCATGGCACGCATCAGGATCGGCTGGTGAAGAAACTGCGGCTGGCCGGGATCGCGAACTACGGCCAGGCGAATGCCTATCTGGACGAGCACTATCTCGCCGAGCACAATCGCCGTTATGCGCATGCGGCATTGGCCAAAGCCGATTACCACCGGCGACGGCCGACGGCGCGGCAACTGGACGCAGTGTTCTGGCTGGAGGAGGAACGAGTGGTGAGTGAGGACTGGGTGGTGCGCTACAACAATCGACTGCTGCAACTGGCACGGCAGAGTCAGCATTGGGCGCCGGCCAAGAGTCGCGTGCTGGTGCGGGAAAACGAAGCCGGGGAAGTTGCCATTCACTACCGCAATCAGCGTCTGGGCTTCCACGAGTTGAAGGCCTCGATAGCGCTGGGCGAGGGAAGGGGCGCTGCCCCTTCCCCCGCGCCCCCTTCCCCGATCCTAAGGCGGAGCCTTCCTCCAGCTTCGAATCATCCTTGGAGAAAAGGCTTTTCCGCCAAGGCACGCGCCCTCTTTTCCGGGGCAGCATGAAACCACAACCCAGGGGACATTTCTATTGTGGACAAGACGGGGACATTTCTAATGTGGTATGACACGCGTTCAATGCAGCGGAGAGAAAGCGCCAGGAAGCTGTTATACTGTTCCCCGCTGGTCAGGGAAGAGCAACTGGCACCACTACTGACACCGAAGCAAAAAGCACTCTGGCGGCGGCGGTAGGCAATACTCAGTAAGTGCTTTTCCTTCCAGCAGATGCAGTATGGTGAGGGCGCGTAGCTCAGGTGGTAGAGCAACGCCCTTTTAAGGCGTGGGTCGCAGGTTCGAATCCTGCCGCGCTCACCAAGATTTCAAGATACTTAGAGGATTTCGGCAGAGTTGATTTCGGGCACCCTCGGACACCTACAACGGTTTCTACGCAGTTGGGGCACCGCTTCGCGCTTTCAATTTCTCGGGAAATTTCGCCGGCAGCACCATCTGGACGACCTTCCTGTGTGCTTTCTGCTGGTCGGCGGAAACCGCTTGCGCGTAGAGTTCCAAGGTTATCTTGGGGGTGGTGTGACGAAGTTGCGATTGTGCGACCTTCACATTCTCGCCGTTCGAGATCAGCAATGTAGCTAGTGATCGGCGCAGCGTGTGCCACCCAATCGGCGCTTGCTTGCTGCTCTTGAGGGTTGAGACTCGCTCTATTACAGGGCGAATGTGACGTCGGAAAAGGATTTGATACGTATACGGGGTCTTGCCATGGTAGTGCGGACTGGCAAAGATCCAGTCTTCGTCCGAGCGATAAGGTGTGTGCTCGCGCCACAGACGAAGCACATTCAGAACTGGTCGAGCTAGGGGCAGAGCGTTGTTTCTGCTCTTGGTATCCTTCAATTCGCCTTCCACGAAAGCAAATTCGGGTCGAAGGATGCCTGTGTCCCAACCGACATTTCTCCACTTCAACGCGACTAACTCTGAGGCCCTCAACGCCGTGACGGCATCGATGAGCACCATCGTTGCTTCGCGCAGGGGCAACTGTTCGAGAGTTTGACGCACGACATCGGGCGGCAGAATCACCCGAGTGATGGAGATTCTGTTGCTCTGGCGCACGCCAGTTGAGGCACCGCGGTGGCCAGGCGTGCCGCCTTGACCGCAAACGGGGTTGCGTTCCACGAATTCCCATCGGACCCCGTGCGAGAAGATCGCGGACAGGATGTTCTTGATCTTCAGCTTGGTTGCGGAGTTCCGAAGGATGCTTGAAGAGCTTGATTTGGAGCGGGATCTTTGCCAATGGCAAGGCTACTACTTCTATGCTCACACGGCGATCCTGGAGAACGAGGAGAGGGGAGTGTTTTTCTTTGCGCGTGAGAACGGAATCACGTTCGAATTCCCGATGGAACATTGGCAGTCGATCCGGAATCTGTTTCGCCGCGCATGGCAGGCCCCCGCAGCGATCCATACGTGGGAGGCTCAGGTGCTGGAATACGGCGAGCTGTAAGAAACGCGGTGCTCCGCACCGGAAGAAGGGTGGAGACGTCACCCCCAAATTGGGAACTGCGGAGCGCCAGCCGGCGCTTCGATGTTTACGCAGGTTAACTTTGGTTGCGTCAACAAAATTCGTCTCGGCTTGGTGACTGCAATATCGAACGGATGATGTTTGTTTGCGACAAAGCGCTGCCCATCGTCGATCACGTAAACGCGTTGAGGGGCAAGACCTTGCTGTGAACTAGCGATTTCGCTGCTTGATGTAAGAGAAGTCGGACGCACGGCATGGGTGACAAGGCGGTTCCCTAAATGAGCATTCCCCACATTCAAGCCACTCCACAGTCCAGTTTGCCGTTCGGCGAAGAGGCGAAGACCGGCTTCCGCACCAAGACCGCGGCCACGAGACTGACTCCCGAAGAACTGGGAGAATTAGAAGCCGCCGCCGAAAGCGCGGGACAGGCTCTCTCCGAGTGGCTGCGCGGGACCGCTCTGCGCGCTGCGCGACAGCGGCCTGTTGATCCCGCCCAACTGGTATTGGCCGAAGTTTGGGCGGTGCGTTACGCGCTCTTGAATCTCTTCCATGCAGCCTCTCAAGCGGCATCGGAAGGCCGGCAATTGTCTCCTGATTCCGTCCTCACAATTCGCGACCAGGCGGACGCACGAAAGCTTCAGCAAGCGCGCAAACTACTTGATGACTTCTTTGCCCGCGAGGGCAAGGAAAGAGCTCGTATGCCATGACTGCCATGCCTTTTCCCAGAAGCTTTTCGCTCTTGACGCCGTTGCTTTGGGTAGCCGCGATGTTCCTTTTGCTACTGGCTGTGCGGAGTGTGTTGCAGAACCGGTCCTCACGTAAAGGGTGGGATAGGGAGACGATCGAATGGGGCCGACCTCGGCCAAGTTTGATCCAGAGATGGAGGATAAAGATGGGCAGAATCCGATTCGGACTGCCGAGATTTTCGCAGCGGCAGATGCCAGAGATCGCGCCGAAACCGGCGCCATCAGTGCCCGCGAATGCTCCCGCCGATCCGCTGAAGAAGCCTACCCAGCCGATGCTCGCGCTCTTTGGTTCGACCATCGGTGCGCCCGAGACCAAACCCAAAGAGGGGTTCGCTTGGGAAAAAACGAAGGGAATCGAATGAGCGGCAAATTGCCAAGAACACCACTTCACGCTTGAGGAACGCTCGGTATGCTCACGATCTCGAAACCGCTGTCAGCCAGCCAGGCTCGTACTTATCATGTGCGCGAGTTTGCCTCGCAGGAACAGAACTACTGGAGCCGCGATCAGCAGGGCCGCAGTGAGTGGCAGGGCAGACTTGCCGAGCAGTGGGGGTTGCAAGGTAGCGTTGGTTCCGAACACTTTGCACAACTGAGTGAAGGCCAACATCCGCACACCGAAGAGCAGCTCGTACGGCATCAAGTTTCGAGAACCTATGAAGGCAAATTTGGCAGAGAGGTAAACCACGCACACGAATGAGATTGCTCAGGGTTTCGGTTTTGGTCTGTAGTGCTGCAATTCCGAATTTTCATTCCCCGGATAGCCAGAGCGTAGCCGAGGCCCGGCCCGTGTCAAGGCCGCGCTGCGCACGCCGCGTTCGCGGTCGGAGAGCCTTGACACGGGCCTTTGCGCCTCGGCTTATCCTTTCAGCTATCCGGGGAATGTCAGATTAAGTTCTAGGAACCGGGCTCGGCCCCAGCCGCACAGGAAGGCTCAGGGCAGGATGCTTACTATGATGGTGTCCGGGCCGGGCGGAGGGTACGGACCGTCGGCCCAATACCCCCGCTGCTCGCCTCCGTTGATCAGGATTTTCGGCGGTAGAGACCCTGTCCCCACCTGTGCCGCCGCGATGCCGCCATTTCCTGAGCCTATGTTCGTAGTGGTGAATTTGTATCCCGGCGATTGGGACGCATTGACGACGATGCCGTACTGCACGGTATCCAGATCGAAGTCGCTTCCCGTTCCGTATCCGCACGTGGGATTTTGCGACTTGTCAGGCGAATCGGTCAGAAGTATGCCCGTGTAGCGCATGAACAGGAAGAAATCGTTCACCTCGAGGCTGTCCACGCGGCCCACGACCAGCGCTGTCCCGTTGTTCGACACCCAGGTGTCGATCGGGCTTGGAAAGGGCGCGCCTGCCACATCCCAGAACAATTCGTTGAAGAGATTACGCAGGGTGACATGGTCGTAGGCGTGGTCGATGTTGACGCCATAATGAAAAGCCCCGATGAACAAGTCCTCGGCCGTGACTCGGCCGGACTCGATGTCCAGGAAGTCATAGGCATTGGCCGCTGTGGAGCGGATGACTTTTGCCCCGGGAGCGGTTACCAGAATCGTGTAGGGATAGACATTGGGGGCACGGAAAAGAAGTTAACCGAGAGTCCCCGCCCAAATAATCGGATTCTCAAAGCAATTTGCGATCGAAACGGCCAGGCATAAAATACGGCAAAACACCGGACTGCTCTTGGCAATCGACCATCCTTGAAGTTCGAGCGGAAGTTGCTGCCTGGAAGCCATCTGCCCTGGGCAGGGTATTATGATGAGCCTAAGTCCGGCAAATAGGTGGGTCGCTCACTGTGGAACCAGCCGATCAGTCCCGCCCGAAACCGCTTCCTGCGGAGGCGTCGAAACGAGGCTTGAATTTCGCCTCGCTCGGCCTCGTCGTTGCCTTGGCAGTTCTCTTAGTCGCGATCCGTGTCGCCAATTTTCAGTCTCCGCGAGTGGAACTGGCCCTTTGGATTTCAGTGATCAGTGCAATTCTTGTCTTCGTGCTGTTGTCTACCGGCGTGATCCGCCAGATACGCGGCACCGAACGGCAGGCAGAGAGCGTTTTTGAAGACAGGGAGCAGGAATTCCACCAGATGGCCGACAACATCCAGGAAATCTTCTGGGTGATCGACGCCGAGACGAAGAAAGCCACCTTCGTCAATCCGGCATACGAAACCATCACTGGCCGCTCCTGCCAATCCCTGATCGAAGAACCGGCCTCGTATGAGAAGGTCATTCATCCGGACGATCGAGCTCACGTGCTGGCAAAGCTTGAGCAAGCGGCCCAGACCGGACACTTCGACGAAAGATTTCGTATCGTCAGGCCAGATGGTGAACTTCGCTGGGTTTGGGTCCGCGGCTTTCCCCGGAGAGATGCTAGCGGAAAGATCACCCGCCTGGGCGGAACCTCGCTAGACATCACCGCGCTCAAGGAAGCGGAAGATCAGGTCGCGGCTAATCTTGCCAAGGCAAACTCGGCATGGGCGGAAGCGGAGGCCCTGCGCAAGGCCACTCTTGCGCTGACACAAGATCTTCACATGGACTGTGTTCTCGACGCACTACTGCGATCTTTGGCGGAGCTGGTTCCCTACTCGTGCGCCCGCGTGCTCGTGCCCGAAGGAGGTCCGCACTGGCTGGCATTGGGCGAGAAGTCATGCCCTGAACCCACCAAACAATCCCCCCGCAGCCCGTTGACCTTTGTTGCCGACGAGTCTCCGTTCTTTCAACGTATCTGTTCCGAGCGGAAACGCATTTTGATCCCCGACACTAGACTCGAAGACGGATGGCAAACCTTCGAGGGACACAAACAGTTCCATTCCTGGCTCAGCGTCCCCCTCCTGGCTTCTGACGAATTCCTGGGGTTTCTCTCTGTTGGCCATGTCGAGCCGAACCACTTCACCGAGGACCACCTCCGGCGCGCCGAGTTGCTGGCTATACCTGCGGCAGTCGCCATTCAAAACGCCCGTCTTTATTCAACGGCTGAGATCTACGGTTCGGAGCTGGAAAAGCGATTGGCAGACCTCCAAAAAGCGGAGCAGGCGCTCGACCAGTCAGAGGCCGGCCGCCGGGTCTCCGAGGAGAAATTTCAGAAGATATTCGATTCGAGTCCTATCGCGTTCTCGATCACGACCCTTGAGGAGGGACGTTTTCTGGAAGTGAATGCCGCCTTTGAAGGCCGCTATGGATATCGCCGGGAGGAGCTGCTGGGGCGTACCGTACACGAGCTAAGCATTTGGGACGATCCTGCCGACCGAAGATTGTTGATGACGCAACTCCGGCGGGGAGGTCCGATTCGGAACGTAATCACCCGGCTTCGGACAAAATCCGGCGAAATCAAGCTTACCGCGTATTCTGCCGACCGAATCCAATTCGACGGACAGACATGCATCCTTGCAGTCTCCGAAGACGTCGTGACGCATGATCCCAAGGCTGGCAACTAATTAGGGCGAATGTATTGTCCAGTATTCCGACCACCAAAAATAAAATTCACCACCGGTGCGCGGAAATACGCCACGATAGTGATCATCCTTTCCGCGAGAAGCCGCTGTGCACAAGAGAAGTGGGGTAGGTCGGAAGCCGGTAGTTCAACCAGTCCAACCGAGAAGAGGTCAGGCACTGCTGCGCGCGTCGTCCACAACCCTTAACAAAGACAGGACTTGGCTGACCACGAAACAGCACTTGCGCCGTGACGGTAATCCCGCTGGGAGTGCGCTCTACCACGCTCGCGCGATCTGCAGCCTAAGCTCGGGGTGGTCCCGGAAACTCGTAATGGCGCGAGAGTGCAATTGCGTGGCGCTCCGGGCGGTCATTTTGTCCGGTTTTCCGACCATCACGACTCCGACTTTCTCCCAATGTCCCATCTCTGGTCCGATCCCCTTTGTACGGGCACACGATCGGCGACCTAGACAAATGCCTCTGGCGCGTGAGGACATTCCTCCACATTTCTCATCTCGTGAGTTCAACACCTCCGCCTGGCCCGGATGTGATTCCCAACTTCGATCTTTAGTCTTTGCTCAAGGGTGGGGTGCAGTATGGCGCGTGCGGGGAGAATACTTCTTTGGTGGGACCGGGAGGCCGATCAGGCGGGAAGACCGATTCGTGCGGATGTGAGATTGGCCGGCCATGAGATCTGGAAACAGGCATGTCGGCGGACGCAAGCTCTTCTTGACGATCATGGTCCCGCTGCCGAGCTAATGGAAAACACGATTGCGCAGGTATCGCGTTACCTCGACCGCATTGGGGCTCCTGAATCCTCACAAAAGCATGCGCTTCTCATGGTGGCCTTCTGCCGCCGTCTGCGGCGCTATGCGACCAAGTTAAACCGCCTTGAATTGGTGGGAGGGTCCGGCGAACTGTCGAGCCGCACCTTAGGCGAGGGTTGGATCGCCCAGGTGAACGCGCGTCTGGAACTCGCGAGGATGGTCCGAAAACTCAGCGACAAGAATGGCACCGTTCTGATGCTCAGGGCTGCCGGATACGAGTGGAAGGACGTTGCGCAAATATTGGGAAAATCGCCGGCGGCCATCCGTAACAGTTTCTGGCGTGAGATAGAGAGAATCAGGTGGCCTTCTGACGTTCGCCGCCCGTGACCAGGAAACTCGCGGACCTCCATGTCCAGATCGGGCGCAGCTGACGACCCTACGCAGTGGCGCCCAGATCGTCGTCCTCATCCGTCTCTGATTCTGCTCCGTTCCTCATCTGTGCCGTATACGCTGCCTGCTCCTTCTTCGCTTCTCTCACGGGCAGAAGTTGCATATGGCTCGGAGGAAATACGAACGTCTGGACAAAGCTCAGTCGCTCGGGGTTCAACCTTCGTCCGACAATCTCCCGGCTATGTTCCTTGCAGAATTCACAAAAGGCTTCTGCGTCAATGACCTGTCGCTGAACTCCAGTCGCCTCGACGATTCGGCACTTCAAGAGTCCCCGATCAATCCATCTTTGCACTTCTTCTGCACGAACATGCAAAGCCCGAGCCAGACTATGTTTCGTAAACCAATCCTGTCCCATGCGCGCGCTGGCCCCGAGCCGATGCAACATGGCCTGCACCGAGGTCCGCGAGCGCCGGAGCAGTACCGTAACTTCCTCGAGAGAGTGTGATGCGATCAAGTCAACTAGCTTCTGTTGCTCGGTTTTTGTCCATGGCCGGTAGCTTCGCTTCGAGGTGATTCCCAGCTGGCGCACGAACCTCCAGCAGGCTGCACGCGGGTTTCCCGACACTGCCGCAATTCTTGTGATCAGCCCCTGCAACGCCATTTGCGTGTTGTGCCCATCTTGGCCTGAGACCTCGGATGATAGGGTGCTCACATATGTCCTCACCATCTCTCGCGCCGCCCCAGGCCAGCGGAAGGTACGACGGCGGGCTGGTTGATTCAATTCCCCCATGTCCCCTAAAGGCTGTGGAAGCCGGACCCCACATCCCCTCCTACTTATATATGGCTTCGAAACAGAAATGTGTCTCACCTGGGATTGCACTTTTTGGCATCGTGCGATTGTGGCGTTGGTTGGATGTGCTCTCTTAAGGGAGCGAGGAGGACGCTGACCCGGATGTCGGGACGTTATTCGGCATTTTTCGCTTGATCTGGAGGCAACAGCACAGACACTAAATGGGCGCGGTCGCCGTCATACTCATCGCCAAGTTCGGATATGCGGGCCGCATCTGTTCGGCACGATAGGCGAATGCACACAAAGATTTTCATCGACACCGATCATGGATCGTGGGATTCTGCGGAGGGCAACATGGCAGTTGGGCTCGGACTCCGTGCTCAACTGGAGCGTGCAGAATGGATTCGGAAAAAGAACTGTTTGACGCATTTGACAGGGTAGTGCATGAAGACTTTCCCAACCCTCAGCGCATCGCCTGTCCAGGGCGCGACGTCCTGCTGAAACTCGCGCAACGGCCCGGGGACACTAAGTTCGCCTCCCTGCTTGCCCACATCCGACAATGCGCTCCCTGCTTTGATGAGCTGAAGGAATTGCGGCAAAAAGCGCGAATTCAACCTTCGTAGAGTCTGGCCCTTACGGAGAATCAACAAGTGTCAATGTAGAACACGAGTTCGCCGTGCGCTCCGATGGAATCCCGCCACTCTGCGGCTAGGCTCCGCATATTGCCGACTAGGATGGCGAGGTCGGGCCTGCGGACCCGTACTCCTTGTTCTTCCAGGCTTTCCTTGAAGCTGTCTGGGCTGAATCGCTGGTCTCGTTCAATGTAGTCGAGGACTTTGTTTCCATTCTCGAACCACACCGCCGTGTTGTCGCCATAAGCATGGTCATCGCTGGCGGTGGCGACTCGGGCAGCAAGATCATGGAGCAGCGTGATCAGTGTTTCGGGTTCGATGAAGCAAGATGAATGGGTATTCCAGATTTCTTTGACAGGCCGAAAGCATTGGCTCATAAGAGACTGCCTCTTTACTTGAACTGACTAGCCCCGCGCGTCGAACGCAAATGGAGGCCATGGCGACGACACGTTCATCGTTTCCCCCATGTTCACGGTGCGTGAATGTTGAGTTTCTTCGAACGTAGGGTTAAACCTATGTGTTTGTGCGGGATAGATTCTTATCCGCGTGTCGCCGTAAAGCGTGTCCTATAATTCGTGTTGTCCATTAGTAATGGACATGCCATAATAGTGGACATAATGCAAACCGAGCCGTCCATCCGACCCTATCTGGAGCAGCTCCGAACTCTGCCCTTCGTCAGCGATCTCGACTTCTCTGCGCCGGGGCGCGACACCCATCCTGAAGTCGACGGCATGCTCAAGGTCCGCACTCCGAAGGGAACCTACGACTTCCTCGTCGAACAAAAGAGATCGTATCTCGACCGAGGAACGCTGAACGCGCTGGTAGCTCAGGCCGACCTCTACGCCAGAGAACATCGCAAGCCCCTTCTATTGTTTGCGCGCTACGTTCCCGGGCCTTCCGCCGAACGGTTGATCGGATCGGGCATCAATTTCCTCGACCAAGCAGGCAACATACACCTCGTGCTCGGTCGAAACTACGAGCGCACCATTGTCGGAGGCAAAGAAAATGCGGTTCTAAAGGAAGGCAAACGAATCAGTCCTGCTACGACTCAGCTCTTGTTCGCCTTCGCTACGCAGGAAGAAGCGGGGAGTTGGTCTGTCCGCCAATTGGCGGCAGTCTCAGGGTTGGGCAAAAGCAATGTCGCGAAGGTTGAGAAGCAATTGGTCGAGCGGGGAGTTCTGAGACAATCGGAAGATGGCTTCCAGATCCGGGACAACGCGCAGCTGCGGGAAGAACTTTTAAGAGGGTACGAGCTCGCCCTGCGTCCGAAGCTTTTGATTGGCCGCTTTCGTTCTCCCGTCAATGATGTCGATGACATGCTCGCCAGCTTACGGGAAGCGCTCACCGAGCATTCGATTCGGTGGTCGGTGACCGGTGGGCCGGCTTCTTATGCTCTCCAAAAGTTTTATCGGGGACTGGAACTGCCCGTCTTCATGGACTCTTTCACCGACCAGCTCCGTCGGAAGCTGCGGATGATTCCGGACAAATCCGGACCTCTCATCTTCCTCCGTTCCTTCGGCACCGCGCCGTTCTGGAGGGAGACTGGGCCGTTTCCGCTCGCGCATCCGTGGTTGATTTACGCAGAGTTGATGTACTCTTCCGATCCCCGGGCGCATGAGGCGGCGGAAGAAATCAAACGCGAGTACCTTTCTGAGTGATGCGCGAATTGACAGCGGCTCAAATCACCGATCTGCGTGCGCTCCGCGACCATTGCACTGCGCTCGGAGCAGACCTCGTCATTATCGGTGCCATCGCATACCAAGTGCATTTCCCCGGCGAACTCCGGCATACAGGAGACATTGACTTTGCAGTGGCATTGGACCTCAATGAGTTCGCGGAACTGGAGCGGAGGCTTCAGCTGGACGGATGGATTCAATTCGCCAACCGGGAGCACCGCTGGCGCAGCGCGCAGGGAACGATCATGGATCTGCTTCCCGCCGGGCCGAAGCTTCGCGAAGCCAAGCAACTGACCTGGCCCATCAGTCAGTTCACCATGAGCCTGGTGGGATTCGAGCATGTTTTCACTGGCGCCCAGCCGGTTGAGTTTTCGCCAGATCTCACGCTGAGAGTGATTTCGTCCACGGCGCTGATGCTTTTGAAGATTGTCGCCTTCATGGATGATCCACAGCGGCGAGTGAAGGATCTGGATGATATCCGGGGCCTGCTCACATAGTATGAAGCTGATAGTAAACGGCTCTTTTCGGATGTCGTGATAGACGCCGGACTGGCGGACTTCGGGCTCGCGACGGCTTTTCTGCTGGGAATCGACTTGAGGGTGCTCTGCACTCTCGAAGAAGCAGAAATCGTAAATGCATTTCTCGCGGCGATGAACGAAAACAATCCTGCGTGGATGTCCTTCGTTCGGGCCAGAGGCGTCGGCGACCACGTCGAAGAAGAAGCTCGCGCTCAACTTGGGGCTTTCCATCAAGGGTTTAGTCACAACGTCTAGCGGTGAGATTCCGACCCATTACGGGGAGCGCCGGCGGACCCGTGACTGCCTAATTCCGTTTCCCTTTCCGCCCCGACGATCCGACGCAACTCTGGTCATCATCCCTTGCCAGACGGCCGGATCAATCGGGAGTGAAGTCGTGCGCCCGTTCCGCAGGTTGACGAAGGCGCCGTGGTAGGAGAGCCGTCCGTAGCGGAAGAGCCGCGCAAGCATCGCCAGAGCCTGGTACGCGAGCGTCTGGTTCACAAAAGGCTCCTGCCGCTCTAACGCTTCTAATGCGCTACATGGAGGAAGTCTGTCCTTTTTGTCGAGCTTCGCGTTGATGAGTTCAGGGAAGAGTTCGGAGACAGTCGGCAAGCGCAAGTCTCGCGCTTTGTTCCTCTGGTTTTCGGGCTGGCCCAGCACGAACTGTCCGCTATCGGCGTTGTTGCCCAGATCGAGCCAATAGTGGCAGTTCCAGTAGGTTTGAGTTCGTGTCATTGCGTTTCGGGCGGCACGGGAGTCCACGCAGCCGAGGAGAATGTCGGTTTCGTGTCCCCACGTTTCATCGACGAAGTGCGGCACTCCTTCCCAGCCGAGGCCCCAAAACAGATTGATCCGGGTGGCAAGCACGGTCGACTTGTAGAGGCCGACCTCACTCTCGCTGAAAGGTTGACGGACGCAGTTGGTGCGGGAAATCCGGTCGCCGTCGACCAAGGTCACGTCCAGCCCATGTGGATGCCCTAAAGCAACCATGGCCTGGTGCAGATACGGTAATCCGGCCGCAATGGCGCTTCCCGTGCCACCGCAGCCGACCACCGTGACCTGAACCTTCTTCTGCAGCAGTGCACCGGGAATCTGGTGTTCAGTCGTTGTGGCGATTGTCGTTTCGATAGCTGTGGTCATCGTTCCTCACGAAATCCGCGAGCGTCTGCGGCAGCTTCACCAGGTACTTCTCTGGAAATGCTTTTTGTCCCGCTAGGGATTGCCACATCGCCAGGAAGCCGAGGCGAAACCGGACGTGTTTGCGAACGCCGGAGGCGTGCGTGAATTCGCTTTGGAAGAACGCCTCCTCCCACAAGTCAATGGCAGCGACCGACTTCTCCTGCGGAATCTTCATACTGCCGGTGCAACACACGCCGTTGTCGTAGCAGTTCCAGTAGGGCGCCATGCACAGCTTGGTTTCTGCCGTCGGCCGCTCGTCTTTAGCAAGAGCGCGAACCCACAAGTGAGTCCCGCACGCTTTGAACAGCAACGCCGGGTGGGGATAGAGCTTGCCATTCATGTTCTTCAAGACACGATCGTTGCCGCGGTCGCTGAAAAACATCGTTCGTTCGCAGGCTGGACTCCACCAAACGATCGTTTCCGCCGTGCGGACCAGCGCCCGCGCCGGCGTTACCGAAGCACGATGAACTGAATCTCAAGCTGAATAATGCGCCTTCCTTTCATAAACCAATGTCTGTTCTGGTTGCCGGTTTGCCGGCGGTGGAAGCCGCCCAGTTCCCGCCACTTCGCCCCATGGAACCGAAGCAGGTGTTTTGCCTGCAACGGGCCGGATTGGTGCTTCCGGTGGAGGGCGCTCCTCTGGTGTTTTCGACTACCTACGCGCACGATATCGTTCTTCGCGTTCAGATCAAAGCCGGGCTTGCCATCGATCTACCCGTGACCGCGGATGCGGCACGCGGAGGTTTCGTGGTTGACACCCACTCCCTGCACGCGGGTCAGCTCGATGCGGGAATCACGGGGACGCTGCATGGATACTGGGGATTCCAGTCCTTCGATGGGCCCACCTTCCGCCTGCAAAACGCGCATCCGGCGAGGTGGGTTCTCACCTCGGAAGATGCCGACGCACTGATCGTAGGTCGCCAAGATGCATTCCATCTGCAATCAGAGAATGTCCCGTGTGTGGACCAGGTAACGATGAAAGATCAGCGAGGAAAGCCGCTGAAAGCGACCTGGAAGCTGCTAAAGGCGGATCAACTGGAAGTCGACGTACCGCTGAAAGAGGAAGCCGCTGGGCCCGTAGTAACGCTGGTCGGACAATCCGGATTGAGCAAGCCCGATGAGGTTCCCATGCAGATGTATTCAGAGGCAGCGCACTTGGACCATTTCGCGTTCAGCGCAGGCGATCAGCAAGGCGTGTTGACGGGTACGCGATTGGACGAGGTGGCTGGAATGGAGCTGGATGGCATCCACTTTGCCCCCGCTGGCCTTTCCCGCGCTGACGGTAAGGACCAGTTGCAATTGTCATCCTCGAACCCTGCCGCGGCGACCGCATTGCAAGTAAGCAAGGAACTGGTGGCGCATGTCGCGCTCAAGGACGGACGGGTGCTGGATTTGGACACGGTTGTTGAACCGCCACGTCCGCGAGTGACGCTTCTTAACAAGAGCGTGCAGTCTGGGCCAACCCCTTCGGTGATTCGTCTGGGGAATCCGGACGATCTTCCTCAAGACGGGCAAATATCGTTCTTTTTGAAAACCGAAATACCGGCGACCTTTCCGCGCGCCGAAAAGATCGAAGTCGCAACCGACGACGGCTCCGCGGAGGTTTCTCTGAGCCTGGCGGATGGCACGCTGGTCCTGGAAGACTCCCAGACCCTGCTTGGCACGCTTCGACCGCTTAAGAGCTTGGGTCCATCGGTGTTTGGCTCGCTACGTATCCGGGCGGTGTCGGACAACGGCGAGCGAGGCGACTGGCAGCCGCTGGCAAAACTGGTACGCATTCCGTCTTTGAAGGAGGTACGCTGTCCCGACAGTCCCGACAAACCGTGCAACTTGATCGGACAGAATCTCTTCCTGATCGATTCCGTCGCCTCAGACTCGCAGTTTGCTCTTTCTCCAGGTTCAAGATCTCGAATCTTTTCCAGAGCCTCTGTCACTCGGGCAAGTGACTCGCGGTTTGCTTTAAGGTATTCCGGATCGCGAAGCAGGAAGTAGTTTCGCTCAGCACGGCGGGCATCAAGCATTTCAACGGATACCTGCTCGGCAAGCCTCGCGACTGGAGCGTCTACGCTGACGATGAGGTCTACAATCAGACCCATCCTGAACAAGTAGTAAACCGCGAGAAGAATGACGGGTACGAGAATCAGTCGTACGATAGCCAGGCTAAAGGCGACTCTTCGCCTCAGGGAGCTACCGGGAGAAACGATCTTGAACGACTTCCGCAATCCTAGTTCCACGATGCCCTCCACTGGAAGATTCTCCCACGAAGGTATCGCCAAAACGATGTCATTGGGAACGTCTTCAAGCTACTGTGATCTCTTGTGTCCCACCCAGAAGGCACGGGCATAGAGTACGAGATTCAGGGTGCAAACGACGACCCCTGCAACCGTAAGCACGGCAGAAGAAATATCCGGATAAAATTACACAACTTTGCCCTGGTTGGGTTTTCGATGGGCGGCGGCGAAGTGGCCCGTTACATCGGCAAGCACGGATCGAAGGACGTAAGCCATGCCGTCTTTATCTCCTCGGTCCCGCCCTTTCTCCTCAAAACGCCAGACAATCAGGAAGGTGTAGACGGCAGTGTGTTCGAGGGAATCGAGAAAGCTATCGCTGCGGACCGTTACGCCTTCTTCGCCGAGTTTTTCAAGAACTTCTACAACACAGACGCGCTGTTGGGTAAGCGTGTCAGCGAACAAGCCGTTCAGGCCAGCTGGAACGTGGCCGCCGGCGCGTCCGCCACGGCCAGTCTCGCCTGCGTACCGACCTGGCACGAAGACTTCCGCAAGGACGTGTCACGGATCGACGTCCCGACGCTCGTGATTCATGGCGACGCAGACCGGATTGTGCCGATCGCAGCAGCGGGAGAGCGAACGGCCAAGCTGATCAAGGGAGCGCGCCTGTCGGTGGTGAAGGATGGGCCGCACTGCATCACCTGGACCCACCCGGAGGAAGTGAATTCTGAACTGGTAACCTTCCTGGGGAAAGGGGCTGCGAAACACACAACCGCAGAAGCCCCGACAAGGGCGGTCGCGTAACCAGCCAAGTTTGTATTCACCGAGGGTGCCGTCTTGAACCGGCGCCCTCGATTTTTCTGTGACATCAGTCTCTCCCTGGCGCGGCATCATCTTTCCTCAACAATCGCTGTACGAACCGTTGTGTCGATTGAGCGCTTGTGCCACCAGTTCGCCGACTGGGTCTGAATCGGGTATCTCGCTCACGGCGATGAACGAGCAGAAACCATTCACAAGAATCGGTTGTTCATCTTCAATTCGGTAGCCGCGCTCGATGTGTTGTTGTTTTCGTCTCTCAAACAGGTCGGCCCTGGTAGTCACACGAATTCTCATGGCCATCCTCATTTCTCGTTCATTCCGCAATCAGGTTGAAGGCGCGTTAGGCCCTAGCAGTCTGCTCAAGCGGCAGGCCGGGTGGCTGCGGGGTGCAGAAGTCGCGACGGAGCGGGACGTGGACTACGGAAGGGAAAGCAATTCAGTTCCTCGCTTAGTGAGGAGCGATTCTTCAATGACGGACGTCATTAAGCGATAACGTTACATCTGCTTCAATAAACATGGTGCGTTAGTTGGGAGAGAGTACTAGCAACACGCGTAGTGAGCGAACGCGTAAAGCCGAAGCATGGTTCTTGACCAATCGTCACTCGGGCTTATCGCAGCCAATTCTCCCGTGGAAGGTCCTCGACGTGGGCGAATTCCTTTTCATTATCGGTGACGATGGTGTAACCAAGAGTAAGCGCCTGAGCCGCAATGAGCAGGTCGTTGGCGCCGATTGGTCTGCCAGCCTTCTCAAGTCGCGTACGCAGCAATCCGTAGGCAGCATCGGCCGGCACCTCGAAGGGCAAGACTTCAAGCGCCCCAAGCACCGCTTCGAGTTGGGCCGAGAGCCGCGGTGAGCCTTTCTTGGTAGCCCCGTAACGCAATTCCGCAGCGACGATGATGCTGGTACAGACTTGCGCTTCGCCAACCTTGCGGATGTGCTGTGCCACGTTTCCGTGCGGGTTGCGGACAAGATCAGAAACGATGTTGGTATCAAGAAGGTAGCGCATCAGAGATCGACCGGATCAGGCGGCAAATCAGGGATGGGTGGAAAATCCTCGTGCAGCGGCGCCAGGGTAGCCAACACTGCCAGCAGGGATTTCGGTGGAGTGGGCTCGATAATAAGTCGGTCGCCTTCCTTTCGCATGATCGCCTCCTCACCCAGAAATTCGAACTCACGGGGGATCCGCACTGCCTGATTCCGACCGTTCTTAAAGACTTTGACATGGCGTTCCGGGCTCATAGCGATCTCCTTTGGCCTATGCCTAGCATAGGCTATCGAAAGTTTCACGTCCACCCCTATATGCGGTAAGTGCTAACATGTTGATATAAGGTGACTTAACTCAAGAAAGAGACGCTGACATCAAGATCAAGCCCGACCGATACCTGGCTCGTGGTGCTACCTAACCGCGCTCGATGTGTTGTTGTTTTCGTTTCTCAAATAAGTCGGCTCTGGTGGTAACACGAATCCTCATGGCCGTCCTCATTTCTCATCACTTGGCGATTAGGTGGAAGTCCGCGTTAGGCGGGTCATGGAACGCGGGTACTAATCTTGGCGTGTGCGCAAAACCGCTTGGGAACTCTGAGGTGCCGCCCCTGGCTCGCTCTCCTTCCCTGGAACGAGCTGCTCCCAACGGATCGAAAATCGACGGGACGGCTGCCCCCCGTCATAGAGCTCAAAAATGAGTTCACCGGAGACATAGAGCGCAATTGGAAGGGGAATCACTGGAAGGCGGCCGCTTTCGGCAGGAGATGGAGGATTGTGCTCGACCATTGGCCTAATCCTCCTCTCCTAGTGCTTTGTGCGGAAAGCCCGTCGCTTGCACGGGTGTCAATTACAAACGCTGTGCCTCAAGCGATCGATCTCTCGCCGCGAGAGGCATGGCAGAATCCGCGGGCGATTCACGCCAGTTTGGAAAATGGGTTCCGGCTTGACCTGCGAAATTCGCTGATTAACTTCCGGATGGTAGGCCGTCGATGGCAGAGCGTTTCCACCAGTCGCTCCAGACCGACCCTGTCTCCCTCGTACCACTCTTCGGGAATATTGGCGGCGCACCGCCAAATGACGTGAGCATCCATCTCTTCTGCCCGACTGAGCGCCGGCTCAAACGCCTCCCATCCCGTGACACCCTCGTAAACGCAGTTGTTCGCGTATACGCCTCGAAGGGGAGAGTCCGGGAACGTCCACTCGCCGGCGTTGAAGCAGTAGCCCTGGTCAATGAACGTTGCGGCGTATCGCCGGCTTCTCGGCGCTTTCCGACAGAAGATTGCCTGCCTCCCGTCGCTGTTGCACGTCCACTTGTCCAAAACAAGAACCCGAGGGAAGTCCCCAATGTTAAGAACCCGCTCTAGTAGTTCACGAGGCAAATTGTCGAGTGTCATTGCAGGACTCTCGGAGCCCACGTACAGCGATCCTAGTTGCTTGCCGCTTCTGCATGGAAGCTTCGAGCCACCAAAGTTGATTCGGAGATCTTCGGTCTGTTCGATGAGCCAGTCAGGGACTTCAATCACTTCCACCCGTGGCAACGGCAACCCGAGCGCCAGGCCCAAGTTGGTGGCTAGCATCTCGTTCGCAAGCACTCGGACGTGTTGGGGATTGTTCTGAAACTTGGTGACGTAGCAGGCACCGTCAGACGCCTTCAGCAGGTGAGATTGCGCGCCGCCCCGAAGTGGACGCAAATGTTGGACTGCGGAGATGCTAGTGTTCACAAGCACCTCCGTTTTCCTTAACTTCGGGGAACCAACAAAGAGACAAAGAGCGAGCAACAAACCACAAAGAACTGGTTGGTAGGAACGCGACACGCGCCCTGGACCAGAAGCCGGCGGGCTAAGTTTTAGAGGTGATGCCCTCGAAGCGTTGACCATACATCCAACGCTGGGGGCTGATTTGTGACAGCCAGTCTTGGGCGGTGGGTATTCGTCCCAAGTCTTCCTTCACGTGCCGCTCTCCGACGTAACGCACTGGGACCCGCTCTCCGTCGCTGTTGACGATGGTGACACCAAAGATGCGTTCAGCTAAGAAAATGCCTTCCGCGTGATGGCGGAGTGCACGATGGCGGAAGTCTGTGAAAAAGGACTTTGATTCGTCGAACCAGTTGTGGATCGCAAGATAGTCCTCGGCCTTGCCGCCAAATTTTCTGGCGCTGCTCTCTGCATGCTTGAATGGATGGGCCATGGCTAGACCTCGTAGGTCGAGGTTGTGTAGTCTTCGAAGCGGTCGTTGCGTTCCACGGTGATCTTGCGGGTTTTCACGTTCAAGATCACGTCGCCGAAGCCTCCACAATTATTCTCGTAGTCGTAGGGAACCAGAGCATCAAAATGTTCCTGCAGGTACGAGAAGTTGGTGGCCTGGGCTTCGCTTTCTTCGTAAGCGTAATCCTCAGTGGCGTAGCACTTGATGTCTTCGTTCACGCCTTCATCGCCTGAGCCGTCGAAATGCACGGCTACAAACGTGATTCCCACTTCGGCCAATCGTTCGCATTCGGCGAGGATAGCTGCCTTTGCTGCGGCTTGCTCGGGTGGAAGCGCTTGTTCCAAGTTTGATGGTTCGGGTTCCATAGGATGTTCTTTCAACATCGAAAGTATGCTGCGGGCCAGCCCCGTTCTTGTGCGCCGATGAAAATGGTGAAGCGAAGTGGCCAGGGCTGGTGATGTTTCCTTCCCGGCGAGGGTCTATTGTTTCACTGCTTTTCCTACTGCGGCTGTTTCGAGCGCAAGCACGATCTCACGCAAGGTTTGAAGGTTGTCCACCCGGTCAATTGACTGCAACTTCAGAGAGCGGAGCATTTGTATCAGCGCTTCCGGCCCGACACGTTCTAGCGCCGCATCCAGTCGGCGGAAGCCCCGTTCAGCGGCTTGCATGTGTGCCAGCACCTTCTGTTGGATCGCTGGGTCCTGAATATCCTTCGGATTCCACACCCTCGCTAGGGTCTTCAACAACCCGCGATACATGCGTTTCCCCAGCGCTTGTTCCATCTGCTCGATCTCGCGAACGAGGCTGGCGCCGTGGTCGCTCGCACCGTTGCCGTTGCGTTGGCCATCGCCATTTCCGTCTGTTCCCAGCAGTTGTTCGCTCGGCCGGCTTCGAATCCTCCTCCGCGTGGGGCCGAAGACCACGGTGCCATCCTTCAGGCGTTGCCCAGTCCGCCAGTTTCGGAACAGTTTTGGGCCGCTTGCGATCGTCCAGATCGACCCACGTCCCAGTGAAGTAATACAGATACCGCCCGAGTCCAAAACAGGAACAGGCCCTTTTGAACGATTGCGCTTCAAATGCGTGGTCCACCTTGTCCAGTTCGTCGATCAGCAGGACACAAGGCCTTTCACACTGCAACGCGCGCAGAAGCGGCCCGGCGCTGAAAAACTGCAGTCCATGCAATTCGGTTTGCAGGGACTCCCAATCGACGTTGCTGGACTTGGCCTTCAACTCGACGCAAAGCCTCTGCAGCGGCTCGTCAAATTTGCCAATGGCTTTCTCTTCGTTGATGCCTTCGTAGCACTGCAGGCGCTCGACTGTGGTATGCGCTGCATCCGCAACTGCATATGCCAACTGAGTCTTTCCACTGCCGGCGGGGCCCTCAAGTAGCAATGGCTTCTGCAGTCTCGCTGCCAGGTAAACCGTCGTCGTGGCAACCGAATCGGCGATGTAGCCGCTTTCTCGCAGCCCCTGCTCGAGGTCTTCCAAGGACGGAAACATACCTTAAGTCCCTCTGTCCGGCACCACGCGGGCGCCATGAGCGTGAAGAAGGTAAGCCCATTTGAAATTTCGGTCAAATCACGGCTAGCCAGCGGTTATCCATCAACGCGATGGCACGAAACACAAGAAATGCACACAACCCAGATGAACGAGGACTTTGTTTGACCGAATTTGAGAAACAGCTTACAAACCGTCCCAGGTTTGCATTTTCTGTTCGGAGGTAACTTGTCTTCCAATGCAACCGCGGTTGCCAGGACTTTTTGATCCGCGCCAATTTCTTTGGAAATTTACGGTCGAAGCCGTAACCGAAAGACGCCGGGACAAGCGCAAAGGCAAATGACAGACATTCAACTTTTGGACGAGCAGGAGGTATCGAGACGGCTGAGCGTGAGCGTTAACACGTTGCGCTACTGGCGCGCCTGTGGGGACGGTCCAAATTATGTAAAACTCGGACGCTTGGTGAGATATGATGCTGTTGCGCTGGAGAAGTTCCTCTTGCGCAACCTGCGTGTCTCAAAAGCGAGAGCGACCATGGAGGAAAAACATGTCGCTCTTTAAACGAGGAAACACATGGCACTTCGCGTTTCGCTGGAATGGCAGACGCTATCGGGGGAGTTGCAAGACCTCCCGGCAGACGGAAGCCAAGAAAGTAGAAGCGCTGGTGCTCGCGCGGTTACTGGAAGACGGTCGGTTGCCGTGGAAGCAAGAAAAGTCCCAACGCTGGCTGGCTTCTCGAACCGCTTTTTTAACTGGCTGGAGTCGTTGCCGGCGGACCGTCCGCCTAAACCGCCAACCCGCAGGTATTACCGGGTGGGCTGGCAAATCCTGGAGTCCACATCCGTCGCTGGTATGAAACTCGATCACATCACGGCAGATCACGCCTTGACCATCGAGGGATCGTCCGCCGCGAACACCAACAACGCTCTGCGCACGCTTCGGCGCATGCTGAAAAAGGCGCAAGAGTGGCAACTGCTATCTACCGTCCCGATTGTCAAACTCGTCGAGGAACAGGGGCGGGAAGAGTTGATCGAGCCGTGGATGGAGCAGCGGCTGCTGGCGGTTACCGGGGGCTCGCGTCTTACCGGGAAAGGCAGGAAGTCGCGTGTGGGCTGGGAGCCGTTTCGAACGGTGCTGTTGATCATGCTGGATTCCGGTCTTCGTCCAGGCGAGATCTTCCGCATGCGCTGGGAAAACATCCACTGGGACAAAGGGCTGATCTTCAACCCGCGTGGCAAGTCCCGAAAATCCCGGCGTTACGTCCCGCTAACCGAGCGCGTCAAGCTAGCACTGTTGGCTCGCAAGGAAGGCGTGAACGAAGGATGGATCTTTCCCTCGAAGCGAGCCCAGTCCGGCTATATCACCGATCGCGAGGTTTCGAAGCAATGGCTCGAAGCCAAGCGGTTGGCGGGCATTCCCGAATCTGTCGTTCTGTACTGTGCGCGTCATCGTTTCTCAACCGATGCGATGGAAGGCACAGGGAACGTGATGGCGGTGATGGATGCGATGGGGCATGGGTCGGTGAATACCACGCGCATCTACACGCACTCCAATGTGCAGCAGATCAGGGAAGCGATCGAGCGGCGGAACCAGTTGTCAGCGGCGCCTGTGGAAGCTGTGCAATAGTTGGCCACAAAAGTGGCCACAGTCGCCTGAAGCAACTGTGTCAGGAAATGGTGTAAGTGATTGAAAGAAAGTTGGTAGCGCTACCGGGAATCGAACCCGGGTTTGAAGATTGAGAATCTTCCGTCCTAACCCCTAGACGATAGCGCCCCTCGGGTGGATTGCGACGAAATCTGATTATAACAAAGGCCTGAATCCAAGCAGCCGGCGAGGTGCCCTCTCAGTCTCGCGGTTCTCGAGACCACTGGGCGTAAAGCATCTCCACGCCCCTAAGCCGACGAAAGTTTCCTGGCATTGTGCCGCAGCGAACGGCCTTCGGATAGGCCGTAGATCTCTTCCGCCAGATTCTTGGCGTGATCGCCGATGCGTTCCAGCGCCTGGGCGGCGAGAAGGATGTCGAAATTCTTTTGTCCGGTCGGACTATTCGGCTCGGCCAGGTGTCGGTGAAACAGGGAATGGCACAACCGGTCCACTTCCGGATCGGACTGCAGAACGTTCTGCGCGTGCGCCACGTCACGCTGAAGGAAGCCCTGATGGACCTGCTCCAGCATTGTGCAAAGCAGAGAAGCCATCTCGACGAGCTGGCGGGAGTCTGCGGCCGGCAATTTTTCGCGGCGCGCTTGCAGTTGCATGACCGCGCTATAGGCAAGGTCTCCAATGCGTTCGAGGTCGGTGATGAACTTCAAACACGCCAGCAACTCACGCGCCTTGGCTTCCCCTACGCGGGTAATGGCTTCGGGGAGTTGCTCGTCAATCTTGCGCTCGATCTGGTCAAGTTCTTTCTCGCAATCCTTGATCGCGAGAAACGCCAGGCGCGAACCTTCCGCGAGAAAATCCCTGACGTTGAATACCGCGTCGCGGGCAATCAGGCAGCCGCGCACGACCAGCGCCGACAGTTCGTCTCCCGCCAATACTTCATTGGCGGTTCTGAGCCGGACCGGTGCGGGCCTCTGCCGCTCTGGATCGCGCCGAAGTCGAGCCGCTCTTCACGCTTGCCGGTTGTTTTCGGGTCATGGGAACTCGCGCATTTTCAGAAGCGTTCCAAGCTCTACAGAAGCTAGCATAAAACGGCAATGTGAAAGGAATGTAAATGCCCATCGCAGGCTAGTGTTTTAAATGAACGTGTTGCTAACATTACCCGGTGCTGATAGTCGCGCAAAATTGCCTTTATAAGCGGCATCTGGCTGTGCGAGCCCAGTCCGTTACAGCGAGCGTCCAACCACTCTCGATGATGTCAGCAATTCGTGAACCGCCGACCTGTATTACTTTTGTAGGTGCCGATATTTGAACGATCTCGCATCTTGTTCTTCTTACTCTATCCCCATGTCCTTCCAGCACTGATTGGTTTCTGTTGACCAAAAGTAGCTTTGGTAGGTTCCCGCGAGACAAAATCACATTGATTTCTTTCATAAGCGCTAAAGGGGAACCCGATGATGGACAACTCCCCTCCCGGATCAAGAGTATTTTCATCCCCCAAGTCGAGGGCCACAAGGGAGGTCTTGTTAATCTTGAGCAACGCAAAATCGTGAGTAGTGGCCTCGGTTATGTTCAAGACTGGAGTGGCAAGTTCGGTCCACGAATGTGGTAAGGTAACGCTTATCGCGCGGTAGTACTGCCCTGTATTTTTATCGACGACGACATGTGCGGCGGTGAGGATGAATCCGTCCGGAGAAACGATGAATCCAGTCCCACGTCCATCTGCCGTGTCAATCCTAACTACGGATTTCGAGAACCGACTGCACGCTTCGACATGTGTCAGTGGTTGCGGGAGGTTTTGGCAATAAATTACTGGAACAGCGAAAAGGAAAACTAGGACGGCAAACAACCTCATAGGGTCACTCCTGCGATACAGCGCGACGACAGCTTTCGGGTGCGACAGCTTCTTGCTGAACGCACTGGTAAACCACTCTCCTTCAAACTTTCTGCTTTACTTCTTTTCCAGCGCGGCGGCCCGCTCCTCGGTTCGCTTCGGCGTCTTGCTCCTTGCCCAGTCCGCGATAGGCGCGCGCCAGCAACCGCAGGGCCACCACATTTCGCGGATCGCTTTTGCTGAACGCTTCCAGATCCGGCAAAGCGCCGGCAAAATCGGATTGCTGAATCTGCGCCTCCGCCAGTCCCAGCCGGCCTTCGCTGTTGCTCGAATCCACCAGCAGCGCCGCCTCGAACTGGTCTTCCGCATTCTTCGCGTCTTTGAGTTGCAGATAAACGCGGCCCAGCAGCAGCCGTGCGGATACCTGGCTGGGCGCAAGCTTCAGACTCGCTTCCAGCGCATCCCGGGCTCCCGGCCCGTCGCCGGCCTTCTCCATCGCCTCGCCCAATTCGAACGCAGCCGTGGAATCGTCGGGACGCAGTTCGCAAGCGCGCTTCAAGTGAGCAGACGCTTTGGCAAAATCCCCGGCGGCGAGTTCAAGTTCGCCCAGTTGGCGGAGCGCGGTTGGCGACGCCGGGTCGATCTCGAGCGCCTTCTCCAGAAACTGGCGGGCGTCGTTCGATCGATTGTCGTCATCGGCCAGCATCGCGTTGTGCAGCAGGTTCTGCACTTCGACTTTGTCCTTGGGATCGGGCAAAGTCTCGACCTTGCTCGGGTTGGCAGGCGGCGGGAGCTTCGACTTCCACTTCGCCATTTCGGCCTGCATGACCTGCACCTTGGAGTTGTCGGGAGCATAAAGGTTCTTCAGCTCCTTCGGATCGGCCTGCAGGTCGTAGAGCTCGGGCCGTGGAGCTTCGATCCACTTAGTGCCGTCGGCGCGCAGAGCGCGCAGAGGAGCCCATCCCCAACGAAGCGGATAGTCGGTCTCGCCGAACAGCGCGCGATCGGAAGAGCCTTTCGTGCCGTGTTTCTTGTCGTCGTTCTCATCGTCTTTCTTGTCGATGAGAGGGAGCAGCGACTCTCCGTTCAGTTCTGCCGGGGCACTGACTCCTGTCGCGGAAAGAATGGTCGGCAGGATGTCGGTAGTTCGCACTTGAGCATCAATCACCGTGCCGCGATGAGCGCCTGCTGCCGTCTTGAGCGGCGTCTTGAGGATAAGCGGAACGTGCAGCGTCGAATCGTAAAGAAACAGTCCGTGAGTTTCTTCTCCGTGCTCGCCCAGACCCTCGCCATGGTCGCCAGTGACGACGATGATGGCGTTGTCGTACGCGCCAGCCTTTTTCAGAAACGCAATCCAGCGGGCCAATGCGGAATCGGCATAGGCAATTTCGCCGTCGTACAAATGATCCTTATATTTCTCCGAGAACGGAGGCGGCGGTTCGTAAGGATCGTGGGGGTCGTACAAGTGCACCCACACGAAATGCGGCCCGGTGCGGTGCTTCTCGAACCAGGCCTCGGCATGCCCGACGACTTCCATGCCGCGGCGCTCGACGCGGCCCCAGCGCTCTTTAGTATCGGTCTTGGCGGGGAAGTTATCGTAGAAATCAAAGCCCCGATCGAGGCCGGGGGCGAGCGTGTTGCTGTCGAGAATCACCGCTCCAATAAAGGCCGCCGTCTGGTAGCCGCGCTTCTTCAGCAGTTCCGCCGCGGTCGCATGTTGCGGCGACAGCGGGATTCCGAAATCGGTGACGCCGTGTACGCTCGGCAAGAGGCCAGTCAGGATCGTAATGTGCGAGGTGTTCGTGATCGGGCTGTGCGTGAAGGCCTCGGTGAAGCGGACTCCGTCGGCCGCAAGCGCATCGAGCGCAGGCGTTTCGACCTGCTTGTATCCATAGCAGCCGACATGATCGGCGCGCAGCGTGTCAATCGTGATGAGGTACACGTCGGGAGAGGAGTTTCGTGGGGCGGCGGTGTGAGCGGAGTTCTGGCCCCAGGCCGCAGTTCCGAGAAAAGTTCCGGGCGAAACTCCGAGGAGCGTGATCCCAAAACAAATCGCCAGCCGTCTCATAAGCGCCCAGCCTATCACAGTCCTCGGGCGCGTTTGATCCCGCGCCAGCGGCCTTTTTCATGAGACAACATGCGATAAACTGAACTCACCGATGCTCGCTTCTTTCCGTCGCTTCACTGTTGTCGCCCTCATGGCTCTCACCGCTCTGCCCGCGGCGGCGCAACCGTCCGCGAAGCCGGCGCTGAATGTGGTCCTGATCACGATTGACACGCTGCGCGCCGATCATGTCGGCTGCTATGGATACAAGCAGATCAAGACGCCGAACATCGATGGTCTGGCGGCAGAGGGAGCGCGCTTTGACCGTGCCTTTGCGGTCGTTCCCGTGACTCTGCCTTCGCACACGACGATGCTCACGGGAACCTACCCGATGTTGAGCGGCATGCACGATTTCAGCGGCAACAAACTCAGCCCCCTGCAGCCCACGCTGGCCTCGGTGCTCAAGCAGGCCGGGTACCAGACGGGGGCGGTGATTGCCGCGGCGGTTCTGGACTCGCGCTTTGGACTGAATCAGGGATTTGATTTTTATTACGACCACTTCGATTTCAGCCGTCTGGACGAAGCGAATCTCGACGAGATGGAGCGTCCGGGCAATGTGGTGGCCGATGTGGCGCTGGACTGGCTGGCGAAGAATTCGCAAAAGAAGTTTTTTCTTTGGATGCATCTCTACGATCCGCATTTTCCGTATCGTCCGCCCGAGCCCTATAGTCGCGAGTATGCGGCACAGCCCTACGATGGAGAAATCGCGTTTGCCGATGAACAAGTCGGGCGGCTTCTCCGCTTCTTGAAAGAGAAAGGGATCTATCGGAACACGGTGATCGTGCTCTGCGGCGACCATGGCGAAGGTCTGGGAGAGCACGGCGAAAGGACGCACGGCTTTTTCATCTACAACGCCACCATGCATGTGCCGCTGATCATCCGGTTGCCGGAGAATGCTGCGGCCCACACGATTGCCGATCCGGTTTCGCTCGTCGATCTGATGCCCACGGTGCTGAGCGCCGTCGGGGTGGAGATTCCGTCGCAGGTGCAGGGACGCAGCTTGCTTCCCCAGCTTCGTGACGTGCGCGATCGCGACGATCTCCATCGCGACGATCTCCATCATGACGATCTCCATCATGACGATCAGGCCGGCCGCGACCGCGTCCTCTACGGAGAGACCTACCTGCCGCGGCTTCACTTCAACTGGAGTGAACTGCGCGGCTCGGAGAACACGAAATACCACTTCATCGACGCGCCTCGACCCGAACTCTACGATCTGGCGAAGGATCCGGGCGAGGTTCACAATCTGTTCGCCGAGAAGAAAGCGGTCTCCGAGGAGATGCGCGCCAAGCTCGCCGGCATGATCCGCGACTACAGCGCCGGCAAGGAACTGGCCGAAAAGACCGGCCTGGACCCGGATTTGATGGAGCGGCTGAAGGCCCTGGGGTACGCGGGATTCTCCGGGGGCGGCGATCCGACGATCAGCAGCCGCAATCTGCCGGATCCGAAGGATCGCATCGCCACCTATGAACTGATCTCCGATGCCATCGCCGATAGCCAGCACGGCCGTTTTCAAGAGTCGATCGACAACCTGAAGAATGTTGTCAAAACCGAACCTAACTCCGTTCCGGCACACTATCTGCAAGGGCTGGATTACTATCGCCTCAAGATGTATCCCCAGGCGGTGGACGAACTGCAGAAAACCGTTCAACTCAGTCCCGACTACGCTCTCGCCGTTTTCAATCTCGGCATGGCGCAGGCCCATGCTGGGCAGATTGATGCCGCCATTGCGACCTTGCAACGGACTCTGCAACTCGATGCCACGAACTTCGAAGCCGCTTACAATCTGGGAGTGGCGTTCCTGCAGAAGAAGCAACTCGAGCCGGCGGCGGCGGCGTTCCGGCAAGTCGGTTGCGATCAACCCGGATTTGGCCCGTGGACATCGCGTTCTGGGCGAGACCCTGCTCTACCAGAACAAGCTGGACGACGCCATCGTGGAGTTGCGTCGCGCCGTGGAATTGGCGCCGCAAGAGCCCATCATGCACGAGTCCTTAGCCAAGGCGCTGGCCGCCAAAGGACTCACGGCGGAGGCCGACGAGGAGACGCGGCGCGCGCGGCAGCTGCCGGCGCCACAATAGACGCATGTTCGGGCGCTTCTCAACTTTCTTATCGGCCCTTCCATTAGCAGCCGCCTTCACTCTGTCAGCCGGATGCTCAGCGTTCGCACAAGACCCTCCGGCCAAATCAGCGCCAGCGAAACCGCAGGCGTCCGGTGTTAGACGACCAAGCGTTGCGAAGCCCAGCGTTATATTGATCACCATCGATACTTTGCGCGCCGATCACGTGGGGTGTTATGGAGCGCAAATGGTCAAGACTCCGACCCTCGACGCGCTGGCGCGCGACGGCGTAGTGTTTGAGCGCGCCATCTCGCAGGTTCCGCTGACCTGGCCTTCCCATGCGGTGATTCTGACCGGCACTTATCCTTTTCAGAACGGCGTGCAGGATTTCACCGGGCAGCCGCTCGCTCCACAATTTCGATCCGTGGCCCAGGCATTCAAACAGGCAGGCTACGCCACCGGAGCGGTGGTCAGCGCCTTCGTGCTCGACCGCAGTTGGGGCCTGGCGCGTGGCTTCGATTTTTACGATGATGCGTTTTCGGCGACGACCTTCGAAAAGAAGGATGTCGGTCTGGTGGACCGTCGCGCCGGGGAGAGCGTAGCCCATGCCATCGCCTGGTTGAAGAAAACTCCGCGACGCCCGTTCTTTCTCTGGCTGCATCTCTACGACCCGCACAGCCCGTACGATCCTCCGGAACCCTACCGCTCCGAGTACCGCAGCCACCTCTACGATGGCGAGATTGCCTATGCCGATCACGAACTCGGAAACCTGATGGCCTGGCTCAAGCAGAACCGGCTCTATGATTCGTCGCTCATCGTCGCCCTCAGTGATCACGGCGAATCTCTCGGCGAGCACGGCGAAGACGAGCACGGCTTCTTCCTGTACAACGCCACCGTGCACGTGCCCCTGATCATAAAACCGCCCGTGAAACCGCCCGCCAGAAGCGGCATTCGAGCCGCTCGCCGTCCCGAGCCCGTGGAAACCACGGCCGTCGCCCCGACGCTTCTGCAACTGGCCGGCGTGAAGGATTCGACGGATTCGATTCACGCACAGTTCCAAGCGCAGGCGTTGTTGGGAACTTCGTCCGGGCCTTCGTCAGGAACTTTGTCAGGGACCAGCCAGCCGCCGAAAGATCCGGCCTACAGCGAGACGTTCTACCCCTTCAGTTCTTTCGGTTGGAGTCCGCTGCACGCCCTCGAGAGCCAACGTTTCCACTTCATCGAGGCGCCCAAGCCGGAGTTATACGATCTGGAAGCCGACCCCGGAGAAACCAGGAACCTGGCGGCGCAGCAACCCGCCACCGTGGCCGTACTACAGGAACAAATGCAAGCGATTCTGGCCCACAATCCCTTCACTCGCCAGGATGCGGGAGCCGGAAATTTGAGTCCCGACGCGCAGGAAAAATTGCGCGCCCTGGGCTACTTCGGATTTCGCGCCGCGGTTTCCGCCGACTCGCTCAAGCAAGGCCTCGCCGACCCCAAGGACAAGCTGTGGGAGTTCAATTCCATTCTGAAAGCCGAAGACGCTTTTCAGCGCAAAGAAGACGATCAAGCCGAGGCTCTTCTCACCGAGGTCCAGCAAAAAGATCCGCAAATCTACATAATCCCCTTCTTGCTCGGCGAGTCGGCCTTGCGGCGCCAGAACTGGGAACGCGCCGCCGATCAACTGCAGCGCTGCCTCGTATTGAATCCGAATTTCGACAACGCCATGACCGGCTTGGCGCGGGCTCTAGCGAAGCTGGGCCGCGTGGAGGACGCAAGAAACTGGCTCAGCAAAGCCTTGCAGAGCAATCCCCAGAACTACCGGGCCTGGTATCAGACGGGCTTGTTGCAGGCCGCCAACGACCCCGCCGCGGCCCAGTCCGCGTATGAAAAGACGCTGGCCATCCAACCTAACTTTTTTGCCGGCCAGCGTGAGCTGGGGATGCTTCTCTTTCAACAGCAGAATTATGCCGCGGCAGCGCCACACTTGGAGAAAGCGATCACGCTCGGATTGGAAGATGCGCGGCTGCACAACTTCCTCGGCATCTGCTACAGCCGTATGAACCAGCTCCAGTTAGCCATCAAGAGTTACCGGACAGCGCTGAAACTCGATCCCTCCATGGCGGACGCGCACTTGAACCTTGCCTATGCTTTGCAACGTGCGGGCAATGCCACCAAGGCACAGTTGGAATACCGGGCTGCTTGCCGGCTCGAAGCAAAATACTGTGGGGCCGTTCCGAAGGCGAATCGTTAGATTCCGCCGCTCGATTCAACGGTTCTCGGTCTCCAATTTGTGCAGGAGTTCCCGGCATTTGGCGGACAGTGGATCGTCAGGCGCCAGCTTCAGAAAATCTTTCAGCTCGTCTCACAGCTTCCGGCTTCTTGTTCTGCGAGAGGTATAGATTCACAAGCGCCAGATGGACCTTCTTCATCTTCGGGTCCAGGCGCAGGGCTTCTCGCAACGCCCGTTCTGACTCGGCCGGTTTGTTCATTTTCTGATAGACCGAGCCCAAGACAAACTCGCCGACGGCGGAATCGGGCTCTCGCCGAAGACCTTCCTGAACCTGGACCAGAGCTTCCGCGAAATGGTTCGTCAGCAGGAAAACATTTCCAAGGTTGAGGTGAGCCTCGGCATCGCTCTGATTGAGCCGGATAGCCTCTTCGAACTCGTGTTGGGCCGCGGGAAAATCGGACTTGTCCAGGTAGGCGCGGCCAAGCTCATTGTGCGCGGGATAGAAACCCGGAGCCAGTACCAACGATTTCTGGAAGTGACGCGCGGCGCCCTGAACATCGCCATCGCCAGTCGCCTTCAGGCCCTTCTCGTATTCCTGCACGGCTTTCCGGGGAAACTGGTGGGAAAGCTCGTTGACGTCAATTTCGTTGCGATTGCTGCCGGCCACGCGCGTTCCAGCGCGCTTGTTCTCCGCCGCCGGGCGGGGATCAAGGGTAATGGAAACACGAACTTGTGCCGCGATAGAAAGGTCGAGCGTTGCATCCTGAGTCACGGGCAGGTAGTCGTCATCCTGAATGTTGATGGAGTACACACCTCCGGGGAGGGCGTAGAACCCAAAGTGCCCTTGGCTATCGCAATAGGCGCTGTTGATATTGGCGCCGCGGGATTGCAGGTTGACGAGAATTTGCTTGGGCGGAAGTCCCTGGCGGGCGACCCGGATTTCGCCAACGACGTTGCCCACCTGCGATTGTTGCGCGGAGCAGGCAACGGCCAGGAACAGGACAGCCACCAGGGTGGCCGACAACCGAAAGAGGACACTTGGAACTCGCCCGAGCTGCATGGAGCGCCCCAGCCATTTTCACCCAAAAACTAGGGGCTTGCCAATGTCCGGCAAGCCCCGATTCACCACTTGGCAATCTGGCTAGAAGCTCAGCTTCAGACCGAATTGCAACTCCCGCTGGTTCAGCGTGCTGGCAGCCTGGCCGAACGCCGCATCGGTGATTTTGTTGTGCGCAGCCGCATCCGCCGTCGCCAGGATGAAATTGGCCCGGTTGAACACGTTGAATCCTTGCGCCTGGAAGTTCAAGTTGAACCGTTCGGTGATTTTGAAGGTCTTGCCGACGGTCATATCCGCGTACCATTGTCCGGGGCCGACAAAGGTATTGCGCCCCAGATTGCCGGTGCAACCGAGACAGGGAGAGGAGAAAATGGTCTTGCGGTCCAAACCAATTGCCGACCAACCGCTCGCCCATCCCGTACGGCTGCTGCCATCGTAGCGCGAGAGTGTGGAGTTTGGACGGTCGTCCGCAACTCCGTTAAGGTTGTAGTCGCCACCCACGTTGACGCACGCGCCGCCCGCAACGTCAGCCGGACTACACGAGCCGTCGGGATTTGTGCCGCTTAAGCTCGCTGGCTTTGAGATAAACGGTTCCCAGTGCGCGCCGCTTTGGAAGGCCCAGATCCCACTGTACTGCCATCCCCCCAAGACTTCGCCAAGGAATCCATGTTGAGGTCCCGGAATCTGATAGACGTAGTTGACTACCATACGGTGCCGAATGTCGAAGATCGAGTTTCCGCGATCCAGACCCGGAATCGTCTGGTCCGTGGTGTACCCATCTCCGGCAGCCGCCCCGTTTGCGCCGGTTGCGGAGTTATGCCAGCCGGAACCGTTGTCGATGGAGTGAGCCCAGGTGTAGTTCGCGTTCAGAAGCAAGCCGTGGCTCATCTGCTTCTTCGCCGTAAACTGGAAGGCGTTGTAGCTCGAGTTGACATTGTTCTGCCACTCGCGCATGGTGCCGTAGTTCGGGTTCAGGCGTCCAAGTGGGTTAACCGAGTTTATGTTCGTCGTGCCATCCGCATTATTCGCATCATTCTGTCCGCAGACTTGTCGCCCGAAATTGTCGGTCACGCATGCACCTAGCGGCAATCTTCCGCCCGGGAGGGCGTTGAGATTCTCGGAGCGGAAAAGTTTATGTCCAACGGTGCCAACGTAATCCGCTTCCAGAACCAACTTACTCGCCACCTCGCGCTGGATGCTGAGATAGGTGTTGTAGACGTAAGGGTCAGACACACCCTGAGGTTCAATGATCCCGGTCAGATAGGCCGTGTTCGAATTCCCTGGATACCATCCCACCAGGTTTCCGTGGCCTTGGGCACCGGTACCTTGCCCGATGTTCGATGGCCCGCCGAGATACGTCGGTGTTGCCGGACAGTCGGGGCAAAAACTGGTCTGACCGGCTACTGGATAGGGTCCGTACACAACGATTTGTGACGGATCCCCGGCCAGGTAGTTGCTTCCCAAGTTGAACGAATAGTACGGCAGGTTCCAGCGGGAGTTCGAGAGCGGGTTATATAGCGTGCCCTCAAACGAGATTCCGAAGCCGCCTCGTAACGACGTCTTGCCGTCCCCAAATACATCCCAGGCGAAGCCAACACGGGGACCAAAGTCCTTGCTGCGTCCCGCGCCGAGCGAGGATGCGGCGGCGAATCCGCCCGGGCCGCAAACGCCGGCCAACTGCGCCAGAGGAATATTTCCGGAAGCTGCCGTGCAGTCATAGGGTTTGCCGTTGATCGTTCCAGATGACCCTCCCGGAACATTCGCCTGCTGCATCCAGCCCTGCCCGGTGCTGATGTTGTCGATCACCCGGTTTCCAGGTCCCCTGATAAATGTGGTAGCCGCGTTCCCCTCCTCGTTGTGGCGCTGGTACTTGTCCCAACGCAACCCGAGATTCAAGGTCAGGCGCTTGGTGACTTTCCAGTCGTCCTGGAAGTAGAGACCGGCCTCGATATTCCGCCAGTGGCGCTGGTTTGCCTCCAGAAAAGCTTGCGGGTTCGTATTGTACGACTTGCACGGCGGTGCGCAGATGCCAGGATCTACGCCAGCCGTCTGCGAGTACGGCTGATCGATGGCGAACATCATCATGTCGAAGAAGTAGTACGACGGACGGGCAACGTTGAAAATGCTGTTTTCGATGTTGCGCCGAATGTCGCCTCCGATCTTGATGCTGTGGTTTCCACGACTAATGGAAATCATGTCGGAGTACTGGTAGATGTTTTCTTTGAAAAACTGCGGATACCCGGCGTAGCTTCCAAATCCGAGGCTACCGTCGTCGAAGCCAATCTGCGGTATTCCGGAAAGGGTAACAGGGGCATTAATATCGGTGTTGTTCTGAGTGTATCCGGCGCGCAACTCGTTCAACACGGATGGACTAAAGGTATGCACCCAGCTGAAACTGCCCGTGGGCGAGAGCTGCCGTTCCGGGTTCAGGAACCCGCGTGCGCCCTGCGGCTTCAAGGGGCCGGAGGAGTCGGTGGAACGATACCAGTTGTAACTCAGAGCAAAACGGTTCGCGGTGCTCGGATCATAGTCAATCTTTGCCGACCACTCCTTGCCGTTGAAGAGATTTCCGAGCGTCTGGGTCTGCGTTGCGAACGACGCTACCGCACTGTCTAACATCTGAATATTTCTGTTCGCGAGAAGTGCAGCCGTCTGGTAGGGAGCGCCCGCCGCTCCCAATGGGGTCGTGCAGCCAACGTCGTCCGTTGCCGGGTTGTACCCAACCATTCGAGCAACCAGTAGAGGTACATGATTTGCTCCCTGGGGATCCCCGGCGAAGAGAGGGTTCGTGGGGCAAAGATAGCCGGCAATGTTACTTCCCAAGTACCCCGCGATCGTATCGCCACTGATCGGCGTTCCGGCATGTGGCGACGCGAAGTTCTTGTACAAAAGACTCGAGACCGAGTTGGGGAAAGTGGTTTGCACCAGTTGCGAAAAGGCGGGATCTTCCTGCTCCACTGTAACCGCAGGCGCGCTCGAGTTGAAATGATCGCCCTCAATGGCGCCGTAGTAGAACAACTTGTCTTTGATCAGCGCCCCACCTAGCGCGCCCCCATACTGGCTGAAACGAGTAGGTGGCTGGGGATTCCCAGCCCCTTTGTCGAAGAAATCATTGGCATCAAACACATCGTTGCGGCCGTAGTACCAACCGCTGCCGTGGATGGTGTTCGTCCCCGACTTGGTGACCAGGTTGTTGATGGAACCGGCGCTGCTGCCATACTGAGCTGACATGTTGAGCGTGAGTTCCTGGAATTCCTGAACCGTGTCCTGAATCGGGGTGTTGACCACGCCGCCGCTCAGGCCCTTGTTGTCAATGCCGTTAATCAGGAAGCCGTTAAAATTCTCGCGAACTCCGTTGACGACGGTGCCGTGGCCGTTCTCGAAGTCAACGCCATTGACATTGACCGCGCCGGCAGACATTTGCATCAGGTCGTAGACGTTGCGGCCGTTCAGCGGGAGATTCGAGAGCTGGGTCGAGCTTACCGTGGTCGCCAGTTTCGAATCCTCAGTGTTCACCGCAGCAGCTTCGCCGGTGACCTCGACCAGTTCTGAAGCCTTGCCGATTTGCAGCTTGAAGTCCACGTGCGCGATGACGCCAGCATTCAGCGCGACGTTGTTGTCCGTAAACGTCTTGAAGCCAGCAGCTTCGGCCGTCAGCTTGTAAGAACCGGCCGGAAGTTCCTTCACCGTGTAGTTGCCGCTCGAATTGCTCGTGGCGGAAACGGTAAGGTTGGTTGCCGGGTTTATAACCGTAATCTTGGCGCCCGCAACGGCGGCGCCGGTTGGATCCAGCACGGTACCGGTAAACTGGCCGTTTGACACCTGCGCGACTGCGCTGAAGGTTAGGGCCAGTACGGCAAACACTGTAAGGCAGAACTGCAATCTTCTCATTTACTTACCCCCTGGAGACTGTGGCGCGTGATGGGTTGTCGTTAGCACGTATGTACGAAACTTCTGTTGCGAACTCGATCCTGCGAATCTTCTATGCCGCGAAGCGCCCAAGCTCCAGCGCTTCAAACTCACGACTTTCCGCTCTATCTTACTGATAATGTTGACGTAACCTGATAAAAGGCTCGAAAAACAGCTTGCCTCACTCCGGACACGTCGACAGATAGTGCTTTCGAAGTAGATTGGCACTTCTTCGCTCCAAACGACCATACCGTTATTTTTCAAATACTTACTGGGAATTGTCCGCGATTATCTATGAGGAACGGAAGACCAAAAGAATTTAAGATACGAAATTCAGTAGATTCATCACCTTCTGGCGCTGTCTTTCGGGGGCTTCCTCTCGATGACCCCACTTCCCTCTCGGACGACGAGTTCCTGGTCCGCAGCCTCCGGTCCCAGCTTGTCGACCTGCCCGCTCGGCCAGCGAATCACGATCGCCTCGACCTTGGTCGCCGAGCCCAGGCCGAAATGGGTGCGCGGATCGCTCGAACTCTCAAAGCTGCTTCCGGCGCGAACTTCCGCATAGCGGGTCGATCCTTCGGCCGTGAGCTCAATCCTGGCGCCGAAGCCATCGCGGTTCGATTTGCTGCCGATGGTCTTGATCCGCAGCCAGTGGCCGGGAGACGGAACTTCGTTCCGCAGCAGGACGGGGGAGCCATCCATATTCGTGAATAGGAGATCCTGGCGGCCGCGATTCCAGAAGTCGGCAGTCAGGGCGGCGCGGCCAATATATTTTTTCGAAAGCGCCGGGCCAGCCTTCTCGGCCATCTCTTCGAACTTTCCGATCTTGGATTGGTAACCCAGATTGTGGAAAAGAAACGGCCGCTCGGCGTAGCCAATCCCGAAAGACTGTCCTTCGACCTGCGCGTCCACGTGGCCGTTGGCCATGAAGATGTCGGGCCAGCCATCGTTGTCGAAGTCAAAAAACTTCACGCCAAAGCCGAGGTACGGGTAACCGATGGCGCCGATGCCCGCCTCGCCCGCCATGTCGGTGAACTCGCCGTTGTGGTCGTTGTGATAAAGGTTCTTGGTATCGTCAGAAAAGTTGGTTTTGACGATGTCGGGCCAGCCGTCGCGATCGTAGTCGGCGGAATCAATGCCCATGCCGGCCTGTTCGTGTCCGTCAGAGCTGTAGGCCACGCCCGCCTCGGCGCCGACTTCCGTGAATCCACCGTTGCAGTTGTTGTGGTAGAGCAAGCTCGGCGAAGAGTCGTCGGCGACGTAAAGATCGAGGCAGCCATCCTTGTCGTAGTCCAGCCACAACACGCCGAGTCCGTAGTAGCGGTCGGGATCGATGTTGAGCTTTTCCGTGACATCGGTAAAGGTGCCGTCACCGTTATTGTGAAAGAGGCGATCGCGCGCGCCCTTCAGTCCACGCGGGCCGCAATTCACAGGGATGCCGCGGTACTGGCAGAAAGGACCAATGCCGAAAGGCGGCAGGTTCTTCATGTCCACATCGACGTAGTCAGCAACGAACAGATCGAGATAACCATCATTGTCGTAATCGCCGAATGCGGCGCTGGTTCCCCACTCGGTCGGGTTGGCGACACCGGCTTTCGCGGTGACGTCGGTGAAGGTGCCGTCGTGGTTGTTGTGATAGAGCGCGGAACCGTGAAAACCGGTGATGTAGACGTCTTCCCAGCCGTCGTTGTCGTAGTCGCCGATGGCCACGCCGTATCCCCAGCCGCAAAAATTCAGCCCCGACTTCGCCGACACATCGGTAAACGTGCCGTCATGATTGTTGTGATAAAGGCGCGGCGGATGGCACTTGCCGGCGAGGTAGTCTTCGATGGAAGATCCATCCACCAGCAGAATATCCATCCATCCATCGTTGTCGTAGTCGAACGCCGCGGCGCCACCGCACTGCGTTTCCACGATGTAGAGCTTTTCCCGGCTGCCGCAGTTCAGGTGAAAGTCAATGCCGGCGGCGCGCGTGACGTCAACGAACAACGGTGGATTGGCAGCGGCAGCTTTCGCGTCGCCCGGCTTTTGCGCGGAGCGAGCAGGCTTGGCGGCTGAACTGGTTGCCGGCGCAGGATGCTTCGGCGCCGTCTGCGCATTTGCCCACAGAATCCAACCGCCGGTCAGTGTCGTCAGACTCAGTGCCATCGACAAGGCCGCCAGCAGGAAGGCCGCCGCGACCGCAACCCGCAGTTCTCTCATGCGCTGAATCGCTCTCACTGATCGCGCCCGGTGGCCATTCCCGCCGTGGCCGGTTGCAGCTTCTTCAGTTCCGCGAAGCGTACTCGTTCCGCTCGGGCTTCGTCGGTCTTGCCGAGTTTTTCGAGGACGCGCGCCAATTGATAGTGCGGCCTCGGATCCTTCGGGTTCAGTTCCACCGCCTTCCGCAAAGACGGCTCCGCCTGAGCCGCCTGCCCCGCGAGCGCCTGCGCCTTGCCCAGGTGGTACCAGACGTCGGGATTCGATGCGTCCAGTTCGGTGGCGCGCTGCAGATAGGTCACAGCCGCCTCATATTTTCCGCTCTCCAACAGCGCATGCCCCAATTCGAACACCACCACGGGACTCTCGCCCGACTGGCGCAACTCCTCCTTATATTCGCTGATGGCTTCGTCGTTGCGCCCGAGGCTGAAGTAGGCGAATCCCAGATTGTAGTGGCCGAACCTGATCGCCGGATCGAGTTTCAGAGCGACTTTGAACTCGTCGATCCCCGGCAGGCTGCGATTTGAATTCACATACGCTCGCCCCAGCAACTCATGCGCGAGCGCGTTCGAAGGGTCGAGCTTCGTCGCGGCTTCCAGTTCGTCCGCTCCTGTTACATAATCCTGCTGGCTCAAGAACACCAGCGCCAGGTCGAAATGCGTCGCGGCGTCTTTCGGGTTCAGTTCTCGCGCTCGCGTGAGCTGCTCCTGAGCCTGCTGGAGATCGCCCGTTTTGAAGTAGGCCACGCCCAGGTAGTGACGGAATTCCGCATCGCGCGGCCAGCGCGAAACCGCCTGCTGCCCCAGCAGGACGGCGTCGCGCAACTGACCCGAATCCAGTTCTTCCAACAATTGCTGGCGCGTTTGGGCTGGAGTCGGATTCTGCGCCTGCGCGGGTGTGGCCACGCCTGAGAGGCAGAGTAGGATCGCAAATCCAGCCCCGGAGGGGCGACCTAACTTAGCCCAGCGCTTCAGCGCTGGGAAAAGCTTCAGATCTGCGGCCAATGGCATTGCGTGAAAACCGGCTTTTGCCACTATGATCAAACTGTTGCGCCAAAAATACTCCCTGAACGCGCCCTTGAGCCGCTGACGCACACCCATGTTTGTCACCGTACCGTTTGTCATCCTATCGTCTGTCATCGTATCGTCTTTGCGCAGCCAGTCGCAACGCATCTGGTCAGGAGGAGCTCCATGCACGCGAACGATTTTCTTCGGATGTTTGCCTACGATGACTGGGCGAATCGCGAATGTCTCGCCGCCATGCGCGCCGCCAATTCCGTTCCCGCGGACGCCCTTGGACGCCTGGCCCACATTCTTTCGGCGCAGAAGCTCTGGCTGGAGCGCATCCTGAAGCAACCCCAGAGCATGCCGGTCTGGCCCAGTTTCACCCTTGACGAGTGTGCGGCATTGGCGGACGAGATGTCGTCGGCGTGGCGAAATTACCTGGCGAGAGTTGCCAACCAGTTCGCTCCCGGCTCGCTCGACGACAAAGTCGAATACCGCAACAGCAAGGGCGAACTCTGGTCGAGCCGTGTGGAAGACATACTGACGCATGTGCTTTTTCACTCGGCGTATCATCGCGGGCAGATCGCGCTGCAAATGCGCGCTTCCGGCATGGAACCCGCTTACACGGATTTCATCCACGCCGTCCGCCAAGGATTCTTGGAGGAGAAATAAAGAAAGATGGATCGCGGAACGATATTGCGTGTCTGGCTGCCGCTGCTGACTGGCCTGTGCGCCATCTATGCCATTTTTGTATTGGGACCGGGCCCGCATGATGCCATACGGTGGTTGGGGCTCGCTCTGTGTCTGGTTGGCCTGAGCGGCGTGATCGTCGCCCGCGTCACCCTCGGCCGCTCGTTCTCAGTTCGGGCCAAAGCCACCGAACTGGTGACTGCGGGAATCTATTCGCGGATCCGGAATCCGATTTACATCTCGGGCGCGATTTTTCTCATGGGCCTGATTCTGACCGTGCGGCGGCCCGTCCTCGCGCTGCTTTTGGTCGTCATCGTTCCTATGCAGATGATACGTGCGCGCCGCGAAGCCGCCGTGCTCGAAGCGAAATTCGGCGACGCCTATCGCGAATACCGCAAGCGCACGTGGTTTTAGTGGAGTGACGGGCGTCTCGCCCGTCCCAGCCGGGCGGGGACGCCCGGCTCTCCACGATCGGGCTGCTATCATTTCAGCAATGAAATCGGCTTTGACGAAACTGTTCCCCGTGGTTTTCTGCCTCCTTATTGCGGCCCGCCTTCCCGCCGCCGATGAAACTAAACTCAGCCCACTCCCGGCGCCGGTCTCAAATAATGCGGTTGCCATTTCGCATAAAGACGAGGGCGGAGCGAGGATTTTTTCCTTCATGGGCATCGGCCCCAAAAAGACGTGGGATGCTATCACCACCAGCGCCTACGAAATGGATCCGGGCGCCGGCAAGTGGGAGGAGAAGCGTCCTGTGCCGGGCGTGGCCGGGCGCTTGGCGGCATCGGCAGTCGCGCTTCACGATCAGGTCTTCATCTTCGGAGGTTACGTCGTCGACGCCCAGGGCGGTGAGACCACCGTCTCCGACCTGAACGTTTTTGTCCCGGTGGAGAACCGTTATTATCGCGGCAAAGACATTCCCGTGCCGGTCGATGACGCAGTGGTCGGCCTCTATCGTGACCGCTATATTTTCCTGATCGGCGGATGGTCAACGGAAAAGAACGACGCCGTCCGCAACGTGCAGATTTACGACACCGACACAGATACCTGGAAGCAGGCTACACCGATTCCCGGTACGCCCGTGTTCGGCCATGCCGGCGCCATCCTCGGCGACACCATCGTTTACGTGGACGGAGCCTATAAGAACGCGAGCGGCTCCGGTCCCAAGTATGTCGCCTCCACCGAATGCTGGATGGGCAAGCTGCCAAGTTCGAAGAAGGGTGACATCACGAAAATTGTGTGGACCAAACTTCCAGCCCATCCCGGCAACGCGCGCTATCGCATCGCGGCCGGGGCGGGGCCGTTGGAAAAGAAGGCAGGCCGAATCTACTTTTCCGGCGGAACCGATAACCCCTACAACTACAACGGAATCGGCTATAACGGCCAGCCAGCCGAACCATCCCCCGTAACCTTCGCTTTTAACCTCCGTTCGCGGGCATGGGAAACGCTTAGCGACAACACTCCCGACCCCACCATGGACCATCGCGGCCTGCTGGTTACCCGCCGCGGCCTGGTCATCGTCGGCGGGATGGAAAAAGGCCAGCAGGTAACCGCCCGGGTTACGGTTGTAAAACCTGTCCACGGGAAGTAACCTTAAATGTAATCATTAGTTTTCGCGCCCACCGACTCGTCCCGCGGGGCTGCTGTGCCTGCGGATATCGTTCATGCTCTGCCCCGGAGTCACAACCTTGCGCCTGATCATCACGAAACCAGGTGACGCAAATCACGGCAGAGCCTCCCCTCCAGGCGTCCAATTACTACAGCCGCAATTCCTGCGGCGTCCAGTTTTTTGACAATTCTTTCCACACATAAAAATTCGGAGGCAAGCCTATGAGTGCAGTAATGGAACCGCCCAAGGGTACTGCTGCGGCGGACTACGCAAGTCAGATTCTCAACCTCGTAAAAGCCAAGAACCCAGCCGAACCAGAATTTCACCAGGCCGTAATGGAAGTATTCGAGTCCCTGGGGCCCGTGTTGCAACGCCACCCCGAGTATCAGGAAGCCAAGATCCTGGAACGTATTACCGAGCCCGAACGCGTCCTGATGTTCCGTGTCCCCTGGTTTGACGACCGCGGCAAAGTGCAAGTCAATCGCGGCTTCCGCATTGAGATGAACAGCGCCATCGGCCCCTACAAGGGCGGCCTGCGACTGCACCCCTCGGTCAACCTCGGCATTCTGAAGTTCCTGGCCTTCGAGCAGGTATTCAAGAATTCGCTCACCACGCTGCCCATGGGCGGCGGCAAGGGCGGAAGCGATTTCGATCCCAAAGGCAAGAGCGACAACGAAGTGATGCGTTTCTGCCAGAGCTTCATGACCGAACTGCAACGCCACATCGGCCCTGACACGGACGTTCCCGCCGGCGATATCGGCGTGGGCGGACGCGAAATCGGCTACATGTTCGGGCAATACAAGCGCCTGCGCAATGAATTCACGGGCGTGCTCACCGGCAAGGGCCTGGCCTGGGGCGGCTCGCTGATTCGTCCCGAAGCCACCGGCTACGGCTGCGTGTACTTCGCCGAGGAAATGCTGAAGACCAAGAAGCAGAAGCTGGAAGGCAAGATCTGTCTGGTCTCAGGCAGCGGCAACGTCACCCAATACACCATCGAGAAGCTGCTCGACCTGGGTGCAAAGCCGGTAACCGTGTCCGATTCCGATGGCGCCATCTACGACGCCGACGGCATCGACCGCGACAAACTCGCCTATATCATGGACCTGAAGAACAACCGCCGCGGCCGCATCAAGGAATACGCCGAAAAATACAAGAAGGCCGTCTACCACGCCACCGATCGCAAGCTCGATCACAACTGGCTGTGGGCGATCAAAGCCGACTGCGCGTTCCCGAGCGCCACTCAGAATGAGATCAACGCAAAGGACGCGGCCAATCTCATCAAGAACGGCTGCAAGGTTGTCTGCGAAGGCGCCAACATGCCGAGCACTCTCGAAGCCACCAAGGCGTTCCTCGACGCGAAAATCCTCTACGGACCAGCCAAGGCCGCCAATGCCGGCGGCGTTGCCACCTCCGGACTGGAAATGTCGCAGAACAGCATGCGCCTCTCCTGGACGCGTGAAGAAGTCGACGATCGTCTGCACAAGATCATGATCGCCATTCACAAGAACTGCTACGACACGGCCGAGAAGTACGGCACGCCCGGCAACTACGTAAACGGAGCCAACATCGCCGGCTTCCTCAAGGTCGCCAACTCGATGCTGGATCAGGGCCTGGTGTAATTGAGCTCGTAGTTAGAACATGTATTGCAGATAAGCGCGGGAGGGAGCGATTCCTCCCGCGCTTCTTTATGTGCAGAAGGTCCCGATTATTGGCGAAAAATCCCCATCGCCCTCATTGACCGGATCGGCCAATTCTCAATGAGCGCTAACGCGTAAATGTAAATTCTTGCACACCGGAAACCTGCGATGGGGTTAACGGCTGCTATCCGAGACGAGCCGTGTCCTGCCTGGAACGACTGGTTGGCCCGCGCAAGTGTATGATCAAAATAATTGGGATTGATAAGGTTTGAGTCCTGCCCGGCCACTCTCAGGCGCCGGCTGCGGGTATCGGGATAACGATTTTCCTTCGGGGGAGGGGCCTACAAAATGGCGGCGCCAACCGACGCGCGCGTGCACGATCTCAGCTCTTTGCGCATCCACGATGGACAGCGCAAGGGCGGCAAAGTGGGGAAAGGCCTTGCGGTTGTGTTGGGAGCCCTGATTATTCTCGGGGGCTTGTCGGCGGCAGTCTACGCATTCTTGCAATCCAAACCTGTTGTAGAAGTCGTCGTGGCGCGGAACGCTACCGGCCCCGGCGGACGAGAAGCGCTGCTGAATGCCAGCGGATACGTTACTCCGCGGCAGCGCGCTACCATCGCGGCCAAGATCACCGGCCGCGTCACTGGAGTCTTCTTCGACGAAGGGACCCACGTACGCGCAGGCCAATTGCTGGCAACCCTCGACGACTCCGATGCCAGTAAAGCTCTGACCACGGCCAAAGCCGACTACGATTCGTCGAAGGCAGCGATCGCGGACTACGAAGTACAGCTCAAGAATGCGCAAATCGTGCTGCAACGCACCGAGGGATTGAAGAACGCGGGCGTGGAGACACAAGAACATCTAGACAATGCGCGCACGGCCGTGGACAGTCTTAAAGCCAAGATCTCCCTTAGCAACGCGCAGACGAAGGCAGCCGAAGCCCGCATCCTGGAGGCGCAGCAGGCGGTTGACAACTGCACGATTCGGGCGCCGTTCGAGGGCATCGTCGTCTCGAAAGACGCGCAAGTCGGCGAGATGGTTTCCCCCATTTCCGCGGGCGGCGGCTTCACTCGCACCGGAATCTCCACCATCGTCGACATGAACTCGAATGAAATCGAGGTCGACGTGAACGAGGCGTATATCACGCGCGTGAAACCGGGCCAGCAAGTTACCGCGATTCTTGACGCTTATCCGGATTGGGAGATTCCGAGCCGTGTACGCACGATTATTCCCAGCGCGGATCGCCAGAAGGCGACGGTGAAGGTACGGATCTCTTTCCTCAAGCTCGACCCGCGTATTCTGCCCGACATGGGAATAAAAGTGACGTTTCTGGGCGACGAGCCATCAAAAGCAAATACGCCCGCCACGCCGGCAATCGTGATCCCGCAGAGCGCGGTACGCGATGACAATGGGAAGAAAGTTGTGTTCCTGTTCAAAGAAAATAAAGCGGAGCGCCGCGCGGTCACGCTCGGGGGAAATCGTGGCACCGACACGGAGGTGGTTGCAGGTCTTGCGGCGGGCGATTCCGTGATCGTGAATGGTCCGGGCGATCTTCACGATGGCCAGAGCGTGCAGGTCAAGAAATAGGCAAAAAATAGGAAAGAGAGCGAGAGTGACATGGTTCGAGTCGATGGCACAGGCAAAAGCAACAGCCAGATCCAGGTGCGCGGGTTAGATAAGACCTACCGCCGCGGCGGCGAGGATATCGACGTCCTGCAAGGATTGAATCTCGATGTGGACAAGGGCGATTTCGTCGCTTTCATGGGCCCCAGTGGATCCGGCAAGACGACACTTTTGAATCTGCTGGGCGGGCTCGATGTCCCCACGCGTGGAACCATCACGGTGGCGGGCGACGAGATCACGCACATGTCGAGCAGCAAGCTTACGGGGTGGCGGGCACGGCACGTCGGTTTCATCTTCCAGATGTACAACCTGATTCCCGTGCTCACCGCCTTTCAGAATGTTGAGCTGCCCCTACTGCTCACCAGCCTCTCCAAGGATGAGCGCCGCAAGCACGTGGAGGCGGCGCTGGGCATCGTGGGCCTGACCGAGCGCATGAATCATTTTCCCCGGCAGCTCTCCGGCGGCCAGGAGCAGCGTGTCGCCATCGCGCGCGCGATTGTGGCCGATCCTACGTTTCTTCTCTGCGACGAACCCACTGGCGACCTCGATCGCAAGAGCGCCGACGAGATCATGGCTTTGATTTCTCGCCTCGTCAAAGAACACGGCAAGACGGTGTTGATGGTGACCCACGACCCCGTAGTCGCCAAGAAGGCCGACCTGACCCTGCATTTGGAGAAAGGGGTTCTGGTTGAGTCGCGCGAGCATGTTCCGGCCGGAGGTGTGGCATGAAATTTCGCGGCTTGATTTTCGCCAATCTCTTTCGCAAAAAACTCCGTTTGACCCTCACGATCGGCTCATTTGCCGTCGCGCTGTTCCTCTTCGCATTTCTCGCGGTAGTGAGAGGGGCATTCAATCGCGGCGCGGATATTGCCGGCGCCGATCGTCTGGTCACGATCAATCGCACATCGATTATTAATCTCCTGCCGCTTTCCTACAGCGACAAGATTCAGCGCATCCCCGGCGTCAAATATGTCACCCATAACAACTGGTTCGGCGGCGTCTATCAGGACGAAAAGAATTTCTTCCCGCAGTTCGTGATCGACGTCGAAAATCAGCGGCGGGTCATGTCTGAACTGGTCGTCCCTGATGATCAATGGCAGACCTTTGTGAAGGATCGCCAGGGCGCCATCGTCGGAGCGAAAACGGCCGAGCGCTTTAAATGGAAGATCGGTGATCGCATTCCCATCAGGACCACCCTCTATGGTGGGGGTGTGTGGGAATTCAATCTTGACGGCATCTATCACAGTCAAAAGGTCGGCGGCGACGAAAGCCAGTTCTGGTTTCAATGGGACTATCTGCAAGAAAAGGTCCCGGAACGATTCAAAGGTCAGGTCGGCTGGTATGTGGTGAAGCTCGACGGCCCCGACAACGCAGTAAGTGTGGCCAAGGCGATCGACGATATGGCCGCGAATTCCTCGAATGAGACGAAAACCGAAACCGAGTCTGAGTTCGCCGCCAGTTGGGTTAAGCAGTTCGGGAACATTCAGTTCCTGATTATCACGATCGGCAGCGTCGTGTTCTTTACGCTGCTGCTGGTCACGGGAAATACCATGGCCATCTCCGTACGCGAGCGCGTCGGCGAACTTGCCGTGCTGAAAGCAATCGGTTACAGCGATCGTTGGGTCCTCTTTTTCGTGCTCGCCGAGTCCCTTACGATCGCGCTCGTCGGAGGCGTTCTTGGCCTCGGTCTCGCGCTTCTGGCAATTCCGGCTCTGGGCGCGGCGTTGAACGGCTTGCTTCCGTCGCTCGTCTTGTCCCCTGCCGTTCTATCTTTTGGGCTCTTGATTGCCTTGTTGGTCGGGATTATCAGCGGCATTCTGCCGGGAATCGGTGCCATGCGTCTGCGCGTGGTCAATGCGCTTCGGAGGGTTTAATATGGCGATCCCTGTCACCTACAACTTCCGCAGCGTGAAGGCGCGTTGGACTTCTTCGATTGTCGCCGTCCTCGGCATCGCCGGAACGGTGGGCGTATTTGTGGCCATGCTCTCCCTGGCGCGCGGCTTCAAAGCAACGTTGGTCTCCTCTGGTGCGGAGGACAACGCTCTCCTGGTGCGCGCCGGCTCCACGTCCGAGATGATGAGCGGCGTGCGTCTCGAAGACGTGAAAGTCGTCCAGGATGCTCCTGGCGTGGCGCAGGGCCCCAATGGCCCGTTGGTTACGTCCGAGGTGGTGGTGGTCGCTCCTTTTCCGCTAGCTTCCACCGGTACCGACGCGAACGCCCAGGTGCGTGGCGTGTCTGCCAATGTCCTGGAGGTTCGCAAGAACGTCAAAATCGTCGAGGGGCGCATGTTCACTCCGGGACTGGCAGAGCTGGTCGTGGGGAAGAACGTGATTGGCACCTATAGAGGGATGGCTCTCGGCAACACCATTGATTTTGGCGGCGGCCACTGGAAGATCGTGGGCGTTTTCGACGCCGGCGGCAGCGCCTTCGATTCCGAAGCCTGGTGCGATGCCCGCGTGCTCGACGATGTCTACAAGCGGCCCACCAATATCTTTCAGTCGGCCACCGTCCATCTGGCCTCGGCCGGTGATTTTCAGAAGTTCAAGGATGCGGTCACTTCCGACCCGCGCCTGAACTTCGATGTCACTCGCGAGATCGACTACTACGCCAAGCAATCGACCCGCATGACTCAGCTCATCACCATTCTTGGCGGCCTGGTCGCCTTCGTCATGGCCATCGGAGCCGTCTTCGGCGCGCTCAATACCATGTACTCTGCCGTCGCCGAACGCGGCCGTGAAATCGCCACCATGCGTGCTCTTGGATTTGGCGGAGGAGCGGTCGTAGTTTCATTCCTGATCGAAGCGCTGCTGATTTCATTCGTCGGAGGCGTGATCGGCTGCATCGCCGTCCTGCCTTTGAATGGTCTAACCACTGGCGCGATGAACTGGCAGACATTCTCGCATCTGGCATTTGCCTTCCGCATCACCCCTGTACTGTTGGCGGCTGGCATCGTCTTCGCCCTCGCGATGGGCTTACTTGGCGGTCTGCCGCCCGCAATCCGTGCCGCGTGGCGCCCAGTGGCCGTCGCCTTGCGCGAACTCTAAAACCTTCAACAAACCGATAGGACGGGCCACCCTGCGTCAGATCAGGCCCGCCCCGCGAACTCCCGCGTCTCCGTGGATACCTTGATGGTTTCCCCTTCTTTAATGAAGAGGGGAACCCGGATCTCGATGCCCGTCTCCAGCTTCGCCGGCTTGGTCACGCTGCCGCTGGAGGTGTCGCCACGGACACCGGGTTCGGTGTAAGTGACATTCAGCTCCACTTGGGCGGGCAGCTGCAATCCGATGGGGTTGCCGTTGTACTTATGCAACTGGATGATGGCTCCTTCCACGATAAAGTCCAGAGCGTCCCCGATCATCTCGCCGGAAAGGGTGAGGGTCTCGAAGCTCTCCTGGTCCATGAAGTGGAAACCACTTCCGTCGCTGTAGAGATAGGATGCCGGGACCGTCTGGAGGTCCGGCTCCTTGAATCTGTCACTGGCCTTGAAGGTCTTGTCAAAGACCGCGCGGGTAAGAAGGTTGCGCATCTTCAGGCGAACCAAGGTCTGGCCGCCCCTGGCGGTCGGGGTGGAAACCTCCGCTTCCAGGCACACGAACGGCGTGTTTTCCAACTCGAAAAACATTTTGCGCTTTACGTCTATGGCATCGATCAGTGCGGCCATGTTTTCCTCAGCGACAGCCCCAAAGGCGGGTTGGGCCACATGATTACGTGGAAAGTATAACGCGGGTTCGTCTTTGGCACGGATTCCGCCGCTCTTGCCAACTCCGGCTAGAATACCCCCATGGCTGTCCGCCGCATCGCCGAGCCGATTCTGGACGCCGAAGAGCGCTTTGAAGGCTTCGAAAACCTGATGCCGTTCAAAGTGCAGAACATTCTTCTGGTCTCCAGCCTCTACGATTCCTTCATCCTCCGCGAAGATGGCCGGCTCAACGAGTTGCTCATCGACGAATCGCTCGAACTCAACCTCCGGCAGATTCCGGGGATTACGCACGTCTCCAGCTGCGCCGAAGCCCTGGAGCTTGCCCGCTCGCAGCCGCAATTCAATCTGATCGTCACCAATCTCGCCGTCGGCGACATGGACGCGGCGCAGTTGGCGCGCGAGGTGAGGCGAGCCGGGCTGGATGTTCCCGTGCTGGTGCTGGCCTACGACTATCGCGAGATCAAGAATTTCGTGGCGCGCAACCCCGTCACCGGCCTCGAACGCATTTTTCTGTGGCAGGGCAATGCCCGCATCCTGATCGCGATGGTCAAGTACATCGAGGACAAACGCAACGTCCAGCACGACACGCGGGCTATCGGCGTGCCCGTGCTGCTGGTGGTGGAAGACAACATCCGTTACTACTCGTCGTTCCTGCCCGTGATCTATACCGAGCTGATCAAGCAATCGAAGCGCGTGATCCAGGAAGGCATCAACGTGGCGCACAAACTGGTGCGCATGCAGGCGCGGCCGCGAATTCTGCTGAGCTCGAACTTCGAAGACGCGGCCAGTCTGGTCGAGGAGTATCGCGATTATCTGTTCGGCATGGTGTCGGACGTGGAGTTCCCGATGGAGGGCAAGCTCAGTCCGGAGGCGGGCTTTGAACTGGCGCGCCTGGTGAAGAGCCTGGTGCCCGACGCGCCCGTAGTGTTGCAAACCAGCCGCACCGAGTTCCGCCCGCGGGCCTTCGCCGAGGGCTTTTCGTTCTTGCGCAAGCGTTCCCCCACGCTGCTGAGAGACTTGCGCCGCATCCTGACCGAGGAATTCGGGTTTGGCGACTTCGTGTTTCGTCTGCCGGATTCGACCGAGGTCGCGCGCGCCAAAGACATGAACGAACTGGAAGAGCGACTGCAAACCGTTCCCGCGGAAAGCATCGTCTTTCACTCGCAGAGCAATCACTTTTCCCACTGGCTGATGGCACGCACCGAGTTTGCCTTGGCGGCCAAACTCCGCCCGCGAAAAGTTTCGGATTTCGCGAGCCCGGAACATTTGCGCCGCGATCTGATCGAATCGATCAACCAGTACCGCCGCGAACAAAGCGAGGTGCTGATCGGCGACTTCCGGGCCGATACGTTCAAGCCTTCGGAGTCGAATTTTCTGCGCATCGGCTCCGGCTCCCTTGGCGGAAAAGCCCGCGGCCTCGCCTTCGTGCGCCACCTTTTGCGCAAGAGCCGTCTGACCCGCCGTTTTCCCGGCGTTCGCATCTCGGTGCCTCCCGCTGTCGTCTTGGCGACGGATGTGTTCGATCAATTCCTGGCGGAGAACAACCTCCTCGACTTTGCCTTGCAATGCGAAGACGATGCCGAAATTCACCGGAAGTTTCTGGCAGCGCCGCTATCCGCCGCCCTCAGCGAAGACCTGGAATCGTTCCTGGCCGAGGTCAACCATCCGCTGGCCGTGCGCTCCTCCAGCCTGCTGGAGGATTCGCAATATCAGCCTTTCACCGGCGTGTATGAGACCTTCATGCTGGGCAACCAGCAAGCAACTCCAGAAGCCCGGCTGACGGCGCTCAGCGAGGCCATCCGGCGCGTCTACGCTTCCATGTTCAGCCGCCATGCCAAGGCCTACGTACGGGCCACACCTTACCGTCTGGAAGAAGAAAAAATGGCGGTGATTCTGCAGCAGGTTGTGGGCACGCGGCACACCCAGCGCTTTTATCCGGATTTCTCCGGCGTCGTCCGCTCGCACAATTCCTATCCCGTGTCTCCGATGACCTTTGAAGACGGCATCGCCGCCGTCGCTCTCGGCCTCGGCCGCGCCGTCGTGGATGGAGGCAAGTGTTTGACTTTCTGCCCCCGCTATCCCCAAAACCTGGTGCAGTTCTCCTCGGTCGAAGACATCCTCGCCAATTCGCAGTCGGAGTTCTGGGCCCTGGAGTTGGATGGCTCCGCGGATGGCCGTCCCGGGCATTGGCACGAGAAGCGGTTCGGCCTCGACGCCGCCCAGAACGACGGCACCCTGCGGGCGTTGGCGTCCACCTATTCCAGGGACAACCACGCTATTTACGATGGAACGAGCCGGCAGGGGCCGCGCATCGTGACCTTTGCCCCCATGCTCAAGCATGGTACCTTCCCCCTGGCTGAGATTCTCGAAGTCCTGGTTCAGGCCGGTGAGGATGCGCTGGGCAATCCCGTGGAGATCGAATTTGCCGTGCGTCTGCCCCAGCAGCCTGGCCCAGTAGCGAGCAAAGTGCCTAACCAGGTAGCGGAGTTTGGGTTCCTGCAGATCCGGCCACTGACCCTCGCGCGCGACACCGAGGACTTAGCTCTGGACGATGTGCAACCTGAGCGCTTGATCTGCCAGAGCGCCCAAGTTCTAGGCAACGGCCGCGTCGACGGTCTTCACGACGTCATCGTGGTCGATTCGCAGCGCTTCGAGCGCAGCCGCAGCCAGGAAGTGGCCGAGGCGGTCGCTCACTTCAATCACCGGCTCAACGCGGAGAACCGGCCCTATCTGCTGATCGGCGTAGGACGCTGGGGATCGACCGAGCCTTGGCTCGGCATTCCGGTCGAATGGGATGAGATTTCCGGCGCGCGCGTGATTGTGGAAGCTGGATTCCGCGATCTTCGCGTCACCCCATCGCAAGGCAGCCATTTTTTCCAGAATCTCACTGCCTTTCACACCGGTTACTTCACCGTGAATCCAGACACCGGAGAAGGCTCAGTCGATTGGGACTGGCTGACGGAACAACCAGCGGTGGAAGAGCAAGGCTGCGTTCGCCACCTGCAATTTGCCGAGCCGATCCGCGTAGTCATGAACAGCCGCACCAGTCAAGGCGTGATCTTCAAGCCCGAGGCGCGCCAGTAAAACTGCGGAAGAACTCGAGTCCGCCGTTGATTTTGGGTGATGTGGGGACGGCCGCCCTCGGCCGTCCAAGCCGAGCGAAGCTCGGCAGCTGCCGGTGCCTATAACAAATCTGGATTTGCCCTAGGGGGTCGCAATCCGTTCCCGGGGCCGCAGCTCAGCCGCCCGCTCCCGGGCACTCTGCAGCGCGCGCTTCACGTGACGAGGCGCGGTGCCGCCAGGCACGTCGTGCAAGGCGAGCACCTCAGTAAGTCCGAGGCAGGAGTGGAACGCCGCGTCAAAGCTTGCGTGGATTGCTTGAAGGTCGGCGAGAGGAAGCTTTTGTAAGTCGCATCCGCGCTCCACCGCCAAGGCAACGGCCTTGCCGACCGCTTCGTGGGCGAGGCGCGAGGGCACTCCGCGTTCGACAAGATAGGCGGCCGCGGCCCACGCGTTCATAAAACCCGATTGCGCCGTCTGATTCATCCTGGCTTCGTTGAACTCCACGGTGTTCATAAACCCAGTCACGAGCGGCAACATGCCGACGACCGTGTCAGCGGCGTTGAACACCGGCTCCTGTGTTTCCTGCAGGTCTTTGTTGTAGGCGAGGGGCAATCCCTTCACCAAAATTTGCAGCGTGGTGGCGCACCCCATGATCCGCGCCGCTTTGCCACGCACCAGTTCCAGCAAGTCGGGATTTTTTTTCTGCGGCATGGCGCTGCTGCCGGTCGAGTAAGGTTCGGGCAATTCGACGAATCCATAAGCGGGTGTGGAGAACAAGATCATCTCCTCGGCCCAGCGGCTCAGGTGAAGCGCCAGCAACGAGACCGCGTCGACGAATTCGATGGCGAAGTCGCGGTCGCTGGTGGCGTCGATACTGTTCGCCGTCGGGCCATCAAACCCGAGCTCCGCGGCCATAGCTTGACGGGGGATGGTGAGCGTCGCTCCCGCGACCGCACCCGATCCCAGCGGACAGAGATTTGCGCGCTTGCGGCAGTCGGCGAGGCGAGCCGCGTCGCGGAGAAACATTTCCACATAGGCCAGCAACCAATGCGCGACCAGCACAGGCTCCGCCGGCTGCAGGTGCGTGTACGCCGGCATCGCCGAGTTGCCCGCGGCCTCGGCGCGAGCCAGCATCGCCTCGACCCAATCGGCCAGCAGGTTCTGCAGCGTATCGATGCTCTGGCGTACGAAGAGGCGGAGATCGGTCGCGATCTGTTCGTTGCGGCTGCGTCCGGTGTGCAGCTTGTAGCCGGTCGGGCCAATCAGCGCGGCGAGTTGTTTTTCGACAAAGTGGTGAACGTCCTCGGCTTCGGGATCGTTCAAAAACGCCGGGTCGGATTCGGCGCGGCCGCCGATTTCTCCCAGCGCTTTTAAGATCTCCGAAAGCTCTTCCGACGACAGCACTCCCGCATGTGCAAGCGCGTTGGCATGGGCGCGGCTGGCGGCGAGTTCGAAGGGCAGCAGTCGCTGATCGTACGGAAACGACCGCTGCCACTTTTCAAATTCGGGGTCAAGCGGCTGCCGGAAGCGGCCGGACCACATCTTCATTACGCGACCTCGAGTTTTGCTTTCGCCTGCGTCTGGGCGCGGCAACGCGAGGGCAATCCTAGGATGCGGATAAAGCCCTCCGCGTCCTTCTGATCATAGCTTGCGCTCATGGTGAATGAGGAGAGGTCGGTGCGGTAGAGCGAGTAATCCGACTTGCGGCTGACAATGCTGACGTTGCCCTTATACAGCGACAGCGTAACCGCGCCGGTCAGATTCTGTTGCGTGGTCTCGACGAAGGCGTCAAGCGCCTCGCGCAGCGGCGTGAACCACATGCCGAAGTAGACCAGTTCGGCATACTTGAGCGCCACGTGCTGCTTGTAGTGGAGCAGGTCGCGATCCAGACAGAGAGCCTCCAGTTCGCCGTGAACGGCCAGCAGCAGCGTGCCTCCCGGAGTCTCGTAGCAGCCGCGCGACTTGATGCCGACGAAACGATTTTCAACCAGGTCGATGCGTCCGACAGCATTGCGTCCGCCAATCTCGTTCAGCAGTTCGACGAGCGATACCGGATCGAGATTCATCCCGTTCACCGAGACCGGCACGCCTTTTTCGAAGCCAATTTCAACCTGTTCTTCCTGGTCGGGAGCCTCTTGCGGCGACTTCGTCATCTGCCACGTGCTCGCGAACGGCGCATTGGCGGCGTCTTCCAGTTCTCCGCCCTCGTGGCTCAGGTGCCAGAGATTGCGATCGCGGCTGTGAATCTTTTCGCGACTGGCGGCCACGGGAATGCCGCGCTTCTCGGCGTAGTCGAGACAATCCTCGCGCGACTTCAGATCCCACTCGCGCCACGGCGCCACGACTTTCAGTTCGGGAGCCAGCGCCTGGTAAGCCATCTCGAAGCGCACCTGGTCGTTGCCCTTGCCGGTGCATCCGTGGCCGACGGCCGAGGCGCCTTCGCGCAGCGCCACTTCGACCTGATGTTTCGCGATCACCGGCCGCGCGAGCGACGTGCCGAGCAGATACTTGTTCTCATACACCGCGCCCGCTTTCAGCGCCGGCCACACGTAGCCGGTCAGGAACTCTTCGCGCAGGTCCTCAACCACCACCTTGCTGGCTCCGGTCTTGTAGGCCTTGTCGACGACCGCCTCGACGTCATCTCCCTGGCCCACGTCGGCCACCATGGCGATCACGTCATAGGCATAGTTTTCCTTGAGCCACGGAATGATGATCGAAGTATCGAGCCCACCGGAGTAGGCAAGAACAATTTTCTCTGGTTTAGACATCTATTGTGCTCCTTGCTCTAGGTCTTAGGTCTTAGGTTCTAGAACTTGGTTTTCCTAAGACCTAAGACCTAACACCTGGTTCACGAATACGCCGGGCAAGCGCATGCGCTTTCTTTTTGTCGCTGGTGATGACCAGCACCGTATCGTCGCCCGCGAGCGTGCCGACGACCTCCGGCCAGTGCGAGGCGTCGAGGGCGGCGGCGACGGGCTGCGCGCTCCCGACCGTGGTCTTCACCACCAGCAGGTTCTGGGCCTGGCGGATTTCGACCACAAACTCGTGCACCAGATGCATGACCGAGGGCAAAACGGCTTCCGCGCCCAGGCTCTCGTCCGCGCGCCGATAGCCCTCGGCGCCTTTCACAAGTTTCAGCTCGTGGATATCGCGCGAAAGGGTAGCCTGGCCTACGTCGAAGCCCTTGCGCTCGAGCCGGTGCTGGAGCAAGTCCTGGCTTTCGACAGGGCCTTCGTCGAGCAGGTCGAGGATCGCTTTGTGACGGGCTGTTTTCGACATGAATAAACATGCATCTCGATGCATAAGTATCCATTCATCGAGGCGCCCGTGTCAAGCGGGAAATCGGAGGGAAATAGGGGCGGCTTACCGGGGGCGCCTGCCGTGGTTCGCAGTTCGTGCGGAAGCCGGATTCGTATCAGGGTATGCCTTCAGGCATACCGCAAGTGCGGTACTACGGTGCGCCCAGGCGTTGCTATGAGGACACGGGAGTTTCAACACAGGCTGCAGGACCTCGACTTACTGCCGGGCGCTCGCCGGAATCTGGAAGTCCACGCCCCGTTCGTCGTTGGCTTTGCGGGTAGCGGGAAGATCGAGGTCAGCCAGCAGAATCTTGCGGGTGCGGCCGGCGCCAAGGTCAAACAGCGTACCCCCCACGATGGCGTAGTTGAGCACGTCGGACTGATGGCCGTCCTTGAAAACGAGCACGGTTGGAGGCTGGGCGGTTACCGGGTCTTCCGCTCCAGCCGGAGCCGGCTCGTCCGAGTCATCGGGAGCTGGTTTGGCAGACGCGCCGGCCATCGGGGCCAAATCGCGACTCGCGTGGCGTTTGGCACTGGAATCCAGGCTCCGCTCGTTTCCCCGAACGTCAGGTGCGCGAACGTAATCGGGATCCGGCGAATCGTCATCGGCATCTTCGGCATACGCGTCGTCGGAAGGAACAGCGTAGGGGACCGCGTAGGGGACAGGGACATAGGCCGGTTCGCTCACACCGACGGGGAAGAAGTCGTGATCCCGGTGCCGGCGGTGATGCCCCGAGGACTGGCGATCAGAGGACTGGCGCTTGAAAACCTGACGATCCGAGAACTGGCCATTAAAGAACAGTGCCGGATTCGGGTTCGCCGGCATGAAAAAGTTGGCACAGCAATTCCCAGAAGCCGGCCGGCTGTTGCCGTAACCGTTTGGCCCGAGCGACGTTACACTCGCCCGGACACCGGGATTGGGGTTGTTGCTCCCGCCGAAACCGAGCGAAGTGACCGAAGCAGGGACTCCGTTAATCTGAGCTTGAACGGGCAAACAGGCAACGACGGAAAAGGTCCACAAGAAGCAGAGCAGGAAACAGGATCGCCTAGCGGCCAGCACAGGAAGCCTCCCCCCGCGCACAGGGTACCCCTGATCTCGGGGCCTATCTACACCCTAACTATTATAGAACCCCGGCCAGCGCAGAAGTTGCGCGAAAAACTCGCGAAAAACCAAGAAATATGCCGTTTATGCCGCAGTGAGCGGCGCGCGAGCGGCAATTTGGCGTAATTCAACCATGCGGTGGCGAACGTAGCCGTCCTCGGTCAAATGGGCCGAAGCAATGGCTTTACGGCTGCTGGCCACCATCTGATCGAGCGGGTGGCGCTCGCGGAATTTCGAGTCGTGTTCCCGGCAGAATTCACAAGGCCGGCTGGAGCGTGTGTCGAAGCGCCTGACAATGTCTGGATCAATGTGTTCCACGAGGAAAGGCTCCTGGGAGCGGCGAAAAGGGTTCGCCGGTTTGTGAGGCAGAGTCACAGTACCCCGCCTCGGATGATTATCAATTGTTTGACCGACGCCTTTGTACACCATGGGAACGGTGCTGGCAAGTCCCCAAATCACAGGCGTAAGGTCGCAACGCCTCCGGGGTCTCGAGCGCCAAGCAACTCCTTCATTTACAAGCCCGTAGCCCGTGGCTCGTAGCTCTTGACCCGAAGCTCCGCGATTTCTGGCATGATAAGGCGACCTATACTTGGAGTCTCCCGTGAATCGTCCCGACGCCAACCCGGCCACCGTCTTCCTTTTCGACGTAGACAATACGCTGCTCGATAACGATCGGGTGGCGGAAGACCTGAAGCGCTACCTCACCAATCAAGTCGGCGAGGCCTCCGAGCAGCGCTATTGGGAAATCTTCGAGCAGTTGCGCGCCGAACTCGGATACGCCGACTACCTGGGCGCGCTGCAACGTTATCGCGTCGAGCAACCCCGCGATCCGAAGCTGCTGGCCGTGTCGCACTTCATGATCGATTATCCCTTTGCCAACCGCCTCTATCCGGAGTCGCTCGATGCGGTCGAATACGCGCGGCAACTGGGACAGGCGGTCATCCTGAGCGACGGCGATGTAGTGTTTCAGCCGCGCAAGGTTGACCGTTCGGGCCTCTATGAGATCTTCGAAGGCCACGTCCTGATCTATATCCACAAGGAACTGGAACTCGGCGATGTAGAGGCGAAGTATCCGGCGACGCATTACGTGATGGTCGACGACAAAGTACGGATTCTGGCGGCAATCAAGGAGCATTGGGGCGCGCGGGTAACAACGGTATTTCCGCGCCAGGGACACTATGCCCTGGATGCGGCACAGGTGGCCAAGTATCCCAAGCCGGATATCACCATCGAGCGAATTGGGGAGTTGCAGAAATTTTCGCTGGAACAGCTTTTGGCGGCCGCCGGAAGCCCCGTAGGGGCGACCGAACTTAGCCCAGCGCCGGGGTCCCCAGCACGCCCGCTTTTGGCGTGATGGGGTGGAGCGCTTCAGCGCTGAGTAAAGCGGGAGAATTGACTCAAGTCCCGGGGACGACCGAGTTCTCACGCAAACGCTGAATGCCCTACTCGGCGTCTTCCTCTTCCTGCGACGCGCCGCCTCGGACCAAGGTTTCCAGTTCCCGATTCAGGCCCGCCCGGTTCGCGTCCGACAATTCCAAAAAGCGAAAAGGCTGCATACATCCCTGAGTCGCCCACATGGGAAACAACATGCGCGCGCGGCACCGAACGCTGAATCCGAGATGGAATACAACCGTCACCTCGATGCCTTCGTCCAGCGGCCGTTCAAGCGAGAGCAGCCCGCCGTTGACCGAGAGCTGATTCATGCGGCCGCGGATCTGACGTCCGTTTTCGAGCAGCACCATGGCAAGAATGGAGCCGCCGAGCTTGACGCGCGAGCCCCGTGGTCCTTTTTGCGTGGTGGCGGTGGAGGACATGCTCCGCCTAGTATGGCATCGGGCGGCAGCCACAGGGCAGGTTACGAAAGTCAGGGCCTTCGAGCGTCGCGCCTCGCTCCCGAGCTGGGGCAGCTGACCGCGTCGCCTTTGGAGGCTGGCGCGACCGTTCCGCGCGTGCGAAAATGCTCCCCGGTTGGAGGAGGCGAAATGATCGAAACGAATGGCTTTGCTGGTTTTGGCGGTTTGCGCTGGCGATTCCCGGCTTTGCGCAAACAGTCATGCAGAGAGAAGAAAGCGCTGGCTGCAGCCGGAGCGGTCGACAAAGCCTACCTGCAGAAGATCTGGGATGGCTGGGCGACGCTCGATCGCGGCCGCGGCTGAAGCAGTACTACGCGCGAGGGTCCGCATGTGTTCTTCGACATTGCGCCGCTCAAGTATGCCAGTTGGGACGAGTATCAATCCGGCGTCGCCAAGGTACTCGATGACTATCAAGGCTGCGCGCTGCACCGTGAATGACGATGCTCAGATTCACAAGAGCGGCGATGCCTACTGGATCACAGCGACGGTGGCATATCGAGATGACTCACAAGGCGGGCAAAATCGACATGGGCAACTTCCGCTGGACAGCCGTTTTCGAGAAGCAGGACGGGAAGTGGATGATCGTGCACGAACACGTGTCGGAGCCGCTGACCGGAGGAGACGGCTAAGACCGCGTCTCACGGAAACAGGGGCTCCTCAGCGGTAGCCCTTCCAGAAAAAGTACGCGGTCATGGTCGTTCCCACCACGATGACGAACCTGCGAATCCACGCTCCCGGAAGCTTCTGCGCGTAGTGGGCGCCGAAGTATCCGCCGAAGACCGCGCCCACAATCACGACGCTGCCCTGCTTCCAGACCACCGCTCCGGCCAGAATAAAGGTAATGACCGCGATGCCGTTGATGATCCCGCCCAGCACGACTTTCAAGGCGTTCATGGCGTGAATGTCGGTCATGCCAAGCACGGCCAGCATGGCGAGATTGAGAATGCCAACTCCACCGCCGAAATAGCCTCCGTAAACCGCGAAAACCAGCTCCAACAGTGAAGCGATGACCACAGCCTTGGTCGAAGCATCGTGGGCGATCGTGTTTCCGGAGCCGCGCGCCAGGCGGTTGCCGAATATAAACAACAGCGTCGCTCCCAGCATGAGCCAGGGCAGAACACGCAGAAAGGTCTGTGCCGGTGTGTGCAGCAAAAGGAAGGCGCCGGCGATTCCTCCAATCACGCTGGTCACGGCGAGCGGAATCATGACGCGCCGCGAAATGTCGAGGTGCTTGCGATAAGCGCCGCCGCTGGCCGTCACTCCCACCCAAAGCCCAACCGTATTGGTGGCGTTGGCCGCGATGGGAGCGACTCCGCTGAAAAGCAGGGCCGGAAAGGCAATAAAGCTGCCGCCGCCCGCGACGGCGTTGAGCGCGCCGCCGAGAACACCGGCGAAAAACAGAAAGATGGCGATCGGTAGGGTCAAATACTAGATTTATCACGGGTTGGAGAAAATTCAGAAGTCAGAGGTCAGATTGCAGAGGTGAAACCCAAAATTCACGACGCAAGGTCTTTCACTTCTGCAATCTGACCTCTAACCTCTGACCTTTCCACATCCGTGACAGAAGTCACATCCTTCGGGTCACGGGCCATCTACGCTGAACGGGTAAGGAATGGTCTCATGGCAACGCACCTTCATACTGAAATTCGGCCAGAAATTCCTCCGATTCTGTTTCCGGCACCGGCTTCGCCGCGGCCAAAACCCTCCGCCAAACCAAAAAAGAAACTGATCCGCCGCACCGATCGCGACCGCTCGCAGCTCACGCGCCGCAGCTTCCAGGCCGCGTTCCTGCTGCTCAACGTCTGGATCGGCGCCACTTTCTACTTCTGGGTTCGCCAATTTGAGCCCGGAGGCACGCCGACCTCCCTGCAGCGCCCGGCGGGAGTCGAGGGCTGGCTGCCAATCGCTGCGCTGATGAACCTGCGCTACTTCATTCTTACCCACCATGTACCGACACTGCATCCGGCGGGCATGTTTCTGCTGATCTCGTTTCTGGCCATGTCGTTCCTGTTCCGCAAGGCCTTCTGCAGCTGGCTGTGCCCGGTGGGAACGATCTCGGAATACTTGTGGCGCGCGGGCCAAAAGCTCTTCCGCCGCAACTTTACCCTGCCGCGCTGGCTCGATATTCCGCTGCGCGGACTGAAGTATCTGCTGCTCGGCTTCTTCGCCTGGGCCGTCACCTCGATGGCGGCCGATGAACTGGCGGCGTTCATGAACAGTCCGTACGGCGTGATTGCCGACGTGAAGATGCTGAACTTCTTCCGCCACCTCGGCGAGGCCGGAGCGATCACGCTGGCCGTGCTGGTGGTAGCGTCGTTATTGGTCCAGAATTTCTGGTGCCGCTATTTGTGCCCCTACGGAGCGTTGCTCGGGATCACGTCGCTCTTCAGCCCAGCGCGCATCCGCCGCAATCCAGAGACCTGCATCGACTGCGCGAAATGCGCCAAGGCGTGTCCGTCGGCCCTGCCCGTCGACCAGCTGGTGACGATCAAATCGGCGGAGTGCACCGGCTGCCTGGAGTGCGTGGCGGTCTGTCCGGCAAAAGATGCGCTCAGCCTGTCGTTGGTGAAAATTCCAGTGCTCGCGCCTCAGCCTGCGAAACTGCCGGTGTGGGCCATGGCGGCGGGGATTGCGGCGCTGTTCTTTGGCGTGGTTGGATTTGCCAAGACTGCGGGCTACTGGGATTCGCACGTGCCGCAAGCTATCTATCAGCAGTTGGTGCCGCACGCGGATGAAGCTCGGCATCCGATGCCGGGAGAGAACTGAGGCTCCTCGCCGCCCGCCTGTTTGCGTTTCTGTTAACTCGGAAGGTATTAATGGGGGTTTACTACCACCCCCTCCCCCCTGGTCTAATGGAATCATCGGGTTAGGAGGGAAATTTCGTCCGGTCTTTGATTTTAAACGAGTTATTGGCAAAGTATTCCGGAATAATGACTTAGCGGCGAATCCTCCAGTTTTTGGGATTTTGGAGGGGTTTGACGCCGGATTATCGCCTCAACTTTCAGTTATCAAAGAGCGCTGAAAAATTACTTTGGAGTAACTTCGCGGGCCGTCTTTGAAGACTGGCACACTTACTCACTGCCCTAATCAAGAATACTGTTGCATTGGTCGGGCTCTAAGTCTGTGATGGCACTCACAGCTTGGGTGTGATGAAAAAGGGCACCGGGCCCCGCTGCGACTACCAAAGCTCAGCCAGTCCCAGGTTTTGAATTTCTGCGTCTCGTACAGCCATCCCGAAGGGCTCCCCATTACCGCGCTCTATCGCGGCTGCCGCGGTCGACTGAAGCATCCTAATTCCCGCATCTCCAGCCACCCGCGCGAGTCTTATGGCTGCTGCTCCTGCGATCATTCGATAGTTGTGCTGTGTCAGTCTTTGCAACAAATCGAGGTCACCTAGCCCGGCTGCCCCGATCATCGCATGGGCGACTATTCGCAAATAGAGGGCGCGATTGTCTGGATGCCTCAAAGGTAACAGGTCCTTGCGCAAGAATTTTGAGCGCTCGTTACGAGAATCCTCCCAGAACCCCTTTTTTTTTGAGATACGGAGAAGGTCAATTGGTAGCGGTCTGCCTAGGTTCGTCATTCGTCTTTCGATCGCGTGTCCGATCTCTATCTGGAACCAATATCGAATATCATGGTTGGCTCGTTCGACTCTTTTGATGATTCCCAGGATGTCCGTCGAATTGCCCACGCGGACGAGAGTTAGCGCGAAATATTGCGCCGAGGGTGTCAAACCGATTAATTGGAATGATTCACGCAGCAGCTTGAGATCACTCTTGGTAGCCGTCCTGAGCATGGCCATCGCCAGCGTTGTGGCTTTATTCTCGTAAACAGCCCGTAACCGATGCCCTGCTAGCTCGGCCTCTTTTTTGTTCCACTGGACGTAGCCTTTCAGCAACGTGCGAAAATCCCGACTTTCTCTGTCTCCGCCGGCGGAGCTGGTTAATGTTGCGATCTTAGAGGCCCCGAGTTTGGGCAATTGTTTCAGAATAGGTCCCCACCCCGCGGTTCGGTGAATCTGGATTCCCTTAGCAAATAGCCAGATTCGTGCCCTAGGTCGAGATCTCTTTAGGGCTTTCAGAGAAGCCCGCAACCCTGAAATTGACTGGGATCTTGCGATTCGTTGCAGGAGCCCAAACTCCCGTAATGGTCGAGAGGCACTGGTCGAATCGTTTGGAAACAGCGGTAGAGCGTCCCGAATGGAGAGCAGTTCGTATGCTTCTCGGTAGAAGGAGCTCGAACTCTTAGAGAGGATCGCAATCCACTTCCGGCGTCCGCTGACTACCTTCTGGGCCACAGCCTCCAAGGCCGCCTCACGCACCGTTCTGCGTTTGCTCCGCAATGCCCACAGAATTATTCGGTCGGGAGACTCCAGAGGTGCGTTCGAGAGCATCCTAGCCAACTCCACTCCCAGCCGATAGCGCCGAAAGAGTAACCAGTCCCTTGCCGGGAGCTTTGAGCCGCTGACTTTGCAGCGCAAAAGTGCAAGCATCGCTCGATCCTCATCCTCGATCCGCTCCTCGCCTTCCACCGCGCGGATCAGTTCAACGAGCCTTGATGAGGGTGCGCCGATAAGCAAATAGAGGCCGGGCCCGTCTCCACCGGCCCAGGATGCGAGAACTAGCCTTAGCTCGCCATCGGAGGGAAGTATTCTCTCCTTGTACTTGAACAGCATCAGCAGTTCTTCGACTGTCAGTAGGGATCGCGTTGTAGTAAAGGTTGCCGCTTTTGACGCCAGCAACTCACGGAGTCGCTTGAACTCTCGTTCCTCTGAGTCCACCAACTTCGCGGAGATCTCGCGAGCTAGGAAATCGTGGGCAACTTCATAAGAGTCGCCAATATGCCTGACGAGTCTGAGATCAATGAGTTGTTCAAGAACAAGTTCACACTCCCTTCCCGCCAGTCCGGTGTCTGCAACAATCTCACCCAAAGATTTTTGCGCCTTTATCCCATAACTTCGGACTAGGGACACCAGCACCGATTTGAGGTGACCTTCGGTGTCGCGCGCATACGCCAGCTGCCGCGTAAGATACCCGGCGGTTATTCCCTCCATTCCGCCAGAGGCAAGATAATCTTCAAATCGATAAGTGTCCGGCTTCTTGGCTGCCTTTCGCCAGACGTGGTCGATGAACATCTGGATATATGGTGGATAAGCCCCTTCCTCGCCATGTGTCACACTGAAGGATAGAAGGTCATTTGTTACTTGAGTTTTCTCGGTATCCGACAGTTCAAACTTAATTCGGAGGTCCCTGCAGGTGCTTTCGATACTTTTCCATGCTTCACCAGCGCTGATTCCCGCGATATAGACTCGTGCCAGTCCTTCTGGAGAGCCGCTGATCAGTTGCCAGAATCGTCCCAGCCGAGCCTCCAGATCTGCCCTGTAGCTCACCAATACCCGGATGCGGGGGTCGTCCAAGTGGCGGACGGTTCGGATATCCGCTACGAGGCGTTCCGCCTCTTCTTGTTCTCTTGCCGTCAAAATGTCCTCGAATTGATCAATGATCAAGAGGATCCGTCGCGGCGCTATTGCAGCGGCAGCCTGCTCTAGAGGGGTGAGCAACGCTCCGCGGTAAGAGTGCGGTCCGTCGAAGACCGAAGCCAGCAGTCCCGATACAACGTCGCTTCGAGGGAAGCCCAGTGGGCGTACATAGATCGGGAACCAGCCCGTACTGATAAGATTGGGGATTAGACCCGCGTGAATGACCGATGTCTTTCCGGACCCAGAGTTTCCCAAGAGCAGGGTAACTTGATTGGCGTCTATCCTCCCGAGGAGCTCTTTTATCTTTTCATCTCGACCATACAGGAGTCGTCTATCAGCACTCGCGAGAAAGTCCATCCCAATGGGACGTTGGAGCTTCCTATCAGCCGGTAGCAGAAGCTGTCGAGGTGCGCAGCGGGGAAGGGCTCAGCCGGTTTCTGATTTTGGCGAGCACATCTCGTATGACCAAGAATGGGAGGTCTGCGGGATCACGGAACTCGGTGAACGTATGTTGATGGGCGTGAACTCTCAAGGCTGACAAACGCTCTACTGCGGCTGCACTCTTGTCACACCACCGCGCCGGCCAGTCGGCATCACCGGCCAGTAAATAGAGCAGGATCCCGGTGAGGTTCCCTGCACTTAGGCTCCTCTCGGCCTCGTCGAGTTCAAGTTCTGTGATTGATTTTCCCGTCGTCCGATCAACAGATCCATATCGGCGTGCGTATATTCCAACGAAAACATCGCTCTCCCTGACTCTCCTGACAGATGAAATCTCGGGCGGAGCCTCATCGCTACCAGAGGTTTCCATTATCAGAAGGCGGGCCCCGAAAACTTCTCGGAGCCTATTCGCAGTCTCTTGCCTCAGCTGATTGAGGTCGATGAAGGTTGAACTCAGGAATATGCGCACATCGGTGGAGAGTTCTGACATTCAGACACCCCTTCCGCCTCTGGATTCCCAAGCGGCTTCACAACGGAGAATGTTCAATCGAGGCGGCATGCAGCGTTAATCCCCGCAAAAAAAAGGGCCATGGATTTCCCCATGACCCCCTCGGTCGGGATCATTATCTACCAGTCTCGACTAAAGATACATAGGCAATTTGGGGATTGCAGAGGTGAGAGGTCAGATTGCAGAGGTGAAAGGCTAACGTCGAAAACACGACGTTAGGATGGGGCACCCGGGGGGGAGTCCACTGACGGCAAAGTCAAGGCAACGGCAGCGGGCGATGGCGCCGCTCTACACGAGCGCTAACGTCGAAAACCGCGACGTTAGGATGGGGCACCCAAAATTCCCACCCTCCACCCGGTTATGGCGTCTGCATCCCGTGTTCGTCGGAAACGGTGGCTCTCCCAGCCGTACCCTTAGCCCAGTCGGCTCGCGGATCTGGCATTTCCAACTGGTGGACTCCATGCGGGAACGCTTCCTGCAAAGCCTTGTGTTGACGCTCCTGTTCAGGGTCGTGCAGAGTTACCCAGGGATGGAGGTAGTAGACGGCAACGATCCTCGCCTGCAGCATTTCTTTCAGGCAACCGAAGCAAGGTTGGGTGGTGGAGTAAACGGTTCCACCCTGGACGCTGATGCCAAAGCGCGCGGCCGAGAGAATGGCGTTTTGCTCGGCGTGAACGCAGATGCAAAGATCGTAGGCGGTGCCCGATTTGTAGGTCTTGTCGCGGTTGGCACAGCGCAGGCAGCCACCGTCGGAGCAGTTTTTCATTTTGGAGGGAGTTCCGTTGTATCCGGTCGACACGATGCGGTCGTCGACCACGATGATGGCACCGACCTTCTGGCCCCTGCAATCTGCCCGTTCGCGGACAGCTTGCGCAATGCCCATGAAATAAATCGGCCGTCCCGGTCGTTCTGGATGTGATGGATCCACGAAGAGCCTCCTTCCTAATTCGCCGCTTTCGCGAGTCCCTGATCGTACATCGCGCCGTAATCCAAATACTGCGCGGCTGGGTTGTCCCAATAACTGATTCCTACTTTCTCGACTTCGCCTTTCTTGTTGAAGCTGGCGGTTAGGTGAGCGTTGACTCCGGCAAAATAGGTCGGCAGTTTCAGCTTCTTATAACGCGCGAGTATCTGGTCGCGCAGCGCGGGATCGAAGTGGACTCCGTATTTGTCGACCAGCGCCTTGATGGCGTCGTAATCGCCTTCGGCCTTGATGCGCATGAGCTCGGCCAGCAACATGCCTACGCCCTGACGCATCTTTTGATAATCGGCTACGCGAACGTAAGTCTTGCCGTCACGCGTAAATTGTTCGATCGAGCCGGGAACCTTGTCGGCGATGTAGTGGGCGATCAACTGGCGGTCGCGCTCGTGGTCCTCTTCAATCGTGTCGCCGCGCGGAATGCGGCGTAGTTGGGTCAAGGCTGCGGCAGCTGCGTTGTCGTACATGGCCTTGGCCACTTCTTCCTGGTTGGAGATCAGGCCCAGTTCTTTCAGCTTGGGATCCCACGCGTTCCACAGCGCCATCAGGTCGGCGCGGCCTTCTTCGAGCGTGGAAAAATATTCTTTTAGAAAGGGCTGCGCGCCGCCGCTCACTCGCTCGCTCAATTTGCCGGAGCCGTGGCCGATGACTTCGTGCAACGCCGTCATCAAGTCCTCGGCTTCGGTGCCATACTTCGCGTTGCGTTCGACCTCGGCCGGACCGGCGGCGAACTCCGCGACCGCTGTCTTGCCGGTGGCATCATCCAGGGCGCGCTTGCTCCCGGTGAAGAGGAAATTCTTGGAGCCGTACTTTTCGTGGATTTCGTTTTCGTTCGGCAGGTTGTCGCCGATGGTGATCACGTTGAAATCGCCGGTCTCGATCAGGGTTTCGACCGCCTTGACCACGGGAAGCTTGAACGACGTTAGCTTGTACTTGTCATCCCAGGGAGCCTTCTGTTCGAAATAGGCCGCATTTGCGCCCAGCTTTTTCATCAGCGTGGTGACCGGCTTGTCGGTGATGGTGACAAAACTCTGCGAGCTTCCTTTGGCTCCGCGAGCGTCGCGATAGACCTCGATAAAGCCGTTGTCGAAATCGACAGTGGCGTCGTTTTGCACCCAGGCGGTGCCGAAGGCAACCCAGTCAGTGTATTCGCCGGTCTGGTAGTAGCGGATGAGATGGGCGATCGCCTCGGCCTGCGCGGGATCGGCGTAATGGCGCGCTTTCTCGAAACATTCGTTGGCTTTCTTCAAGAACGTCGCATACAGGCCCGGAGGAACCTTGCCGTCGGGCGTGCCGGCGCGGTAGACGAGTTCGGTGAGTTTGCCGTCCGCGGCTTTCACCACCCGCGAGTTCAGCGCATATTGATCTTGAAATTTTTTTAGATCGTTCAGGCTCAGGCCGGGATAAAAAGTGTTGGAGCTGGCTTGAATGGTGTCTTTTCCACCCACGGGACTTTTGGCAATCATCATCGGCTCAAAGGCGGGATCGAACAGCGAGGGCCGCAAGGACTCGATCTCATGTTTCACGTCGGCAGGCTTCTTCCGGGGTGGAAGATCGGCATAGGGAGTGCGGAAGGCTCCATTTTGCTGCGCGTGCAGTGCCGCTTTCTCCAGTTCCTCGAAAGTGAAAGCGGGCAGGAATTTCTGCGAGGTCATGTCGTTGTGGTTACCGCGGCTGGCCCAGAACAGCTTGGCGAATTCGGCGATCTTTGCTAAAGCTGCCGGGTCGATGTCTTTCGGATGCGCCAGGATTTCTTCGAGCAGGCGCTTTTGCTGCAAACCGTAGCTGGAGAGCTGGTCGTAAATGATGGGGTCGATGGCGATGGAAGCCTGCGTCAGCCAATAGGCCAGCGCCTGCTCGCGCGGCGAGAGCGCCTGGAAGCTGGGCGCGTGCAGTTGAATGAAGGCGGTGTCGCCGACGCGCTCGACGAGGACGTCGCTGGCCTTTTCCTGCTGGCAGAATGCGGGGACGGCGATGGCAAAAATCGTGAGCAAAAGAAGGAGTGCGAAATTTTGCGACTTCAAGGTGGGCCTCCGTGCGGTGCTTTGTTCTTGATTCCTTGTTCTTTGCAAAGCGGAGCGAACTTCGCAGGCTATCACAAACGGGCCTTGCTGGCGGGAAGCGGCGCCGCACCGCGACTCCGCGGCCCGGCCGTTCTCGCGTGCTAGAATCGATCTAGTGACTCCCCGAACCGATGCTTCCTGATATAGAGAAACTACTGGAACTGCAAGCGGCGGACAGCGAGATCCGCGCCCTGCAAAACGAAGTCGCCGCGCTGCCGAAACGCGTGGCGGCGATCGAGCAAAAGCTGGCTGGAACCAAGGCGCACCTGGAGAAGGTACGGGCTACAGCCAAGACCGACGAGGCCAATCGCAAGAAGTTTGAAGCCAACATCAAAGACCTGCAAGGCAAAATTTCTAAATATCGCGACCAATCTCTAGACGTCAAAACCAACGACCAGTACAAAGCCCTTCTGCATGAAATCCAGTTTGCCGAGCAGGAAATCCGCCTCAACGAAGATCGCATCCTCGAAGTGATGGTCAACGTCGACGCGCGCGAAGCCGAAGTCAAAGCGGCGGAGGCCGAGCTCAAGGCGGAAACGGCCGAGATCGAAAAGGAAAAAGAAGAAGCTCGGAAAGTTACCGCCGAAGACCAGAAGAAACTCTCCGAGCGGAATGCCGAACGCGACCGGCTGCGCCGTGGGATTTCCGAAGATGTGCTTCGTCACTATGATCGCGTGGTGAAGCACCGCGGGACCGGTCTTGCCGAAGTCCGCGACCACAAGTGCATGGGATGCCAGGTGATGCTGCGGCCGCAGATCTACAACGAAGCGCGCGGTGGCGAGACGGTCATGTTCTGCGAATCTTGCCAGAGGATTTATTACTACAATCCCGCGAACGAAGTGGCGCCGGAGCAGGAAGTGGTGACCGTGACCGGCAGAAAACGCGCCCGCCCCAAGGCCGATGCGCCCCAGGCGTGGTTCTATCGTCCCGACTACGCGGAAGAAGGCGAAGTGCTGATCGTGTTCATCAATAACGGCGGCAATTCGACGCGACGGATCTACGAAATGCACACGGGACGCGAGTTTGGCGGGGTGCTCGAGCGCGAGGGAAATTACCGCCAGGCGTTTCCCGAGGATCTTACCGACTCCGCGCTCCGCCTCAACGGCCACTGGGAAGAAAAAGAGATTGACGAATGGGGCTCGGAAATACCGTCCGATGTTCTCGATCTTCTGCACAAAGATCTGCTCGCCATCCGGCGCGAGCAGCGAGTCAGCCACAAGGATCACGCCGCTTCTCCGGCGGGACATCCCGCCGTCAGCTAAGGCCCCATTTCACGAAATTCCAGAACGCTGGTCCGGACTCCGCATAGAACCGGGGCGGGGCGCGGGCTGCCTTTACTCGCTGTGGGAGCGGAGAATCTCGCGCAGCTTTTGATTGTTCTTGACTGCGTCCTGCGAGGCCTGATCGATCATTTCGACCCAGCGCGCCAAATTCTCGGGCGGGCCTGCCTGCGAAATCAGGTAGGTGGCTTGCACAACCGTTTCGAGCGCATTGCTGAGATCGTGCGCCAACATCCGGAGTTCCTTTGCCAGTTCCGCCGGGATTTTATCGGAGGTATTTCGCATAATCAGGGCGTGTCCCAGAGCACTTGCCCACGACGGAACGCACCGCAGCTGGTGCCGTTGCGCTCGTTGACAGCCAGGCGCCAGCCAGTAGATATTAGTGTAGTCCCCCTAAAAAAGGGCCTGCCGATTTTTTCTTCGTGGTATGCGGATATGGCGGAACTGGCAGACGCGCTAGGTTCAGGTCCTAGTGATCGCAAGGTCGTGGAGGTTCGAGTCCTCTTATCCGCACCAAAAACAGCATTTAGCTTTTAGCACTTAGCCTTTAGCTCGAAGCTCGTCGCGTCTTGCCTTCACGCGCCTGCCGACAACCTGTGCGTGCTGCGGCTTTGCGCGATTCCGTACTGGCGGATTTTATAGAGCAGGGCTTTGTAGCTGATCTTCAGCAACGCCGCGGCTTGTTTGCGGTTCCAGTTCGTCTCTTCCAGAGCGCGGGCGATGGCTTCCGCCTCGGCTTCATCTTTGGCGTTGCGCGACAGCGACTTCAGGCCGCCACCGGTCTCGGCGCCCGCGAATGCGGCTCGGTCGGCAACTTCGGCGTGCATTCCTCGGCCGCCGTCGGGCCGGGGCTGTAACTCGGATGCGGCCAGCGTTTCGTCTCCCAGAACCAGATAGCGCTTGACGAAGTTGCTCAGTTCGCGCAGGTTGCCCGGCCAGGAATGTCGCAGGCATGCCTCCATCAACGGAGGCGAAAGCGGCAACGGCGAACGCGCGTACGACTCCGACATGCGCGACATGAAATGCTTCAGCAGAATCGGGATTTCTTCCTTGCGCTCGCGCAGCGGAGGCAGCGTCATGGTGAAAGCGTTCAGACGGTAATAGAGATCCTCGCGCAGACGCTTGGTGGCGAGCGCTTCGGGAATATCGATGTTGGTGGCGGCCAGGATGCGGACGTCGACTTTGACCAAGGTGCGGCTTCCCAGGCGGGAGAAGGTTTGGTCCTGCAGGACGTGCAGCAGCTTGGCCTGCAGACCCGGCGGCATTTCGCCGATTTCGTCAAGCAGGATGGTGCCTTTGTTGCAAAGTTCGAACTTGCCCGGCTTGGGGTGGGTGGCTCCGGTGAAGGCTCCGGCTTCGTACCCAAACAGTTCGCTTTCCAGCAAATCGGCGGGCACCGCCGCGCAGTTCACCTTGAGGAAAGTGCGGTGGGCGCGCGGGGAGAGCTTGTGGATCAGGCGCGCCAGCACTTCCTTGCCGGTACCGCTTTCACCCAGCAAAAGGACGGGGATTTCGACGTTGGCGACCAGCGCCGCCTGCGAACGAATTTTCTTCATCGCCGGGCTGGCCGCGACGAAGAATACATCGTCGCAAAGTTCTTCGACTTCGCCCGCATAGCTCTCACCTTTGGCCGTGCCGACGCACTGTCCAATGACCGCGTCAAGCTCGGCTTTCTGGAAGGGTTTGGTCAGATAATCGACCGCCCCCAGGCGCATCGCCTGCACCACCTTGCGCGTGTCATTCACGCAGGAGAGCATCACCACCTTCAACCCCGGCTTGAGGTGGCGAAGTTGCTCGAGAGTTTGTAACCCGTCGATGCCCGGCATGAGGAGATCGAGCAGCACCAGGTCGGGCTGCATTCCCTTTTCCACGCAGGCGACGGCTTCTTCCCCGGTGCTGGCGGTTTGCACTTTGTGCTCATCCACTTCCAGCAGGGTGCGGATGTAGCGCAGCATTCCCGGTTCGTCGTCGACCAGCAGGATGTTGGCGCCTTCGCTCATTTCGTTCCTCGTGGCGGGCTGATCGGAATTGGTTTCAGGGGAATCAGAAAAGAAAACTTGGCGCCTGCTCCCGGTTCGCTCTCCACCCAGATCTTGCCACCCATGCCCTGAAGAAGGCGGCGGGCAATGGCGAGTCCCAGGCCCATGCCTTCGGCCGATTCGCTGCCCGGCAGGCGGAAGAAATCATCGAAGATTTCCAGGTGAAATTCCGGCCGAATTCCCGGGCCTGTATCGGAAACGCTCACTTTGATCGCGTTCGGCACATTCGTCGATTGGCGGCGCCGGTCTCCATTGGCCGCGGATTGGCTTACGCTGCGCCGCTCCCACATATGGGGTTCGGCGTGCAACCAGACGGTGCCGCCCTCCGGCGTGTACTTGCAGGCGTTCTCCAAAAGATTGGAAATGACGCGCTGGATCTTGGGCAAATCGAAAGCAAAGGGCGTGAGTTTGTCGTTCGCCAGGAAATACAGGGCGAGACCGCGCTCCTGAAAGCGGCCGGACCAGAGCCGGCATACTTCGGAAAGGCAGGCGTTCATGTCCCCTTCGACGAACTGCATGCGCAGGTCGCCGGTTTCGAGCACGCTGAAGGTCAGGAAGTCCTGAATGAAGTGTTGCAATCGCTGTCCGCTCAAAAACATGTCGTCCATGACTTCGCGCTGGCGTTCATTGAGCGGTCCGAGTTTCTGACTCTGGAACAATTCGATGTAGCCGTTGAGGATTGCCAAGGGGGTCTTGAGGTCATGGGCGGCCGAGGCCAGAGCGGTCGCGGTCTTGCGCAAACGGTCGCGCAATTGTTCCAGATCGCCTGCGATATCGTCCGCAGAGCTGGGCGCGGAGACCCGAGCCGTGGCAGGGGCCGAGCGGCCATCTTTCGGACTAGTACCTGTCTGGGCAGCTGTCGTGCTTTTGTCTAACGTTGAAGACATGGAGAGTACGCGCACGCCATTTCTCGGGGAGGAACTCCTGTTACCTTCAGAACCTTAGGGGGGTAAACCGATCCTATGTCAGGTGTCCTTGGCTGTCAATTGGAAAAGGCCCCGAAGCGGCACGGAAGCGAAAAACGTTGCACCCTTTTGACGTGACCAACAGTCATTATGGTACCTTATGGCGCGGCAATTACTTCGGTAATCTCCGTGTCGGTGGCGAGGTTTGGAGCGATTCCAGGTAGGCCTGGCTCCGCTCCGAGGTTTGGCCCCTGAGATGCGGTTGCTGGGGAGTTGGTACCTCTCAAGGTGGGTCAAGATACGTGCGTCGCATCTCGCCTAAAAAGGAAGAGCGCAAGTGGGCAAGGCTGCAGCTCGCCATTCCGGTTTTTGTCCGGACTCGTGACCGAAACGACAAGGATTCCCTGGAGTTTGCCACAGCCGTCAACATCTCTCCTGGAGGTGCTTTGGTGGTGGTTCGCCGTTCTTTGCCCAAATCAAGTCTGGTTTCCCTGGAGATTCCGAGCGCTCCGGTCGGGCCCGCCACCGGTCTGAGAACCTCTTCACGGATCATGCACGCCAAGGCGGTGTGGGTTGCGCACCTCGATGACTACCACCTTCTGGGCCTGAAGTTCAGCCGGCCCCTCGGCACCGACGCAGCGGCTTTTTCCGGTAAGCAGCTGAGAAGAGCCGGTTCCGCAGTGTGAACTATTTTTCCTTTTTCAGGTCTATTTTCACATGGCACTTCGGTGCCATGCCCAATCTTCTTTGTCCCCGGTTATCATCGCTTCAAGCCGTTCATAAGTTGAGTACTTAACGGGAATTTTTCCAGGCACTCTGTTCTCCTCCCCGGTTTGGTGCTTGGGTTGCACTTTTAGTGCATGCGGGTGACACACACACCGCAAAAGGGGGCATTCAGCCTTATGACGACACTTTCGGTAAGTCCTCTGGCGCAAACGCTCGGCGAAGTTCCCCCTGACGATATCATTTTTGGGCACTCGGAGGTCATGCAGGCGGTTCGTTCGCGGCTAGGCAAAGTGGCTGCCGCCAACGTTCCCGTCCTGATTACCGGCGAGAGCGGCACTGGGAAAGACATCATCGCCCGGCTCATCCATGGGCTGTCACCATGGAAAACCGGGCCGTATGTAAAGGTGAATTGCCCTGCGATTCCCGGAACGCTGCTGGAAAGCGAACTGTTCGGCTACGAAAAAGGAGCCTTTACGGGCGCGGTCGGCTCGAAGCCGGGACGGGTCGAATTGGCCCACCGGGGTACCTTGTTTCTCGATGAAATCTCCGAGCTTGACCCATCGTTGCAATCGAAGCTCTTGCAGCTCCTGCAGGATGGCCAGTTCTGCCGCATCGGCGCCCAGGAAGACAAGAAGGTCGAGGTGCGTGTGGTATGCGCGACCAACCGCCACCTGGAATCGGAAATCGAAGCCGGGACTTTCCGCCCGGACCTTTACTACCGCATCAACGTGGTGAACCTGCGCATGCCGGCGCTGCGCGAACGGCGTGGCGACATTGAAGATTTGTGCGCTTACTTCCTCGAATACTACAACCAGAAGTTCAACTGCCGGGCACGGCCTCTGTCGAACGAAGTCATGGCGGTGCTGCAGAAGTATCACTGGCCGGGCAACATCCGGGAGTTGGAAAACCTGATCAAGCGCTACGTGATTTTGGGTCACGAAGAAGTGATCACCAACGACCTGGTGGCCCGCGAGCCAGACTTTTTCAATCCCGACATCTCGTTCGACGGGCCGATTTCGCTGAAGAAGCTCACCCGCCAGTGCGTGCGCGAACTGGAGAGCAAAGTTATCCTGAAGGTGCTGCAACGGCACCACTGGAACCGTAAGCAGGCCGCGCGCACGCTCGGCATCAGCTATCGCGCCCTGTTGTACAAGATCCGCGATGCCGGCCTGCCCTCGAACCGCGCGCTGCGCTTGCGCCAGGCGGAGAAGAGCGAAGACGGCGGCAGCGCCATCAGCCCACCCTGCCACCAGCGAGGCCGCAGCCGACTGAAGCGGCTGGAAGGGTTCCTCGCCTACCGGAACCTATACGCGTAGGAAAATAGATCATGGCCTCCGTGCGAATGGACAAGTGGCTTTGGGCCGCCAGATTCTTCAAGACGCGAGTCTTGGCTGCACGCGCCTGTGAACTCGGCAGAATTCAATCCAACGGGCAGCCCGCCAAGCCTGCGCGCGAGGTTCGGATTGGAGACAGCTTGCGAGTGACCAACGACGGCGGCGACTTTCAGGTGGAAGTCCTGCTTCTCAGCGACGTTCGCGGCCCGGCGTCGGTTGCGCAAACCCTCTACCGCGAGACGGAGGCGAGCCGGGAGATGCGTCTGAAGGTGGCAGCGGAGCGCAAGGCGATGAGACAGTTTGAAGAGTTGCCCGCCGGCCGGCCATCCAAACGCGATCGCCGGAGGATCATCCAGTTCCGGGCCAGAGGCTGAGCGCGAGATAATTGTTTCAGCTTCACTCTTGCGGTTCCTCGGACATATCTTCGGGCCACTGTTGGGCGCCGTGCAACACGCGCAGAATCCGCACCGCGTTGCCGGTAATGCGATAAACAGCTATGTAGGGTGTGCGGTGAATAACCAGCTCCCGCGTTCCCACGACGCGGCCAGGCCCGGCCGCTCTCCGGGAACTGTGCCAAGCCCGCGACCTGCTCCCGAATACGGTTATCCACCGCGATCGCGGCCTGCGGGCTGCCCTCTTCGATATAGTCGAAAATCGCGCCGCGATCCGTCGGTGCAAGGATGGACCACTCCAGGCGCACGGACTATCGCACCTTGCGCAGCGCGGCGGCGCGCCGTTTGGCGAAGTGCGCTTCGACCTTTTTGTGCGGGATGCCGGGACGTGGATCGTTTAGCGCTTCCTGCACTTTGGCGCGGAACCATGCATCGTGTTCCGCGGCATCATGGGTCAATTCAAATGGGAGCGTGCCTTCGTTGGCGGTCCGCGTCAACAGAATGCGCACCGCGTCCGAGACCGTGATCCCCAACTCTCCCAACACCGCCGCGGCGCGTTCTTTCACGGCGGGATCGATCCGCGTTTGCACTAATGCGTTTGCCGGCATGAGAATGGCTCCTTCGTCTTCATTGTACTTCAATTGCATTACATCGGCTAGTTCTCCTTTCTTCGCTGTCGGCCTGGCTACTGCCTAAATCCGGTTCCACGATCGGATGGTCCCCTCACGCCCAGTACGTCCGGTCCAGTGTTCGATATTGAATCGCCTCGGCAATGTGTTTGGGTTCGAGCAGCGGAATGGCGTCCAGGTCGGCAATCGTGCGCGCCACTTTCAGGATGCGGTCGTGGGCGCGGGCGCTGAGTCCTTGCTGCGCCATGGCCCGTTCCAGCAGACGCTCGCAATCGGCGGAGAGTTCGCAGAATTTGCGAATCAGCTGCGTCGGCATTTGGGCGTTGCAGTAGATTTTTTCGCGTCCGGAGGAAAAGCGTTGCAACTGGATGTCCCGGGCGCGGATCACGCGCTCCAGGATGCTGGCGGAACTTTCCGACTCCTTCGTACTGCGCAGCTCCTTGTAGTTCACCGCCGGAACGTCAATGTGGATGTCGATGCGGTCGAGCAGCGGCCCCGAGATTTTCGAAATGTAGCGCTGAATCATCGGAGGGGTGCAGTGGCATTCGCGGGTGCGGTCGTTGTGAAATCCGCAAGGACACGGGTTCATAGCGGCGGCCAGCATGAAGCGCGCGGGAAAAGTCAGCGACATCGACGCCCGTGCGATGCAGACCGTACCGTCTTCGAGCGGCTGGCGCATCACATCGAGAACGTTGCGCGGGAATTCGGGAAATTCGTCGAGGAACAACACTCCATTATGTGCCAGCGAAACTTCGCCCGGCCGGGGAATCGCGCCTCCACCGATCAAACCCGCGTCGGAAATGGTGTGGTGAGGCGCGCGGAACGGCCGCAGGCCGACCAATCCCGCCCGCGCATCGAGCACGCCAGCGACACTGTGAATCTTGGTGGTCTCGAGCGCTTCTTCGAAGGTAAAGGGCGGCAAGATGGTCGGCATGCGTTTCGCCAGCATGGTTTTTCCCGATCCTGGAGGCCCGATCATCAATATGTTGTGGCCGCCGGCACAGGCAACTTCCAGCGCGCGCTTGGCGGTTTGCTGGCCGCGAACGTCTTTGAAATCCACGTGGAATTGCTGCGCCCGGCTGAGCAACTCGGCGGTGTCGACCTGCAGCCGGGAAATGCCGTTGCCGGAATTGATGTAATGAATCACGTCGAGCAGCGATTTGACGGGGTAGACCTCTACTCCCTCGACCATGGCGGCTTCGCGAGCGTTGACTTCGGGTACCACCAGCCGTTTCACCTTGGTACGGCGCGCCTCGATCGCGATCGGCAAAGCGCCTCGGATTCCGCGCACTCTTCCATCGAGGGAGAGTTCGCCGACAAACAGCGCGTCCGGCACCTCCTTTTTGTTCAAACCGCCGTAGGCGCCGAGGATGCCCAGCGCCATGGGCAGGTCGAAGCCGGATCCTTCTTTGCGAATATCGGCCGGCGCCAGATTGATGGTGATCTGGGTGGGAGGAATATCGTAGCCGCAGTTTTTCAGCGCCGAGCGCACGCGGTCGCGGCTTTCGCGGACGGCGGCATCGGGCAGGCCCACGGTGTGAAAGTGGTCCTCCTGCATTTTGATGCCGGAGACGTCCACTTCTACTTCGATGATATTGGCGTCAATGCCGTAAACGGCGGCACTCAGGGTCTTATAAAGCATAGGGAACACCAGTGGGCACACGAAGGGGACAGCGAGAATGGGAGATTCCTGCCGACATCATAGCCGGTGCGGTGCCGGAACCGCTGTGATGGTCATCACCTCGTTACCGTGATGGAACGGGATCGAACCTTCTCGCCTGAACGGCCGCTTTCGGTGCTACGCTAGGGGGCAATCTGGCGGATATGATCGATCGTTAACCAACGACCGTTAGCGACAAATCCTTTTCGCGCCAGCGGAGTTCCCAATGCCCGACCAAGATCCCACTTCCAACCGCCCCGATCCGGCGTCTAACCTGCTGGAACGCGAAGAGAGCCAGTTGTGGCGATGGGCGCTTGGCCTGCTCGTTTTGTTGGCGACGGCGGTGGCGGCGCTGTCATGGGAACAACTGAAAGACCTTCCTTACCGGCTCTGGGCAATTCCCGTTGGACTCTTCGTGGTTACCATCTTATTTGCCACCTATGCCTTCGGGCGCAAGCGCGAGGTTTCCGAGCTCAAGCAGATTCTGAAGGGTTTTCAGAATCAGACAGGAGTCACCCCATCGGAAGAACAACTCGATCAGTTAAGCCAACTGATCATGCGTTCGCAACGCAGCTTCAAGGAACTGATCGATTCTCTGGACGACGTGGCGCTCGCGATCTCACTGGATGGAACCCTCCGCACTGTAAACCGCCGGACCGCGGAAATCCTCGACGCTCCTTATGCCCAGCTGGTGGGTCGCAAACTTGAGGAATTCCTGGGCGCCCCGCTGCATGTCGAGGCGTCCGCGAGCATGGCACGGTTTCTGGAAAAGCGGAGTTGGTCGGGAGTGGTCGAAGTCCACCTGAAGAACGATTCCCGGCGTCTTTACTACGACTGCGTGGTCAACGCCATCGTCAAGGGTGACGAAGTGACCGGCGCCAGTGTGCTGGCGCGCGACATCACCGGGCATCGAGAAAAGGAACAGCGCTTCACCCAGTTGTTCGAATCGCTGCAGGAAGGCGTGTACATCAGCAATCCCGAGGGCAAGCTGCTCGAGGTCAACCCGGCGCTGGTGACAATTTTGGGATACGGCAGCAAAGACGAGCTGTTGAGCCTGGCGCCCGAGCAACTCAATGTTGACGCCGGCGGAGAGCCGGTGCTGGGACGCGTGGGGAGCCAGAGCGGCAGGACTCGCACGCGCGAGATTCGGCTGAAACGAAAAGATGGCGGAGTCGCGGTCTGCGTGGATACATCGGCCGGCGTCATGGAAGAGGGGCGGATTGTCCGCTACCAGGGCACGCTGGTGGACGTCACGGAAAAACGCGCGATGGAGCGGCAGTTGCGGCGCCAGGAAGAGTTCCGGCGGCACCTGCTGGAAAGCTTTCCCGATCTGATTCTGGTGCTCGATCTGAAGGGACAGTACACGTTCGTGAGCGCGCGCATCGGCGAGCTTCTCGGGTACGGGCCGGAACACCTCATGGGCAAGAACGTCGAAGATGCCGAGAAGACTTCGCCGGAACTGGCCGAACTCTATCGCACCGTCGCCAGCGGTCAGAGCGCGCTGACCTCTTGCGAATATGGCTCCCAGCACCGCGACGGCAGTTGGCGCACCATGCTGGGGATGGCGAGTCCACTCCTCGATGCCGAAGGCAAACCCGCGGGCGTGATCGTCTCGGTTCGCGACGTGACCACCGAGAAGCGGCTGGAGCAGCAGATAATTCAGAGCGAACGTCTCGCGGCCATGGGGCAGATGATCGGCGGCTTCGCCCACGAGCTCAACAATCCCTTGACCAGCATTCTGGGCATGGCGGAGTTGCTGCAGGAAGGTCCGGCCAGCGAAGGCGCCCGCAAACAGATCGTCATTCTGCACCAGCAGGCGCGGCGCGCCGCTGAAATCGTGCAGAACCTGCAATACTTCGCGCGGCCTCCGGCTCCCGGACACAGCCAGGTCAATCTGAATGAACTGGTGCAGCGCACCGTGCAGATGCAGGCCTATCCGCTGCGCAAGAGCAACATCACCGTGGACTTTCTTCCCGAACCGTCGATCCCCGCCATCGTCGCCGATCCCAATCAGCTCATGCAGGTGTTCTTAAACCTTCTGCTGAATGCGGAGCAGGCCATCCGCGAAACCCGTGAGAAAGGCACGATTCGTGTGCGCCTCGAACGCAAGCCCGACGCGGTATGGATCGTGTTTCAGGACGATGGCCCAGGGATCTCGCCCGAGAATCTGGCGCACATCTTTGACCCGTTCTTCACAACCAAGCGTCCCGGCCGCGGCACCGGCCTGGGATTGAGCATCTGCAAGACCGTGCTGCGCGAGCACGGAGGGAACATCGAAGCCGCCTCGGCCCCGGGTGGAGGCGCCGTGTTTACGATCACGCTGCCGGTCGGGGCCACAGAGTCGGGCACAGCAGCAAATTCGAATTGAGGCGGGTTAGCTCCGGCGCGGTTCTGAGCGCTAACGCCTGGTTTCGTAAACTATCCAGACTCCTCTCCCAGCTTGGCTCCCGGTTTTGGATTACTTCCGGTTTTGCCCGTGACTCGGGCAGAACTGTGACGGGCGTCGTTAACGCTGTGCTCCGCCAGCCGATTCCACGGATTGGCGGACTTGCCGGTAGGGGCTGGAGGTTGCGAGGCTTCCGGCGAATTGGATGGTGCTAGGATGTAGCTATGTGAGTGGATCGGCGAAATTGATTACCGCTCTGCCTGTTGTCATCGTTGCCGCCTTTATGGCGACGCGGAGGGAGGGGCCGTGGACTCTGATACGCTTCCTAGGCCTGTTGTTCATCCTGCTTGGTCTCGGGTTATTGACACTTGCACGCATCCAGTTTGAGAAGAAATCGTCCAAGCAGGCCGGTCTGGTGACTCGGGGCGTGTACAGCCGCATCCGCCACCCTATATACCTGTTCTCGTTTGTCGCTTTTGCTGGGCTGCTGCTGTACCTGAATGAGCTGCGAGGAATCCTGTTTCTGCTGCTTATGGGGCTCTTCCCGTTTCACCTTGCTCGCCGAGAGGAGCACGACCTCGATGCACTCTATGGGGAGCAATATCGTCGCTACAAACAGCGAACCTGGTTTTAAGCCACGGCGCGTTTCTTGCGGTGCGTTCGCCGAGGTTTTACGGACAAACGTATTGCGTCCTGCTACTCGGAAACTATGCGGTTGTTGACGAAAATCCCGATAGCGCTCATTGACCAGCGGTCAAAACGTTAAATCGCCTGTTTTGGACACTGCGTGGATTCTGTCATTTTCCTGGAGATCTTGCGGAAGACTTCTTTACCCAATTGTTACGCTTTTTGACACGATTGCGGAGTATCCTGTGGTTAGGCGAAGCGTCCAACCCATAGGGCGGCTAACGCCTGTTCCCCTCGGGTTGGGAGGAGGTGCTTTATGCGGCTCTCCGGCCTGGCGGTGGCAGTAATCCTGCTATTCTCATCCATCGTTGTTGCGCAGCATTCTCCCGGCGGAGGTGGCTCGTCGGGCAGTTCTTCAAGCTCTGGCGGCTTCCACAGCAGCTACTCGGGTGGGGGCAGTTCGTCCAGAAGTTCGGCCACACAAAGTGCAAGCCCAGGCTCGAGGGCATGCCACTCCACTTATCAACCGTCGGGTTCGAATGCCGCGCCCGCAATTCGTGAGCGGGGCATCGCCCGCGTTCCATCACAGCCGGAGAAGCGTACGTTTTTCTCGTTTCTGCGTCATCCCTTCAGAAAACCCCAGCCAAAGACCGAGGCCAATCTGCGCCGCAGAATCTGCGCGAAGGGCCCGTGCCCTCTCTGTCCTGCGGGACAAGCTTACGGCAAAAACGGCGGCTGCGTGGCTTCGCCGCAAGGGAATCTTTGCCGGACGGGCGAATACTGGAACGGCGGCGGTTGCGTCTTGTTCGCGAATTTCATTGCGAATTGCAGCACCGATCCAGATGGGGAGCTGACAGCAGCAAGAAGAAATATGGAAGCGACCAAGAGAAGCATGAAGGCAGCGTGCTCGCAGGATCCCGGTGGTCATGAATGCTCAGAGGAGAACGTCCTCTGCCAGCGTGCCGTGGAGTTGCACAGACAGCAGCTGGAATCGCACATTCGCGCCTACGAAGAATGCCAGCGCGGTCGGTCTTTTGTCTCGCCCCTTGGCCTATATTCTGATCCTCTGCTGCCCTAGCCTTCCCCACGTGCAAAGGCAAGTTGGTTTAAACTGCACGCGGTCTGGTGAAGGCAGTTGTCACTTGTCGTAACATCGCAATTACACTCGCAACCGGGTTCTAGAACCACCTACCGCTCCACCGCCTTCGCCACCGCGCCCCCCCGGCCCAGACACAACGCGGCAATCCCGCAGTACAGGTGACCCGATTAAATTCTGGCGGATTTCTCAGCTTGCGGATTTCTCAGCTAACCTCGGTGATGTCCTGGCACAGCCGGGCGACGCTGTTGGCAAGGTGGTTGGCTTCGATGTTGCGCTCCCGCGGAATGCGAGTTATCGCGAACTCCAGGCTCCGAGCCAGTTTGCGGCAGATCCAGTTCAACGAATACAGCCTAGGACTGCGGCACGCATAATCGCCGCACATTTGCCTGACCACCACGTCGGAATCCGAATAAACATGAAGGGAGCGAGCGCTCTTCGCCAGGGCACATTGCAGAGCTTCCAGCAGTGCTACATACTCGGCTACGTTGTTGTCTTGCCAGCCGATCGCCTTGGCAATGCGGGTGCAGCCTCCAGCAGAGTCTTCGACGATGACCCCAATACCGGCGGGACCAGGACTTCCATGCGAGCTTCCGTCGACGTAGGCTACGAGATGGCACATGTAATTTTCGCGGCGCTAACCCTACGATGCGTGAAAACGGACCGCCGCGCAAGAGATATTCGTGGTTCTTTATGATCGTTCGGTCAGAAGATTTCCACAGGCAGAAAAATCGGGGCGGAAGCGAAATCTTCCAATTCTCCCCAGAAACCTTGGCTGACGGGCCGTTTCGATTGTTTTCCGGTGCTTCATCGGCCCGCTTTTTGCACCAAAATTGGGCGTTGACAAGTTTTTAGGATGCTGTAGGCTTGTGCCCGTCGATGGCTGAAAGGTTTGGCTACATAATCGTTGCCAACCCGAAGTAGGCTGGGTGATTCGTAGGGCGGGGCGACTCGCTCGACGGCCAGACCCGAAAAAACCGACGGATCTGCGAGGAGACGCCGGGGTTTGGTACTGCGAAAGCAGAAATCGCATCAGGGACCGCGACGGTGCACGTTTCCACGTCGTTAACTCTCTCGCAGGAGTTGGCGGCTAGAGCGTAACCAATGTCGCGGTTCTTTTTATTGCCCCACGTTTTGTGCCCGCCGATCCGTCTTCCTGCAGCAACCATCAAAGTATGAAGATCCTCGAAACCACCCGCCTCTTGCTGCGTGAGTTCATGCCGGAAGACGCCGATGCTATGGCCTTGGTTCTCTCTGATCCGGAAACCATGCGCTATTACCCGGCGCCCTATGATCGCGCCGGTGTCGAGCAATGGATTGAGCGCAACCGGCAACGCTACCGGGAGGACGGCGTGGGCCTCTGGGCCATGGAATTGAAAGAAGCGCAAGGTTCCGACGTTCACAAAACGATCGGCGATTGCGGGATCACCGTGCAGCAGGTCGACGGCGAGCGACTCTACGAAATCGGATATCACTTGCGGCGGGATTTCTGGGGCCAGGGTCTGGCCACCGAGGCCGCTACCGCCTGCCGCGATTGGGCGTTCGCGCACCTGAAAACCGAGCGCCTGATTTCCCTGATTCGCCCTGAGAATCTGGCCTCACGCCGCGTCGCCGAGCGCACAGGAATGACAGTGTGGAAAGAGGCGAACTGGCGCGGACTTCCGCACTGCGTCTATTCGATCGAGAGAAGCGGTCAACTCCGGCTTCTAGCTAACGAACTTCCCCAATAAAACGAATTGTCATCCTGACCCTGAGCGTAGCCGAAGGGGAAGGACCTGCTTTCTTTTTGCCGCACGAGAAAGCAGGTCCTTCGCTTCGCTCAGGATGACAAGATTACAAGATGAAAAACCACTGCGCGTTCCTACACCAGATCCTCCACTTTCAATTCCTCTGCTCCGCCCTTCCACGCCCTGCGAAATTCCTGCTCCACAAACCAGGCGTCGGAATTTCGATCCTGTGCCTTCAGCGCCCGATGCAGACCGAACAACGACCGCGGATTCCGAAGATTCCGGGCCAGATCATCGCGGAACACCTGCTCCGCGCCTTTCGCATCTCCACTCATCAGCAAGACACCGCCGAGCGATTCCCGCACGGGAAAGAACCAATCCTGAGGTTCGTCGTACTTCAGCGTATCCTGCACTGCTACCGCGTCGCGCAGCATGGCCGCGGCTGCGGCATTGTCTTTTTTCGCCAGCGCCACCTGCGCCCCCAGAACATTCTCGGCAATCTTCAGGATGTCTTTGGTCTTGTTGTTGATGGGCATTTGGAAAATCGCATCCGGCGGCGTTGCTCTTTCCGCGTGAGACACGATCTTGTATTCGGCTTCCGCCTCGTTGGTTTTGCCTTTTCCCGCAAATGCCATGCCGCGCGCAAAATGCCAGAACCCGGTCGTAGCCTTCATCGACGCATCGGGCGCCTTCATCGCCAGAATCTCGTCCCACTTGTGAAAGCGCACTTCCACAGCCATGGGGATGGTCATGAATCCTTCCAGGGGCGGCATGTCTTTTACGGACGGTCCGACATGGGCCGCGAGCATTTCCGCCGCCTTAAGCGCTTCCGCGTAGTCTCCGGTCATGGCCGAGCACATGGCGATGAAATGCAGATTGTGGCTGTAATACATCATCGGATAGATGCCCTGCGCGCCACTGCTCGCGAGGTAGGCGCGGTCGGCCGCAGCCGCTTCCTGGTTAGTTTTCACCGCCGCCGCATAATCTCCAGTGCGGATGTATATGTGCGCCGGCATATGCACGATGTGTCCCGCAGCCGGAGCCAGCGCCGCCAGCCGGTTCGCCGCAGCCAGCGCCCGTTCCGGAGAGTTCGACGCTTCCACAGTATGAATGTAGTAATGGAGCGCGCCGAGATGGTTGGGATCGCGCTTGATCACCGACTCCAGGGTCGCGACAATCTCCTCCGTGCCCTCCTCGGGCGTCCCATCCGGATGCCACAGACCCCACGGATGGAGGTTCATCGCCGATTCCGCGAACAACGTCGCCGCATCAAGATCGTCGGGACTGTTCTTTACCACTTCCCGCATCGCGTCCCGATAATCTTCCGCCGCCTTCCGCAGATCCGACTTCGGGTCCGCGGGAAAGCGTTTCGCCATCGCCAAAATGTAGCCGCGTTCGGCGTCAGAGGCATCGCCACTCAAATCCACCGCCTTCTGGATCGCGTCGTGGGCCTGCTTGAAGCGGTCCGTACTCGCCGGATCGTTGTAGTTCGGGCCCACAGCCTCGGCGATCCCCCAGTACGCCATTGCCAGCTTCGGATCCAGTTCGGCGGCTTTCTGAAATGAGCGCGCCGCCTCGTCGTGGTTGAAGGCGTAAATCAGGCGCAGTCCCTGATCGAAGAACTCCTGGGCGCTTGCGTTTTTGGTCGAAACCGGATGATGCAAGTCGCCGAGGCCCGCCATCATCGTGACCGGCTTCGCGCCTCCCATGGCGTGTTCTTGAGAGGCAGCAAGGATTGTGAAACCAAGAAGAGCCGCGAGGCACAGCAGAGCGGACTTCAGCAGTGTCATACAGACCTCCTGAAATGTACGAACCAGTCAATTGTGATTAAGACGACCACCCCAAAACTTTGCGCGCAAGCATAGTGCAGACTTGGTCTGGAAGCAACCGCCTTTTAGCGTGGGCAGATGACCTCAGCATGGGGGAGTGGGGCGTGCGCTAAACTCAAAGCAGAGCTAGCCGACGAATGCGCCGAGCCACCATCCTGTTCAATCCGAATTCTGGCCGCCCGCGGCGGGACCGGGAACTGAACCATGCCATTGGCATCCTCCAGTCGGCGGGAGTTCACACCGACCTCACGGTTTGCCGCTCCAGCCAGGAAGCGACCGACAACGCCCGCTGTGCCGTGGCCGCCGGCAGTGACACCGTCTTTGCCTGCGGGGGCGATGGCACGATCCACGATGTGATTCAGGGATTAGTGGGCACGCCCGTCGCGCTCGCCATTCTTCCCTTCGGCACCGCCAACGCCCTTGCCCACGACCTCGGAATCCCGCTCCGCCCCAGCGCCGCGGCTGAAGTTGCGGTAGCAGGCAAGGTCCGCCGCATTCCGGTTGGCCGGGTCGAGTACGTGGATTTCAGAGGCAAGGGTTCCGCACGCTACTTCACCGTCGCCGCTGGAATCGGCGTGGACGCGCACCTGTTCTACAAACTGACTGCAGAACTCAAGAATCGATCGGGCATGACGGCCTACTACCTCAAAGCCTGGCAGTTGTGGGCAACGTATGACATGCGCCGGTTCGAGGTGGAGTATTCCAACGGAAGCGGCCTGCCTCAGCGTGCCTTGCTGACAGAACTGCTGGCGGTGAGAATCCGTTTTTTCGGAAACATTCTGCGCGAACTGGTTCCCGGAGCGTCGCTCGACTGCGGCGATCTGCGGGCGGTCATGTGCCGTACCGCCAGCCGGAATGCCTACCTACAGTATGTGGCCGGGACGCTGCTTGGCCGGCAGTGGAAGATCGACGGCATCGATCTGGTCAGTTGCTCGGAAGTGGTCTGCCGGCTGCCGGAGAAAGGCGATGGTCGGAGGGAAGACCGCGTGTATGTTGAGGCCGACGGCGAACTTCTCGGCCGCTTGCCCGCGCGCATGACCATGGTTCCGGACGCGCTGTCGTTGATCGTGCCACCGAACAACTAACACAGATTCCCTGTCCAGTCTTCTTGCGCTGGGGCTTTTTACCGCACAGCGCTGTGCTATAACTTTCGCATGCCAAGCGCTCGCCAAGGGTCGATTCGCCTCTTTCGTTTTTCTGGAATTGATGTGTTCCTGCATTGGTCCTGGTTCGTGGTGGCAGCGTATGAAATCCAAAGCCGCAGCGGACGTTACTCTTCTGTCACTTGGAACGTGCTGGAGTACTTGGCGCTGTTTCTGATTGTGATGCTCCATGAGTTCGGCCACTCGCTGGCTTGCCGGCAAGTTGGGGGAACGGCGAACCAGATCGTACTCTGGCCCCTGGGCGGGGTGGCGTATGTGGATCCGCCGCCACGTCCCGGCGCTACCCTCTGGAGCATCGCGGCGGGGCCGCTGGTGAACGTGGTGTTGATTCCAATCATCATGGGCGCGGGGCGTATGAGCCTTTTGTTGGGTTGGTACGCGGCCGTCCCCGACCTGCGGACGTTGATTCACGCTGTCTTTTATATCGATGTCGGCCTGCTGCTTTTTAACATTCTGCCCATCTATCCCCTGGATGGCGGCCAGATCCTTCGGTCGCTGCTTTGGTTCGTGTTCGGACGCGCGCGCAGCCTGACGGCGGCTGCGATCGTCGGGTTGGTAGGCGTGACCGCGTTTATTGGCCTCGCCTTCTGGTCGCGCGACGTTTGGCTTGGCGCAATCGCCGTCTTTATGCTGATGAATTGCTGGGGCGGCCTGCGGCACGCGCAGGCGCTGGCACATTTCGCAAAGCTGCCGCGCCGCGAAAGCTTTGCCTGTCCGAGGTGCAAGAGCAACCCGCCGATCGGCGCCTTCTGGAAGTGCGGACGGTGTGGACAGCCGTTCGATACTTTTCAGACGCAAGCCGCCTGCCCCAACTGCGCGACACAGTTTGCGGTAACGAAGTGCCTGGATTGTGGGGCCGTTAGTCCCATAAGCGAGTGGGTCACGCCCGTAATCAGCGCGAGTTCGACGTTCGCAAACGAGGTCAAAGGTTAGAGGTCGGATTGCAGAGCTTGGGACCTTGAGGTTTTCACCTCTGCAATCTAACCTCTAACCTCTGACCTCTCATGGAACCTGTAACTCATTTTCTATTTGGCGCCGCGATGGGGCGCGCCGGACTCAACCGCAAAACCGCGCTCGCCACGGTCACGCTGACCCTTGGCGCCGAAGCCGCCGACCTCGACGTCTTCAGCCGCTTCGGCGGGTCCGCCTTCGCCTTAAACCATCACCGCGGCTTCACCCATTCTTTTCTGGGAGTGCCGCTGGTAGCGGCCGCGGTCGTAGGATTCGTCTATTTTCTCTGGCGGCTGCGGGGACGCAGAACCCGCAACCCTAACCTCCCTCCGCGCTGGGGATTGCTCTTCGCCTACGCCTGCCTAGCCGGCCTCAGCCACATTCTTCTCGACTTCACCACCAGTTACGGAGTGCGTCCCTTCTGGCCGTTTTCCGAACACTGGATTTCCTGGGACATCGTTTTCATCGTCGAGCCTGTGCTTTTGGTCGTGCTGATTCTGGGCCTGATTCTGCCCGCCTTGTTTTCGCTCATCAACGAAGAAATCGGCGCGCGTAGCAAAGGCCCGCACGCCAAGCCACAGGGAAGACTAGCCGCGACTCTCGCGCTGCTCGCCGTCTTCGCCTACTGGGGACTCTGTGACTACGAGCATCGGCGCGCCGTAGCCGCGCTCCAGTCGCGCAATTACCAGGGAGCCGATGCAATTCGCGTCTCCGCCTATTCGTACATGACGAATCCGTTCCGCTGGCACGGCGTGGTGGAGACGCCCGCTTTCTTCGCCACCATGGACGTCGATTCGCTCGCTCCCGAAGTCGATCCCGAAGGCCGAATGCAGATTCGCTACAAACCGGAAGAAACACCCGTCACGCTAGCCGCCAAGAAAACTTATCTTGGACGCGTGTACCTGAGCTGGGCTCAGTATCCCGTAACTGAACAGCTACAGAACGATCCAGGGGACGACACCGGCGCCGCCTACGTCGTGCGCTTCCGCGATCTCCGCTACGAATATCCCGGACGCAGCGGCCGCGCCACCCTCGGGGCGGCGGTCTTTCTGACCCGCGATCTGCAAGTCGTGGAGGAACGGTTCGGAATGAGGAGCAGGAGCGCCAACACGCGGTAGCAGTAATTGAGTCCTGAAGAGCAATTGCTGAAATGTGGAACTCGTGAACCCGGCCATCAGTTAAATTCGCCTCCCCTCGCTTGACCCGCGGCATCCGCTCGCGCAACAATCTTAGCTGGTTCCTTCACGAGGTGATCATGCTGGCTTACGTATTTGTTCTCTTCGCGGTCGCAGTGCGGTTCCTGCCGCATCCTTTGGCGTTTACTCCGGTGGCGGCGGCGCTGCTCTATTTTGGCGCGCGCGGTTCGCGACGCCAGCTGTGGGTGCCCTTGGCCCTGTTGGCGGCTTCGGACGTCATCCTCACCCGGTTCGTGTATTCCTATCAATTTTCCTGGGACCATTTCGTGACCTGGGGGTGGTATGCGGCGATCCTGTGGTTGGGCACGGGTCTCCGCGAGAACACCGGCTGGCTGCGGGTTGGCGGAGCCGCGCTGGCCAGTTCCGTTTCTTTCTTTGTGGTTAGTAATTTTGCCGTGTGGGCGTGCTGGGCCATGTATCCCAAGACCCTGGCGGGACTGATGACGTGCTACGCCGCCGGCCTGCCGTTCTTCCGGCGCGGAATCGCGGGCGACATGCTCTTCACGGCGGTCATGTTTGGATTGCCGGCTGTCGCCGCCGTGGTCGCCCGCTCCATGCATAAGCCGCACGGAACTGCGGCCGCTTAGCCGGTCATTCGCTGGTCCGTCAGCTGGTCGAGTTTCTTCCGAACGCAGCGTGGAATCTTTTCCCGCTGCGTTCTTATTTTCTGGACTGTTCTCCACAGTCTGCCGCCTCGCCCGCCGCCAAACGAGCCATCCCGCCGCTAGCGCTCCCACCCCTGCCAGAACCCACACGTAGTGATGGGCGAAAAGGCTTCCGGCCAACGTCACAATCTCCGGACCGAACCAGAGCGTCAGCAGCGCCTCGATCAGAAAGCGCACAAAGCGTCCCGCAAAGATGGCCAGCAGAAAATGCGCGAAGTTCATCTCAAACGCCGCCGCTGCCAGCACCACAATCTTGAAAGGCGCGGGCGGCGGCAACATGGCCGGAAACATCAGCGCCCAGAATTCATGCCGATCGAAGGATGCGTGAATCTTCTGGAAGCGCTCGGCCGAAAGCCGCTTGCGCAACAGCACCTCGCCGCCCGTGTACCCGATCACATAAAGAACGATGCTTCCGAGCGCCGACCCCACCGAGCCCAGCAGCACATAGAGCAGGAAGCGCGAGCGATCGTGGTACACATAGCCCACGAAAATCGCGTCCAGCGGCAGGCCCATGAATGAGCCGTCCACCGCCGCGAAGGCGAGCATCCCCCACGGCCCCAGAGGCGCAAGCACGTGTTTGATCCACTCGCCATAAGCGTGGACAAAATGTTTGATCTTGTTCAAGTGAGTGAGACTAGTTTACGCGAGAGCGGAGAGCGCTGTTCGCCGTTCGCTATTCGCTGCTCGCCAAAACCACCTCAGTTCGCCTTAATAGCTCGTCCCGAAAGCTCGCAGAGTATGTCTAAGCGAACGACGAACAGCGAGGTTTGCGAACAGCGAACGACGAACAGCGAATAGCGTCCTCGCGATTAGTGCTTCGTCCTTCCCGCGATCAACTCCAGCGCATGTGGCAGCAAATCGATCACCGACTTCCAGCGACTCGACCGCCCCGGCCGGACTGCCCGGCAGATTCAAGATCAGGCTCGTTCCCCGGACGCCGCACACCGCACGGCTCAGCGCCGCGAAGCGAGTCTTGCGCGCTCCCTGCATTCGCATCTGCTCCGCGATCCCTTCCACCAGCCGGTCGCAGACCGCGCTGGTCGCTTCCGGCGTAACGTCGCGCGGAGCGATTCCCGTCCCGCCCGTGGTCACCACCAGCCGAGCCAGCCGCGATAACTCAATCAGTTTTTCCTGGATTGCGGCGCGCTCATCGGCCACTACCCCGCGCGCCACCACTTGAAAATTCCGCCGCTCGAGCGCTTCCGCCACAGCGGGACCGGAGAGGTCCTTCTTTTCGCCGCGCGAGCACGAATCGCTGACTGTCAGCACCGCCGCCGATGTCCCATGCAACGCCGCTTCAGGTGTCGAGGAGGACATCTTCACCCTCAGCCGTGGCGTCGCGCTGCGACTCGTCGAGTAGCCGCAGTCCTTCCATCAGCAGACCTTGCGTATTCAGAGTCGTAGTTTCCTGGGAGGACTTGCCGTTGAAATCGATCTGGAAATTTCCTTCGGTCCAGCGCAGCACCTTGAAAACCGCTTCGTCTCCTGTAATCGGGCCATAGGCGGCGTGCTTGACCTGTCCCTGGCTGAAATAGATCTCGCATCTTTCTTCGTTATTGTTATTGTTATTGCCCTTGGTCATGGTGAGCAGGCAACTTTTGCGCCCCATCTCGAGCGATTGCACCAGGTCAATCACGTTCATCTGCGACAGGCTGCCGCGCAATATGCCATCGGTCGACGCCGCCTTGCTCAGTTTCTCCAGAGCGATCCGGTCCACCACGCGCTTGATTTTGTGCGTGGCATCTTTCAGGAAGAATGGTTTTTCCAGATAGTCTTCAATCGGATCCTGCATCGACAATCGTTCGCTGATGTCGGCCTTCGTGGCCATCAGGATGACCGCGATCCGGGCGGTTGCCGGCCTGCTTTTAAGTTTTTCCAGCAACTGCCGCCCATCCATGCCGGGCATGCGGTAGTCGCTGATCAGCACATCCGGCGGATCATCGACCGCCTTCAACAACGCGTCGGCGGCGTCGGTTCCGACCGCGACCTCGCCCAGCGAGGAGAGTGCCTGCTGCAGCATCCCGAGCACCATCGGGTTGTCGTCCACCAGCAGGATTTTGACGTTGCTCGCCATAGATCAAATTGCCTGAAAAAGATCAATTGCTGGAAAACTATTTCCGCTTGCCGTTTCTCCGGTAGTCTCCGCTCTTGCCGCCCGACTTCCGTTCCAGCACCACTTCCCGGATTTCGATGCCCTTATCGAGCGCCTTGCACATGTCGTACACGGTCAGCGCTGCGACGCTCGCCGCGACCAGCGCTTCCATCTCCACGCCTGTCTCCGCGGTCGTCTTCACTTTGGTGGCTATAGAAACGCCATTCTCGCACACGCGTAGGGTCACAGCAATGTGCGACAGCGCACGGGATGGCACATCGGAATCAACTCCGCGGTCCGCTTCGCCGCCATGATTCCCGCCGTCCGCGCCACCTCGAGCGGGTCGCCCTTGGGATTTTCCGGCAGCGCCCGCAAGACTTCGGGCCTCATCGCGACGAAGGCGCTTGCCTCGGCTTCTCGCGCCGTTCGCGCTTTCCGCGACACGTCCACCATGCGGGCATGGCCCTGCGCGTCGTAGTGGGAAAGTTTTTTCGGCATGGCTAACAGGTTATCGTACACGCCCCCTGAGCCGCGGAGAGGCGGCTTTCTTCATCGCATCAATAACAGCGACACCCATTCTCCCGCGTCGATCCGCTCGCGGTCCGGTGGAATCACAACATAGCAGTTCGCGCGCGCCAGCGTCGCGATGTCGCCCGACCCCTGCCACTTGGCCAGTTCCACCTCGGCATTCTCAAATTCTCCCGAGAGCACGGCCGGAAGAAACCGCTTCAAGCCTGTTTTCGTCCGGATTTCTGACTTAAGCCGCGCGCGAAGAAAGATCAGGGGGTGGGGCGTCATTCCCGCCAGCGCTTCGATCATCGGCCGGGCGAACAGTTCGAAGGTCACCATGGTCGAGACGGGATTCCCTGGCAGCCCGAAGAAGTATTTCTTGTGTGGCGCGGGCGCCCCCGCCCGCGCAGACGGCGAAGTCGCTGCGGGCACGCGGGCGAGGGCGCCCGCGCCACACGAACCGAACACGACCGGGCGCCCGGGTTGAATCTCCGCTCCCGTAAAATAGAACTCCGCCTTCAACTCTGCGAGAACCTGCTCCACCAGGTCGTATTTCCCCATGGAGACGCCGCCCGTCAGCAGCAGCAGATCGCACTTCAGCCCTTCTTCAATCAGAGCCCGCAGCCGCTTCCGCTCATCCGGGGCGATCTTGAGACGCACCGGCTCCGCGCCCGCGTTCTGAACTTGCGCCGCCAGCGAATACGAATTCGAATTCCGTATCTCGGCGGGCCCCGGCGCCGCGTCAATCTCCACCACTTCGTCGCCGGTCGAAAGCACGGCCACGCGCGGCTTGCGGAATACCTGCACGCGGCTCTTGCCGGCCGACGCGGCAATCGCAATGCCCGCGTGGTCCAGTCGCCGTCCGCGCATCGAGCAACCGTTGTCCCGCGCGCGCTTCCGCCCCACGCGGAACAAAATTCTCACCGGGCTTCACACTGCGTTGAATCTCGACCGACTTCCCCGCCGCAACTGTGTATTCCACCATCACCACCGCGTCCGCCCCCGCCGGCAGCGGAGCCCCCGTCATGATTCCAACCGCCTGCCCGCGCCCGACCGAGCACACTCCCGGCTCCGGCCAGTCACCCGCCTTCACCTCGCCCACCACTTCCAGCCGCACCGGAACCTGCGCGACGTCCGCCGCCCGCACCGCATATCCATCGCGAGTCGCCCGCGCAAAAGGAGGAAAGTCGCGGTCCGCCACGATCTCCTCCGCCAGCACCCGCCCCGAACGCCGCCAGCAGATCCACCGTCTCCGCGTCTCGCGGGCCCACGCCGGCTGCATGCTGCTCGACCAGGTGGCGAGCCTCTTCAAAGCTAACCACGCGAGCCGCAGGCGCTACGAAGGAAGGGTTGGAAGAAGACATGCAGGAATCATACCCCGTTGAATGAGGGCGAAAGAAGAGAGTGAGAATGGTTGTTTCTGAGAACTGAGAACTGAGAACACTTCAACGCGCCAATTCCTGCCCCAGCACCGTCGCGTTGCTGGCGAAGCAAAGGCCGGTTTCCAGATCGACCAGACCGGAGCGAACCAGCTTCGCGATCTCGCCATCGAAATGCTGCATGCCCTCGTTTTCGCTGGCTTTGATTGCGTCCAGCAGGGTGCGGCCCGGGCGCTCGCCCTGCTCCACGCAATCGCGAGTGCGCGAGTTGGATTTCAAGATTTCGACTACGGCGAGACGGTCGCCGCCATCGGTGCGCGGGACCAGCCTCTGCGCAATGATGTAGCGGAAGGTTTTGGCGAGGCGCTCTCGCACGGATTGCTGTTCGGCGGCCGTGAACGTACCCACGATGCGCTCCACCGTCTTCGAGGTATCGACGGTGTTCATGCTGGAAAGAACGATGTGGCCGTTTTCGGCGGCCTCGAGAACAATCTCCAGCGTTTCCCGGTCGCGAATTTCGCCCACCATAATGACGCGCGGCGCCTGGCGCAGCGCCGCCCGTAGCGCCATCGTGAAATTCGGCGCATCGCTGTGCAACTCGCGCTGGTGCACCGTCGACTTCTTGTGATTGTGCAAGAACTCAATCGGATCTTCGACGGTCAGAACGTGATAGCAGTATTCGCTGTTGATGCGGTCAATCAAAGCGGCCAGCGTCGAAGACTTGCCCGATCCGCTGCCGCCCGTTACCAGGATGATCCCGTTGCGAACCTTCGCCGCCTCTTCCAATTGCGCGGGCAGATGAAGGGAACTGAACGTCGGAATGACGGTCGGAATGACGCGCATCACAATCGCGCAACTTCCGCGCTGGATAAAGACGTTGACGCGGAACCGGGCCATTCCCGGCAATCCGTAGGAAACGTCGCACGAGCCCTGCTCGCGAAGCGTATTGACGGCCTGCTTATTGTTGCCAATCAGATCGGCCGCGATGCGGCGTGTGTCATCGGCTGAAAGCGTGCTGCTGCCGGAGATTTCGACCGCCGTAAGCTGTCCGTGAATCTCCACCTGGGGCGGCCGCCCCGGCGAAAAAACTAGATCGCTGACTTTGTCGGATGCGCGCAACATGCCGGCGAGCAGCACCGGCGTGGGGATCGAGCCCGTTCCACTGACGCCCTCGAAAGCAATCGCAATCGGGGAATTCCCCGGAGCAGCCATTCCACACACTCCCAGTTATCAGCATTGGCGCCACAGGGGGAGAAACGTCGCAAAGCTGGAGAAACCTATACCTTGAATGTAACGCGGATGCGTGGAAGAGCGAAGGACAAGTAGGTCATAGACCTCGGTAACTGAAGGGCAGTTCCCAGTTCCCAGTTCTCAGTTCTCAGAAACACCAAGCGGCGGTATTCGCTGAGTACTGGGAACTGAGAACTGAGAACTGGGTTTCGCTATTTCTTTACCGGTTTCTTCTTCGTTGTTCCGAAGCCGGTTTCCACGGCTGCGCCGATGCTGGCCAGCATCGCCTTGGCCCCCTCAGCGAACGGACCATTCGGGTCGAGTTCCAGATACTTCTGAAAGGCCTCCGCGGTGCCTGGGGGCGCGACTACCTTGCCGTCCGCTCCGATGGTTTCCTTGCCGATCAGGTTCACGCCCTTCTGATAGTAGGCTGCGGCTTTGGTCGGATCGGCGGCGATCACTTTGTCCCATACCGCAATGGCATCGTCCGCCCTGCCCGCATTGGTAAGAACAGCGCCCTCGTTGAACAGGTAGGTCGCCGACGTGCGCCGGATCCAGTTGGGCCGCCTTGGTGTAGTTGGCGATGGACTCATCAATCTTGTGGGCCTTCGAATAGGCCTCGGCAAGGTTGTTATAGTAGGCGGCCATTTTCACATTGTTATCGGGATCTTTCTGCGCCGTGTCGGAGGCGCCGCGCAGCTGGATCGCCTTCTCGTAATCGGTTGCGGCCGTCTCGTAGCGCTTCTGTTTTTCGGCGGGATCGGTCTGCTTGGGCGCCGACAAGCGGTAGGCGTCGCCGAGTTTGAACCAGATCAGATCGCGGGTGCTGTCGATCTGGTTGGCTTCGTTCAGGGTGGCGATGGCGGTCTCGAAATCGCCGGCGTCGGAAGCTGCTTTGGCGGCGTTGAGTTTCTCGTTGAGCGTGCCGACGGTTTTCCTTTCGGCCTCCTGTTTGGCGAGAGCCTCCTTTGCCTTCGCCGCTTGCTCAGCGCTCAATCCCTGTCCCTGGACTTGCCGCCGCCTGTTCTTTCTTCAGGTCGAAGTCCAGCGGCATTTCGTCAAGGCCCACCGCGACGTTGTTGAAGTGACAGAGTTCCTTGCCGTCTTTGCTGAGCTTGACGTTGTACTTGCCGGGAACGATGCCGAGGGAGAAGTACTCGCCCTTGTTGTTGGTTTTAAGCTTGTAGACGTGGCCGGATTCGGTCCCGGTCCAATCCACTTCGGCCTGTGCGATCGGTTTCCCTTCGATGTCTCTGCACACCCCCTTCACGGTGCCCGTGGTTTGTGCGAACGCCAGCGGAGCGGAAATGCCCACGGCGAGCAGGAGCAACAGGGGAAGGATGAAATATTTCTTCATGGATTTAGCCTCCCGGCAATGAATCTGAATTTTAAGACCGTTATGAAACCAGTTCTACCTCAATCGGACGGCGGCTTCCGCATACGGAATGGGATCTTCCGCGCCCGCTTCGTGAAACGCGCGCAAGCGGAGCACACAACTGTCGCAGACCCCGCAGGCGCGATCTTCACGCTGGTAGCATGACCACGTTAAATCGAAGGGGGCCTTCAATTCAAGGCCAAGCGTCACAATCTCGCGTTTACGCATCGCAATGAGCGGCGTCACCACGCGGATCGATCCTTCTTTTGTGCCCGCTCGTCACCACCTCATTGAACGCTCGATAATACTCCGGCCGGCAATCGGGATAGCCGGAACTATCGGGCTCGACCGCTCCGATGTACACCTTTTCGGCTCCCAGCACTTCCGCCCAGCTGACGGCGACGGCGAGAAAATGCGCATTGCGGAAAGGAACATAGGTAACGGGAATGCCGACGGGAACGTCGCCAGCCGAGCTGGCGCCGATGCCGTGCGCTTCGGGAACGGCAATGTTCGGATCGGTGAGGGCGGATCCTCCGATCGCGTGCAGAGCCTCGTTGCGCACCAGCAGCCGGTCGCGAATTCCGAGCCGGTCGCAGATGCTTTCGAAGGAACGCCGTTCGCGCTGCTCGGTGCGCTGTCCGTAGCTGACGTGGACAGCGGCGGCCTGGTGGTCGCGCGCTGCGAGCGCCGCACACACGCAGGAATCCATGCCACCGCTCAGCAGGACTACGGCGCGGCTCCGGTTGCTGGTTGAGTGCGAGGGCATGACGTGGCCAGAAAGCAATGCGATCTCTTCCCCTTAGATTTTATGACAGTTGAAGACTTTCGGCGATCGGATCTTCGCCGTCGGGTGATCGCCGAGGACGGACGAATGCGTCCGTCCCTACGTGATTCTATTCGTAGCGCAAACTTTCGACGGGGTCGAGTTGGGAGGCGCGGATGGCGGGGAGGGTGCCGAACAGGATTCCGACGAGCGAAGAGACGACGATGGCAATGATGGCGGAGAGGCCGGAGATGGGGATGCGGTATTCCGTAAAGAAGCGGACGGAGAATGGGATGGCGAGTCCGACGACGATGCCGATGACGCCGCCGATGAGGGAGATAAGGATGGCTTCGGAGAGGAACTGGAAGCGAATCTCGCGGTTGGTGGCGCCCATCGCTTTGCGGATGCCGATCTCGCGAATGCGGGCGCTGACCGTGGCGAGCATGATATTCATGATGCCGATGCCGCTAACCAGAAGAACAACCAGCGAGACGGCGAGCAGAACGACGGTCATGGCGGTCGCTGTCTTATCGGCCACCGCCACCAGTTGGGTCAGATTCCGAACGCTGTATACGGATTCCGGCCGATGGCGCGACTGGATCACGCGTTGCACCTGGGCCGTAATCGGCACCACCAGGGAAGCGTCGGTAGCAGAAAAGAAAATCTGTTTTACGGTCGGAGTTTCCTGAAAATAGCGGATGACCGAGTAAGGGATCAGCATGGTGTTATCGGTCACTTCCGATTGCCCAAATGTGTCCACCCGCTCGCGGAACGTGCCGATGATGGTAAAGGGCAAGCCGCTAAGCTTGACCGTCTTTCCGAGCGAGGCTTGCTCGGAGCCGTAGAGTTGGACCGCCAGTTTCGGGGTGATGACGCCGACTTTGTTGTGAGCCTGCGAGTCCTGCTGGTCAAAGAATCGTCCCTCGATCATGACAATGTTGCGGACTTGCTGGTATTCGGGGTAGACGCCCATGATCTGCAGGTCGCGCTCCTTGCCTCCGCCCACCGCCACGCGCTCGTTCAGCGGGACCACGGGAGAGGCGTAGGCTATGCCACTGACCTGGTGCTGAACCGCTTCCATATCATCAATGGTCAGAGCGTCATTGCCGGTGTTGGTGATGCGTTGCCCTCCACTTTCATATTCCGCGTAGACCCAATTGGAGCCGATGGCCTGAATCTGGTTCAGGAGGTACTGCTTCCCGGTAAGACCGATGGTGGTCACCAGAATCAGGGAGGCGGTGCCAATTACCATACCGAGCGCGGTCAGCGCGAACCTGGCCTTGTTGCTGCAGAAGGTCTCATAGGCGAAGCTGAACATCTCGCCTAGGGCCAGGTGAGGACGTCCGTTCGGGATGGTTGCGGTCGCGGTATTCATCGACTGATTAGATGCTACGGCGAGTTGGCAGAGGCGGCAAGCGAGCTTGAGCGCTAACCCTAACGTCCTGACGGCAACGGACCCACATTTCACACTTTTGGCCGCTGCGTGCTTTATCATCAACGCAAAGCCAAAAGCATTCAGCCCTTGCCGCCCTCCTCCAACCCGAGCGCATCTCCCGAAACGTCGAGACCGACACGCTTCCCATCCTTCCTGGTTTCCATGGTCCTGGTGGCGCTGGCGATCCGTCTGGTGGTCATGGTTTTCCTGCTGCCGGAGCAACTCGAACCACAGCGCGACCACTGGCATTTCGGATATGAAGCGGGCAGAATCGCCCGTTCCATCGTTCAGGGCCGCGGCTTCGGTAGTCCCTTGTTCGAAGACACGGGCCCCACCGCCTGGATGACCCCGGTTTATCCCTACCTGGTGGCCGGTGTCTTTAAGCTGTTCGGCACCTACACGAAGCTGTCCGCGATCGTGCTGCTTTCGCTGAATGCCTTGATGTCGGCGCTGGACTGCGTTCTTGTCTTCCTGATCGCTCGAATCAGCTTTGGAGATCGCGTTGCCAAATGGTCCGGATGGGCGTGGGCATTCTGTCCCTACGCCATCTATTTTCCCGTCGAACGCATCTGGGAAACCTGGCTGGCGACTCTGCTCCTTTGCTTGCTTTTCCTGATCACGCTGGATCTCGAAAATGAAAACAAGTTTCGAGAATGGATTCTTTTTGGCCTGCTTTGGGGACTGACAGCACTGACCAGCCCGGCTCTGCTCTCCGTGCTGCCCTTTCTCGCGGGATGGGTCATTTACCGCCGCCATCGCCGCGGCCAGCGCTGGTTTGCCGTCAACGTGGTGGCCGCTGTCGTATTTATCGCGGTGATCTCACCCTGGTTCATCCGCAACTATAAAGTCTTTCATCGCGTCGTTCCCTTCCGCGACAACATGGGTCTCGTTCTGCGCCTCGGCACTAAAGGCAACACCTCGTACTGGGGAGCTTACGAACTTGGCCCGTGGCACAACGAGCAGGAATGGGATGAATTCAAGCGACTGGGCGAACTCGGCTACATGGACAACAAAAAGCGGCAGGCGATCGAGTCCATTCGAGCTCATCCCGGCTGGTACACCTGGACCACGGTGCGGCGCGCCGTCTTTCTGTGGACTGGCTACTGGAGCCTGGATCGCGCCTATCTCAAAGAGGAGCCATTGGATCCGCCGAACATATTATTCTGCACCGCGCTCACCGTCCTCGCGCTTCTCGGCTTGCGGCGGGCGCTGCGAGCGGATTTTGCCGGTGCTCTGCCCTACGCGCTCGTACTCGTCTCGTTCCCACTCATCTACTACATTACGAGTCCGGAAGCTTACTATCGGCGGCCCATCGATCCCTTCTTTGTGATCTTAGCCGTGGTCGCAGTGACGAAGAACAGTCAGCATCCAGTGGTCGGTGGCCAGTGAGAAACCTTCGACGCATCGCCAGTTTGCTCCTGTTTGCCGCCATCGCATTTCTGATCGAGGGCTACCATCCCTACGCCGAAGACGCGGAGATTTATCTTCCGGGAGTCCTGAAAATCCTGCATCCGGGCCTGTATGCCCGCAATGCCGATTTCTTTGGCGAGCACGCCGGACATACGCTGTTATCCGAACCTGATCGCTGGTTTGGTGCGGGTTACTCATTTGTCGTTGCCCTGCGTTCTTCTCCTGCTGCAATTCGCCTCGATCCTGCTGATGCTGGTCGCAACCCGGCGCCTGGCGGCGGCTTTCTTTGAAGATGAGAAGGCTCGCTGGGCCGCCGTTGCATTGATGGCAGCACTCTTGACTCTTCCGGTCGCGGGGACTCGCCTCTACGTTCTGGACCAGTATCTGAACCCACGGAATCTGGCCGCATTTGCGGGAGTTTTTGCGGTCGCTGAGATCCTGCGCCGACGCTATCTCGCGGGAACCATTTGGCTTGTTTTCGCTGCGGTCGTTCATCCCCTGATGGCGAGCTTTGCCATCGCGTTTTGCGTGTGGCTCGTTGTGCTCGACCGCTACCGGCCTCGCACCTTGGGTTTTGCGGCGCTGCTGCCTTTTGGAATTACGCTCGACCCTCCGCCGCCCGCCTACCACGAAGTGGCGCTGCGGCAGCCTTACTTTTACATCCAGCGTTGGGAGTGGTACGAATGGCTGGGCCTGATCGGCCCGGTGATCCTGTTCTGGATCTTGGCGCGCTTTGCACAGCGCCGAAAAATGGACAACCTTGAACTCGTGTCGCGAGCGGTCATCCCATTTGTCCTGGTGGCGACGGCTGCGGCCATCGCGTTGTCGATTCCGCCTCCGGCTCGAGGCCCTCGCCCGGCTCGAGCCTCTGCGTTGCCTCGCGCTGACCTATATGTTGTTGATCGTCATCGGTGGAGGCTTACTCGGTCAGTACGTACTGCAGGCTCGCGTCGTGCGCTGGCTGCTCCTGTTCGTGCCCCTCGGTTTGGGAATGTTTCTGGCCCAGCGACAACTGTTTCCCGCCAGTGCTCACATCGAGTGGCCATGGGCCCAGCCTCGTAACCCCTGGGCGCAGGCTTTTGATTGGATCCGCGTCAACACTCCCCAGGATGCGCTTTTTGCGCTGAATCCCGACCACATGGCAATCGAGGGCGAGGATGAGAATGGATTCCGCGCCCGCGCCGAACGCAGCCGCCTCGCCGACACAGTCAAGGACAAGGGCGCGGCCTCCATGTTTCCACCGCTTTCACCGCAATGGTTAGAGCAGGTCCAGGACGCAAAAGATTGGAAGCGCTACGGCCGGAAAGACTTCGAAAGGCTACGGCAGAAGTATGGGGTCAGCTGGATTGTGGTCGAACAACCCGGTCTCGCGAATCTGGATTGTCCCTATCAGAACGCGGCTGTGCGGGTCTGTCGCATCGGCTGAACGCGTGTTCACTTTTCTTCGTGGTACTCCATTTCGGTATTCACCTGCCAGATCGAGGATTTATCTTTTACTCCGGCAACGATGTTATCCACCGCCACCATGGCCGTGAGCATGGAATGGTCCTGGTTGTTGTACTTGTGCATTCCGTTCCGGCCAACCAGGAAGAGATTCTCGAAGCCATCCAGGTACTTCCGCACTTCCTCGAAGCGGTCGTAGGTGCCGAAATATGCGGGATAAGTCTTGGGCATGCGGATGACGGTGGAGTCGAGCACATCGCTGCGATCGATGATGCCGATGTGGTCCAACTCCTGTTGGGCGAGCGCGGCCATTTCTTCGTCGCCCTTCTTCCAGAGGTCGTCGGTTTCGTAGCAGAAATACTCGACTCCGAGCCAAACATGCTCCGGATCGGCCACCATGTAGTTGCTCCAGTTGTTGAAGATCTGCAGACGGCCAGCCCGGACGTCGGGCTCCTGGATGTAGATCCAGTTGTCGTCGATGAGCTGGCGGGAGACACTGTTCTGGTCGTTGTGCTGAACCGCCTTCTGGCCGATCTTCAGCCGTTTCACCAGCAGGCCGACAGTGATGAAATCACGATAGAGCAAGCCGTCACTGACTTCGCGCACATTGGCCGGAACCGTCGTGTCCAGCGAACGGATGAGTTCCTGGATGGGCATGGTCGAGAAAAAGTAATCCCCTTCGAACGTCCGCTCGTGGCCCTGACCATCCACTCCTGAGACGGCCCGGATGCGCTCGTCGTGGTTGTGAACTTCGCAGTGGATCGCGCTGACGTTGAAGCCGGTCACAATCTCCCCGCCCATTTGGATGACTTTCCGGGCAACGGTTTCCCACATCTGCCCGGGCCCGAACTTGGGGTACAGGAATTGCTCGATCAGGGAGGTCTCGGTTCCCTTCTGAGCGACATCCGTATTCTTCTTCGCCGGCAGCTTCAGGAAATGGAGAATCGCCTTGGTAATGGAGAGGCCCTTGATCCTTTGCTCGCCCCATTCGGCACTGATCTGGTTGCAGGGTACGCCCCACACTTTTTCTGTGTAGTCCTTGAAGAACGTCAGATACAGTTCTCGCCCAAATCGGTTGATGAAAAACTGTTCGAGATTGACGACGTCCTTTTGAGGAAACAACATGCTGCGCAAGTAGCTGAAGCCGATGCGCAGCGTGCGGACCAAGCCGAGCTGCGCCAGGGTGTTCCGGGTCAGCTGAATGGGGTATTCGAAGAACTGGCGCAGGTAGTAGATGCGAGACCGGCGCTTGCGCAGAAGCATGACCTCATCGGTGCTCTGAGGATCGGGCCCAGCGCCGGTGCCCGCAATTTCGCGGCTCTGCCGCTGGTAGGTAATGTTGCCGGAACCAGCCGCTCTCGCTTCGAGCGGCAAGTGCTGCAACCACCAGTTCATGACCCGGTCGCTCTTGGAGAAAAAGCGATGGCCGCCGAGGTCGATGCGATTTCCCTTGTAGTTGACGGTTCGCGAAATGCCCCCCATGTAAGAGCTCTTTTCCAGAATTACGGGGATGACATCGGAACGGCAGAGCAATTCGTAGGCGGCGGTCAGGCCGGCTGGGCCGGCCCCGATGATGATGGCTTTTTTCTTCACGCGAGAGAGTGTACGGTCATGGTCGATTGGGCCATGATCGATTGGGCCATGATCGATTGAACATGGCGGTCAACGCCCAGACTGCTGAGATAACCCACTATAGTAAGTCGGTACGCTGACTTCCAACTTCTTTCCGGAGTCGCTGAAGACCCGGAAGCTTGAGAGATGGGCCCGCTGGAGCGCGAACTGAAGCGTGGTACCGAGCACCCCCAGTCCGTATTGCACGCTGCGCCGGAAGTTAATGGAGGAGGCTTCCTCGAAATACTTGGTGGGGCAGGAAACTTCGCCGACGCGGAACCCGAAGTAAACGCATTGGGCGAGCATCTGGTTGTCGAAAACGAAATCGTCGCTATTTTCCCGGAGGGGCAGGCGGGTAAGCACCTCGCGGCTGAAAGCGCGATAGCCGGTGTGATACTCCGACAACTTGACCCGCAGAAACAGGTTCTCAAAAGCGGTGAGCAGCCGGTTGGAAACGTACTTGTAAAAGGGCATGCCTCCGCGCAGGGCGGTGCCGCCAATGATGCGGGAACCGAGAACGACGTCATAGACGCCGTAGGCGATCATGCTCGCCATCGCCGTTGTCAAAAGCGGCGTGTACTGATAATCGGGATGGACCATGATGACAACGTCGGCGCCAGCGGCCAGCGCTTCGGAGTAGCAGGTCTGCTGATTGCGTCCGTAGCCGTAGTTGCGGTCGTGAACGAACGACTGCAAGCCGAGCTGGTGCGCGACTTCGAGAGTGCGATCGGAACTGTGGTCGTCGACCAGAATGCGGATATCGACCAGATCGGGCAAGTCCCGAACCGTCGCTTCCAGCGTCTTTTCCGCGTTGTATGCGGGTAACACGACGGCAATGCGTTTGCCGTTGATCATGCGGTGTTTTCCTCGAAGGACTGAGTGAATCATAACCGGAAACGCTCAATTCTGCTGGAGCAGGCTCACGTAGGGACGGACGCATTCGTCCGTCCCAGCCGAGCGTAGCTCGGCAGTTGCCCGTGGTCATAATAGTTTTGGAATCGCCACAAGTGCGAGGGAAGAAACGACGAGGTCGAAGATTTTGAGGCCGGCGCGTTGGTAGACTATTGAAGAGACTCCGCTGGCAGAGACGGGGCAAGCCCCGTCTCTACCGGAGACTATGAAAGAAACTGGAAATATGCCTCCTCGGACGCTGTTTGAAAAAGTTTGGGATACGCACCTGGTCGCTGCTCCCGAAGGGCAGTCGGCGTTGCTCTATATCGATTTGCACCTGGTGCACGAAGTGACTTCGCCGCAGGCCTTCGACGGGTTGCGCGCGAATGGACGGCGTCTGCGCCAGCCTCTGCGCACGGTGGCGACCGTCGACCACAACATCCCAACCACTCCGCGGGGCCTTCCCATCGCCGACCCGATCGCGGCGAAGCAGATTGAAGCGCTGCAGAAAAATTGCCGCGAGTTTGGCGTTCCGTTCTTTGATATGGACTCGGCCGAACAGGGCATTGTCCACGTTATCGGCCCCGAACTCGGCATCACGTTGCCGGGGATGACGATTGTCTGCGGTGATAGCCACACCTCGACGCACGGCGCGTTCGGGTCGCTGGCATTCGGCATTGGCACGTCGGAAGTGGAACACGTGCTGGCCACGCAGTGCCTGCCGCAGAAGAAACCGAAGACGATGCAGATCCACGTGCGCGGGAAGCTGGCGGAAGGAGTGTCGGCAAAGGACCTGGCGCTCGGAATCATTGGACGCATTGGCACCGATGGCGCCACCGGACATGTGATTGAGTACGCGGGCGATGCGGTTCGTGCATTGTCGATGGAAGGCCGCATGACGCTGTGCAACATGAGCATCGAGGCAGGAGCGCGAGCAGGACTGATCGCGCCCGACGAGACGACGTTCGCGTATGTCGGCGGCCGCCGCTTTGCCCCGAAAGGAAAAGATTGGGAAGACGCGGTTGTGTACTGGCGTACGCTGGCGAGCGACCCCGGAGCGCCATTCGATCGTGTGATTGAGATTGACGCTGCATCGCTCGCACCGTTCGTAACTTGGGGGACGAATCCCGGAATGGTCGTCGCTGTGACCGCGCGTGTCCCCGAGTTGAAGAGCTTTGCGCAGGAGGCCGACCGCCGCGCGGCGGAACAGGCTCTCGCCTACATGGGCCTGGAACCGGGAACGCCGATCGAAGCCATCGCGGTGGACCGGGTGTTCATCGGGTCGTGCACCAACTCGCGCCTCGAAGATCTGCGGGCGGCGGCGCGGGTGGCGAAGGGGCAGCATGTGAATCCGAAGGTTCGTGCGATGGTGGTGCCGGGTTCGCAGGCAATCAAGCGTGCCGCCGAACAGGAAGGCTTGCACCAAATATTTCTCGACGCGGGTTTTGAATGGCGCGAGTCGGGATGCTCGATGTGCCTGGGGATGAATCCCGACATCCTGCAACCGGGAGAACGTTGCGCATCAACCAGTAACCGTAACTTCGAAGGACGGCAAGGCCGCGGAGGACGCACGCATCTCGTCAGTCCGATGATGGCGGCGGCAGCGGCGATTACCGGCCATTTCACGGATATTCGGAAGTGGCAATGGAGCAGGCACGACGAACCCGCGCGCCATGATTGAGCTAAGATAGCCTGCTCACATCTTTGCATTTCAGCTGTCGAAGACTCATATGAATAAAAATGTCTCCTGCCTGCTGGTGGTATGTTCGCTCCTGTTTTCTTATGCCGCGATGGCTCAGAGTCCATCCTCGTCGGAGCCGGTGCTGCCCTACTCCCCGAGCCTCGATTTGACTTCGATGGACAAGTCCATCGATCCCTGCGTCGACTTCTATCACTACTCCTGTGGTGGATGGCAGAAAAAGAATCCGATCCCGCCCGACCAGACTTCCTGGTCGGTCTACGGCAAGCTGTATGAGGACAACCTGAACTTTCTGCGGGGCATGCTGGAACAGGCAGCCAAGCCGGGCCCGCAACGCTCCGCCGTCGAACAAAAGACGGGTGACTTCTACGCGGCCTGCGTGAATGAAGCCGCTGTCGAGAAGCAGGGCCTTTCCCCGGTACAGCCCGAACTCGACCTCATCGCGAAGGTCAAGTCGGTGAAGGACCTCACGCCCCTGGTGGCGCACCTGCAGTTTGCCTTCTTTCGATACTCTTACACCAGCCCGATGATTTTTACGGCGGGCTCGACGCAGGATCCTGACAACTCCGAGCAGGTGATCGCCGACGTCGACCAGGGTGGCCTCGGGCTCCCCGACCGCGACTACTACACCAGGACAGACGCCAAGTCGAAAGAAACCCGCGACCGCTACCTGCAGCACGTGCAAAAGGTTCTGGAACTGGCCGGCGACAGCCCGGATCTTGCAAAGAAAAATGCGGACACAATTCTCCGCATGGAAACTGCTCTGGCCCAGGCCTCTCTCACCCGTGTGGAGCGCCGCGACCCCCACAAGTTGGTCCACAAGATGAAAGTCGCCGACCTCATGCAGTTGGCCCCGAATTTCGACTGGCCAGCCTATTATCGTGTGCTGGAGTACCCGCAGTTTGACGTTCTCAACGTGGACGCACCCGAGTTCATCAAGCAAGTGAATGCGCTCCTGTCCGCTGAACCCGTGGAAAATTGGAAAACCTATTTCCGTTTCCACGTGGTCGACACATCGTCTCCGTATCTTTCTTCGAGATTCGCGGAGGAGAGCTTCGACTTTTATCGCAAGTATCTGCGCGGAGCCAAGGAAATGCAGCCCCGCTGGAAACGCTGTGTGCAGTACACCGACCACAGCCTGGACGAAGCGCTCGGCCAGGTGTATGTGGCAAAAGTTTTTTCGCCCGAACTCAAGCAGAGCACGCTCGACATGGTGCAGCGCATTGAAACCGCCATGGGCGAACGCATCCGCGCGCTCGATTGGATGAGCCCGGAAACCAAGCGCCAGGCTTTGACCAAACTGGCCGGCATCCGCAACAAGATTGGCTATCCTGACAAGTGGCGCGATTACAGCTCCGTGAAGATTACGCCCGACGACTTCGCTGGAAATGTGCAACGCGCCCACCAGTTCGAGAGTCGGCGCGATATCAACAAGATTGGCAAACCAGTCGATCACGGCGAATGGGACATTTCTGCTCCGACCGTAGACGCCTATTACAATCCCCAAATGAACGACATCAACTTTCCTGCGGGAGTTTTGCAGCCGCCGCTCTACGACGCCAAAATGGACGACGCCCCCAACTACGGCGACACGGGTGGCACCATCGGACACGAACTCACCCACGGTTTCGACGATGAAGGCAGCCAGTTCGACGCCCACGGCAATCTGAAAAATTGGTGGACCACGGAAGACCGCGAAAAATTTGACGCGCGCACCAAGTGCGTGGACGACCAGTACTCAGCTTACGTCGCGGTGGACGATGTCCATGTCAATGGCAAGCTCACGCTGGGCGAGAACGTAGCCGACCTCGGCGGCGAAATCCTGGCTTACATCGCCTGGCAAGACAAGACGAAAGACATGCACTTGCAGCCGGTCGATGGATTGACTCCGGAGCAACGCTTCTTTATCGGCTTTGCCCAGTGGGATTGCGCCAACGAGCGTCCTGAAGACCTGCGCCTGCGCGCGCTGACCGATCCGCATTCACCGGCGCAGAACCGCATCAACGGTGTGGTGGTGAACATGCCGGAGTTCCAGCAGGCATTCGAGTGCAAAGCCGGACAGCCCATGGTGGCGGCCGCCGATAAGGTCTGCAAGGTGTGGTGACGCAGCGGTTTCGCAGAATACAGGGACAAATAACGACTTATGCAACCATTTCGTAAACATACCGGTATCGTCGCCCCGCTCGATCGCGTCAACGTGGATACCGATCAAATCATCCCCAAGCAGTTTCTGAAGCGCGTCGAGCGCACGGGATTCGGCGAATTCCTGTTTTACGATTGGCGCTTTTCGGGCGACGGAAAGAAGATTTCCGATTTCGTGCTGCATGCCCCGCGCTATGCGAAGGCTTCGATCCTTGTCGCCGGGAAGAACTTCGGATGCGGGTCGTCGCGCGAGCACGCCGTGTGGGCGCTGGCGGATTATGGATTCCGCGTGGTGATCGCGTCGTCGTTTGCCGACATCTTCGCCAACAACAGCCTGAAGAACGGCCTGCTCACGGTGCGGCTCAACGAAGAGCAGGTGGCGGAAATCATGCGGCGTTCGCAAGAGATAGAAGGCTACCAGATGACGGTTGATCTCGAAGCGTTGCGAGTGGACGACGGGCGGGGATTCGCGGCGGCATTCGCGATGGATGATTTCTCGCGTCATTGCCTGCTCAACGGGTTGGACGACATCGGGCTGACGCTGCAACATGAAGCTGAGATCAAGACATACGAAGCAAGTCATCCAGTGCGTGAGGAGATGAAGACGATTCTGGCTGGATGATCACACACCGCAGAGCGCGAACAATCTTACCCCCGCGCCGTCGGCGCGGCTGCAGCGCCGTCAGCGTGGTGCGCCAGAAAGAACGGAATGCCTGCTAGCAACTTCCGTTGAACGATCGCCCGCAGGCCGTCCCAGTCATCGTACAAGTGGTTGCAGAGGTTATCGTGTACGTCACATCGAACTTACAGCTTCCGGACGGATTTGGCCCGTAAGAGATACCCCCGTCTTCCGAAATGGTTATCGGAAACACGGGAGCTGAATTGGCAAAGCTCATCTGAAGGCCGACACCGATACTGGGATCGCCGTTGATCACAAGGCTGGACACGCCACAATTTGCCGGTGTGACAGCGAGTTGGCTGTTCACAGACCCGTCACCGGAATTGTCCAGAGTGGCATTGATATCACCAGCGACGGCGATTGTCCCTCCTTGCGGGCACGACCCGGTATCGGCGATTGGCCAATTGCAGTCTTCCCCATTCGCGGTTGGTGTGCACCCGGACGCCAGATTCGGGCGAATGTCTCTCACCACGGTCGATAGACTCGGTCGAACGGTTCTCTCCGCAGGCGGGTTCAAGTTAAACGCACTCGCCAGAGCCTGAGCAACAGCTTGTGAGACCTCCGCCGTTACTGCTTGGGCCTGGGCCTGAGACATGTTGTTGGAACTGGAACTGCCACACCCACCGCACAGAATTGACAACATCGCGGCAACGACGAGTAAGCATAAAGAAGTATGAGCTTTCATTCGAAACATAGGAACCTCCTCTACATGCGAATACTACGCCATGAGCCGAAGGGACGAGCAGAACTTAGCACGACGGCTTTGTAGGTCAAGAAAGAAGTTGAAGTACCTATCTGACGCGGATCGCTCCCGCGTTGTACACTTTTGACTTTCACCACCAGCGCGGTGCTGGGTCACAGCTCGTGCTGCATCGGAGTGCGTTCGTGAAAAAGCTTCTCTTCGCCTTCACCGTCAACCTGCTCGTTCTGCTTACCGCAGGGCACGCCCAAACCGTTGCCTCGCCCGCCGCGCCGAAACAACTCACGATTGAACAGATTTTTGCCGAGGCCGGAGTCACCGGACGCGCTCCGGAGACGATTAAATGGAGTCCGGACGGCACCAAAGTCACTTTCGTGCAGCGCGATGATACCGGCGAGCATGGCGAACTCTGGTACGTGGACACGGCCACGGGCGAGAAAAAGGTTCTGGTGAGCGAGGGGAAGCTTTCGCTACTTGCGCCGCCCGCCAGCCACATCCAGGACGAGCGCGAGAAAGAGCGCGTGACGCGCTATCACGTCGCCGCCTATACATGGTCGCCCGATTCCAAGCACTTGCTCTTCGATTCCCTGGGACAGCTCTGGTATTACAGCCTGGACACCGGAACCGCGGTGCAACTTACTTCGTCTCCGGACCCGAGCGAGGACCCGAAGTTTTCGCCCGACGGCAAGCGCCTCGCCTACGTGCGCAAGCACAATCTTTATGTGCATCCGGTATCGGGCGAGGAAGGCGAGCGCCCGCTCACGCGCGACGAAAAAGAGAAAGGTGGAGATCGAGACAAGGACAAAGAAGACAACATTCTGAACGGCGAAGTCGACTGGGTATACGCCGAAGAGCTGGATGTGCGCAGCAACTTCTTCTGGTCGCCGGAAGGAAAGGAAATCATTTTTCTGCAGATGGATGAGACGCGCGTCCCGACTTATCCCATCACGGACTGGTTGCCGACGCATCCCCGGGTCGAGCAGGAAAAATATCCCAAGGCGGGTGATCCGAATCCGACGGTGCGCCTGGGAGTAGTGGGCGGCAACGGCGGCAAGGTGCGCTGGATCAAAATCACCGACGACGATGACACCTACGTGCCGCGTTTCGGCTGGATTCGCGACGGCTGGGCGTGGGCGGAGGTCCTGAATCGCAAGCAGGATGTGCTGGACCTTTATTTCATGGAGACGAAGTCGGGCCGGTCGCGCAAAGTGCTGAGCGAATCGGCTCCGAATGCCTGGGTAAACGTCAACGACGACTTTCGCATCCTGAAATCGGGCGACCGCTTTCTGTGGACCAGTTGGCGCGACGGCCACACTCACATCTATCTCTACAGCTTCAACGCGCCAGACCCGCTGGCGGCCGATGCCAAACTCGAACGCCAACTCGAAAGCGGTGACTATGAAGTGCTCGCGATCAGCGGCGTGGATGAAACGTCGCAGCCTCAACCGTCGACGGTCTTCTTTACCGCCAACCAAGGCGATCCGCGGCAGGAAAAGCAATTTTCCGTGAAGCTGGACGGCTCGGCGATGCAAGCCCTCTCCTCGGGAGGCGGTAGCTATTTCGCGCATTTTGCCGATGACGGCAAGCATTTTGCGGAAACCCATTCCGCAACGCTGACACCGCCGCGGATTTCGGTGTGCGCGCCAGGCGGTCGGTGCCAGAAAATCTGGGAAGGGCGCAGCATCGCGGATTACGATCCGATTGCGCCGCAGTCGCTGGAGCTCAAAGCCGACGACGGCACGGTGTTGTACGGGTATCTGATTCTGCCGCGTCATGCGGATGCGAGCCAGAAAGTTCCGCTGATCTTGTACATTTATGGCGGGCCGGGGGCACAGACCGTACAGGATGCGTGGGGTGGAACAAACGCGCTGTTCCACCAGATACTGGCGAATGAAGGCTTCGCGATTTTCTCGGTCGATAATCGCGGAACCCCGAATCGAGGCAAGAAGTTTGCCGCCACCATCCGCCTGCAGCAGGGCGGAGTCGAACTGAAAGACCAACTCACGGCGCTCGACCAGTTGTATACGCAGTTCCCGCAGCTCGACCGCACGCGCACCGGTATCTGGGGATGGTCGGGAGGCGGCTCGATGACGCTCTACGCGCTGACCCACTCCGACCGTTTCAAGGCGGGAATCGCGGTGGCTCCGGTGACCAGTTGGCGCAACTACGATTCAATTTACACCGAGCGCTACCTGGGCTTGCCGAAGGACAATCCCACGGCTTACGACAATTCCATCGTCAATGCCGCCAGCAGTCTGCAGGGATCGTTGCTGCTCGTGCATGGAACAAGCGATGACAATGTGCACTTCCAGAATACGATCCAGATGACCGACGCGCTGATCAAGGCGGGGAAGCAGTTCCGGCTCATGGTGTATCCGGACAAGACGCATGGAATTTCCGGGCCGGGCACGAGGGTGCAGTTGTTCCACATGATGGAAGAGTTTTGGAATCAGGAATTGAAATAGCTGTCAGCCTTCAGCCGTCAGCTATCAGTTTTCGGCTCTCGGCTGACGTGAGATCTTACTGACAGCTGAGAGCTGACGGCTGAAAGCTGGTTCTTGATGCATCGCACAACTCTTGGCGATTTCGAACTCACGATTGTCTCCGATGGAACTTACTTCCTCGACGGCGGAGCCTTTTTCGGCGTTGTGCCCAAGACGATGTGGTCGAAAAAGGTCACTCCGGACGAGCAGAACCGCCTCGACGCCGGACTCAATTCCTTGCTCGTGCGCACTGGCAAGAAGAACATCCTGATCGAGACTGGCATCGGCAACAAACTGTCGGACAAGATGGCACACATCTACAAACAGCCCGCCAAGCTGCTCGAGAACCTGCAAGCCGCCGGCGTCGCGCCCGAAGATGTCGACATCGTCATCAATACTCACCTGCATTTCGATCACTGCGGATGGAATACGGTGCGCGTCGGTGATCGCGTGGCAGCGACGTTTCCCAACGCGACTTACTATGCGCCCGAAGGCGAATGGCAATACGCTCGCCATCCCAGCGAACGCGATGCCATCAGTTTCATCTCCGAGAATTACGATCCGCTGGTCGAAAGCGGCCAGATGAAGCTGCTCCGCGGAGGCGAGGAACTCGTACCCGGCATTTCGGTGAAAACCTTCCCCGGACACACCGCCCACATGCAAGCCGTAATCGTGAGAAGTGGCGGCGGGGGCAACGAAAACGGGGGCAACGAAAAGAAGACCGCCTGCTACATCTCGGACCTGATTGCGACCAGCGCGCACATCAATCTTGCCTGGGGAATGGCGTTCGATCTCTATCCGCTCGAAACCATCGAGAGCCGCAAGAAGTACTATGCGCAGGCGATCCCGGAGAGATGGCTGACGGTGTTTACCCACGACGACCGGACACCGTGGGGATACGTGGAACGCGACGAGCGGGACAGGCTGAAGCTGGCCCCGCTTCCACGTCCCCTTTAGAGAAGGAACAAACTCCCATGCATTACCTACTGTTCTACGAGGTTGGCGAGGACTACGTTTCCAGGCGTGCAGAGTTTCGAGATGCGCATCTGGAGAAGGCCTGGCGAGCAAGCGCGCGCGGCGAGCTGGTGTTAGGCGGCGCGCTGGCGAACCCGATCGACGGTGCCGTGTTGCTGTTTAAAGGCGACTCGCCCGAGGTCGCGGAGAGGTTTGCCAGGGCTGATCCCTATGTGACGAGCGGCGCTGTGAAGCGCTGGCATGTTCGGGAATGGACGACGGTGGCAGGGGAAGACTCGGCGATGCCGGTCAGGCCGAATGCCATGGCGAGCGCGAAGAAAGCTGACCTTTCGGACGCAGCGAGCGCAGGTGCTTCATCCCCGGATCGCGGCCTGATCTTGCGGATGTGGAGGGCGCACGCGACGACCGTGAAATCGGGCGAATACGTGGAGCACGCAACCCGAAAAGTCTTCCCGGCGCTCCGAGCAATCGAAGGACATCGCGGAGCTTACTTGCTCCGCCGTGCGGTCGACGGCGCAGTGGAATTTGTGGTTCTTACCCTTTGGGACTCAATGGAGGCCGTGCGTAAGTTTGCCGGGCTCAAGCCGGAGAAGGCCGTGGTGGAACTGGAAGCGCGAGCGGTGTTGACTGACTTCGATGAGTCTGTGACGCACTTCGAGGTCGTCCACCGCACAGGAAAATAGCACCGTAGGCTGCAGATGCGCTTGAGCGCACGGCTGTCCAGGTCATGCATAGGCCGTTATCGGGCTGGTACCGTGAGCCTGGTTTCGAAGAACTCTTCTACCCGCATGAGTATCTCCGCACCGCTCTTGGCCTCGTAGATTCCTTTTCTGAGTGCCGCGCCTCCAGGGACGCCGTGGGTGAACCAGGAGGCGAACTGCTTCATCTTGCCTTCCGCTCCGGGCATTCCTTCTTCCAACAGCATTTGAAAGTAGGTACGGATCATCTGGTAGCGGTCGGCTTCGGCGGGCTCGTCGTAGAGCTTACCGTGCGCGCCATCTGAGGTCGCGTAGGCCCGGACGCATTCGTCCGGGCAGGCAAGCGCAAGCTCGCCAGGAGCCGCGGAGTTTCGCTCCGCTGGGCGGACGAATGCGTCCGCCCCTACGTGGGCATTGGCTCGGCTTACGTACTGCTCAATCTGGCGGAAGATCCATGGATTTGCCGGGGCCATCCTGCCGATCATCACCGCGTCGCAGCCGGTTTGGCCTACGATGGCGCAGGCGTCTTCTGGGGAGCGGATATCGCCGTTGCCGATCACCGGAATCTTGACTGCCTGCTTGACCGAGGCGATCCATTCCCAGCGCGCGTTTCCGCTGTAGCCTTGCTCGCGGGTGCGGGCGTGCAACGCGACCGCTCCCAGGCCGCAGCTTTCGGCCAGTCGCGCCAGTTCGACGCAGACGATCTCGTCGTCGTTCCATCCGGCGCGGAATTTCACGGTGAAGGGAATCTTGACCGCAGCGCGCACGGCTTCGAAAATCTGGCGGATCAAGGGCAGATCGCGCAGCAGGCCGGAGCCTCCGTTGCACTTCACGACTTTCTTGGCCGGACAGCCGAGGTTCAGGTCTACGAGGTCGAAGCCCAGGTCTTCCACCAGGCGAGCGGCATCGGCCAGCACCGCGGGACTACTGCCGAAGAGCTGGGCCGAGATGGGGTGCTCGTCTTCGTAGAAGTGAAGGTAGCGTCCCTGGACGCGCTGGTCGCGCAAGACGCCATCGGCCGAGGTGAACTCGGTCATGATCAGGCCGCATCCGCCAAGGTGTTTGATGAAGCGGCGAAAGACGGTGTCGGTGACCCCGGACATGGGGGCGAGGACGGTGGCGGGGACGATTTCGACGTCGCCGATTTTCAGGGACGCGGGGAAAGCCGGTGTAGGGACGGGCGACTCGCAAGCCTGCCCTGAGCGAAGTCGAAGGGTCCCTGCCGCTGCTTTATCCGCGTTGTCCCAGAACTTCTGCACAGTTTGATTTTACGTCTGTTTCGAGGAGACGCTACAAGCGAGTGCGGCGACGGCGTCGGCGCAGACAGCTGCCGAGCTTCGCTCGGCTCGGACCCTTCAGCTTCGCTCAGGGCAGGCTCGCGAGACGCCCGTCCCCACACTTGCATCGCAAAAGTAAAACCTCCCGCTTGGGGAGGCTCTCCAGAATGCGCGTTTCTGCGCAGAACTTACTTCTTTGCCGCTTCGGCTTTGGCGGCGTCGCTCTTGGCGTACTTGCGGCGGAAGCGCTCGACGCGGCCGGCCGTGTCCATGAGCTTCTGCTTGCCGGTAAAGAAGGGATGACAGGCGGCACAGATTTCTACGCTGATGTCGCCCTTATGAGTGGAACGGGTGACGAATGCGTTGCCGCAAGCGCAATGCACGCGGATCTCACTGTAGTGGGGATGGATGGCTGCTTTCATGTCAGTTCCGAAACCTCGATTCAGACATTAGATTCTACAGGAGTTAGGAAGGATTCAGCAACCCAAACAAAACGGCAGGGCTGACCCCTGCCGTCTCGCTTATATCCAAAAATTCTGGGGCCCCTACTTGCCTTTATTGACGACTTTCTTGAGTTCGTTTCCGGGAGTGAATTTGGCGACTCTACGGGCTGCGATCTTGATGGTGGCACCCGTCTGCGGGTTCCGGCCATTGCGGGCCTTGCGCTGGGAGACGGAGAACGTGCCGAACCCGATCAAGGCTACACGGTCCCCTTTGCGAAGGGCAGCGGTAACGCTGTCCACGGTGGTGTCGATCGCGGTCGTCGCCTGCGCTTTGGAAATGTTGCAAGCTCCGGCGATCCGGTCAACCAGATCAGCTTTATTCATGCTCTCTCCTGACACTACTCGTTTCGGTTCCCGCGCATCAGCCGGGGAGGAAGGCTCAAAGCGCGAGCACCGGCGATGGCTATTTTCGCCTATGTTGCGGGATTGTCAATGGGAAACACGTGCCAGTAGCAGGTTTTGACGCCCGAAACGAAAGGTTGCATCTGCAGGAAGGGGGAATGAGCCCGAAAACGCCGGATCTTGTTCGTTTCTTGCTGGGGTCTGCGGCACGGCAGTTTTCCTCCCTTCTCGACGGTTCTCCACAACTCGCCGCCGCTCTCCACAGGAAGTGCACAGCCAGAAACCGGTTTCGCCTTGCGGCGCAAGCAGCTCCGGGTGCAGAGTTGAATCAACACCAGAGCGTAAAGAATAGAGTCAAGAATTATGAAAACAGCAGCCGAAGTTTGCCCGCTGTGTGCGGGCACAGGATGGAAGCCGGTTCCGGGAGCGCGGGACAGTGGCGTGGCGCGCTGCGATTGCCAGTTGCGGGCGCGCGGCGGCGCCCTGATCGCGGCGGCGCGGATTCCGAAGAGATATGAGCATTGCGAGCTGTCGAACTTTCCACCGACTTCCCAGGGGCAGATCTCGATTGCGCTGGCCCAGATTGGAGCGTCTCGCTTCGTAGAGGAGTACCCGCGTGGAGGGCGCTGGGCTGTTGCTGGTCGGCGGAACGGGAGTGGTAAGACCCATCTCGCAGTCGGCATCGCAAGGAACTAATCGGCCAGAGGGAAGCGCCTGCCTTTTTTACGACTACCGCGAACTGTTGAAACAAATACAGAATTCCTACAACGATTCTGTGCAGGCGACCGAACTCAGGTTTGCTGCGGCCGGTGTTTGAAGCCGAGGTGTTATTGCTGGACGAGCTCGGCGTCCGTGAAACCGAGCGAGTGGCGTGTGGGACACCGTCAGCCTGATCCTCAACACCCGCTATAACGACAATCGAACCACAATGATCACGACTAATTTCGCGAATAGACCACCCGCGTCCCTCGCCGACAAACGAACCTCTAAGGCTAAAGACGCGAATGCGACTAAGCACGCCGACGATTTTAGCGAGCAAGGCCAGCGGACTGGTGAGGTAAACTCTTGGCGACCGAATCGGCGAGCGCATGCGCTCGCGCTTCCACGAGATGTGCCGAATCGTGGAGATGGAGGGCGCGACTTCCGCCAGAAGTTCAGAGCGCAAGCTTTGGATAAAGCCGGAGGCGAGATGTTTTCACAATGCCAAAGAACTGTCATCCCGCGCGCTGTCCCGAGCGAATGCGAGGGCAAGTCGAGGGACCTTGTGTCTTCCCCATCATCACAATCTCACTGTGATCGCCAGCGCTGCATTCGCTTGCCCGTACGAGCATGTCGGAAGCATGCTGCGTGAATATCGTTTCTACGTCTACATTCTGCAAAGCAGCTCCCGGCGTGCCCTCTACATCGGCATGACCAACAATCTCCGCCGGCGAGTTTTTGAGCATATAACGCACCGACTCGAGGGTTTTACCGATCAATACAATGCCGTCCGTCTTGTGTATTGGGAGCGTTATGACGACGTTTACAAAGCGATAGCGCGTGAAAAACAACTGAAGCATTGGCGGCGAGAAAAGAAGTTGTGGCTGATCGCACGGTTCAATCCGGGATGGAAGAATTTGGCTGCGGACTGGTTCGACAACATCCCGACAGAGCCTCAATCCAAGGCTGCAGAAGGGTAGTGAGCCAACACAAGGTCCCTCGACTTGCCCTCGCATTCGCTCGGGACAGCGCTCGGGATGACAGAGCGTGGGAGCGGGCCTGCACCAGCGCGGTCGGTCGCTTACAATCGAAGAGTGCTGACCGAACGCCTCGAGTTCCGGCCGGATGCTGATACTGAGGTCTTCTCCGCCGTTGCGGCCGCCCCTGCCGTGTTTCTACTGCGCGGTGCGGATGCGAACTCCGAACCCTATGTCAGCAAAACTGCCAACCTGCGGAGGCGGCTCCAGCGGCTGCTTTCTGTCCCCGAAGAGCGGACCAAGCGCCTCAACCTGCGTGAGCGCGTTCGCTGGATCGAATACACGCTCACCGGCTCCGACTTCGAATCGGGATTTGTGCTCTATCAAGCCGTGCGCGCCGCCTTTCCCAAGACTTACTCGAATCGCCTGCGGCTGCGCTTCGCCCCTCTGGTCAAACTGCATCTGGAGAACGAATTTCCCCGCGCCTCGATTACGACACGGCTGGGACGAATCTCAGGCAAGAACGTTTATTACGGGCCGTTCGCGTCGCGGCAGGCGGCGGAAAAATTCATGAATGACGCGCTCGACTTCTTCAAGATGCGGCGCTGCGTGGAAGACCTTCATCCCGATCCGAAATTTCCCGGCTGCGTTTATTCCGAAATGAAGATGTGTTTAGCACCCTGTTTTCGCGGCTGTACCGATGACGAGTACCGCGCGGAAGTGGTGCGAGTCGAAAGTTTTCTCGACTCGCGCGGCGAATCGCTGAAGCGGCAGATGGCGGCGGAGCGCGATGACGCATCGTCGAAAATGGAATTCGAGGCGGCGGCGGCCATCCATGCGCAGCTCGACAAACTCGCTCCCGTGCTGCAGCAGTTGCCGGAGTTCGTCCGCCGCATTGACCAGTCGCACGCCGTAATCGTTCAAAGGTCCGTGCAGAAATCCCGGCAGCCGGGGAGCGTAGCGTTGTTCCGCGTCGATGGAGGCGCGATCGCGGGCCCGCTAGAGTTTCCAATCTCGGGCGGAGAGCATACCAAGTCTCAGTCGATGGAAGCCCGCATTCAATCCGCTCTGGCGGCCTTTCCCGCTGCCAAACCGGACCGTGCGATCGAGCGCATGGAGCACATGGCGATTCTGAAGCGCTGGTGCTACCGCGGGACCCGGGCCGGGGAAATCTTTTTCGCCGACGCCAAAGGAGAACTGCCAATGCGCCGCCTGGTGCGGGGAATTGGACGAGTGTACAAAGGCGAAGCGCCGGAGATCGGCGAGACTGACATCGGCGCCGATCCAATTCCCACATGAAAATTCGTTTGCGTCTCGGGGTGCTTTCTCAAGCCGCGCGCACCGGCGTCCGCACCGGCCTCTTCCGGAATACAACCCTGATCTCTTCCCGCCAGTGTTCGTCGATTCCCAGCACCTCCCAATCGATTTCCGGCGACAGATAACGCAATATCGTGTCGGTCGTGGGATGCACGTGCAGGGCGGGCGCGACCAGCATGAGCAAAGGCTTTTGCGGCGAGAGCTCGCGTCCCGCAAAATAGCCGAACTGTGCAAACTCCCCGCGGTTCTGGTGCCACAAGACGCGCGACCAGTAATCCACGCCTTGCAGGGGAAGGTGGAGGTCTTCGTCGGCTTTGAGTTCGATGACGGCCAGTCGCGCGTCGCGAGTTACTGCAAGAATGTCAATCATCGCTCGATCCGCTGCGGCGAATGCGGGAACCTGGGCATACACCGGTTCCGGCCGCAGCCGCCCATCGAGCGCGGCAAGGTTGCCGGCGACCAGCGATTCCAGCCAGCGCTCCGGGATGCATTCGCCATAACGCATGGTTCTTCGGGCCATCTTTGTGTCGTACGGCCGCCGCCAGGCGCACCAGATCGGCAAATTGCGTTTCGTTCTCCAGGTTGAGAACCCGCTCCTCCGGCCCCACGCCAAAAGCGATTTCCTCGGCGCTCTGGAAAGTTTCGCGGATCATGCGCAATCCGCGCCTGGGCGAATTCAAGCCCATGCCGCCGGAATGAAATCAACGCAGGCGAGAGCACTACCACTTCCGCTTGCGGCAGGATTTCGCGAATGCGCGCGATCGATGCCGCAAAGCGATCGCGTGCCAGCCCTTCATCGACGGAATGCACCAGCCGGGTTGCCAAGTTGCCGCGATCGCCGGTATCTAGCGGTACGAGTTCATCCTCCCGCTGGTCGAATTCGTACAAATGCCACTTCGCTGCCGTCGGATGCAGATGCGCCATACGCTGCTGGGTCAGTGTAGCCATGCCCTTCGGCACAACCATCGCCAGCCCTTCGACGACGCGGCGATCCTGCTGCGCCAGCCGGCAGGCCTCGAGCCAGAGAATTCCGCAGGTCAGCGCGCCATCGACGGTCGATTGCGTCTCTTCATCGTTCACCCCAACTACGGCTAAGGCGCGCTGCCCCTGGCGCAGCCAGCCGCGCAGGTAGGCGGGGCCGAACGAGTGTTCGAGATCGATGCTGGTGGTGAGCCGGACTACGGTCCAACCGGGAAGATTTCTCTCCAGCGCACGGCGCAGGCGAGGCTCGTAGGCGCCGCGCGCCGCGCGCCGCGCGGCGGGAGAACGCCGATCGCGATCGCGGCAGAAGTCGAGCCGCGTCGGCCGATTCTGGCCCATGCGCTGCACCTGCAACCGCAACGTTGTGGACTTAACCTCCGCATCCAACACCCGCCGCACAAAATTCCGCTCGCTCGACCACAGGTGCAGCAGGCATTTGTTGTATTCGCCGGAAATCGAATATTTCGACTCGGCCAAGTCAAAGGCTATTGCGCCGTCTTCCACGACCTCGGCGGCGCGCGCGCCTTCGAGGAACTCGGAGAGCATCTGGGATAGCGAGTCTGGGGTCACGGTATGGGGAATTATCCACCCCGCCAGCTTCCGCGTCAGTGATGGTTGGGCCGGGGGAATGTTTGGTTTTAAGGCGAAGCAAAATTAAAAGGTAGTGTGAATCTAGTAGACAGTGGCTATGGGGTGATGGTTTTATCAAGCATTAAGTAAACTCTTATGTGGGTAATATTTCTAGTAGCAACATAGGTAGTTGTTGAAATAAAATGTACTATGTCGCTTTCATCTTCAACAATCGGACTTCTTACTGGCGCTCTTCGATACGTTGCTGGTAATGACACCAGTGACACTATGGGAGCAAGGGACCGATGTTACCCTCTGGGATAGGACATCAGAGTTCTGACGACCGCTACAATGGAGCGGACCGATAGAACTCCTTGGAGATCACGCTGACAGTCCCGCGACATCGTGACTGCATGCCTTCGGTAAAGCAGGTTTCTCCTACACATTACGAGATGAACGTTCCAAATTCCGTCCTGATCGTGAACTGGACGTCATGATCCTTCAAGCGAACAGATAACTGTTACTAACAGATAGCGCCCAAGACTTGGATCCCGGTCGGTTCGCGGGCTACTGGAAACCGGCCCAATTCAAAGCCTCGCTCCTGACGCGGAAGGACTCAATGTTCGGCCCCCAGCCCCTAAAGGGGCGATTGAGTTCGAAGGACTTGCGGCATCGCTGAAGCGACGCCCTGATACGAAACCGGAGTTTTTCCGCAGCCTGCGAAGCCATACCGTTCCACGAAACCCGAGGCGCTGGGAGAATTCCCAAGGGGTCTGGATTAGCGCTGGGGGGGTAGGGGTCCTTCGACTTCGCAGGAACTGCACTTCGTGAAGTTCCTGCGCGCTCAGGATGACAGATTGCAGGGAGGTGCGAGATTCTGGCCCGCAATCGCAAATCGAGCGTTTCGCTCGTGGGATAATGCTCGTAACCGCTGCGAGTCGTTTTCAGAACAAAGGCATCCAAATATGGTGACTGCCAACCAGCAACGCTTTTTCTTCGACCACTACGGGCTTACGAATCACGATCTTGAGACCTACCTCTCGGCCGCGCTTTCAGCGGGCGGCGACTACGCCGACCTCTATTTTGAATACCTGACCTCGACCTCGCTGATGGTGGATGAGTCGCTGGTAAAGTCCGCCTCGCAGGGAATTTCGGCGGGTTGCGGGGTGCGCGTCGTTTCCGGAGAGCGCACCGGGTACGCCTACACGGACGACCTTTCTCCGCAGCGCATTCTTCATGCCGCGCGCACCGCGGCGCTGATCGCGAGCGCGCCGGCCAAGACGACGGTCGCCGGATTCCAGCAGAAGCCGGCTCGCAGCTTGTACCCCGTAGCCTTGCCATCGGTCGACGCCGACATCACCGCCAAAGTCGAACTGCTGATGCGCGCCGATAAGACGGCTCGCGGATACGACGCGCGGATCAAGGAAGTACGCGCCAGCTATGCCGACGAACTGAGGACCATCCTGGTGGTCGGCTCCGACGGCACGTTTGCGGAAGACTCGCAGCCACTGGCGCGCGTGAATGTTTCCTGCATTGCGAAGACGGATGCGAGTTCGGGACGCGAGTCGTCGGGACGCGGAACCTCGGGCGGCGGCGGTCGGGTTGCGCTCGATTTCTTTTTTGGCGACAAGACTCCCGAGTTCTTTGCCAAAGAGGCGGCGCGGCAGGCGATTCTGCAACTCGATGCGCGGGAAGCTCCGGCCGGAGACATGGAAGTCGTGCTCGGTCCGGGATGGCCCGGAGTTCTGCTGCACGAGGCCGTGGGCCACGGGTTGGAGGCGGACTTCAACCGCAAGAAGACTTCGGCGTTTGCCGGCCTGATCGGAAAACGAGTAGCCAGCGAGAAGTGCACGGTGGTTGACAACGGCACGATGCCCTGGCGGCGCGGGTCATTAAACGTGGACGACGAAGGCCAGCCGACCCAGGAAACCGTGCTGATCGAGAATGGAATTCTGAAGGGATACCTCAGCGACAAACTTTCTTCGAAGCTGATGGGCCTGGCCGACACGGGCAACGGACGCCGCGAGAGCTATGAGCATATTCCCATGCCGCGCATGACGAACACTTATATGTTGGCGGGGCAAGACGATCCCGCGGACATCATCCGGTCGGTGAAGAATGGCGTTTACGCAGTGAACTTCGGCGGCGGACAGGTTGATATCACGAACGGCAAATTTGTCTTCTCGGCGTCGGAGGCCTATCTCATCGAAAACGGACAGATCACGGCCCCGATCAAGGGAGCAACCCTGATCGGCAACGGACCTGATGTGCTGACGCGGGTTTCGATGGTCGGCAACGATTTGAAACTTGACGAAGGCGTTGGGACTTGCGGCAAAGATGGGCAGGCCGTGCCGGTCGGTGTGGGAATCCCGACCATCAAGATTGACCGCCTGACCGTCGGCGGGACCGCGAAGCGGGAAACCGGCGGATTCATGCAGTGAGTTGTGTAGCGCGGACACTCCTGTCCGCGGAGGCTCTCTGGATCTGCAAACACGCGGACAGGAGTGTCCACGCTACACTTTATTTCAATGACGACAACACTAGAGACCAGCAAGACCACGCCCACAACCGATCTCACGGAACTTGCCGCCGAAGTTGTCCGCCGCGCCATGGATGGCGGTGCGACAGCGGCCGAGTGCGTCGTCCGCGAAGGCGACGAATTTTCTACCGTGGTTCGGTTGGGCCAGGTCGAGACGCTCAAGGAATCGGGGTCGCGCGCTATCGGCGTCCGCGTCTTCTTTGGACAGCGCGCGGCCAGCACGCATTCCAGCGATTTCTCGGCCGCCGGCATCGAGCGCATGCTGCAATCCGCGCTCGAACTGGCGAAGATCTGTTCGGAAGATCCGCACGCCGGAATTCCCGACGCCGCCAAACTCGGATCGCTTACGGGCGACCTCCATCTTTATCACGAGGATGTTTACTCGCTGCCCGGTCCCGAGCGCATCGAGTACGCGCGCCGCGCCGAAAAGGCCGCGCTCGACGCCGATCCCCGCATCAAGAATTCCGACGGCGGATCGTTTGACGCCGCCTCCGGCAGAAAAGTGCTGGCGAATTCTCACGGCTTTGTCGGCGAATACCGCCGGTCGTACTGTTCGGTTGCGGTCGTGCCCATCGCGCAGGACGAGAACGGCGGGATGCAGCGCGATTACTGGTATTCGGTGGCGCGCAGCCTGGCGAAGCTCGACCCGGCGGAGCAGGTAGGAAAAGAAGCCGCGCGCCGCACCCTGCGACGCCTGGGCGCGCGCAAGGTGAAGACCGCGCATGTGCCGGTGGTGCTCGATCCCATGGTCGCAAGCTCCATGCTTGGGCATATTTTCGAAGGAGTGAATGGAGACTCGGTGTATCGCGGGGCTTCGTTTCTGGCGGGCAAATTGGGAGAGAAAATTGCGGGGCCGAACGTCACCGTCATTGATGACGGCACCATGCCCGGAGGTTTCGGCACCACGCCATTCGATGACGAAGGCATTCCCACCCGCCGCACGGTCGTGATCGAGAACGGAATTCTGAAATCGTATCTGCTGAATACCTACACGGCGAAAAAGTTGGGTCTGGAGACCACCGCCAACGCCTCCCGTGGACTTGCCGGGACGCCCGGAATTGGGCCGGGAAATTATTTCCTGGAACCGGGGCCGAAAACGCCAACCCAGATCATCGCGGAGATCAAAGATGGCCTCTATGTAACCGAGTTTCTCGGCCACGGTGCAAACCTGGTCACTGGCGACTACTCCCGCGGCGCCTCCGGCATGTGGATCGTGAATGGCGAGCTAGCCTATCCGGTGGAAGAAATCACGGTGGCCGGCAATCTTAAAGATATGTTCTGCAACATTTCGGAGATTGGCAGCGACCTGGAATTCCGCGGCAGCGTGGCCTCGCCAACGATTCGCATCGACGGGCTGACTGTGGGCGGCGAGTAAAGGCTCGTGTGGGGACGGGCGTCTCGCCCGTCCGCCCCTCCTTCCCCTCTCCCTGAACCGTCTGAAGCGCCCGAACTCTTAAGCAAGCCCCCGCAACGCCCCCAGCAATTCCTCGATATTCGGTAGCTGGTCAATCGGATAAACCTTGGCGAAGGCGATCTTTCCATTCTTATCGACGACAAACGCGGCGCGCTCGCTGATGCCAGCCACCGGCGGCCCCTCGCGGAGAACGCCGAACTGGCGCGTCACTTCGGCATGGGGATAGAAATCCGAGCACAAAGGAACTTCTACGGGGCCGACTTCCTCTCGGCGCCAGGCAATGTGGCTGGGGATGGAGTCTACGCTGATGTCCAGAACCTGGGCATTGAGGGCCTCGAACTCTTGGCGACGGGCGTCGAGTTCGGGCACTTGCATGGCTCAAGTCGGAGTCCAGTCGAGGGGGTGGAACGTGACGACCAGGTTTTTGGCGCCGAGATAGTCGCGCGAGCGCATCATGATCTGGCGTTCACCGGCAACTGCGGGGAGTTCGAAATCCGGCGCCCGATCGCCGACTTGCAGAGGCATATCGTTCTCCAGTCCGATCAAAATTGTAATTGAGATTGCAGTCTCCGAACCAATCCTGGAATGAATCAACTACGACGCTAGCCCTTCAGGATGGGGAACTCCGCCGATCCGACTTGCGTTACGTGCTCCTCGGCGAACCGGGTGACGCGTTCGAGCGCCGCCTGCAACTGCCGGTGATACTCAGCCATCTGCACGCCCGTTTCCCCATTGTCCGCTTCGGCGGGAACTTGCATTTTGGCGCTGAGTCGCACCAACGCCTTCGAAAAAGGTTTTGGGATCATCAGCGCATCCCAGGTATTCAGCACCCAGGCGTCGCTCAGCGCTATATAGAACGCCGCCATCGGCGCCGCGCTGGCACGCGACAACCGCACCGGGCCCGGCTTGGCCACGTATTTCGGGCCGCGCGGACCGTCAATCGTAAACACAACCAGGTTGCCCTGTTCCAATTGGTTCTTCAGGCCGAGCAGGGCGGTAGCGCCGCCGCGGCTGCTCGATCCGCGGACCGCGACGAAGCCAAGTCTTTCAAGAGTCCTGGCGATGTATTCCCCATCGAAGCTGCGGCTCACCATCACCGCGATCCCGATCTTTCTCCATAACCACGCGCTGGGGAACACGGCACGATGCCAAAAGGAATAGATCACCCGTTTCTCGTACGTGGCGCCGGGCAGCGAAGGAGGTTCTTCCCAGGATACCGAATAACGCAGAGTCGGGCCGATCAGCGAAATGGCCAGATAGGTCGCCCGGCTGATGAGCCACAAAAGAATTCTTTGCCGCAGCGAGAATTGGCGAGGCTCCAAAACCGAGGGCGGCTCAGGCTCAACTGCGGTGGAAGAGGAACTCACGCCGATATTGTAGCCGGGGAAGGAAAGGTTTAACTGAAAGCTGAGAGCTGAAAGCCGGGTTCCTACGCTTCCAGATAGGCGACGATCCACTCTTTCATCCGATGCCGCCGCTCGTCGGCCGGGTCAAAGCGGATCCCGAAGCTTTTGTTCGGTTTCTTCCACGTGACGTGCCCACGCACCCAGATGCGTGGCAGCGTGAGCAGGGAAAACGACACTTCCACCAAACTCCCCGTTTCGGGCACGAGACCGCCCTTGAGCGACATTCCTCCCGAACTGATCTCCTGGCTGGTCGCGGTTATGCGGCCACCGTCGGGCATTACGATCCCAACCTCTGTCATCACCGGGATACGCACATAGCGGCGGAATTCGTGCAGCACCAGCATGCGAGTCGAGCGCACCAGTTTCATGGCCGCCGACCGTTCCAGGGGTTCGTGAAACACCGCGTTGATGCACAACTTCGAATAACGCAAGGCATCCTGCGCAGTCCCGCCCAGCCCGTAGATGATGATGCGGCTGTTGGAGGCCGACCCTCGCGCCAGCTCGATGATGCTGCCGGCAGCTTCTCTCAGGGGCAAGACGCAGGCCTCGAATTTTTCGCGCCTGAGCCGGTCCGCGTCTTCGCGCGCAATCGAAACTGTTTCGATGCCAAATTGCCGGAAACACTCGGTCAGCAGTTGCGCAGAGGCCACGGGCAAGTCAAACAACGCGACGCGCGCCACCGATTTTCGATGGACGGGTTGGGGGGCGAGAGCGGTACCAGTCGAAGTCGGCATGAGTCCCAGGGATGAACCCTCGAAAGACCCATTCTGACGGCCTTTTCCACCGCTGCCTAGGTTTCGAAGGGCCTAGTCCCTGTCCGAAAGTGCCATTACGGAAGTTGTACTGGGGCGCGCTACCCCCTACTCCCTTCGTTTCTCTGTATAGAGACGGGGCTTGCCCCGTCTCCCTTGGATGCGGCGGGAGACGCGGCAAGCCGCGTCTACGACATTTGGTTCAGGTAAGATGTTGCCATCCTTGCATTTGCAGTCGCAGACAAAATAATGATCTCTCTTAAGGACATCCAGTCGGCCTTGGGCCGCATTCGCAACTCTATTTACCTTTCGCCCTGTGCGCGCTCGGAGACGTTTTCCGAGTCCACGGCCAACCAGGTTTATCTGAAGCTCGACAACCTGCAGCGCACCGGCTCTTTCAAGGAGCGGGGCGCGCTGAACAAGTTGCTCTCGCTGAGCGCCGACGAACGTGCCGAGGGCGTGATCACAGCTTCGGCCGGAAACCACGCACAGGGAGTTGCCTACCATGCCGGCAAGCTCGGCATCCGCGCCCAGATTTGCATGCCCCTGGCTACGCCTCTCATCAAGGTCTCGGCGACGCGCGGCTACGGAGCCGAAGTGGTTCTGCACGGCGCGAACTACGACGAGGCTTATGAAGAATCCCTCCGCCGCAGCCAGGCCGAGCACCTGACGTTTGTGCACGCTTTCGACGACGACGCCGTGATCGCGGGGCAGGGCACGATTGGCCTGGAACTACTCGAGCAGCATCCCGATCTCGAAGCCGTGGTCGTCCCCATCGGCGGTGGAGGCTTGATCGGCGGCATCGCCTGCGCCCTGAAAGAGTCCAATCGCAAGATTCAAGTCTTCGGAGTTCAGCCCTCGCGCCTGCCGTCGATGAAAGTTGCCGTCGCCGAAGGCCAGCCTGTCACGCTTATGCCGGCGTCCACCATCGCGGATGGCATCGCCGTGCGCCGCGCCGGCGAACGGACCCTGCCGCTCGTCCAGAAATATGTGGACGACATCGTTACCGTCGAAGAAGAAGAGATTGCCAACGCCATCCTGCTGCTGCTGGAACGCGAAAAGACTTTGGCTGAGGGCGCGGGCGCGGCAGCTCTGGCTGCCCTGGTCAATCGCAAGCTGACGCTGGTGGGGAAGAAGGTTGCCGTGCTGGTGTGCGGCGGAAACATCGACGTCACCCTGCTCTCCCGCATCATCGAGCGCGGCCTGGTCAAAGACGGACGTCTGGTGCGCCTGCGCGTCCACTTGCCCGACTATCCCGGAGCGCTCCATCGCCTCACATCGATTCTGGCGCAGCATCGTGCCAACATCGTCGAGACCGACTACGACCGCGCCTACCACGGCGTTGGCCTGGGTGAAACTGCAATCGAAATCACCATGGAAACTCGCGGGCCGGACCATATCGCTGAAATCATTTCTGCACTGGGCGCTGCGGGATATACGCAGGAACGAGTGCTGTAGAAAGTCTTTTCACCGCCGAGACGCCGAGGTGGCCGAGAAAACCCGAACAAGTTTTCTGTCTTCTTGGCGCTCTCGGCGTCTCGGCGGTAGACTTCACTCAAACTGCTTCCGAAACCTCTCCAACTGATCTTTCACTTCCGACACCTCTTTCTGCAATTCAGCAACTTCCTCTTCCAGCCGCGCGATGCGCTCCGCATCTGCGGGATGGTGCTCAGCCGCCGTACTGGCCTGCGCCGGTGCCTCCGCTTCCACCACATCCCCGGCGAGCAGATGCGTGTATCGCGATTCTTTCGTTCCCGGCTGCCGCGGCAGCACCTTCGCCAGCGGAGGTTCGCGCTGCATCAGTTTCTGCAAAGCGGACTCCACGTCATCGAGCGTCTCGAAGCGAAACATGCGCTCGGCGCGTCCGCGCAGTTCGCCCAGCGTCTGCGGACCACGCAGCAGCAGCACGCACAGCACCGCAATCTCCGGACGCGTGAAGTTAAACACCTCCTGCAGCCGCTGCTCGTATTTGGTCACGCGGCTGTCGGCGCCGCGCGCGGGTCCGGCTAGGCGCTGCTGCTCGAGACCTTCAAGCGCGTCTCGCACCGAGTCTTCGTCCAACTGCATCACCGGATCGCGATTCGTCTTTTGGTTGCAGGCATTCACCAGTGCGTTCAGCGACAGGGGATAGTATTCCGGCGTGGTGATGTCTTTTTCGATCAGCGACCCGAGCACGCGGACTTCGGTTTCCGTCAGTCTAATTTCCATGGATTCCATTCATTGTATCGACTCGCTCGTGAAGGTGGCGCGGACACTCCCTCCGACTTCGGTATACTCGATAGTTTGCACGGACGCATCCAAAGACAGAAGTACCCAGTACTCGGTAGCCAGTACCCAGTTTCGAGACTGCGGCGATTTTCTGGGCCCACAAAAGTGTTTGGCTGCGCCGGAGATAGATCGTTTTTGCCGGGTACTGGGTACTAGGTACTGGCCACTGCTTTTCGAGGAGGAATCGTGAGGAAATACCTGGGGGTTTTAGCTGGCGTGGTTGGGCTTTGTGTTGTGTCGTGGGCGCAAGCTCCCGCTCCAGCCCAAACTCCAGCTCAAACTCCGGCCCAGGCTCCCGCCCAGGTCCCAGCCGCCAAGCCCGCTGATATTCCAGCTCCAACCGCCAAGCCGGCACCGTCGGCGCGCCCGTATCCCCGCGTCGAACTGTTCCTCGGCGGCTCGTACGCCGAGACCGGTCTTTTTAACACCGGAAACTGGGCGGGGTTGCCGGGGTGGGACGCTTCTCTCGGTGCGAACGCGACCCGCTGGCTGGGGTTCATCGTAGAAGGCGGACAATACTTCGGGACGTCCAAGATTCCAAGCGCAGTGTCGGATCCATTTCCCAAGTGCCCGAATGTTTTCTGCCCGCCTACTGTCCCCACGTTCAACGTGACGACGCGGGAGTACAACTTTCTTTTTGGCGTGCAGTTCGCCCGCCGCAAATATGAACGCTGGACGCCGATTGGCGAACTCCTGTACGGACATCAGGGCACGCGCGGCGTGGCGACCGCTCAGGGTCAGACCGACGTGGAAGTCGGCAGTGGCCGGGCGCTGGTGGCCGGCGGCGGACTCGATCGCAAAATCAACGAACGTTTCGCGTTGCGGCTCAAAGCCGATTACCTGCAGACCGGCTCCCAGTTCCCCGGTTTCGCGAAGAAGAAGCAGGACAACTTCCGGTTCTCGGTGGGCATCGTCATTCGCAATGTCCACAAGAAGAAGCGCAGGCTCGAAGACGAAACTCAGGTGGAACCGTAAGACTCGGTTTGCGAACGACCACCGGGTAGCGACCCCGCGCACGCAAGGAACAGGCGTCCTAGTCGCTGCCTGTGATGATTTCACCGAGAGAGCAATCTACGAACGGCGCAGCAAGTCGCTCAACGGCTCGGCTTTGGCCTTCAGTTCGTCGGCGAATTCAGAGCCTTTTTCGACCGCTTCCTCGAAACGGCCCTTGGCTTCATCCGTCCAGTCGGAGACGGTTTCCAGGGCGTCATCGTAGGAGCGCCGCAAGTCCTTCCGCAGCTGCCGCCCGCTCTTCGGAGCGAGCAACAAACCGAGAGCAGCGCCCACACCGAGCCCGATCAGCAGGAAAGTGACTGCCGTGCCCGCCGCCCCATCCGAACCCATGTATTTTCCAATGCGCATATAGACCTCCCGATCGTCTCTCTATTCTAGACCCTTATGTTAAGGAATTTGTAATACCGGCATTGCGTAGTTTGGCAATTCTAGAAACCGGATTCGCAGAGCTTGAAATTACCAATTTGAAATTGCAAAATTACCAATTGATTCGCGCCGGTTCCCAGAACGCTCTCCGCCTGTGTAAAATAAGGTGTTGATTCGAAGTGCGGCGGATGCCCCGGCGACCTCCTGCCCGCCGCCCAGAATTCCTAGCAGAGTGTAAGGAGATGTAGACCAGCAATGTCGATTCCAGCGACCCAACTCCGTCCCGGCATGATCATCAAGCACAACAATGACTTGCATTCCGTGTTCAGCGTCGAACACCGCACCCCGGGCAACCTGCGCGCCTTTATCCAGGCCAAACTGCGCAACCTGCGCACCGGCGCCATGTTCGAGCATCGTTTCCGTTCTCCCGACCCCATTGACAAGGTCAACGTCGACGAGGTCAACATGGAATTCCTGTACGCCGACGGCGACAGCTACTACTTCATGAACACCGAAAACTACGAGCAGACCCACCTCACCCGCGAAACCCTGGGCGATGCGGTGGATTACCTGACCTCGAACCTCCAGATCAAGGTGGAATTTTTCGATGGCAAGGCGGTGGGTATCGAGTTGCCCCAGACCGTGGTGTTGACCGTGCTGGAAGTCGAGCCCGGGCTGAAGAGCGCGACCGCATCGAGCGTAACCAAACCGGCAAAGACCGAAACCGGCCTGATCGTGCAGGTGCCGCCGTTCATCAACGAAGGCGAGAAGATCAAGGTGGATACGGCCGAAGGAACGTATTTGTCGAGAGCGCAGTGATAGGTCAGAGGTTAGAGGTCAGATTGCAGAGGTTAGGGCCTTCGGCGAGGGTTTTCGCCTCTGCAATCTGACCTCTGACATCTGCAATCAACGATGACTTCCGCCAAAGATCAATCTCCCACTCACGCTCGGCGCTTTCTGGTTCGCGGACGCGTGCAGGGCGTCGGCTTCCGCTGGTTTGTGGAGCGAGAGGCGTTCATTCTGCAGATTGGCGGCTGGGTGCGCAACAATCCCGACGGGACCGTCGAAATCCTGGCGCAGGGGACACGCGACCAGTTGGCGGGATTGCACTCGCGGTTGCGCGAAGGCCCGCGGGCGGCGCGCGTGGACGACGTGGAAGTATCCGAAGCGCAGCCGGTCGCCGGCCTGACTTCATTTCTCATTCAAGATTTCTAATTCATGATTTCCAACTAAGGAGCGTAGATGTCAAACCAGGCAGCCGTGGATTGCGGCGAGTTGAAGAAATTGATCCGGGAGATCCCCGACTTTCCGAAAAAAGGCATCCTATTCTATGACATCACCACGCTGCTCAAGGATAGAACCGGCTTCGCGCGGCTGATTGACGCGCTCTCGGAGAACTATATCGGAAAAGAAATTGACCTGGTGCTCGGCATGGAGGCCCGCGGGTTCATCTTCGCTCCGGCGCTTGCCTACCGGCTGAATGCGGGCTTCGTTCCCGTCCGCAAGCCGGGAAAGCTGCCCGCCGAAACGGCGAAGGTCAGCTATGACTTGGAGTATGGCAGCAACGAACTGGAGGTCCACAAAGATGCCATCGGGAAAGGCCAGCGCGTGCTGATCGTGGACGACCTGCTGGCCACCGGCGGAACGGCGGCCGCGACGGCGGAGCTGGCCAGCGGCTTGGGCGCGGAAATTGCCGGACTGGCGTTTGTGGTCGAACTGGACTTCCTGAAAGGGCGCGAGAAGCTGACGAAGTACGATGTGTTCTCGCTCCTGCACTATGACCGGTAAGTCGGACCGGTAGATCGGAGCGGTAAATCGCCTGCGAAGCTGCATGGCCCAAATCTTGATGCAAAGCTCGGCCAGGTATTTCTTCTTCCTAGTGGTTGCACTGGCCGGAGCATTTGCGGCCGGCGCGGATCCCCCTCCGCTCCCCCCTTCCATCACCACGGCACCACTCTCAGTCGACCAGGTGGTAAACAATCTCGTCCGCAGAGACGTAGAGCGGGCGCAGGCTCTCGGCCACTACGAATCGACCCGCGTTTATCGCCTTACCTATATTGGATTCCCCGGAGATCGCCAGGCCGAAATGACCGTGGAGGCGGCCTATGACCGTCCTTCCACCAAGCGCTTTCAGATCCTCTCGCAATCCGGATCGAACCTGATCATCAACCGCGTATTCAAAAGGTTGCTGGAGAGCGAAAAAGAAGCTGCTGAGCCGGAAATGCACGCCCGCACACTGCTGAACCGCGACAACTACGACTTCGCGCTAATCGGCTTCGAGCCGTCGGAACCGAGCGGCCAATACGTGCTCGCCGTCTACCCGAAAACGCGCAGCAAGTACCTCTACCGCGGCAAGGTGTGGGTCGACGGAACCGATTTCGCCGTGACTCGAATTGACGCCGAGCCCGCCCAGAATCCTTCCTTCTGGACGAAGAAGAGCGAAATTCATCACGAGTACATGAAGGTGCAGGATTTCTGGCTTCCCCGGCGCAACCAGTCGGTAAGCTATATTCGGCTCGGTGGGCGCGCTACGCTGACGATTGAATACAAAGACTACCGCGTTCGCAATTCAGGTCTGAGGTATTAGGTCTTAGGTCTTAGGCTTTAGGATCTTGGTTTTCCTGAGACCTAAGACCTGAGACCTTAGACCTGGCCGACGGTAGTACAATCCCGCCATGGATGGCTTGATCCAGCCGAATCTCAACCCCGCCAGGGAAGAATCCAGCCTGCGTCCGATTCTCATCGGGATCGTGATCGTCGGGATTGTGATTGGTATCCTTGTGATGATCTTCCGCGCCGAGCGGAAACCGCCCGCCGCGCCTCCCGCCTATGCCGCGAACCTGAAATTTTCGGAGTTGAAAACAAGTGCCGCGCAGAATTTTGTTGGCGCCACCGTCAGCTATCTCGATGGCGCCATCACCAACACCGGCGATAAGACGGTCATCCACGCCGTGGCGCAGGTCACGTTCAAGGACGACATGGGCCAGACGGCGCAGCGCGAGGAACTTCCCATACGCGTTCTGCGCACCGGCGGACCCTACGATGAAGCGGTCGACCTGAACTTATCGCCGCTCGCACCCGGCCAGAGCAAACCGTTCCGCCTGACCTTTGAGAACATCTCGGCGCAGTGGAACCACGCCTATCCCGATCTGCAGATCACGGAAGTCAGCGTGAAGTAAGGTCAGAGGTGAGAGGTCAGATTGCAGATTTGAAAACCCCACCCAATAGTTTTTACTTCTGCGATCTGACCTCTGACCTCTGCAATGGTCCCCTTCGGCTGCGCGGCGGTTGTCGCGTACCCGTCACTTTGATTTCTGTTCTGCGATCCACTTGTCGGTGCGGGCTTCCAGAAGATCAAGGGGGAGGGTTCCTCCGTTGAGCATCTCGTCGTGGAAGGCGCGTATGTCAAACTTGGGGCCCAATTCTTTCTCGGCGCGTTCGCGAAGTTCGCGGATCTTGAGCTGGCCGAGCTTGTAACTTAGCGCCTGCGCGGGCCATGCGATGTAGCGGTCGGTCTCGGACTGGATGGTCGGCTCATCGACCGCGCCGGACTTGCGCATGAAGTCCACGACCTGCTCGCGGCTCCATCCTTTCGCATGGATTCCGGTATCGACGACCAGGCGCACGGCGCGGAAGAGCTCAGAGGACAGGCGGCCGTAGTCAGAGACGGGATCCTGGTAGAAGCCGACCTCTTTGCCGAGTTGCTCTGCGTACAGGGCCCAGCCTTCGATGTACGCGTTGAAGCCCAGGCTGTGGAGGCGGAATTTGGGCAGGCCGGTGAGCTGTTGCTGCACGGATAGCTGCATGTGATGTCCGGGGATGCCCTCGTGGTAGGCGGTCGCCTCGTCGTCGATGAGCGAGCGCTCGGCGAAGTTGGAGGTGGCGACGACGACTCGGCCTGGGCGCTTGCCATCCGGGGTGCCGGTGACGTAGTGGGTGGCAGCGGCGGACTGGAAGGCCGGTATGGCCTCGACGGTGACCGGCGATTTCGGAAGAAGAGTGAAGAGTTGCGGGAGTTTCGGCTCCATCTGCGCGATGTAGCGGCGGAAATTTTCGAGGATTTGCTCCGACGACGTTGGAATGTATTTGGGATTGGTTTTGAGCGAGGCCCGGAAAGCGGCTAGGCCGGCGAAGCCCTCCTTCTTGGCGATCGCGGTCATCTCGGCCTGGATGCGGTCGATCTCGCGGAGGCCGAGTTGATGAATCTCGTCTGGCGTCATCCGGGTAGTAGTCCGGGCGTGGATGTCGTTTTCGTAGCGCTTTTGGCCGTCGGGCAGAGAGGTGATTGACAGAGTCGTACGGCCTTCGGGCGCGTATTCCGTGCGCAGGAAGTTCGCGAACGTCTTGTACGCAGGGATGACGTCGTTGTTGACCGCGTCCGTGATCTGCTGGGTTAGGCGCTTCTGGTCTTCGGGAGAAATGCTGGCAGGATACTTCATTGTCGGCCGCAGAAACGGGTCGGCGTCGATGATGCCCTGACACTGGACGGGGAGCTTCTCCAGCAGAAATCGGACCGGCATGAGCTTGTCCTTCATACCTGCGCGCAGGACCTCGGTGGTCTGGCTCAGGACGCGTGGGATCTGGTGAAGGCGGGCGATGTAGTCCTCGTAATGCTTGACCGAGTCGAAGGGGACGGACAGCGGCAGATCCGCGAGTCCGGTGTGGACGCCGTTCTGCTGGTTGATGGGCATCTCGTACTCTTTCAGGTCGAAGTCGGCAATGCGCTGCTCGAGAACACGCACGAGGAGGGCGTGAGAGAGCTGGTCCTGGTCGGAGAAGCCCGCAGTCGGAATGCCCTCAAGCCGGGCAAGGAAGGCCTCGTCGGTTGTGTGGCGCTGGGCGATGGCTGCGAGTGAGTGCTCGGCGAGTTTGTCATTGTAGCGGTACTCGCCGAAGGCGGTGGCGCGCTCGGGAAAGTTGCGGAGATCGGACTCGTACTGCTCTTCGAAAAGAGCGTTCTGCGCGGCGAGGCGATCGGCAACCGGTTTGACGTTTTGGGCGAGGGCGCAACCCACTGTGACAACCAGGAAAAAGAGGCTCTGTTGAAGGCGCATAGTGTAAGCAGGGTACCAGAAGCAAATGACTTCTTGCGCGAGGGAATCGGCCCGCAACCGGCTCTTTGCCCTTCCGTTACAATGGCCTCGTGCCTGACGTAAAACCATTCCGTCTCACGGAGTCCGTCAAAGCCGCGGGTTGAGCATCCAAGCTGAGTCCGGCGGCGCTGGACACGGTGCTTGGGAAATTAGCCCGGCAACAGGACCCGAATGTGTTAGTCGGCTTCGATCACGCCGACGACGCCGGAGTGTATCGGCTCACGCCCGAGACGGCACTCGTCCAAACCGTGGATTTTTTCACGCCCATCGTGGATGATCCTTACACCTTTGGCCAGATCGCCGCCACCAACGCGCTCAGTGACGTTTACGCCATGGGCGGAAAGCCGTTGACTTCGCTGGCGCTGGTCTGTTTTCCCGAAAAAGGCGATCTCGAAATCCTGGAGCGCATTCTCGCCGGCGGCTTGTCGAAGATGATCGAGGCGAGATGCACGGTGGTGGGCGGCCATAGCATCCGCGATGAAGAAACGAAATTTGGCTATTCCGTCACCGGAGTGATTCATCCCCAACGCGTCCTGGCAAATCAGGGGGCGCAACCAGGCGATCGGTTGCTGTTCACCAAGGCGCTCGGCACGGGGGTCATTTCGACGGCGATCAAGAAAGGCGTCGCGAAGCCGGAGTGGATTGATGCTGCCGTGAAGTCGATGACGACTTTGAATAAGGCTGCGGCCGAGGTGATCGCTGCTGGTGTGGGGACGGGCGTCTCGCCCGTCCGGGCGGAGCGAAGCTCCGCAGGTCAACCGAGAGCCTGCCCTGAGCCTGTCGGAGGGGCGGCTGTCCCTACATGGGCTGTCCACGCCCTCACCGACGTCACGGGCTTCGGCCTGATCGGCCATGCCCGTGAGATGGCGCTGGCATCGGATGTGAGCCTTGTCTTCCAGTCCGCCAACCTGGCTGTGCTGGAAGGCGCGCTCGATTGCATCCATGCCGGATACATTCCCGGCGGGCTCAAAGCGAATCGTGAGTTTGCCGAATGCCTGGTCGAGTACGATCCGTCGGTTCCCGCCGACATCCGCACGCTTCTGTTCGACCCGCAAACCGCCGGCGGCCTGCTGATTTCGGTTTCCGCCGAAGATGCTGGCGCGCTCACACGAGCGCTGCAAGCTGCCGGGGTTCCCGCCGTCGAAATCGGCCAGGTGTTACCGCGCACGAAACCCTTAATCCGAGTCACTTCTTGATTCGTGCGTTCCGCTAACCTGCGTTAATCAGTCCCCAGATGTGGGCCAGGTGGTGGTCATCGTGCTCTGCCGCAAAGTACAAATGGTCCACCAGGCGCATGGGTGTTTTCAGCCGCGGATGGAGAGAGGCGCGGGCGAAAATTGCAGAGTCGATCTTCTCCACTCGGCTCACCAGTCGCGAGCGCGCGCTTCGGAATTCGGCCACGATCTCCTCGATTGGGCGCTGGTTGTGCTGCGCTTCGAAGGTCTTGCGATTACTCAGGTCAGCCACGGTAAGCTGTGACGCTTCTGTGATGTAGTCATCGACCCGCGCCATCCATAGAGGTTCGAGGTCCAGCAGGTGCCCGGCATGTTCTTGGGCCGACCACTTTTCATTTTCACGCGGTTTCCTAAGCAAGACGTCGCGAGCGGCGCCGCGGACAATTTCTTCCAGCCGGGCCGGCGTGCCTCGCAAACGCGCACACAGATTCGGATGCTGCTCCACTGGAAACGTGAAGTCAAACTTCCGTTCAAACCAAATCGGCGGTCGATTCATGGCTACGCGCGAATCAAAATGATGTCTTTCTACAAGATGTCAAAGCCAACGGACGCGACGCAATTCGTCATGGCTCAGGTGAGGCCGCTCCTCAGCCGCCCAACAGTTTATTCATCTCGGCATGAGGTACAGCTCCCTCCATCGCGCTGTATGTTCCGGAGGTCTTGAGTTCCTCCGCCACTCGGCGCAGCAGCCCGAGTGTCGCACGCATGGGTCCCGATCCCACGCTGACACGACGCACGCCCAGCTTTTCGAGTTCCGGGATCGAGGGCATTCCCGGCAAGGCGAGAATGTTGAGTGGACACTCGACCGCGCTTACCAACCGCCTGATCGTCTCCGCGTCCTTGAGTCCGGGGGCGAAGACGCTATCGGCCGCCGCTTCGCGAAACGCAAGCAAGCGCCGCAACGCCTCGGAATAGTCGGCGTCCGGATTGCCTCCCGGCAGCAGGTACACGTCGGTGCGAGCGTTGATCCAGATTTGCGCTCGCATCTGGACGGCAGCCTGCCGCGCCGCCCTGATCTTTTCGACCGCTAACTGCAAGTCGATCAAAGGCCGATCCGGATTGCCGCTACCGTCTTCCAGGTTCATCCCGACGACTCCCGCCTGAACCAGTTCGCGCGTCGTCCGGGCCGCATCTTCAGGATTGGGACCATAAGCTGCCTCGACGTCGGCCGTCACCGGCACATGGACAGCGCGAGCGATGCGGCCGATGCGAGCCATCATTTCTTCGCGTGGAATGCGTTGTCCGTCGGGATAACCCAGTGAAAAAGCGATGCCTGCGGAGGTGGTGGCGATCGCGGGGAAGCCCGCATCCTCGAAGATGCGGGCGCTGGCCACATCCCACGCGTTCGGCAGGATGAGCACGCCCGGTCCGCGATGGAGTTGCCGGAACTGAAGCGCCTTGGCGGTGTGGGATTCCATAGGTCCTTCGTTCTTACTCATCATGGTTCTTACTCATGCTCGGCATTTGGGTTGCGGCAGAGTTATCCGCCGCGAGCTTTTTCGCGCATGCGCTGGATGAAACTGGGAACGTGGACCACGGCGCGCCCCACCGTGCCGCTGCCGATTTCCTGCGTGCCGTCGTGGGCGCGGACGCGCATGGTATAGAAGCGTCCGTCAAAGGACTCCAGTTCGGCCTCGGCGTGAATCTGCATTCCAACGCCGCTGGCCGCGCGGTGTTCGACGTGGATGGAGATTCCGACCGTGATTTCACCGTCGTCGCAAAATGGTTGCAGCGCATAAAAGCACGCGGTTTCCATCAGCCGAATCATGTCGGGAGTCGAATACACGGGCGGCAACTCGGGATGATGTGCGGCCAGCGTGTGCTTCACCTCAACCGTTTCCGCCGCTTCACCGCGCGTGCCGATGGGGATAGGTCGGGCCATGGAATTCGAGAGAGGAGCTTTTGATTCTAACGTATGGCGCGCAAGAGTCGCACTGGACCCGCGAAAATTAATGGCAGCGAATGAAACCATTCAAATCGGCTTCGCCTGCTTCACATTGCGATTCACGACAAAGATTCGCTCGTTGTTGTCGGACGGGTCTGCCGGTTGCATGAAGAAACCCTGATTCCTCGGGTTGTATGCCACCGAAGAGCCGATCAGTTTCTCGCCGTCGGCGAAAATGACCTCGATACGCTTCCCCGGGAGTGGGGAGGCGCCGGGCACCTTCGTGTGACCCGGGTCTCCGGCAAAATCTTTAACGAAAAATAGGGCCTTCAGTTCATCGATCCGAACCGAGGTTCCGCGATCGCCCGGTTTGGGTTCGCCGCCCTCGGGAAACAGGAAAAAATGGTCGCGTATCGGAGAAAAATCATTGGTGTAGCCCTTGAGCCGGCGGCCATCGAGGTAGGCGACGACCACTTTGGCGCGGTCCGGCATGGTTCCTGCCTCCAGTCGGGCTTGCTTGCTAGAATTATCGTACTGATATCCTTCCACCGGGCCGGAATAGTATTAACTGTAGTAACCATTTGGGAACCCATGCAGTTTTCAGAACACTTCGACGTGGTGGTAGTGGGCGCCGGCCATGCCGGATGCGAAGCCGCGATGGCGGCTGCTCGCATGGGGCTGAAGACGGCTCTCTATACCTTGAACATCGATCTCATCGCGCAGATGTCTTGCAATCCCGCCATCGGCGGCATTGCGAAGGGGCATCTGGTACGCGAAGTGGATGCGCTCGGCGGCATCATGGGCGAAATCACGGACGCCGTCGGAATCCAATTCCGGCTGCTCAACACTTCGCGCGGGCCCGCTGTCTGGTCGCCGCGGGCGCAGTGCTGCAAGCAGGCCTACCGCCTGAAGATGCGCGAAGTGCTGGAGTCGCAGCCCAACCTGAAGATCAAGCAGGCGGAAGTGGCGGATGTGATTGTGGAGCAGTTCTCAGCTCTCAGTTCTCAGTTCTCAGTAAGAACTGACACCACTGAGAACCGAGAACTGAGACCTGAGAACTCCATCCGAGGCATTCTGCTCCGCGATGGGCGGCGCGTCGCGGCTGAAGCGGTCATCATCACGACTGGAACATTTTTGAACGGGCTGATTCACTGCGGCGAGCAGCAGTATCCGGCGGGACGTTCGGGAGAACCAGCCGCGGTTCTGTTGGGAGAGGCGCTCAAGAAGCTCGGCCTGCGCGGATGCCGCCTCAAAACCGGCACGCCTCCGCGCCTCGACGGACGCACCATTGACTGGTCGCGCTTCGAGCGGCAGCCGGGCGATGTGGATCCCACTCCGTTCAGCTTTCGCACCCGGCGTGTAGCCCATCACGACTCCCAGGTGCCGTGCTATATCGCTTTCACCACCGAAGAGACGCATCGCATCATTCGCGAGAACGTGCATCGTTCGCCCATGTACAGCGGGCAGATTCATTCGACCGGTCCGCGATACTGTCCGTCGATTGAAGACAAGATCGTCAAGTTCCCCGACAAACTAATGCACCAGCTGTTTTTAGAACCCGAGGGTCTGAACACGCACGAGATCTACGTCAACGGCATGAGCACTTCGCTGCCGATTGATGTGCAACTGGCGATCGTGAAGTCGATTCCGGGACTCGAAAGCGCGGAGATGATGCGGCCCGGGTACGCCATTGAGTACGATTCGATTGATCCCACGGAGCTTCAGCGCACGCTGGAAACGAAGAAGATTGCCGGGCTGTTTCTTGCCGGGCAGATCAATGGGACGTCAGGATACGAAGAAGCGGCCTGCCAGGGAATCATGGCGGGAATCAACGCGGCGCTGAAAATGAAGAAACAGTCTCCGCTGGTGCTCGATCGCACCGAAGGGTACACGGCTATTCTGATCGACGACTTGATTTCGAAAGGGACCAACGAGCCTTACCGCATGTTTACCTCGCGGGCGGAGTTCCGATTGCATTTGCGAATCGACAACGCCGACCGGCGGCTGACTCCGCATGGACGGCGGGTGGGCCTGATCTCAGAGGAAGCGTGGGCGGACTTCGAGGCGAAACAGCGTCGGCTGGAGGAAGTGAAGCAATTACTGGAAAAGACCAAGCTGACGCCGGCCATGGCGGAGCAACTGGCGCGGGACTTGGCCGTGCAAGTGTGGGGACAGGCGCCCTCGCCCGTCCAAGTCGAGCGCAGCTCGACCGCTTTCGCCGGCAGCGGAACAACCCCGCAGGACCTCTCTTCGGCGATTGGCCAGCCCCTGGCGCAATTGCTGAAGCGTCCCGAAATCGTCATCGAGCAACTGGCGCCGGTTCTACGGAATCTCGCGCCAAGGTTCTTCGAACGAAGGTCCTCTGCGAACTCGGCGTCCTCAGCGGATAGTGTTTCTGCGGTTGATTCTGCTCCGCTTCATCTTTCGTCGGAAGTTCGCAACGAACTCAAGTCCGTCGAGACTGAAATCAAGTATGCGGGATATCTCGACCAGCAGCAGCGCGCCATCGACCGTCTGAAGAAGGCCGAACTGCGCCGCATTCCCGATTGGTTCGATTACCGTGCAGTCAGCGGGTTGTCGCGCGAAATGCAGGAAAAGCTCGGGAAAGTCGTTCCGCAGACGATTGGCCAAGCCTCGCGGATTCCGGGCGTAACGCCGGCGGCGGTTTCGCTGATCAACGTCTATATCGAAATTCAGGCGCGGCGGCGGGAACAGGCTGCGACGCTCTAGACAGCGCAGTGGGCGAGATGGAACAGGCAGCGCAATCAGAGCTACCAGTTCCCACTCCACCCGAACCCTACCGCAATTACAATCCTAATTCAGCTACTTCCTGCTCTGTGTGGAATCCTAGCCAGTGCGCGACTTCATGCCAAACGACGGTCCTGAGGACTTCGTCGATCCGGTCGCCCCGGTTGCTTGCATAACGTTTCACCGGACCTCGATAGATATGGATCACAGTGGGAGTGCCAGGGATTGTGAAGGTCAGTTTCTTATCTCGCGATAAGCCGAAGAAACGGCCCAGCGTTTCACGCCCCGGCGTCGGATGCGCTGGTTCGTCGAGTATCTCAATTGGAGGAAAATCTGGCATTGCCCGTATCGTTGGCGGCAGCGTGTTACACGCCAACTTCACTTTTTCGAGAAACTCCTCGTGCAGGACTTCGCCTTGTGGAATGTCTTGGGAGTCGCTGACCTCTTCTCGAGGCGACGAAGCGATATTCAGGAATATTAGTGGTTCTCTGCCAGGCATCAAGGTCATTTTCGCACGCCTCCGGTCTCAACCCCAGGTTTTCCCAGGACCGAATTGCGTTTACGCATGGTGCCCTATCTCGCAAGCACTTTCTCCAACGCCGATCGCAACTCGTCGTACGAAAGCGCTCCCGGATGGTACATCGCCACTTGCCCGGCGCGATTCAGAACGACCAGAGTCGGCGTCGTACTGGCTCCGTAAGCATTGAAATTTCGCTGGCTCAGCGGCACGGGCATGTCCTGCAGGATGGCGTAATAGCGCTGGCGGACGGATTCGATATAAGCCCGTTCCTGCGCCGGCGAAGCGTCGGCTCCCTGCGCCGCATAGCCGTAGAGCTGTGTCGGCCCGATGACGACCAGTCCCTCGCGAGCGAACTCCTGCCGCAAACGGGCAATGACGGGCGCTTCCGCCTTGCAGTCCACACACCAATGCGCCCAGAAAAACAAAAGAACTGGCGAACCTTTCAAGGACGCCAGAGCGGGCGGTTTGGGCCCAAGATATTGAGTTGCTTGTAAAGGCGGCGCAGCTTGACCAACCAGAGCCAGCAGATTGAGATTCTTCTGCAGTCGCGCTCGAATGGATGTGTTGCCGTAGCGCGCCAACGCCGAGCGCAGCAAGCTGACCGCTTTCGAGTGCTGGCCTTGCTCCGCCATCCCTTGGGCGAGAACTTCATAGGCCGCGCCGAGTGCGACAGGTAAATGCGGCTCCGCGTCGAACCTGCGCTTGGATGTCGCTAATTGCTGCTCCGAGAGCCGGCGCGTCTCGCTGGCGTAGGCGGCGGCTTGGCCCCACTGCTTTTCTGCGGCCGCTCCCCGCGCCATCCACGACAACGCCTCCAGGTACTCCGGCGTGATGCCATGCTGAGCCTGGTACGTGCGAAGTTCCGACTCGGCCGCCGAAAATGAGTTCTCCGCCAATAGGCCGTTAACATCGTCAATCAGGCCGCCTTGGGCGGCGGCAGAAACACCGAGGAGAATTGCCACCAAAACGGAGCCCCACGCCCCCATTCGCATACGCATTCTCTGATGATGTATGAGCCTCGGGGAAGTTGCAAACCGCGCTCAGGCTAGTGGCCGACGGCCGGTTCCAGTTCATTGATAACCTGGACGGCGATGGTCAGGTCGGCTCCGGTTTCTTTCCTGTACTTCTTGATTGCCCCTATCTTGTCGTGTGCCTGGAGCAACTGCTTCAGCTCGGAGAGTAGAGGATCTTTTAGTTCTGCGACGCGCTTTCTAGCCTCGGCTTTCTGGCGCTCTCCCTCCCGAGTCTGCTGTTGGATAAACTCCAAACCTTTGGCATTTGGGCAAGGGCCAACCCAGTACCACGATCCGTGATCCGGCGCTACCTCTAGAAGGAGGCTGTAGAACGAGTTTTCAGTGCCCGTCTCGAAATCTACCTGGATTACATAGGCCGGTTTCACTGGGTACGCAAATCCGTCAGCAGGCAGAATGGCGCCAAATGGCTGCTTCGGATCCGCCGGCTTGATGTTCGCCACCTTGTAATCGGCGGAGGGCAGACCGCCGCTGATTCTCGCGATGTCCTGATCGAAGAACCACTTGTTCTCCGGGCTGACGCACGCACGGTACCCCGGGTGAAAGGTTTGCAGAACCTTCTGAGTATCTTTCGACCGGATCGCGGTGACATAGTTCTTCACGAATCGAAGTTGAGCTTCTCGAATCGACGCGGGATCGGAAGATGCGGCATCGGAACCAGAGCAACTCGTGACCCAAGTTCCGATCAAAAGAACAACCACCGAACCACATAATCGCCGAAGACGCTGAAGGGAGAACATAAAGGGTTCAAGCTCCTTCACCCTAGGTTCTGCAGAGAAGACACAGCAATTATGCGGGAGGAAGCTGACGCCAGGAAAGGAGGATGGCGTCGGTCGAACCTGCGTTGATACTCAACCACTCCCAAGCCCGGTCAGGCCGCGAATGCGTATTGGCTATCGGAATGGGCCAGGATGCTCATCATTTCGTGGAAGGTCACAATCTCGAAGTTCAGGACTGAGCGGTTGGCCACCAGGCCCTCCATTACCGATCTGGAGGGGCTGAACAGCTTGAATTGAATACCACAGTTGCGCGCCCATCGATCGAGAAACACAAGCATGCCGAGTCCGCCACCGCCCATGGCTTCCACTTCGGAAAGATCGAGCGCGATGATGCGGGCGTCTGCTTGCGCCAGCACGGCATCGCGCAGCTTAAAAACGGATTCGCTACGGACGATCCTGCCCTTGCACTCTACTACTGCCAGGTCGCCCAGGTTCTCGACGTGTATGGCTAGCATGGAATGCCCCCAAAGCCGTTCCGTAATCCCCACCCAGACCACGAAAGGCAATCATTCTGCCAAAGGGAGATATGCCTTATTGTTCAGCTAGATACAAAAGAACGGAGACGTGATACCGGGAATTTTCGGGAGGGTGGCAGGCAAATATGTACCGGGGCGGCTTACCGCGGTAAGCGCAGAATTTTCTAGCCATTTACCCCCAATTATGTACAATTTAGGTGCGTTTGATCTTTGCGGCTGTTCAGCAGTACCCCGCTCTAAAGCGTGACCTGCCTGCACTATGCGAGTTCCAGCGCATACCTCAACACAAAAGGAACACAGCAACATCATGGAAACAGGAACAGTAAAGTGGTTTAACGATGCCAAGGGCTATGGTTTCATCAGCCGCCAGAATGGCGAGGACGTTTTCGTTCACTTCTCCGCGATTCAGGCAAACGGCTTTCGCAGCCTGCAGGAAGGTCAACAAGTTCAGTTTGACGTAGTCAAAGGCCCCAAGGGCTGGCAGGCAGAGAACGTCAAAGGCGTCTAAGCCACAACCAAAATTCGGAAAAAGAAGGGCGGCCGGGGAGGCCGCCATTCTTTTTGGCGAAAACGAATTAGATGGCGGGACGCCCGGCTCTCCACTTCAACCCGCCTGCTCGGCTTCGGTAACCGTTCCGTAGAAACGAAAGAAGCTTTCCACCCGCGTGACTTCCAGAGCCTGGTGGATGCGCTGATTCACGCCTACCAACCCGAGGCTGCGTCCATCTTTTTGTCGCGTGACATAGGCTCCGACCAGCGCCCCAATCCCCGCCGAATCCGCGAGGGGAACGTTGGTGAAGTCGAGAATAAGCGCGTGCGAGGTGTCGGCACGCACCTTCGATTGAAAGCCGAACACGTTGGCAAGAGTCAGTGGTCCGGCCAGGCGCAGGATGCGGATTCCCTCCCGTGACCCGGGAAGACCTTCAATGTGTAAAGGCTGTTCAGGCATGTGACAAATGTTAACGGCGAATGTCTTGGTGAATGTTAAAAGCAGGTTAATCGTAAAACGGCCTTGACAGACCGCTTGGTCGGTTATAGTATTTGATTCCAAGTTTGCTCTTTTTTGAGCAAATCGGAATTTCATGCAGAGTGGCTGAGGGACGAGCCCTAGGACGCCACGGCAACCGGATTGAGATCATATATCTCGACCGCCAGGTGCCAACTCTCGCCCGGTAACGGGGACCATGAGATTCGGGTAAGCGAAAATTGATTCGCATTTCCCGAGCCTCTTTTCCCATCGGAAAAGGGGTTTTGTATTAACTGGGGTAATTTTTACCCGGCTCGTCCCGCAGTCAACAGAAAGAAGTTGCACAATGGAGACGAGCACGTACCAGCTCCGCTGCCGCGAATGCGGCAAAACCTGGGGCAACCAGCCGCGCAGCTACTGCGAAGACTGTTTCTCACCGCTCGAAATTACCTACGATTACGATTCCCTTCGCTCCTGCGTTTCGCATGAGTTGTTCGCCTCGCGCGCTCCGAATCTCTGGCGCTACCGCGAGTTGCTGCCGCTGCCAGCGGGGTATCTGCCCTCCCTCCCGGTTGGATATACCCCGCTGGTGAGCGTGCCGCGGCTGGGCGATCAGGTTGGATCGCGGCGACTCTTCGTCAAGAATGATGCCGTGTGCCTGCCCACTTTGAGCTTCAAGGATCGCGTGGTGGCGGTGGCCCTGGCCAATGCGCGCAGCTTCGGGTTCCACACCGTCGCCTGCTCTTCCACGGGCAACCTCGCCAACGCGGTGGCGGCGCAGGCGGCTCGCGAAGGTTTCAAGGCGTGGATTTTTATTCCTTCCGATCTTGAACCCGCGAAAATTCTGGGCACCCAGGTATTCGGCGCGGAACTGGTGCGCATCAACGGCAGTTACGACCACGTCAATCGGCTGTGCTCGCAGATCGCCGAAGAGCGTGAGTGGGGGTTTGTGAATGTCAATCTTCGTCCCTATTACGCCGAAGGCTCCAAGACGGTGGGCTACGAAATCGCCGAACAACTGGGCTGGAAATTGCCCGATAACGTGGTGGTGCCGATGGCGGGCGGATCGCTGATCACTAAGATCAAGAAGGCATTTGATGAACTGATTCTCCTCGGGCTGGTCGAACCTAAGCCGGTGAAATTTTTTGGCGCGCAAGCCTCCGGGTGCTCGCCGATTTCGACGGCCGTCAAGCAGTACTGCGACGAGATTGAGCCGCAGCGTCCGAAGACGATTGCGCGGTCGCTGGCCATCGGCAATCCGGCCGATGGACATTACGCGCTGCAGGCCATTGGCAAGAGCGGCGGATGGGCGGAAGACGTTTCCGATCACGAAGTCGTCCAGTCGATCCAGTTGCTGGCGGAGAGTGAAGGCATCTTCACCGAGACCGCGGGCGGCGTGACGGTGGGAACGGCCAGGAAGCTGATTCATCAGGATCGCATTCTTCCCGACGAAACGACCGTGCTCTGCATCACCGGCAACGGACTCAAGACCACCGACGTGCTGGCCGATCGGTATCAGGTTGAAACCCCGATCGCTCCGAAGCTGGCCGAGTTCGAAGCGTATCTGGCGGCAAAGGCCGCGAACTTGCCGGCGGCGTTCGCGGCCGCGGCGGATTCCTCGACCGTTGCGGTTGCTTAGTCGTCCTCACAAGTAAGTCGTTGGTCGTAGGTTCGTATCAGGGCATCGTAGGTTCGTATCAGGGCATCGCTTTAGCGATGCCGCAAATCTTCAGAAGGTAAGAGCCCCTTTAGGGGCTGTGTTTGGCTCGGGAGGTTTTTATGAGCATTACCGTTCAAATTCCGACAGCGTTACGACGACTCACAGCCGGAACTCCAAAAGTCGTTTGCTCGCCTGCAAATCTCAACGAATTGTTCTCGCACCTCGACACGCAGTTCCCCGACTTAAAGCCGCATCTGCGCGACGAAGCCGGAGAAACGCGGCGATTCCTGAATATTTATGTGAACGAAGAAGACATTCGCTTCCTCGGTGGCGCTTCCTATTCGTTCCAAGACGGCGATGAGGTCTTGCTGGTGCCGTCGATCGCGGGCGGCTCGCTGTAGAACTTTGTTTGTGGAGGGACGGGCGCCTTGCCCGTCCAGCCGGGCGGGGACACTCGGCTCTCCATGTACAAATCATGGTCCTATTGCGCTGCGATCCGCGCGCTTAACTGCTCGACCAGCTTCGTATTTTTCTCCAGACAGCCCCGTAGAATCGCCGCTTGCTGCTTGGCCGTGGCCCAATCCTGCTTCTCGACCGCTTCCGTCAAACCCGGCAGTTCCAGGTGTGCGTAAGTAAAACGCGCTCCATACAGGGTGTGCTTGAACCATGGTCGGCCCGGGATGCCGTCGGGGTTCAGCCAATTGCGCTCCACCTGCATCATGCCGGCGTTAAGTTCGGCGGCAATCTTTGCGTCCACTTTTCCAGAGTCGAGCGCATGCTGAACCGCGCCGTCCAGTTTCTTTCCCGCGTTTTCGAATGCCTGAATCTCATCGAGCATCGGCTTCAGGTCAAGCTGGCTCATATCCTTGCCCTTGGAAAGCTCGGCCACGAACTGGCGAACATTGTCGGCATAGGCCGCAAAGTCAAACGGCAGCAGATCGGCGTTCGCCAGTCGGAGCGCAAGCGTGCCCCAGAGTTGTGACATGAGGACGTGATAGCGATATCCAGGATCGCCAAAGTGATTCATCCAGTAGAAATCGTCGTACATCGAGTGATAGACGCCATACGATCCTTCAAAACCCAGGCCCATCACCGGCACGCCCACGTAATTCAAGAACACGGTGTGGTCGGAGCCGCTGCCGATGCGGGTATCAGCCAGGTTCGCGTCAGTCACTTCGCGGTCGTCCTTCTCCTCTTTTCGGCTTTGCGCGGCGCTCAGCTTCCAAGCGTCGTAAAGCGACTTTCCGGAAGGATCCTGCAAGCTGCGAGAGGTTTCGACCAGCATAGGCGCCAGTGAGGCCACGGCGCTGCCGTCGAAATTGGCCCCGGAGGTCGCCTCGTCCACATTCAGATAGGCCACGGCTTTCTTGCGCAGGTCGTCGGCGAATTGCTCACCCCACTCCGTCGAGCCGGTCAGGCCAACCTCCTCGCCGTCCCAGCTGCAGACAATCACAGTGCGCCGCGGACGCATCCCGTTCTTCTTCAACTGCCCAAGCGCACGGGTCATCTCCATCATGGATGCCGTGCCGCTCGATGGATCGACTCCGCCAAACACCCAGGCGTCGCGATGATTGCCCAGCACGACCCATTCATCCGGCAGTTCCGAGCCGTGAATCCGGCCTTCGACGACGTAGTAAGGCTTGATGGAATTATCCATAACGATTTTGAGATGGACGCGAGCCTGCTCGCCCCCAAGGTGGTACTCGAAGGGCAGACCGCCTTGCCAGTCCGAAGGGGCAACAGGCCCGCCAAGGTTTTGCAGCAGAGGTGTCGCGTCTTTATAAGAAAGGGGCAGCGCCATGATTTTCGGAACCGAAGCGGCCTGCGCCAGCGGAATGCGCTTCGCTCCCGGCACCGACGCCCAGCCCGGCGTGAGCGGATCGCCCGGCACCATGAAATCGTAAGTGATCGCTCCGCGCTGGATGTGACTCTCCGGGCCCCAGGGCCCGTCAGGGAACACTTTGCCCTTCTTGAATCCGTCTTCGGCGGGATCGCTGTAGATCAAAATCGCCGCGGCACCCTCGCGCTCCGCCGTCAAGGCCTTGAATCCGCGATAACTGTACGGGTTCGAGTAGCGCACCAGCACGATCTTGCCTTTCACCTCGATCCCCTGCTTGCGCAGCAGATCGTAGTCTTCCGGATTGCCGCTATGGGCATAGACCACCGGCGCGGTCACCTCGCCCGAGATCGACATTCCGGTCCAGGCAGCACTGACGCGCGGATTCTTCGTGTCCGGATCGGCGTCATAAGCCGCTTCGCGAAGGCCGGCTCGATACACCACCGGCGCGACCATCTCGAGCGAAGCACTCTTCGGCGCGGTCGCGTACACGTCGTAGCGATGGATGACCACGTCCTCCAACCCCTGCTTGCGCCACTCTGCCGCGATGTATCGAGCCAGCTCATTGTTGCGCTTCGAGCCTGCAAGATGCGGCTCGGCGGTGAAGATGCGGTGCTGGCGCCGCGCTTCGGCCGGCGAGGGAATCGACTTGAATTTCTCCTCTACTTTGGCCTGGCGCGCTGCCGAAGATGGAGTGAAGCCCAAAATCCTCTCTTGCGAAACAGCAGGGCCGACACTGGCGAGAATCAGAACGGAAAGTAAAAGCAAAAAGTGCCTCTGGGTCATAGGCAGCCCTCGATCGAGGAATGCAGCGAGCGTCATTATAGTCGGGAGCCACGGTTGGAACAGCTGTGCGTTGCACTTGCTGGGCAGGATAAGGCGGGTTATAATCTAACTAACTGGTTAATTATATGAAACCGAATCGGCGTTTGGGAACCCGGGGGCGTCCGGAAGCGAGCCGGGCGGCGATCCTGAAGGCGGCGGTCGGGGAATTTGCCGAGCACGGGATTGCGGGGGCTCGTACGGACGCTATCGCACGGGCGGCGCACGTCAACAAGGCGCTGCTTTATTACTACTTCAAGGATAAGGATGCGTTGTACGAGTCGGTGCTGGATCATGTGTTCAGCGGGTTGCGGGCCCGGGTTGCTCCGGTGCTCGAGCGCGACCTGCCCCCGCGGCAGAAAATGCTGGAATACCTGGGGGCGTATTTCGACTACATCGCCGCCAATCCGCGGTTTCCGCGAGTGGTGCAGGGGGAGTGGGTGCGGTCGGGAGAGAAGGGCAACGCGCGTATGCAGCGGGTGGCTAAGGAACATTTCCGTCCTATCTTTGAGAAGCTGGTCGAGGTGTTGCGGGAGGGGGCGGAAGCGGGAGAATTCCGGGCGGTGAATCCTATGGATTTTCTGCCGTCGATGGTAGCGGTGATTGTGTTCTATTTCACAACCGCGCCGGTGATGAAGGCGCTGATGAAGGTCGACCCGTTGTCGGAGGAGCGGATTCGGGAGCGGCGGGCGTTTGTGCTCGATTTTATTTCGGCGGCGCTGTTTGTTTCTTAGCTTTCAGCTCTCAGCTGTCAGCTCTCAGTTTTTGGGCTTTGCCCCTCGCTTCTTTGCTCGGAGCGACAGCCTAAAGTGAGGAGCTGAAAACTGACAGCCGAGAGCTGAGAGCTGACAGCTATCCTGCTAGGAGATTGTCGATGAGTGCGCGGATTAAGTTTTTGATTTTGCTGGCGATCATTGTCGTGATTGCTACGGGGTACTACTTCTTTTCTACTCCTGGCGGGAGCGACTTGGTTCTGGTGGGGACGGTGGATGCCAACCAGATTGTCGTCAGTCCGCAGATTCAGGGGCGGATTCAGAAACTGCTGGTGGAAGAAGGATCGCAGGTAAAGCAGGGGGATCTGATCGCGTTGCTGGATCCGGCGGAGTTGGAGGCGGAAGAGCGGGAAGCGGTGGCTACGATTGCCAGCTTGCGGTCGAAGGTCAGCGAGAGCGAATACACTCGGCAATCCACGAAGGGGTCGACGGCTGGGGATGTGGCGAATTCGCAGGCGCGGCTGCAGTCGGCGCGCGCGCAATTGGCGAATGCGGAAGCGACTTTGGCAAGGGTGGAGAGCGACAGCCGGCGGACGATTGGGTTAGCGCAGGCGGGAGTGGCATCGGAGCAGGAGAAGGTACAGGCGGAAATGAATCTGAAGGCGCAGGAAGCGAGCGTGCAAGCGCTGCGGGATCAGGTCACAGCGGGACAAGCGGATCTCAATTCGGCGATCGCGCGCACCAATCAGGCGACGGCGGCGCAAAGTACGGTGGCATCGACGCGGGCGCAGGTGGAGAACGCGGTGGCGCAGTTGAAAGAAGCGGAAGTGCGGCTGGGATATACGAAAATTTATGCGCCGGTGACGGGGACGGTGCTGGTGCGGGCGGCGCGCGAAGGCGAAGTGGTGAACGCGGGGCAGGCGATTGTAACGGTGGTGGATTTCAGCGACACCTGGGTGTTCGCGGCGATTCCGGAGACGGACGCCGATCATATCGGATTGGGGGACACGCTGCGGGTGCGGCTGCCGGGAGGAACCGTGGTTCCAGGAAAAGTTTTCTACAAGGCTGCGGAAGCGGATTTCGCCACGCAGCGGGATGTGGGGCGCCGGAAACGGGATATCCGGACGATCGCATTGAAGGTGAGGCTGGAGAATCCTAAAGGGGCGTATGTGCCGGGGATGACGGCGGAGGTGCTGGTGTCGCCCGCGCAGTTAAAGGGAACCGTGCAGGCCGCGGAGCAAAAGTGACAGAGAGGTGTGGTGGCGGGGCTCTGCCCCGCCGGGACGGGGCCCTTCGGCTCGGCTCAGGGCGGGCTTCGCCCCGTCCCCACGCCTGCATTGGGAGATCGGCATGGAAGTGAATAAGGGCAACGGCGGGGGGATCTCGGTTTCCGAGTTCAATGGCCGGAGCGAGGTTGCGGCGGACGCTCCCAATGCTATCGAAGTAAAGAACATCGTGAAACGATATGGCGAGTTCACGGCGGTAGACGATGTTTCCTTCGCCGTAAAGGAAGGCGAGATTTTCGGCCTGTTGGGCCCAAATGGAGCGGGGAAATCCACGTTGATCCGGATGATGACCACGCTGATCCCGATTTCGGCGGGGAGCGGCGCGAGTGGCGGGGCATGACGTGGCTCGGGATCCGGATGCGGTGCGGCGGACGATTGGAGTGATTCCGCAGGCGCTGACCAGCGATCTGGATTTGACCGTGGAAGAGAACATGAACATTTACGCCAAGCTCTATGACGTTCCTGCGAAGCGGCGTAAAGAGGCGGTTGAAGAATTGCTGGAGACGGTGGATCTGACGAAGTGGCGGGAGGCGCAGACGAAAACGCTCTCGGGCGGGATGCGCCGGCGGCTGGAGATCGCGCGTGGGCTGGTCCATAGTCCGAAGATTTTTTTTCTGGATGAACCGACCACGGGCCTCGATCCCGTGTCGCGCGTGGCGGTTTGGGAGATGCTGACGACCATCAAGGCGAAACGCAAGCTTACGGTCCTGATCACCACCCACTACATGGACGAAGCGGACCGGCTCTGCAACCGGATTGCGATTGTGGATCACGGCAAACTGGTGGCGCTCGATACTCCGGAAGCGTTAAAGGCGAGCGTGCCGGGATCGAACGTGATCGAGGCGCATTTCGAGCATCCGCCGGACGATTGGGAAGAGCGGCTGAAAGCATTGCCGGGAGTCACGTCGGTGCAGAACGAAAGCGCGGGGATGTTCCGGGTGCTGACGTCGAACGGGTCGGGCACGACGACCGATCTGGTGGAGATGGCGGTGGTGGCGGGCGTGCCGCTGAAGACGCTTTCGGTGCAGAACACCACATTGGACGATGTGTTCGTCCACTACACGGGGCGGCAGTTGCGCGATGAACTGGTGAAGACCTACACGTTCATCATGCCGCAGCGACCGGGGGTGCAACCATGAATCGAATGATGGCGATCATCGAGCGCGAGATGCGGAAGTTCTTCCGTTCGCCTGCACTGATGATGGTGTCGATGATCTTTCCCCTGGTGCAGTTGATCGTGCTGGGCAACGCATTTGGCGGGAAGATCCGCGACGCCAAGATGGGGCTGGTGGACGAGGACCATGGAACGCAGGCGGTCCGCATCAAGGAAGCGTTTGATGCGGTGCGGGCGAATGCCGGGACGTTTATCGCGGTCCCGTATAACGACGAAGTGCAGGCGCGGGAGGATGTGCGCAACGGCAAGATTCAAGGCGCGGTGATTATTCCTGCGCAGTATTCAAAGCTGGTGTACGAGAAGAATCATCCGCGGATCGCGCTGATTGTCGACAACAGCGACAACTTCATGAGTTCGACGTTCGAAGAGAAGATGAATGAAGTGACCGACGCATTGAACCAGCCGGACGTGTCGCCGCGGCTGTTGCAGCAGACGGCGCTGGATGTGGTCGAGTTATATCCGTACATCGAATACATGAAGTATCTGCTGCCGGGGTCGATCGCGCTGGCGATGTTTGTGTCGGCGATGATCGGCGGCGGCATGTTGTACATCGACGACAAGGCGCGCGGAATCCACGAAGGATATCTGGTGACTCCGATCACCAAGGCCGAGCTGGTGTTTGGCTTGAATGGCGCGGGCGCGATCAAGGGCGTGCTGACCGGGGTGGTCATCACCATGATCGGATCGCTGATTGCGGGCGTGGGAACGATTTTCAATCCGCTGACCATGCTCGGATTGCTGGCCATGATCCTGGCGACCGCTGCGGCGTTCAACTGCATGATGTTTCTGCTGATGGTGCGGGTGGAAGATCCTCTCGTGCCGCGCGCGACGTTTGGGATTCTGAACACCCTGCTGTTCTTCCCCAGCGGATCGATTTATCCGGTGCAGGCGTTTCCGGCTTGGCTTCGGGGCATCGCGTTTGTGGATCCGTTTACGTACTCCGTGCATGGATTCAAGGCGCTGCTGCTGAAGGAGAGCGGGTTGAGCGCGGTTGTGCCGGACCTGTTATTTCTATCGATCTTTGCGGTGGGGACGATGGCTCTGGCGGTGCCGCTGTTTAAGCGGACCCTGTAGAGCTTTTCACTGCCGAGATTACGGGCGCAGGAAAGGATTCCGGATGCGCACACTGCCATATAATCGCCCGTGCCCGAAATCCTCGGAAACGATTTCTTCCAGTCCGTAATGCTCCGCGTAGGCCCACATGTGAGCGTCAAACCAGGAGAGTTGGTACGCGGCGGCGCCCTGCAGAGCCGTTCGGAACAAAGCTGCGTTCGGGAAGAGCACCGGGAACTGCACCATCAATTCCTCGGCTTCGTGGCGAGCCTCGTCGGCATTGAGCAAAGGCTTGGAACCTGGGCGGGCGCGCGTTACGGCCGCAACAAATTCCAGGAGCCCCTGATGAGGGAGGCGGGCCGTATCTTGATGCAGGCCCTCGCGCAATAGATCCCTCGCCGCCGCCTGCTTCTCCGGAAAACGCGGATCAAACCGGTACACGAGAACATTGGTGTCAACGAGAAAGGCCACGTTGATAGAGTTCCTCGCGAGTCCAGCCGCGCCCTTGGGAACGGGCTGACCGCTTTTTCCCCGAGGTGGCTGCCTCGCGCTTGCGCTGCCGAGCGGTTGCATGGTCGAACAGGCGGAGCCGCTGTTCTAAAGTCTTGGGCTCAACCATTCTGGCTGCGTCGCGCTTGACCACCCGGATCGCCTCGCCCGCCGGCAACCAGTCTAGGTCGTCTCCGGGGCGGATCCGGTAACGATCGGCGATCGCCTTAGGCAAGGTGAGCTGAAGTTTGCTGGTGACCTTGGCCATACTAGATAATTGTAACAAGGAGTGCATCCTTGTTCAATCCTTGATTGGAGTTCAATTGGGAGTAAGACGCCGGGAGTGAGTACGAACGAAAAGCCTAGCCCGGTCGTTGCAAGAAAAAGAGCGGCTACGATGTGGCACCTTCGGCGTCCCCGGTGGGTTGTGACGGAGCTGAATGGAGATCCCGGAAGGGGCGGAGGAATGGGAGGGGGCGAGGGGAATCGGCGGGCAGGCGGAAGACGAGGTTTGTGGTGATGGAACGCGTCTTCCTTCGCGCTTTGGAGCCAACATTGGACCCAACCTCGAGGCGGAGCCAATGAGGCAAAGGCACGTGCAAGCGGATGCTCCGGATCTCGTGGAATTGGGAAAGGGGTGGACATGCAAATCACCCTGCAACGGCGATGCCAGCCCGGCATAAATTGCCTTAGAACACTCTTATGCGGAGTGCAGAGGAATACGGCCTAACGCGCGGCTTGGTGAGGATGAGCCTGCCTTGGCATCCCGCGTGGGAAAAGGCATCAACCGCGGAGAACGCAGAGATCGCGGAGCAAGACGGAGATCAAGGCCCCAGGGCAGGTTCCACCGGGTACCGCCGCGCTAACGCTTCGGACCCCGTGGTCGAGCACCGAAACAGGAAATTCTCTGCGATCTCTGCGCCCTCTGCGGTTAAAGCCTTCGCATCTCAGCGCGCGTTGCCAACGCTCGCTTCCGCCAGCCACAGATGCTCGGGGCGAATCACCGGTTGATCTTCCGAGAGGATCAGAGCGCGTTCGATCACGTTCTGCAGTTCGCGAATGTTCCCAGCCCAGGGCTGCGTTTTCAACAGTTCGAGCGCCTCGGCGGACAATTCCGGCGTGGGCGCGCGGAAAGCATATTTTTCGAGAAAGTGCGCCGCCAGTGGCCGAATGTCGTCGGTCCGGTCGCGCAAGGGCGGAATTTCAATGGGGAAGGCCGAAAGCCGGTAGTACAAATCTTCGCGAAACTTTCCCTCGCGCACCAGCGACAGCAGGTGCGCGTTGGTGGCGGAGACGACGCGGGCATCCACGCGCACAACTTCCGCGCTGCCCAGGCGCTGCAACTCCTTCTGCTCCAGGAAACGGAGCAGCTTGGGCTGGAGGCTCAGCGGCATCTCGCCGATTTCATCGAGGAAGAGCGTGCCTCCCTGCGCCGCCTGGATTCTTCCCGCATAGGATTGCATGGCTCCGGTGAAAGCGCCGCGGGCGTATCCGAACAGTTCCGCTTCGAGCAAGGTCTCCGGGATGGCGGCACAATTCACCACCGCGAACGCGCGCCCGGCACGCGGGCTCAAGTGATGCAGGGCGCGGGCGACTACCTCTTTGCCGCAGCCGGTCGGGCCCGTGATCAGTACGGTGGTGGTGCGCGGCGCCAGCAGGCGCGCCAGATGATACACGGGTTGCATGATGCGTGAGTTGCCGATCATTCCGGGCAAAGCATCTTCGAGAATGGCCTGAGGGGCGCGGGCGGCGGCCAGAAGCTCGGCTTCGCTATGGTCTTTGTTCTTGCTGTTGTCTTTCTTGTTGTCCCCATAGGGCGCGGGCCAAATTTCCCGAAGGGCGTTAGCTTTCTCTTCCGCGGCGACCGGTGCGCCATCGTTTTCCGGATCGAGCAACACAACTTCGATTCCAGGAAAGCGCTGGCGGACGGTTTGGCTCAATTCCTCGGAATCAAGGTCGGGCAGGCGGCGATCAAGAAAGAGTACCTGCCACGAGCCGCTCTCCAACTGGACCAGGGCTTCGGCGCCTCCGCTGGCCTGTGCGATGCGGCGGACCGGGGAACGCAGACTTTCGAGAACGCGCTGGCGCACTACGTGGCTGGGGCTGGCCACCAGGATGCGGTCGGCATAGTTGGGAGGGACCGGGTAACTCGCCATACGTCGATTGGAAACGGATGCAGTTAGAAAGAGATTAGATGGAGATTAGAAGATTCTGTTGGAAGGAAACTATCGTGTAGCGCGAGAGGCAAATTTTGCTTTACATGCGACGGCATTCATAGTTGGCGGGCATTTTCTGCAGGGTGTTCATTTCCAACCTGCTCTTCAATTCTCTTCTTTGTCTTCAGCGGTTCAAGCCTGGAGTCCGGGTCTCTAGTGTAGTGCGTCAAACAGATCGACATTCATGACTCGCTGGTTTCCTCTGTGATCCTCTGTGCTCTCTGTGGTGAACGCCTTTGAACTCCTCCGCCAAGCACCACGGATCGCGGATCGAGGCGTAGCAGGACAGAGGAAGGCTTTATTTCTCGACGAACACCAGTTCACCGTTTTCGACTTTGAGATCTTTGACGCTGTCTGGCAGTTTGAGCTGATCGCGCTGCTCGGCGAGTTTTTTCTGTAATACTCCGTTGACCAGTGATGCGGGCACGGAGAGATCACCGACCTTAACCTCGGTGGCATCGAAGGTGGCGTAACCATCCTTGGAACCGAGATGTCCAGCGAGAGTGAGATAGACATCTTTGCCGGCGATTTGCGTGAGAAATTGACCGCGAACGATGTCTCCATCCATGGAGACCTGGTAATCCTTGATACTCGGAACCGGGCCTGGAAACTCCATTGCCGGGCTCGCCGGGGAGGAGTTGGAGGGAGCGCTGGTGGAAGTATTCGCAGGCGTCGTTGCGGGCAACAGTCCGGCAGCTTGCGCGAGCGCGGCCGACAGTTCTCCCGAATTCATGCGGATTTCGCTTTCACCTTCTCCGGGCGTCCTGGGCTGCGCGAGTTGGTTCACCTTTTCCTGGAACGACTGCGCATCAGCGGCCGCCGCAGCGGGCGCGGCTGGGGGCGCGACCGGGGCAGGGCGTCTTAACACGAGGACGAGGGTGAGAATGGAGACTGCCAGGGTTGCAAAACTAATAATCCGCCGCAGCTTCACGAGGATACCTCCGCCGTTGCCAGCTTTTCTATGTTACGCGCGGAGAGAAGCTGGTATGAGATGACGTAGGTGCTAGGGCTGGGGAGCGTTGGGGCTGTGGGCCTAGGAGGTTGCGGAAAAGTCGCTTTCTGGGCGAGAACCTTTCCCTCGGCGGCTAAAGCCGAAATCAAAACAATGCACTTATCACAGCGCTGAAGAGCCGCGCCACCCAAGATCGACAGCGCAATCGCACGTGTTCCTATTCCACGATGGCCAGCACGTCGCCTGGGTTTACTGCCGCGCCTGGGGTCGCCGATATTTTCTTCACGACTCCTTTTTTTGGCGACTTGATTTCGTTTTGCATCTTCATGGCTTCGACCACGACGACGCCCTGCCCGGCTTCAACTTCGGAATTCTCCGCGACCAGCAGGCGCACCACCCGTCCGGGCATGGGAGCAAGAATTTTTTTCGGGCCTTTTTCGTCTCCCCCAGCTTTCTGGCGTGAGCGCAAAGATCGCGGATCGCGCAACTCGACCGCGAAGCGTGTACTGCCCACCCATACGTGGAGATCGGTGGCCGTCTGCTCGCGTTTGATTTCGTAAGCGTGGCCATTGACCAATAGGGACAAAACGTCGCGGCGCGGGATGACCGCGTCGATGGGGATGGATTGCCCGTCGAAGCGACACTCCCAACCGGCTGCGGCCCTTGCCAGCTCCAGCCGGTGAGGTTTGCCTTCTACGATGATTTCATAAACCATGAAGAGCCTGTGGCGAAACTCGAATTTCTAAAACCCGCGTCAACGCAGCGCTTCCGAGCGACCTTTCTGTTTCCAGTTGGACGCGCCCGAAGCCGCCGCACCCGAACCTGCCCCGCCCCCATTCCCATTCTTGCCGGCGGCCGAGGCCGGATCGAGCACGGCAAACATTCCGGTGGCAATCGCGGCGATCGTCGTCTCGTCCACCGTTTCGGGTTTCAACCCCGGCCCGCTCGACAGGACAGACTGGTTGCCTTTCGCGAGCAGGCGATCCAGGTATCCGGTGTCGAGCCTTCCAGCTTGGAAATCGGCATCGCGCAGGATGCGCCGGAAAAGAGAAATGTTGGTCTTGATGCCCGCCACGAAATATTCGTAGAGCGCCCGCTCCAGCCGCATGATGGCCTGATGCCGGTCGCTTCCGAAGCCGATCAGTTTGGCGAGCAGCGGATCGTAATCCATAGGAACGTTCCAGCCCTCGTACATGCCGCTATCGCGGCGGATTCCCGGTCCCGAGGGCGAGAGCAGCACCGTGATCTTGCCGGGGCTGGGGAAATAATTGTTGTCGGGATCTTCGGCGTAGATGCGGCACTCGATGGCGTGCCCGCGAATCGCCAGGTCAGACTGGGCGAAGGGCAGCTTGTCGCCGTTCGCGATATGGATCTGCAGGTGCACGAGATCGAGTCCGGTGGTCAACTCGGTGACCGGATGCTCCACCTGCAGGCGCGTGTTCATCTCGAGGAAGTAAAAATTCTTATCCCGATCGACCAGGAATTCGACGGTGCCGGCGTTGGTGTAGTTCGCGGCCTTCGCGACTTGGACGGCAACTTCGCCCATGCGGCGGCGCATGTCGGCGTCGACAATCGGCGAAGGTGCTTCTTCGAGAACTTTCTGGTGGCGGCGCTGGATGGAACACTCGCGCTCGCCGAGCCAGACGGCATGGCCGTGCTCGTCGGCCAGGATCTGCATCTCGATATGGCGGGGGTTGACGATCGCCTTTTCGATATAGACTTCACTGTCGCCGAAAGAACGCTGCGCCTCGCTCTGGGCCGATTCGAGCGCGGAACGAAGTTCCTGCCGCTTGTGGACCAGCCGCATGCCCTTGCCACCGCCGCCAGCCGCGGCTTTCAGCATCACGGGGTAGCCCACACGCTCGGCGACTTCTTCGCCTTCTTCCGGAGAAGTGAGGCCGCGCGAGGTTCCGGGAACGAAGGGCACGCCCGCTTTTTCCATCTCCTGACGGGCGCGGGTTTTCGAGCCCATCATTTCCATCGACTGCGGAGTGGGCCCAATGAACTTCACGCCCGCGTCGGCGCACGCCTGCGCGAACTTCGCGTTTTCCGAGAGGAAGCCGTAGCCGGGATGGATCGCCTCGGCGCCCGAGCGTTTGGCGACGTCGAGGATCTTGTCCATCCGCAAATAGGATTCGGCGGCGGGAGACGGGCCGATGGGGTAGGCCTCGTCGGATTTAAGGACGTGGAGTGAGGCGCGGTCGATGTCGGAATAGACGGCTACCGGCGAGATGCCCATTTCGCGGCAGGCGCGTATCACGCGCACCGCGATCTCTCCCCGATTGGCGATCAGAATCTTCTTGAACATGCTTGGCTCGACGCCGGCCCTTGCGTGCCGCCCCTGATTCTACCTGCGGCAGCAGGAATCTGCATGACGCAAATCACCCGCATTTGTGATTTGCAGGCTGCGGATGGACCCCGCTTCGTGGATCTGGGCCTTGTAGATTTGGAGTTCCGTAAGATTTGGAGTTCCGCAGATTTGGTCTTCGGAGCCTTCGCCTTCGAAGCCTCGGGTTAGGCTTCGTATCAGGGCATCGCTTCAGCGATGCCGCAGGTCCCTTCGAATTGAACGCCCCTTTAGGGGCTGGCCGTCTCGGGGCGGCTGTCCCTACGCAAACGTGGGACGAGCCCAGGATGCCCGTCCCTCCGTTAGCATTTACTTGTTCTGATCCATGACGATGGCGCCGCTGGGCTGTTTTTCGGCCTTGGCCTTCTTGGTGGCCATGGTCTTGTCGACCCACTCGTCGGCGGTCTTCAGGTCCTCGGAGCGGGCTGCCGGGTCATCGCACTGGATATCGGCACGTTCCCGGTACATCAAGTTCATGTAGGCCATGGCGTCGTCATAATCAGGACGAAGTTTAAGCGCCTTGTTCAGGTTATCGATGCCTTCCTGAACGTTGGCGGTGTTCTGCTCCTTCAGCGTGGCACAAACCTTCTTGTCCTTAGCTGGCAGGGACTCGTCGGGCTTCATGCCCAGCTTGGCGCGCTCTTCCTGACGGGGCACGTAGGTCTGGGTCCAATCGATGACCGCGACCGAGTAATACGGCTCAGGGTCGTTCGGATCCAACTCCGACGCCTTCTTGTAGTACTCCTTTGCCAACGGGAATTTCTTCATCTGCAAGTAGAGATAGGCGATGCCCTTAATGCTGTTGATGTTCCTCGGATCGGTTTGCAGCACTTGCTTGTACTGGTCAATCGCCTGCTCGCCAAAGCGGTTGTTGTCGGGAGCATCGACGCCCGGAATGTACTGCTGGGCCAGAGCTGTGGCCAGGTACAGTCGGGCATTGATCAGGGTAGGGTCGAGGACGACGGCTTGCTGGAAGTGGTCGATCGCCTGCTCGAATTTGGAGTTCTTGAACGCTTGCACACCCTTGTTGAGGTGGTCGCGCGCCTTCAGCTTGGCGCATCCAGTGCTACAGAGCAATACTAGTGCGGCTGCGAATACCACCAGAAGTCTCTTAGTCGTTTTCATTGCTTTATGAATCTCCCTTACCACGGAGTGTGGAAATCAGAGGTGGAGAGCCGGGCGTACCCGCCCGGCCGGACGAGCGAGACGCCCGTCCCTCCATCGTAGAACGGCTCTAGTTACCCGATTCGATTTTGGCCGTAATCAATCCGACTTTATCGACGCCGGCGGAATGCGAAATATCAATCACGGTGGCGACGTCGGCGAAGGGCACATTGTCATCGCCCTTCACGAACAGGATTTTTTCGGCGCGGGTCTTGAAAATATCTTCCAGACGACCCTGCAGGGTTTCCCAAGTGACGTCGTCCTGATTGATCTTGACGCCCGGAGTGTTGCCGGAACCGCGGTCGATCAATTGCACCACGATGGTGCGATCGGTGGGCGGCGGTTGTTTCTGGTCCTTGGGCGGAGGCTGCGGCACCAACGCTTCCAAACCCTTCGGCGTCAGTGGCGTAATCACCATGAAAATGATCAGCAGCACCAGCAACACGTCAATCAGCGGCGTGACGTTCATGTTTGCGTTCTGGCCCCCTTTGGGGCCGACTGCCATACCCATAACGATCTCCTAGGATGATGACTGCATTGCCTGCTACTGCCCGCCCGTCGGCGGGATGGTACCGGGAGCCAGGGCTCCCGACTTCTTTTGATCGGTCAAAAGACCGAGTTGGTCCACGCCGGCAGCGCGAACGTTGTCGACGACTTCGACCACCCAGCCAAAATGCGCCCGCTGATCGGCCTTCAGAAAGACGGTTTTGTCGGTCCGGTTGGCCAGCTTGTCCTTGATCTTGTCGGTCAGATCATTGACCTCAATCTTATCCGGCCCGAAGAAAACCTTGTCGTCGCGCGTGATGGCCACCAGGAGCGCGTCTTCTTTGTCGGCGTCGTGCATATCCTTGGGACTGTTGACCTTCGCCATATCCACCGGAACGCCGTGTTGCAGCATGGGCGTGACCACCATGAAGATGATCAGCAGCACCAGCATCACGTCCACCATCGGTGTGACGTTGATGTCGGAACTGACCTTGGACCCTTCGTCTCGCTTTGATAATGCCATGGAATTCTGTCTCCTGCGTATCCTTGCCTTGGCGCCGCAACCGTGTGTTTGCGATGAGAGAGCCGGGCGTCCCCGCCCGGCCCACCTACGCAACTCATGGGCGCAGCCCGCCAGTCCTGAGACCTAAGACCTAAGACCTGGGTTCTTAGGACCGGCGCATGCTCCGGCGCTTCAGGAAGTAATCGATCAGTTCGCTCGAGGAGTTATCCATCTCCACGTCGAACGCTTCCACGCGGCCGGTCAAATAGTTGAACATCATAACGGCCGGAATCGCCACGAACAGGCCGACGGCGGTGGTGACGAGCGCTTCGGAAATGCCGCCCGCGACCGCAGCCAGACCGGTTGCTTTTTCCTTCGCAATACCGTTGAAGGCGTTCAGAATGCCGACCACCGTTCCGAACAGTCCCACGAAGGGAGCTGTCGAGCCGATCGTCGCCAGTCCGCCCAAGCCACGCTTCAATTCGGCGTGCACGATGGCTTCGGTGCGCTCTAAGGCGCGTTTGGACGCTTCAATGGTCTCGCCAGGAATTTCGCCCGGGCTGTCCTGATGGGCTTTGAATTCCATCAGGCCCGCGGTAACTACCTTGGCCAGGTGACTCTTCTTGTTGCGCTCGGCGACTTTAATCGCCTCGTCAATCTTGCCCTCGCGCAGCGCTCCAGCAACCGCGGGAGCGAACGAGCGGGACTGATTGCGGGCGGCGTTGAAAGCCATCCAGCGGTCAATCATCACGCCGATCGACCACCCCGACATGATGAACAAAACGATAACCACGACTTTCGCCAGAATGCCCATCTGCTTCCACAGCGAAATCGGGTCCCAACCGACCGAGCCCTCTTCAAAGAGCCAGGCGGCGAAAAGATGGAAATTACACAGTGCAAGTGCTGCCAGGTTCACTACCATGAGTTGCTTTTCCTCCTCGGAACTGTTTAGAACCGCTTCGTAAACTCGTTTGCTGCGTGGCTGAACGTTGCCCTCATCTACATCTGCAATCTCGCGGCCCAGCCCCTCAAGGGCGCGCGCTGACGCGACGCCCCGATCCGAAGCCGAGCTTCTCGCAGGCTACCGATCTCAACCGTTTGATGCCAGAAAACCAAAGTAGGCAGAATTGCTCCTGGGAGCCAAGACCGCCCCGGTTTCCCGTCTCGAGAAAAGGGGGGACGGGGGGGCTTTCAACCGCCACAAAAACAATCGCTACAGGCCGCCCGGAGAGTCTAGCCTCCGGACAAGCTAAAGTTCACTACTACCTGGGTCTCCACGGCCACCGGCTCGCCATTCAGCAGATAGGGCTTATACCGCCACTGTCGCACGGCTTCGATCGCCGCCGGCGCCAGCATCGGGTGCCCGCTAATCAACTGCAGGTTCTGAATGGTGCCATCTTTGCTGATTTCCGCCTGCAGCACGACCTGTCCTTGAATGCGGGCCTGTTTTGCCAGCGGCGGATAATTGGGTGTGACCTTCCGGATCAAAAGACCGGTCGAGACGCCCTGGGAAACGCGGATGCGCTGCGGCACCACCTGCTTCGGGATGGCCGCGGTTGAATTAACGATGCCACCGATCACGCCGCCCGACGAGCTTCCATAGCCGCCAGGGATTCCTCCTGGGACGCCGCTGCCACCCAGATCCGGTGGTGCTTCCTCTTCCTTGATCATCTGTACGTTCTTTGGAATCTTGGTGGGGGTGCGCAGTTGGCCGTTGACCAGTTCGCTCTGCATTTTCACTACCTTAACGGTAGCGACTGCGGGCGGTGGCGGCGGCGGTGGCGGCGGTGGCGGCGCCACCAGGAAAGTCATCAGCTGCGTCTTGGGCAGCGCGTCGGTATAAATCAGGGGAATCAGGATCAAGATGCAAATGAGCAGAAACTGCAGAGTAAAGGAAAAGATGGTAGTGCTCAACCGCTTGGTCTTGAACCTGTTGCCCGACTCAATAAGGCTGTCTTCAAACATAAGCTTTCTCCTACACGAAACCCTAAGACAATTTAGACACCGGCCGCATCCTCTTTGCTCCCGCTCTTCGACCTATTTTCACTGTCAATTCCCGCCTCTGCGGACAGCTTAAGATTCTACGCCACATAGCCGGATTTACACCTTAACTTTTTCCTTCGACTGGGCCCCGCTGCCAGACCGCAGCGGCATGGCAATCGGCTTTTTGCCCCGCTCGCCCCGCCATTCCTGGTAGGCGACCAGAATCGGCGCGGCAATCGCAATCGAGGAATAGGTCCCGATCAGAATCCCGATCACCAGGGCGAAGCTGAACCCATGCAACACTTCGCCCCCGAAAAGGAACAAAGCAAGCACGGTAAGGAAAGTTAGGCCCGCTGTCAAGATCGTTCTGCTCAGGGTCTGATTGATGCTCTTGTTGACGATGTCGGCCAGCCGGTCCCGCCGCAGCAGTTTGACGTTTTCCCGTATGCGGTCAAAGACCACGATGGTGTCGTTGTTGGAGTATCCGATCAGGGTTAAGATGGCGGCGATCACGGTTAGGGATATTTCCCAATTCAACAGTGAGAAGGCGCCTACGGTAATCAGAGTGTCGTGGAAGACGGTCAATACCGCCGCCACGCCGTAGATCCATTCGAAGCGCAGCGCCAGGTAAATCAGCATTCCGCCCAGCGAATAAAGGGTAGCCAGGATGGCTTGTTTGCGGAGTTGCTGTCCAACTTGCGGGCCGACGATCTCGACGTTGCGGATCCCAAAGTCGGAGACAAAGAAATTTTCCTGCAGCGAAGCAACCACGGGCCCGCCAGCCACACCCTTCAACTCATCAATCGAGCCGAGCACGCCGCTCTTGGTTTTGTCGCGATAGTCGACGATGGCCTGAGCCAAGGCGGTATAGCGCGGGTTGGCTTCGGCGCCGGCTCCGAGCAGGAGCGGGTCCTTCTCCAAAAGATAATTTGTGATGGTTAACGAGCTGGAGTTGTTGAGGTCCTGCTTGCCGGCTGGGGCGTTGCCTTCGAGCGCCTGAATAATCTGGATTTTGCCCTTGTCCAGAGCCTGTTCGCTGGTCTCCTGAATGTCGAGCTGAATCAGCACCTCGTTATTGGAGGCGACTCCGTAGCGCTGAACGCGGGCATTCTTCAATCCCGCTCTCTCAATCTCCGAGTGGACGGCGGACGGGTCCGGGGTATGCGCGTACTTGACGTAGACCAGCGTGCCGCCGCGGAAGTCCACACCCAGCGGGACGCCATGCCAGAACGCCATGGAACACACTCCCGCGATGCTGAAGATGAGCGAGAAAGTGAGGAAGTACCACTTTTTCCCCAGGAAATCGATGTTGGTGTCTCTAAAGAATTCCACGCTGCTTACGATCCCTTCAAAAATCAGTCGTTGGTCGTTAGTCGTTGGTCGTTCGGGACTGCATCGCCCGCCTGAAATTCGCGAACGACTATCGACCGAACGACCACCGACTGCCTCAAATGCTCAATGCTTCGCCGCGCTGTTTCCTGCTCAGCACCCAATCGAAAATCACCCGCGATACAAATACCGCCGTAAACAGGTTTGCCAACAGACCAAAGACCAGGGTCGTGGCAAATCCCTTGACCGGCCCCGTGCCGAACAGGAACAGAATCGCGGCCGAAACAATGGTCGTCACGTGCGTATCGACAATGGTGATCCAGGCGTGGCTGAATCCCTGCTCCACCGCCGAGGGCGGCGTCTTGCCGTTCCTCAGCTCTTCCCGGATGCGCTCAAAAATCAGCACGTTCGAATCCACGCCCATGCCCACCGTCAGAATCACGCCGGCAATGCCCGGCAGCGTCAGCACCGCTCCGAAGTAGCCCATGAACCCAAGCAGGATGATCAGGTTCAGGATCAGCGCCACATCGGCATTCACGCCCGCCCAGCGGTAGTAAATCAGCATGAAGACAAGGACGGCGAGCATGCCATAGATCGCTGCCCGGACGCCGGAACGAATCGAATCGGCGCCCAGCGACGGCCCGACCGTGCGCTCTTCCAGATACTTGATGCTGGCCGGAAGCGCGCCGGAACGCAGCGTCATCGAAAGATCCTGCGTCTCTTGCTGAGTGAACCGGCCGTTGATGATGCCGGTGTCATGAATGGCTTCTTTAATCACCGCCACTTCCTGCACCTTGTTGTCGAGAACCACCGCCAGGTAAGTCGCCGACGTGCGCGGAAGTGAAGGAGTAGAACTTGCGCCCACCCTCGGAGGTAAGGATAAAGCGGACTGCCGGCTGCCCGTTTTCATCGGTGCTCGGTTCCGCTGTCCGAAGATCGCGGCCAGTTACAGCCGAAGCGCGAGAGATCAGGTACCACTGTTCGCCGCCTTCGCTGTTGCGTGAACCGATGCTCTTCCCTGGCATCAGCACCGCGTCCGGAGGCAGCACGCCACCCTTGTCCTGCAGCGCCTGATCCTGGCTCGAATAGGGTCCGCCCAGCGATTGCTTGATCTCCAGCATCGCCGTGGACTGCATGATTTCCTTCACCCGCGCCGGATCGTCCACGCCCGGAAGCTGCACCAGAATCTGGTACTGGCCGAGTCCGTGCTCCTGAATCACCGGCTCGCTCACGCCCAGCTGATCGATGCGGTTGCGGATGGTCTCGATGGCCTGCGCGACCGCGCGGTTCTTCAAGTCGGCGAGGTTCTGCGACTTCATCGAAACCGTCCAGGAATTTTCCGCGCCCGAACTGGCGTCGTACTCCGGCAGCCGGTCGGAAATAAGGCTCTTGAAATCGCTCGTCTGATCCGGAGGCACGCCCTTCACCACGATCATTTCCGGATGGTTGACCGGATCGGGCTTGGTGATGTCGGCGTAATTGATCTTGTGCGTGCGGAAGTCTTCCTTCAGGCGCGCCATCGCGTTGTCGGAGTCCACATTGACCGCGTCGTTGACCTGCACCTGCAGGATCAGGTGCGTTCCGCCGCGCAAATCGAGGCCCAAATGAATCCGGTCGGTAATCGCCGCCAGCATCCCCTTGCCCGACCACTCCTTCGGAACACCGAAGACGCCGAACAGGAAAACCAGCAGGATTCCGATGATTACCGTCAACTTCCAACTAAGCTTCTTATTCATGGAAAACCGTCAAAAGGCAACCGAGAGTTCTAACTGAGAACTGATAGCTGACAGCTGCCCCTACTTTCCTTCTTCCGCCGTCGTCACGGACACCACCGATGCGCGGCTGATTTCGAGCTTCAGATTATCGGGCGGCACGCGCAAAACCAGCGCATCGTCCTTGATACTCATGATCGTCCCGCGCAGACCGCCGCTGGTTACGATCCTGTCGCCGTTTTTCAATTCGCTTAGCATGGCCTGCCATTTCTTTTGCTTGCGCTGCTGCGGGAGAATCAGCAGAAAGTAAAAAATGGCGAAAATAAACACCAGGGGAGCCAGCCCGAGCAGACTCGTGCCCCCGGGCAATTGCAGCCAAAACGCCAAACCGCTGGGAATACCGGAGAATATGATTTCCACCGCCAAATTGATCCTCTGTAACGAAATACCTTATTCGAACCGCGACCGCCGGAAACGTCCTTCGGGTTTTGCCGAGCGGAACTCGGCACATGTTTGCTGCTGTCGCCGTTTAGTTGCGGGAATTCTTTTCTCCTATGGCCGGAGATCCTATAGCTTGCAGGCTAGAACCGGCGATGCCGCGCCTCGGTTTCGATTGGAATGAAGAACGGCACAGAAAGAAACCGACCTTATCCCCAAGTTCAATAGAATGCCGGACCGCCGCCTAGGGTGTCAAGGACACTACGCCGAATTGTCATACCACATTAGAAATGTCCCCGTCTTGTCCACAATAGAAATGTCCCCTGGGTTGTGGTTTCATGCTGCCCCGGAAAAGAGGGCGCGTGCCTTGGCGGAAAAGCCTTTTCTCCAAGGATGATTCGAAGCTGGAGGAAGGCTCCGCCTTAGGATCGGGGAAGGGGGCGCGGGGGAAGGGGCAGCGCCCCTTCCCTCGCCCAGCGCTATCGAGGCCTTCAACTCGTGGAAGCCCAGACGCTGATTGCGGTAGTGAATGGCAACTTCCCCGGCTTCGTTTTCCCGCACCAGCACGCGACTCTTGGCCGGCGCCCAATGCTGACTCTGCCGTGCCAGTTGCAGCAGTCGATTGTTGTAGCGCACCACCCAGTCCTCACTCACCACTCGTTCCTCCTCCAGCCAGAACACTGCGTCCAGTTGCCGCGCCGTCGGCCGTCGTCGGTGGTAATCGGCTTTGGCCAATGCCGCATGCGCATAACGGCGATTGTGCTCGGCGAGATAGTGCTCGTCCAGATAGGCATTCGCCTGGCCGTAGTTCGCGATCCCGGCCAGTTCCTTTCGCTTGCGGCGAACTGGCCGCGATGATCCGGATGCCCAGCTTCGCGCACATCCGCCCAAACTGCGTTACCGCCGGTTCTCCACGCTCCCGCTCTTCGGCATTCGGCGGCCGCACGTACACGTTCTTCCAGTCTGTGTACAACGCCTGCGGCACTCCGTAGCGCTCGATCCAGCGCCGCAATACTCCTGCCGCCGCCCAGATCGTTTCCTCCTCCGAGAAACACCCCAGCGCCTTCGTCGTCGCGTCATCGACCATGTGCATCAGACAGCCGCGGGGCCCGCGCTCTTCCAGCCACTCATGAAAGCTGCCGTCCAACTGCACTAACTCGCCAAAGTGCGCCTTCGCTTCTCGCCGCTGCCGATACGGTTTCCGCCGCCGCTGTCTCGGCCACAGCCCCGCCTCTTTCCGCCACCGCCGCAGCGTCTCGGCCTGCACTTCGAGTCCGTCATCGCTGGCCAAGTGCTCGGCCGCCAACGTCGGCCCGAAATCCTCGTAGCGGGCTTGCACCTGTTGCAGCACCGCCGCTCGGAACTTCGCTGGGTAGGCCCGGTTCGACACTCGCCCGCAGTTCCCATGCTGCAACGCTTTCGCTCCTCCCGCCCGATACCGCGCCCAGATCCGCTTGCTCTGCCGATAACTCAACTCCAACAACTCCGCCGCTTCGCGCAAGCGCAAACTCTGCGCCTTCACCCGGCTCATCACCTCGACCCGACTCAACTCTCTCCTGCTCAATCCCGTTCTCCCCAATCTTCGTTCCTCCTCGCCGAAGGAACTCTAAAAGGGGACACTTCTAATGTGGTCGCAGGGGGACACTTTTAATGTGGTTCAAAGGACACTACGCCGAATTTACAAAGGGGGAACGCCGCTCGAGGGTCCGCCGCCCGCCCGGATCCACGCCCGCACCGTCCGCATCGTAGCCAAGTAGTAATGCAGATTGTGGACCGTGTTCAAAACCTGCGCCAGCAGTTCGTTCGAGGCATACAGATGGCGCAGGTAGGCCCGCGAATAACGCTGGCACACGCGGCAGCCGCAGGCCGCGTCGAGCGCGCTTTCGTCCTGCGCGTACCGCGCCTGCTTGATCGACACTTTGCCTTCGGACGTAAACAGCAATCCATGCCGTGCAGCGCGCGTAGGCAGCACGCAATCCATCATGTCAACGCCCATCTGCGCATACTGCGCAATCTCTTCGGGAGTTCCAACTCCCATCAAATAGCGCGGCTGGTTGGAAGGAAGATGCTCCAGCGTGGATTCGACAATGTCGCGAGTAAGCTCACGCGGTTCGCCGACGCTAAGCCCGCCGATAGCGTATCCCGGAAAGCCGATGTCGATGGTCCGCTCCGCCGACTCCCGGCGAAGTTCACGGTCCATCCCGCCCTGCACAATGCCGAACAAAGCCTGCGTAGACTCCGCCGCCCGCCGCGCCCCCGTAGGGGCGGACGCATTCGTCCGCCCCGCGGAGCGAAGCTCCGCAGCGCTGCCGGCGAGCTGGCGCTCGCCAGGACAGCCGGGGGCGGCTGTCCCGACGTGGGCATCGCCCCAGGGAACCTCGCCCTTGTGCTCTTCAAAATAACTCTTGCAGCGCCCAGCCCAGCGCAAGGTCAGCTCCATCGAATCCCGCGCACGCTGAGCGTCGGCCGGATATTCCGTGCACTCGTCAAACGCCATGATGATGTCAGCACCCAGGCCAATCTGGATCTCCATGGCCTTCTCGGGACTCAGAAAGTGTGCCGACCCATCCAGGTGCGAGCGAAACGCCACCCCGTCTTCGCTGACCTTGCGCAGATCGTTCAGGCTGAAAACCTGAAACCCGCCGGAGTCGGTGAGAATGGCTCGATCCCACGCCATGAACCGGTGCAGCCCGCCCATCTGCCGAACCGTCTCCACCCCAGGCCGCAAATAAAGATGGTAGGTATTCGAAAGCAGAATCTCGACGCCCAGTTCTTCGAGCACATCCTGCGAAACGCCCTTGACCGAACCGAGCGTTCCGACCGGCATGAAGACAGGCGTCTCGACCTCTCCGTGAGGAGTGATGAGCTTGCCGGCGCGGGCCGAACCGCGGGTGGCTTCAATCTGCAGGTGAACAGACACGGGGGGATTCTAACGGATGTTAAAGGATTGAGCCCTTCCTGCCACCGGGCTCGAGCATCACTTCAGTATTATAGAGGCGTGGATTCTCCACCCGTGAGGCCCGTTCGCATGATGAAGACAAAGGTTCTAGTGTGTCTGCTGTGGCTCGTGGGTTCTCTGGCCCACGCGCAGAATTCCGCCGCGTCCCCACAGGCGACCGAGAGTCTATTGATTGCGCTGGAGAATGGCTGGAACCAGGCACAGTTGCATCACGATTCGAAAGCTCTCGATGGACTGGTGGCCGATACCTTCATCAGCACCGACAATGATGGCACCGTTATGACGAAGGCGCAGTTCCTGGCTGACAATCAAGACCGCTCGTACGCTCCCAGCCTGATGGCAAATAGTGACGAACGGATTTTTCTCTATGGGAATGTGGCCGTGGTTGCTGGAATCTATCACGCCAAAGGCCTTAACAAAGGTAAGCCCTTCGACCACTATGGGCGATTCACGGACACGTGGGCGTACTTGAACGGCAAATGGGTGTGCGTCGCCAGTCATACCAGCGCGCTCAAGAAAAAACCTTGAAAATCACGGCTTGCCTCACCAGCATGACGGCTAACGTGGCGACGGCTAGGCGTGAACAAGTTACTCCACCTTCTCCGCCCCGGCTAGACACTTCTGCACTCTGACTTCTTACTTCTGACTTCCCGCGTACTGATTCTTAACCACCTCGCCGCCTTTCATCACGAACTTCACGCGTTCCAGAGTGGTCACGTCGGCCAGCGGATCGCCATCGACAGCAACAATGTCGGCCCATTTGCCCGCCTCAATCGTGCCGACCTTGTCGGACCATCCCAGCAGATCGGCGTCGTTAATAGTCGCAGCCTGGATTGCCTGCAGCGGCGTCAGTCCCAGCTTCACCATCACCGCGAATTCATGCGCGTTGAGGCCGTGTGGATACACGGCGGCATCGGTCCCAAAGCCGACTTTTACTCCCGCGGCAAACGCGCGCGCCACATTCTTGCGCGCGGCCGGCATCACTTCTCGCGCCTTGGCAATCAGCTCGGCTGGCGTCCCAATCTTCTCCGCGTTTTCCAGAAACCAGTCACCGAGATAAAGCGTAGGCACAAGATAGGTGCCATTCTTCTTCATCTCGGCGATGGCCGCGTCGTTGATGTAGGAGCCGTGCTCGATCGAATCCACGCCCGCCTCCGACGCCCAGCGGATGCCCTGGGCGCCGTGCGCGTGCGCCGCCACTTTCCGCCCCAGCCGGTGCGCGTCGGCCACGATGGCCTTCATCTCTTCGAGCGTGTATTGCGAGGCCTCGGGATTGTCGCCATGCGACAGCACTCCTCCCGTGGCGCAAACTTTGATCAGGTCGGCGCCGTACTTGATGTTCTCGCGTACCTTGTGTTGGACCGCTTCGACCCCATCGGCCACGCCTTCGCTTTGTGCGTGGTACTCAAACGGCAGCAGATTGTTGTCGCAGTGTCCGCCCGTAATGCTCAGGGCCGGTCCGCTGACCAGCATGCGCGGCCCGGGGACGTCGCCGGCGTTGATGGCATCGCGCAGGGCAACGTCCGTGAAGCCGCTGGCGCCCACGTTGCGGATGGTCGTAAAACCGGCTTCGAGCGTCACCCGGGCATTGCGCGCTCCGATGAGCGCCTCGCGCGGCACCGAAGTCGCCAGGCGCGAGTAGCCGAAATTGGTGGGCATCGTGACATGCGTGTGCGCGTCAATCAATCCCGGCAGCACGGTCGCGTTCGAGAGATCGACCACCTGCGCGCCCTCGGGAATCTGCGCGTCGGCGCCGACGCTCGCGATCTTGTCGCCCTGAATCACGATGATCTGTTTCGCCAGCGTCTTGCCGGTTCTTACGTCCAGCAAATGCCCGGCGCGGATCGCCACTGTTTTTCCGGCGGGCGCCGCAGGCTGCGCCCAGGACAAGTTAATTGAAAACGTTACGCCGCAGAAAAGCGCGATAGCCAACCAAGACAGTCGACGATTGAGTTTCATTCCATCCCTCTCTGTGTTGATCTTGACTGAGTACCTTACAAGGTTGGAGCCGGAAACGGCAATTCCATCGCGGCATCGCCGACGTCTTCGCGCATCATCGATGCTTCTTTTTGCGCTGCCCTCTGAGACAGGTTTCAATCGCCTCCTGCCAATGAGGGCCTTGTTGGCGGTCGCTTTGGCCCAACGCTTGTACCTCCTCATTCGCTGAGCCATCCAATGCCGTGCGAACATAAGTCACTTCTACACTCGTAGTCGAAGCATCGACCGTGGTAAGCCGCACATCGACGGTTGATGCCCGAATGCCAGGAACAACCGACACATACTGCATCCTTCCGCCGTCGACATCGAACCGCGTGTTGACCCACACACTCTTGCGGCCGCCCTGCTGGACCGTGAACACCGCGCCTTGTACGTCTTTCGCCGGACGCGGGTACAGAAACTGAGGATCCCACTCCGCACCCGCCCAGTTCCGCTCTCCTTCCGGCCCGAACAGCGGAGCCGCGATGCGGAGGGGCGCGTGAATCAGGAAATGAAAGCTGTTGCTGACGCGCGCCAGCGCAACCGGCGCTGGAGGCGTTTCCGCGCTGGACTGGTTGTTCATGGTGGAAAGGACAAATGTGAGGATCATAAGCTCGGCGGCGATCATGGATCTTCTCTCCTGTGCTGGTACCATGGTACATTGGTACGCGCAGGAAATGCAAACTCCTGATGGCACCGCTCAAGACATCGATGAAGCGGGCGGACGACTCGCCCCGTAACCGGCCCGTGATGTACAGTCGGTATGGGTTGCAAGCAAAACGGAGTCCGATTCGCTGTTCGTATGTCGAAATCCCGTAGCAAGACGGCTTCACTCCCGCTAGACGTCCTCTTCGCCGTCAAGCCGCGCAAGCCGGTCCCGCATGAGTTCGTACTCGACGCGCTCGCTCCGCTGTCGCCCACAACCCGCCCACTGTTCGGTTGTCTCGCAATTTACGTGAAAGACAAAATCGTCCTCATCCTCAGGAACAAAGACAAGCGCGACCAGACCGCCGACAACGGAGTCTGGCTCGCCACCACCGAGGAGCACCACCAGAGTCTGCGGCAGGACTTCCCCAACATGCGCTCCATCAAAGTGTTGGGGGAGAAGGTGACGGGATGGCAGGTCCTTCCCGCCGATGCCGAGGATTTCGAAGAGGCGGCGCAACGCGCCTGCGAACTCGTTCTGGCCGGAGATCCAAGAATCGGGAAGGTGCCCGGCGCACGCCGGCCAAGGTCGGGGGCCAAGAAGGCAGCAAAGAGTCGGACACGCTAGCGGCCGGCGATCAGTCCGTGTGGGGACGGGCGACTCGCCCGTCCAGCCGAGCGAAGCTCGGCGGCTTGCGAGCGGCCAAAGCAACTCTGGATTCGCGGACTCATGCCCGATAACCCTACCAACCCGGTCCCGAGTGGAGTGCGAGCCATCGCGGCATTGTTTGCTCTCTGCGGAATTTATCTGGGGATCGTGGCCGGGCTAATGCTGGTTCGTCCCGGCACGATATCGATGTCGGCAGGCGCGCCGCTGTTGTTCGGGCTCGAATTGGCGGGGCCTTACATGTTCCTGCTCATGGCGGTCATCGGAGGCGGAGTCGCGTGGGGTCTGGTCGAACTCAATAACATCGTGCGCCACGCCGCGCTGCTGATCGCCATCGTGGGCATCGTTATGCTGGTGCCGTCAATTTCGGCCGCAACGGTGACCGTCCAACCGAAAGCGCTAGCGTTCGGCGGTCTGGGGATCATCGTGCGAGTAATGGTGGCGTGGTACCTGTCGCGAGGAGAGATCGTAGACCAGTTCAAAACGCGACCAAAGACCACGTAGGGGCGGACGCATTCGTCCGCCCAGGCGAGCGAAGCTCGGCCCGATTTTTACTTCTTCGCCCGCGCCGCCACTTTCTCCCCCACCCGCTCGCTAACCGTGAACGTCATTTTGCCCGCCTTCTTATCCGCGTCCACCACCACATGGTCCCCGTGCAGCACCGCGCCGTCCAGAATTTTCAGCGCCAGCGGATCCTGCACCAGCTTCTGAATCGCGCGTTTCAGCGGGCGCGCTCCAAAATTCGGGTCGTAGCCCTCAGTAAAAAGCAGCTCTTTCGCGCCGTCGGTCAGCTCCAAAGAAATCTTGCGGTCGGCAAGCAGCCGGCGCAAGTCTTCCAGCCGCAGATCGACGATCTTCACCAGTTGTTCCTTGCCCAGCGGATGGAAAATGATCATGTCGTCCACGCGATTCAGGAACTCGGGTTTGAAGTGCCCGTGCAGCGCCTCCATCACCTGCTTCGAGGCGCGCTCGAAGCCATCGGCGGAGCGAATGTTTTCCGACTGCAGGTACGCCGACCCCAGGTTCGAGGTCATGATGATGACCGTGTTCTTGAAATCCACCTTGCGCCCCTTGCCGTCGGTGAGGCGCCCGTCGTCCATGATCTGCAAGCAGAATATTGAACACGTCGGGATGCGCCTTTTCGATTTCGTCAAACAGCACCACCGCATAAGGATGCCGCCGCACCGCCTCGGTGAGTTGTCCACCCTCATCGTAGCCAACGTATCCCGGAGGCGCGCCGATCATACGCGACACGGCGTGCTTCTCCATGTATTCGGACATGTCAATGCGCACCATAGCGCGCTCGTCGTCAAAAAGAAATTCGGCGAGCGCCCGCGCCAGTTCAGTCTTGCCGACGCCGGTTGGCCCCAGGAAAATAAACGATCCGATCGGCCGCTTCGGATCGCTCAGTCCGGCCCGTGAACGGCGGATGGCGTTGGCCACGCGTTCGAGCGCCGCATCTTGTCCGATGACGCGCAGCCGCAGCCGGTCTTCCATGTTGATGAGCTTCTTGACCTCGCCCTCAAGCATCTTGGAAACCGGAATCCCGGTCCACTTGGAAACAATGCGGGCCACGTCTTCCTCATCGACTTCTTCTTTCAACAGTGCGCGTTGTGGGCACGGGCGACCGCCCGTGCCTGCCGTCGATCTGCGCCGTGATCTTCTTCAGTTCTTCTTCCGTCTTGCGGATCAGGCCATAGCGAATCTGCGCCACGCGCTCGCAGATTTCCTTTGCGCTCCTCGGCCGCTTCTTCGATCTTGAGCTGCTCCAGTTTTTCCTTCAGCGCGCGGGCTTTCGCGATGACATCTTTCTCTTGCTTCCACTTGGCCTTGAGCGCGTTCGACTGCTCGCGAATGCCGGCCAGTTCTTTCTCGACGCTGGCCAGCCGCTCTTTCGAGTTCGGATCGTCCTCTTTCTTCAGCGCCTGCTTTTCGATTTCGAGCTGCGTGGCCCGCCGTTCCAGTTGGTCGATTTCCGTAGGCATGGAGTCGATCTGGATGCGCAGCGACGAGGCGGCTTCATCGATCAGGTCGATGGCCTTGTCGGGCAGAAAGCGGTCGGAAATGTAGCGGTGCGACAACGTCGCAGCCGCGACAATGGCCGAATCTTTGATGCGCACGCCGTGATGCACTTCGTACTTTTCTTTCAGGCCGCGAAGAATCGCGATCGTGTCCTCGACATTCGGCTCGCCTACAAAAACGATCTGGAAGCGCCGTTCGAGCGCGGCGTCTTTCTCGATGTACTTGCGATATTCGTTGAGCGTGGTCGCTCCGATGGCGCGCAGTTCTCCGCGGGCCAGCGCCGGCTTCAGCATGTTCGAGGCGTCGATCGCGCCCTCGGCCGCGCCCGCGCCGACCAGGGTATGCAGTTCGTCGATGAACAGGATGATCTGGCCCTGCGGAGTCCTCGATTTCCTTGAGCACCGCCTTCAGCCGGTCTTCAAATTCGCCGCGATACTTCGCGCCCGCCAGCATCGCTCCCAAATCGAGCGCAACGACGCGCTTGTTCTTCAGGGCTTCCGGCACGTCGCCGGAAATAATGCGCTGCGCCAGTCCCTCGACGATGGCCGTTTTGCCCACGCCCGGCTCGCCGATCAGCACCGGATTATTCTTGGTGCGCCGCGACAGCACCTGCACCACCCGGCGAATTTCTTCATCGCGTCCAATGACGGGATCGAGTTTGCCGCGTCGCGCCTGTTCGTTCAGGTCGCGGGCATAGCGCTCCAGCGCCTGGTACTTCGCTTCTGGATTCTGGTCGGTGATGCGCTGCGATCCCCGGACCGCCGTGAGCGCCTTCAAGATGGCGTCGTGGGTCGCCCCGTGCCGCGTCAAAAGCTCCTGTGCTGGGTCGCCGTGCTTTAGATCGCGCTTCAGGCTGGCGAGCGCCAGCAGCAGGTGCTCGGTCGAGACGTATTCGTCCTTGAACGAATCGGCTTCTTTGAAAGATTTCTCCAGAACCTGGTTGATCTGTGCCGACATCGACGGCTGCTGCGCGCCGCCGCTGCCCGAAACCTTGGGCAGCTTTTCAATTTCTTTGTAGAGGTCGCTGAGCACGGCCTGCGGCCCGATGCCGATTTTCTCCAGCACCGGCGCAACGATGCCTTCGCGGTCCTCGACCAGCGCGGCCAGCAGATGCGCCGGAGCGAGCTCCGGATTGCCGTGCTCTGAGGCGAGCTCGTTCGCGCGCTGGACGGCTTCCTGCGCTTTGACGGTGAATTTGTCCCAACGAATTGCCATGGCTTCTATTCCTCTAGCATTGTGTCATCCTGAGCGAGGCCAGGGACCTATGCAGTTTTGGTGGCAGCGAAAGAATGCAGAGGTCCTTCGCTTCGCTCAGGATGACAGATCTTCGATTTCAAACGAAGCGGGAGGCATTGGTCCGCCTCCCGCTGAGTTTACAGCTGCCGGGCTTCGCCCGGCTGGACGGGCGAGTCGCCCGTCCCTACACGAGCATTGCTTACGCGGCTTTGCCGGCGCTCTTGGGCTCTTTGGCCTCCAGCGTCTTCTGGCCGCCGACGTTGACCTTGATCTGCTTCGGCTTGGCTTCGGCCTTCTTGGCCAGCTTGATCTTCAGCACGCCCTTGTCGTAGTCGGCCTGAACGTTGTCATGGTTGACGGTGTTCGGGAGGCTGAAGGTGCGGGTGAAGCTGCCATACTGCCGCTCCACGCGCCGGTAGTTCTCTTCTTTTTCTTCCTTCTCGAACTTGCGCTCGCCGTGCACGGTCAGCGTGTTGTTCTCGATGCGGACGTCGATGTCCTTCTCGTCGATTCCCGGCACTTCGATCTTCAGGGTGATGTTGTGCTCGTCCTCGTAGACGTCCACGGGCGGAGCAAATGCGGTCGTGGTTAGCGATTCATCCTGCCCTACCGGCCCACGAGGGTCGCGGAACAAACGGTTCATGCGGTCCTGCAGAGTGACAAACTCACGGAAAGGGTCCCAACGCGTAATCATGTTCATAGCTCAAATCCTCCTACTTGAAGTTCATTCGGGGAGCTATCGGAAGCCCCCAGGTTGTTAATTAGTGTCGTCAAATCATAAAATCTTAGTGTGTTATTGTCAAGCAGTTTATCTTGTTATTTTTCAGTCGCTTACACTCAATATCAGGCACTGAAGGTAGCTGGTTTCAGGCACGTTCAGTAGGATTGGATGGTCCTTGGCCGCTCCCCGGCTCTCCAACACGCGGAGGTCTTTGTGGGCGTCGCGGGCGGCATCGGCCACCACTCTGAGGAACTCCGCGGCACTCACGTGGAACGAGCACGAGCAGGTGACCAGAATCCCTCCCGGTCGCAGCATCTTCATGGCGCGCAGGTTGAGCTCTTTATAGCCGCGCAGCGCTTTTTCCAGGTCGCGTTTGGTCTTGGCAAAGGCGGGAGGATCGAGAACGATGGTGTCGTAGCGGCGGTTCGCGGCTGCGTAGTCTCTGAGAAGATCGAAGGCGTTGGCCTCGATCCACTCCAGTTCGCGCCCGTTCAGGGTCGCATTTTTCTCCGCCATCTCAAGCGCCGGGCGCGAGCTGTCCACTCCCGTAACGCTGGAGCACTTCTCTGCGAGATGCAGCGCGAATCCCCCCTGGTAGCAGAAAGCGTCGAGCGCTTCGCCGTGCGCGTATTCCGCCGCCGCCGCATAATTTTCCCGCTGGTCGAGAAACGCGCCGGTCTTCTGCCCTTCGAAGCCGTCGTAATGAAAGCGGACGCCATTCATGCTGACGGCAGTCGAACTTTTCTCTCCCCAAAGCAGCCCCGACTGTCTCGGCGGCAACTGCTCCAGTTCGCGAATGCGGGCCTCGACCCGCTCCACGATTCCCGCCGGTTGCAGTTCGTCACTCAACGTTTGCAAGATGGCGTCGCGCACGGGAGCGGCGTCCATCGCTTGGGTCAGGATTTGTAGGCAGAGGACGTCGTGGTAGCGATCGACGATAAGCCCGGGCAGAAAATCAGCTTCGCTAAAGACGATGCGATAGGCGTCGGTATTCCGGACCAGTTCCTTCCGGTAGGCGATGGCGGCGCGAATCCGCTCGGCGACCAAAGCCGGCAGATCCCCGACCGAGCCGTGCGAGATCATGCGGATGACGATTTGCGACGAAGAACTGTAGAGCGCGGTGCCGAGGAATTTCCCCCGGGGATCGTGAACGCGGACCAGCGCCCCGGATGGATGTCATTCGCTCCGACAATGTCCGAGCGGTAAACCCAAGGGTGGCGGCCTTCAAGGCGCGTGGCTCCGCGCAGCGAGAGTTTTACAGAGGGCTCCGCGTGTTTAGCGGAGGCGGCAGGTTTTTTCAGCATGACTAGATGTTATCGCGTAGCGGACGGGGGAGCGTTGAGTTGTGTGGTGGCGGCGGGTGCCCCGCCTGTCAAGCCGCGAGCACGTCGCTCGGCGCGTTTCTACGAATTTTTTTTTAAAAAAAAAAAAAAAAAAAAAATAATATAATATTTTTTGCCCGCGTCCTCAACGTAGCGGCGACGCATTCGTTCGCTCGCAGCGCGGTTTCGGCACAAAACCGCAGGTCAGACAGCCTCCACATCCCAGCCACAAGCCCGTAACAAAAAAGGCGGACGAAACGCCCGCCCCTTCCGCCATCTTGAACCACTTCTATCCCAGCTTCGCGTCCATCGTGATCTTCGCGTTGAGCACCTTCGAGACAGGGCATCCCGCCTTCGCATTCTGTGCTGCCGTGCTAAACGCGTCTGCGCTCGCGCCCGGAATTTTCGCAACCACATCCAGATGCACCGCCGTGATCGTCCATCCCGCTTCGAGCTTTTCCATAGTCAACGTCGCCGCGGTGTTAATGCTCTCCGGCGTCAGGTTCGCGGCTCCCAGTTGCGCCGACAGTGCCATCAAAAGCACGCGGCATGCGCCGCCGCAATCAGTTCTTCCGGATTCGTCCCCGGAGAATTTTCAAACCGCGTGGTAAACGAATAGGGCGTATTCGAAAGCACGCCGCTGGTGGACGAAACTGTCCCTTTCCGTCTTTCAGACCGCCCTTCCACACTGCACTCGCTTTGCGTTGCATTCCAATCTCCTATGGCGAGGATTCAAACGAAGTCGCACTCCATTGTAGAGAATCCCCGCGGCCGCGTGATGAGTCCGACGATGGAGCGACAGCAGCAACCTTCGCGCGGTAGCGCTGGTGTGGACCAGCGGACTGTCGCAAAGAGAGCGTTACCGCAAGCCGTGTAGGGGCGGACGCATCGCCCGCCCCGCCGAGCGCAGCGAGGCGTACCCTCGCCATGGCTCACAGCTAACGTTTTCAATGCGACAGTCCACTAGTGCCATGACTCTGCGGGACATTACACTAATACCTCAACTTTCCCCAAAGGACTGAAAGTGCCAACCAATCCTGTTCTGGTCATACACGGCGGCGCCTGGGCCATACCCGACGACATGGTCGAGCCGCACCTCAACGGCGTGCGCAACGCCTCCGCGGCAGGATGGCGCGCGCTCGAACGCGGCGGTTCCGCTCTCGACGTGGTCGAAGAGGCCGTGGTCGTGCTCGAGGATGACGAAACCTTCGACGCCGGCCGCGGCAGCTTCCTCAATCGCGACGGCAAGGTGCAGCTCGACGCCTTCATCATGGACGGCTCGACCCTTCGCGGCGGCGGAGTGGGTTGCGTCGAGCGTCTGCGCAACCCGGTTCGCGCCGCCCGGAAGATTCTTAGCGACAGCCCGCACGTCTACTTTGTCGGCGAAGGCGCCGAGCGTTTTGCCGCCGAACAAGGCATCGCTCTTTGCCGCAACGAAGACCTAGTAATCCCGCGCGAAGTCGAGCGCCTGCGGGAATACCAGGCGCAGGCCTGCACCCACTGCAACGATCTGTTCGCTCCCGAAATCTCGCACGACACCGTCGGAGCCGTAGCCCTCGACCGCAACGGCAATATCGCGGCTTCGACTTCAACCGGGGGAATGCTCAACAAGGCTCCCGGCCGCCTCGGCGACTCTTCGTTGATCGGCTGCGGCTGCTACGCCGATAACCTCAGCGCGGCCGCTTCCACCACCGGCTGGGGGGAACCGATCATGAAGCTCGTGCTGGCGAAGTGGGCGCGGATCGCGGCGGATCCGGCAGCCGACCCGGAGGGCCCCCAATAAGCCATGAATCATCCGAAGCAGCGCCGCAACGGCCACGGAGGAATCGTCGCGACACTCAGGCCGCTCTGGAATCGCCCACAACACCCCGCGCATGGCCTGGGTAGTCCAACCGGGCAAGAACAAGAAGCCGGAATCCAGCGGAACGGGTGAAGTGTAAGTCTTAAGTTGAAAACTGGGAACTGCCAGCCGGCGACTGCCGGCCGCCTCTAGAATTCCACATGAGCCCGCAGGCTCGGCACTACCACCGGCCCACGGGCGCGGTTGTAGCCCGGATCGTTGATGTGCTGTACTCCCGGAGCAATGTAGATTCCGCGCCAAACGTGGGCCGTGTAATACGATTCGACGATGTTCTCCCGCCCGTAGCTCAGCCCTACATGGTTCGGCTCTCCATCGCCGAGAAGGAAACCGAGTCCGCCGTCGGCCAAGTAGATCTGGTGATCTTTCTTGATCCCGTTCGACACGAAGGCAATGCCGGCGCGGTCCTGCTTGCGATGCCATAGCGCGCCATTTACCCCTACGCCCTGATTGAACGTCGAATCAATTTCGGTGTAGGCAAAGGATTCGGTTCTTCCGTCATCCCATCCCCAGCGGGCAAAGGCCGTGAAGTTCCGGGTGAGATTCTGCTCCAGGTTCACGCCAAAGCCATACTTGCGCGTGATGTGCCAGGGGTGGTGCGTGATATCTGGGACCTGAACCAGGCCTTCCTTGAACTGCGCAACCGCATCGCGATAGATGCCCATATTGGCGTAGTTCGTGTACGCCAGCAACCGAATGACTCCAGCTTTCTTCGGCACGATGCCATGGCGCAGTTCGTATTCCCAATTCTCCGCATGAACCTGCCACGGACGCCACACCAGATCGATCCCATTCGCGACCTTCGGCATCAGCGCTTCGGCGAAGCGAAACCCCCAGTTGCGGTCCTCGTAGTCCGCCACCGCACCCACGGTATAGCCGCGCGTGTCGGCGGCATAGTCCCAGGCGCCGTTGTTGTCCACCGACCAGTTGCTGAATTGAAAATGCGTGTCGGAGCCGACTGAATTCAGATCCAGAAAATCCGCCATGCTGAACTTGCCGAAGCGAATTTCCAGCCGTCGTCGCGGCAACTCATCGAACAGCGACAGGTAGCTACGCTCGTTCTCAATCTTGTCCTTGCTCAACGCGAACACTTTGTGGATCATGCCGCGCCCCAGGTACGGTGCCTTGCTCAGCGACGGATTGCGCACGATGTCCAAATTCGTATTCCCGGCCAGGCCCAGGCCGTGCTAAGAGCCGAGCCGCCTGCTTCTTCAATGTCCACCAGAAGCTCGGTGGAATGATTGAGCCGCACTCCCGTGTAGAGCGTCATCACGCGCGAAGTGGCTTTCTCATACAGTGGACTGAGGCTGTTCGGCCCGCTGTAGTCGGCGTGAAAGTCTGGATGTGTTTGGAAGATGAAGTTCATCTGCCCGGAGAGCCAGAAGCGCGTGCTCTTGAAATGCGGCAGCATCGTTTCCGGATCGCCGCTCGCGGGCGGGCCGGGCGGATCGTCCGCATTCGCGGCGGCAGCGGTGGTTTGGGTGGAATCGGAGGCGGGTTGCGCCTGCGCCTGGCAGACGGGAACGGCGGTGCCCAGCAAGAGGGCCAGCGCCAAGGCCAAGCGAGTGGCGCGGTCCGTAACGTCGGCTATAATGAAAACGAATTTCAATTTCAATATCATGACAACACGTTAACGGCCGCTTGCCGCGCTCCACAACGCTTCCGCTCACTCCTGGATGTGATTACAATCACGCCCGGCCCATAGAGTTGGCCAGTATGCGCTCAGCCGGTTAATGGAATGTTACAGTTGCGCGCCGAGTCGGAGCCCGCAGTTCCCCATGGCAAAGCCCATCATCAAGCCTGGCTCCACGTCCCAATACCCGCACAATCCGCGCCTCGCTGTTAATTAACCCAAGCATATCACAAATAGTTAACTACGGTTAATATCGGCGTTTCGCACGCTCGTAAGTGTCGGTTCGAGCGGGATCCGGTCAGTCTGGTGCGCGCTTACCTGTAAAGTAGGCCTAGCGTCATTCAAGTCAGCGCTGGCTGCAAAGATCGGGGATCGGGCGGAAAAGGCGGCGAATAAATAAAAAAGGACAGCCCGGAGCCCCCCAAGGCCGTCCTGATAAACCCTCCCGGTTAGAAGGGCAACTGGCATCACGATAGCCGCGCGAGATTGCGGGAGTATTGCAATTTCGTGAAAGTCCGGTGAATTCGCGAGAGAAGAGGTTAGACGTCAGATTGCAGAGGTGAAGACCCTAATTTCAGAAGTCAAATTGCAGAAGTGAGACCATATCTGTGATGCGAATGTGTAGATTGAAGAATAGGTTTTCACCTCTGCAATCTGCCCTCTAACCTCTGACCTCCCTGGTCCTCACCGCTGTTATATTGATCGGAGTGCCAACTGCTAGTGTGGAGGAATCATGGCCCGCAAGACCGAGCAATCCCGCAAGCTGCAGAAACGCGCCGAACAGTTGATTCCCGGAGGCGTGAATTCCCCGGTGCGCGCTTTCCGCAGCGTGGGAGGCGATCCCCTGTACATCGTCCGCGGCCAGGGCTCGCACATTTGGGATGCCGACGGCAACGAGTACGTGGACTACATCGGCTCCTGGGGTCCGCTGATCCTCGGACACGCCGCGCCCGCCGTCATCGAGGCCGTGATCAACGCGGCGCGCAAGGGCACCAGCTTCGGAGCGTCCACTCCCGCCGAAGCCGATCTCGCCGAGCTGGTGATTTCCGCGTTTCCGCACATGCAAAAAGTTCGCTTCGTCAGCTCCGGCACCGAAGCGACCATGTCGGCCATCCGCTTGGCGCGCGGGTATACGAAGCGCAAATATATTGTGAAGTTTGAAGGCTGCTATCACGGGCACTCCGATGCGCTCCTGGTGAAAGCGGGATCGGGCGTGGTCACGCTGGGCATTCCGGGCTCGGCGGGCGTTCCGGAGGAATTCACGCAGTTCACTTTAGCGCTTCCGTTCAACGATGTCGGCGCGCTTGAGCAGGCTTTCGAGAAATTCAAGCACCAGATTGCGTGCGTCATCGTGGAGCCGGTGGTGGGCAACATGGGATGCGTGCCTCCGGCCCGCGGATACCTCGAAGCTCTGCGCGCCATTACCCAGCGCGACAAGGCGCTGTTGATCCTCGACGAGGTGATGACCGGATTCCGTCTGGCCTACGGCGGGGCGCAGGAACTCTACGCGATCCAGCCCGATCTCACCACGATGGGCAAAATTATTGGCGGAGGTTTGCCCGTGGGCGCTTACGGCGGCCCGAGCGAAATCATGGATCTGATCGCCCCGCTCGGTCCGGTGTATCAGGCCGGAACGCTCTCTGGAAATCCTCTGGCGATGGCGGCTGGTTACGCCACGCTAAGCTATTTGCGCGAGCACAAAGATGTTTACTCGAAACTCGACAAGCTTGCCGCCGAAGTGGTTGCCGGAGTCGCGGCCGCAGCGAAAGACGCGGGCGTGACCATGTGCCACAACCGCGTCGGCTCGATGTTTACCTGGTTCTTCGCGAAGGGACCGGTCACCGACTGGACTTCCGCCGCTAAATCCGACACCGAAGCCTTCGGGCGCTTCTTCCGCGCGATGCTGGAAAACGGAATCTACCTGCCGCCATCGCAGTTCGAAGCGGCATTTCTTGGCGCGGCCCACACCGAACACGACGTGCGGCAGACGATCGCCGCAGCGAAGCAGGCGTTTGCAATGGCGGCAGCGTAGGAAGCGCGGGGTTAGTGAAATCGCGACCAGTTAGCAAAGAGCGCATCCTTGCGTATTCCCGTGTCTACAGCTTTCCCTCTGCGATCAGGTCGAGGGCGTACCTGAGGGTTGTTTCCTCGTCAAAATCGTACTTCTCAAAGATCGAGTAGGTAACTTCAAAATCTGGATGGAAGACATTGGCTTTTGGATCCTCTGGAGTGAAGATCTGCATGGAATTCGAGATGGAGCCGCGCAGACTCGATTCGGGTAGCTGAAACTCTGTTATCTCCATAAAGGCATTCGGGGACTGCGAAGACGGGACGCCAACCACCGTAGCACCCATATCTCTGAGGTAAGCCATCATGTGGAACGCAGCGCTGAACGTGCCCGGATCGCACAGAACCACAACCTTCTTGGGGGTATAAATCGGCTTGCCGTCGAGTGCCTCCAGGCCTTTCGCAAACGAGTAATGTTTGTCCAGGTATTCGGCGATAGCTTTCTTTCGCTTGGCCTCCGCGCTCAGCGCTTCTTCTTCCTCGAAATGATAGCCTCCGAGCTCTAGTTCCGGATCATTCAGCCGCTTGCGCATTCCTTCGAGCGTCGCGTGGTTCTTGTCGAGGTAAAGTTGCGATACCCGCGTGACAAACTCACGCCGGAAGCGATGGCCGTAAAAGGCATCTCCACACATTTGGTAGAAGAAAGGAAATACAGTCGGGGTCCACCCGCCACCGTTCCCTCGCAGGTCAACAATCAGACTCGTCATCCCCTTACTCTGCATTTCCCGCAGTAACTGCTCGCCTTTTTCGACAAACGATGGAATACCTTTGAGCGCCTGCTCAATGTCGGCGGGCATTTCCTTGTTATTGCGATGGTAGTAGTCTCGGATCATCTCCTCGGGGTTGTCCACTTTCTCCCGGTAGGCCATTTCATAGGCCTCTCGTCCCATGATGGTAGCGACCCTGAAGTAGGCCGTTCGCTGTTTCTCGAAGAACCGGAAATAGAACATGTCGTCCGACGGTTCCGACCCGGCCCATCGAACGGGTTTATCCAGCCATCTTTGACTGTCCATCTTTTGCACGGCAGTCTCCTGCGGGAGACGATTTATCGCGCGCATTATCTCCCAAGGGATAGTGCGATCCGCCTTGGTACCATTGGGAGATTCGAGGTTGTATGTAATTGCGTCTTGGGGTGTGTCGGGGAACAGGTTCTTCATGAACTGGAAGCTTCGCACGACCGCTGCGCAATTAGTGTAAGCACCAAAAAGGTTTTCGCAGGGTTTCCCCTCGCAAATCTTGGTCGTGATCTGATCAATCGGATGACCATTGACACCGCGGAGTTTGTAGCCGCGAGTTCCTTTGAGTTGTGGAATGTCGGAGCTGTCGATGAACAAGCCGTCACTTGAAACTCCGATATCGACAAGGAGCCAAATCGAGGGATCCCGCCACTTGTTGCTGGCTGCACCGTAAACGGAACTATGTCCGTCTTTTAAGCCAGTCAGAAACCCATTCAATCTCTCTTCAAGGTTAGAAACTGTCAATCCTTCTTGTGGTATACCCTTGATCAGGTCGCGCGCCTCTCGATGAAACGCGACCTTCCCTCCCATGTTGATATATGGGTCTGGATGAGAAAGTTCGAGGAGTTCGACGAACGCCTTTGCGTCCTTGACGGCTTGCGCCTGTGTTAGTCGAGGGCTAGGTTTCTCCTGGGCACCCGCCAACCCTGCCCAAAGGATGACCGCTAAGAGAGCTCTGGCTATTACCGAATATTTTATCGTCATAAAATACACTATTGCGACGCAGAAACGCGAGCCGGGCCTGAACCTCGGGTCGGATCATGCATCTCTTCCACCGTCACAAACTCATACCCCTGATCCGTGTATCGTAAAATCAGATTCTCCGTCGCGATCACCGTTTGCGCGCGGTCGGCGCCCAGGGCGCGATGTCCGCCATCGTGCAGCAGGATCACGTCGCCGCCGCGCATCTGGCGTGCAACTTTCCTTTCGATCACTGCGGCGGGCGGAGCATTCCAGTCGTAGCCGGTTACGTTCCACATCACCGTCTCGAGACCGAGCTCGCGCGCGATCCTGATCGTTGCCGGACGTCTCCCTCCAAACGGTGGGCGAAACAACTTCGAATGCGCGCCGATTGCATCCTGCAGCGCCGACTGGCAATCCAGAAGCTCGGTGCGGGTCTGCGCCGCAGACTTGAAGATGAGCAGCGGGTGCGTGAACGTGTGATTGCCGACCGCGTGTCCCGCCTGCGCGACCGCGCGCGCAATATCAGGGCGCTGCCGCACGTAGCGACCGATCATGAAGAATGTTGCCCGAACGCTGTGCCTTGACAGCACATCGAGCAGCTTCAGCGTGTGCGGATCGTTCGGCCCGTCATCGTAGGTCAGGGCGATTTGCTTGCTTCCCCGCGCACCGCTGGCGATCGTCCGTCCGAACCACTGACCAGTCGGCGCCATGGACTGGTATCCCGCCGCCGAAGCGGCGGCAGCGGCCGTCAGTCCTATCAGAGCGGGGAACATGGGGAGATTGTATGTGATTGCAGAGGTCAGACGTCAGTGCAGAAGTAAAAACCGCAGAGATTCCGCATTGCCGCGTGTCCCGAAAGATTTTCACCTCTGCAATCTGACCTCTAACCTCTGACCTCTCCGCAATCCACAATTGCATCGCGCCTCGAAGCAAGATATTCTGCTCACGACATTCCATGGCCAAGCTTTTCGAGCTTCCCCGTTACATTGCGGTTGAAGGTCCCATACGAGTTGGGAAAAGCACGCTGGCGCGGGTTCTGGGAGAGCGCCTGGCCGCCCAGCGCGTGATCGAACCGGAAGACAATCCATTTCTCAAAGCGTTCTACGAAGGAGAGCGCGGAGCTGCATTCCAGGCGCAGCTGGCATTCCTGATCCGCCGCTTCGAGCAGCTGCGCGCGCTCGATCTGGGGCCGCGGTCCAATAAAACAGTGGTCTCCGATTACATCTTTGAAAAAGACAAGCTCTTCGCCTGCCTTAATCTCAATGATCAGGAACTCGATACCTACAATCGCTACTTCAATTACTTCCGTGAGCAACTGCCGACTCCCGACCTCGTAATTTACTTGCAGGCAACGCCGGAAGTGCTGAAGAAACGGCTGAAAAAGAAGAACGTGGCCGGCGAGAAGGCCATCAGCGAGGATTACCTGATGGAAGTGGTGAAGGCCTACGAACACTTTTTCTTTCACTACACACAGTCCGACCTGCTGATCGTAAACACCTCCGAGATCGACTTCGTCGACCGCAACGAAGACTTGCAGGAACTGCTGAAGAAAGTCTCAGCTCCGATCAAGGGTACGCAGTATTTTCTGCCGCTGGGCAGCACGGAAGCGGCTAGCGCGTAGCGCGGTCGTTGGTCGCCCAGCCACGCAGAGAATAGAAGATAAAGGACTTGCAGCAGCTAGGGATGCTGCTTGCGACCAGCGTCACCGGTGCCCACCACCTATCGACGAACGGCCCTTTTGCAGCTATAATCCCCCCAGCGTCATCCAAAGACGCGTACAGGCTCTATCCGTCCGGTTTGCGGAGGGGCACTGGAGGACATCGTGAGTCTCACCCCGATTGGCGAACCCCGCCACAAAATCACTACCGCCACCATCCGCGAAAAGAAATTTCAACGCGAACCCATTACGTGCCTGACCGCTTACGACTACGCCACGGCGCGCCTGGTCGACGAGGCTGGCATCGACATTGTCCTGGTCGGCGACTCGCTGGCCATGACCATGCTTGGCTACGAGAACACGCTCTCGGTTACGGTGGACGAGATGCTGCACCACGTCAAGGCTGCGCACCGCGGCGTGAAAGATGCGCTGCTGATCGCCGACATGCCCTACGGGTCGTATCAGGTTGACTCCCGTGACGCCGTTCGGAACGCTGCCCGCTTTGTGAAAGAAGGCGGCGCCGAGGCGGTCAAGATGGAAGGCGGCGAGAAGCGCGTCGAGATGATTCGCCGCGTGATCGATGCCGAGATTCCCGTCGCCGGGCATATCGGGCTTACGCCGCAATCGATCAACATGATGGGCGGCTACAAAGTTCAGGGCAAGACTCTGAACGCCGTCGAGCAACTCATGCGCGATGCGGTTGCGCTCGATCGCGCGGGCGTGGCTTGCCTCTATCTGGAAGGTATTCCGCGCGAAGTCGCGGCCATGATCACCGCCGAGGTTGAAGCGCCCACGATCGGCATCGGCGCTGGGCCGGACTGCGATGGCCAGGTGCTGGTCTTCCACGACCTGGTCAACCTGACGTTTGGACATCCCGCAAAATTCGTGCGCCGCTATGGAGACGCCGCCGCGCTGATCACGGAAGCGGTGCTGGCGTTCAAGGCTGACATCGTTTCCCACCAGTTCCCAAACGACGCTGAGTCTTACCACTTGCCGAAAGAAACCCAGGCGGCGCTGGAAACGGTACTCCACCGCAAGCAGGCCATGCTGCGATAATGGCGGGCGGAGAAGATGTTGTGCGGATTGGTGTGCGAACCTTCGCGCGAACTGTCGCGCGGGCTTCAGTGCGGGCTTTAGTTCGAACTGGCGTGCGAGACGTTGGACAAGCGCTTGTCACTTTCATTCTGCTGGGGGTTCTGGCGGCCTGCTCCGGACCTCCACCGCCTGTGTCCACGGAGGTATCGAAGCCCGCTAGCCTCGAGTCCATTCCCGCGCCGGATGCCGCCAAGTACCCGGCCGTCCGGGATATGGTCCATTGGCAGAATCCGTATTTGGTGGTTCGCGAGGATGGGATCGGCCTGGTCGATCTCGCCAATTCCGAGATCCACATGCTGAAACCGGAAGAAGTCCCGGGCAAGTTGGTCTCGCTTCCGTCGAGCGCATGGCCTTACGGCCGAGTGGTGCTTGTCGCCGAAAGCGTTCCCAAAGATCCAACCGAGCAGACAAAAGCGGATGTGCGCAAGAACCGCGCCCTGCTCCTCGGAACTCTTAGGGAATTGGACGTGCAGTACCGTGAGACGCCGTGAGGGTCATCGGGTGACCTGGTGATCGGGTCATCGGGTGATGTGAAGAGCAGATCACTCTCTCCATGAAGATATGCTCGACCATTGCGGAAGGTCGCGCCGCCTGTCGCGCTGCCCGCGCCAGCGGCAAGCGCCTGGGTCTGGTGCCGACCATGGGCGCTTTGCATGAGGGCCATCTGTCGCTAGTCCGTGCGGCCAAGGCGCAGTGCGACGCGGTTGCCGTTTCCATCTTCGTGAACCCGACGCAATTCGGGCCGAAAGAAGATTTGGCGAAATATCCGCGTCCATTCGATCGCGACTGCCAGTTGCTGGAAAAAGAAGGAGTCGAGATTGTGTTTGCACCGGCGGTCGAAGAGATCTATCCCAAATCCAATTCCAACGACCATGGCACATGGGTCTTGGTTGAAGAGCTGAGCGAAAAGCTTGATGGGCGATCTCGCCCGGGCCATTTTCGTGGCGTGACGACGATCGTCGCGAAGCTGTTTCACATCCTTGAGCCCGTGGCTGCGTTTTTCGGGCAGAAGGATGCCGCGCAACTGGCGGTGATCCGCCGCATGGTGCGCGATCTGAATTTCGCGGTGGAGATTGTCGCTTGTCCCATCGTGCGCGAACCCGATGGCCTGGCGATGAGCTCTCGCAACGCCTACCTGAATGGAGAAGAGCGCAGGCATGCGCTCGTGCTGCAACGCTCGTTACAGGAGACTCGGCAGCGATTTCAAGCTGGGGAAAGAATCGCTGCCAATCTGATCTCGGCCGCCAAAGAAGTCATCCGCCGCGAGCCGCAAGTCGCGCTCGACTATTTTGAGATCGTCGATCCGGAAACGCTCGATCCCGTCGAACGAATCTCGCAAAAGACATTGGTTGCCGTCGCATCCTACGTCGGAACCACGCGCCTGATCGACAATGTTGTGCTGAATCCGTGAACCAGAGCGAGTGGACGCCCGGACCGGTTGTACCCTGCGCTACACCCTCCGCCCGGAGACAAACGGATTTCCCGCGACCAGATAGCGCAGCGGCTGCTCGGCGGATTTCACGATCCCGATGCGCGGTGTGACGGCAGCGCGCCGCACGCGATAGCCGTCGTCGACAATACGGAGGTCGGAGCGCGGGCTTGCCAGGTTTTTCCCGTTGTCCCGCGCGCGCGTGATTTTCAGAGCTTCGGACAAGCGTCCCGGACCGGAAGAAAGCTTTTTGAGAAAAAAAACCTTCTTGCGATCGGTCTCTTCCACTAGCTTGATCCCTCGTGCCTTGGCCATCTGCTCGATGCCAGCCACCGGTTCCAGGGCACGAAACAACACGCCGCCCGGAACTCCATCGGGCAGGCAGGAAACATTCAGGCAATAGTGATTGCCATAGATGAAATACACGTAGGCATGGCCGGGAGGGCCGAACAGTACGGCATTCCGCGCCGTTTTGCCGGCGGCCGCGTGCGCCGCCGCGTCGCCCTGGCCAAGATAGGCTTCGGTTTCTACGATTCGCCCAGCAACCACACCGCGCGGCGTCCTTCGCACCACCAATTTCCCCAGCAGCGCCCGCGCTACCTGGCGCGGGTCGCGATTGAAGAACTCCGCCTTGAGTAAAGTACACCGTCCGAGCGGTTTCATCGTGAGCACGGCGAAAATCCCAAAACAGACGATTGCAGAGGTCAGAGGTCAGATTGCAGAAGTAAAAACCCTGCGAGGCCCGGTCGGTTCTTACCTCTGCAATCTGACCTCTGACCTCTGCAATCCTTTCACGCTGCGCTCTTCAAATACGCTAGCACTTCTTCCGCGTGGCCTTCCGCCTTCACGTTATTGAAGATGTGCTTGATCTTGCCGTCCGGGCCAATGATGAAGGTCGTCCGTGCGATGCCTTTTACTTTCCTCCCGTACATGTTCTTCTCTTTGATCACGCCGAAGGCCTCACAGACCTTCCGGCTGTCGTCCGCCAGCAGCGTGTAGGGGAGGTCGTATTTGTCTTGAAACTTCTTCTGCTTGTCGGGAGAGTCGCCGGAGATGCCGAGCACTACCGCCCCCGTTTTCTGAATCGATTTGTATGCGTCGCGGAACCCGCACGCTTCTTTCGTTCAACCGGGGGTGTCGGCTTTCGGGTAGAAAAACAGCACCACGGTCTTGCCGCGAAAATCTTTCAGGGCAACCTCTTTGCCATTCTCGTCCGTCGTACTGAAGTCTGGGGATTTATCATTGACTTCCATATGAAATTCTCTCCTCGCCGGTCGTTATTATCTCGCAAGTTATATCGCAACCGGCTATCCGCCGTCACGTGGGTCGCGTCGATGATCCCGTCGATGGTCGCGTCGATCTTGCTGGCCGGCGCGCTTGTGGGCCAGCTTGCGGCTCAAGGCCCAATCACTCAGTACGGGCGCAAGCCGAAGGTCGACGCGGGGCCGCGTGCCTTGGGTCTGGTCCAGCTGTCACCCAAGGGTAACAAAGGCCGCCTCATTCCCATTGTCGTCATGATGGACGGAAAGTTCTACGACGCGGGTTCGTATAAAGCTACGCCCGTTCCGATGGCTCTCGACTTCGACATCGTCTATGAGGGATTGCGCACCGGCGTGTCGCAGGGTATTTTCACGATTACGCAACCGGGACAACTGAATCACGTCTGGATCGCCGAAGGCACATGGCTTCCTGCGGGAGCGAAGGCTCCGGAGAAAAGCAAGAAATATTCGGCCCCTGTCATCGAAGACAAGGACGCGCCGCCGGTGTTGCACCGCCGCAGCGAAAAGACGGCGGATGGCGGCACTGACAACAAGGACAAAGATAAGGATAAGAACCAGCAAAAGCCCTCGACGCCGCCCGCCAGCAAGTTGCCCGCGCCCGAAACTGCCAAGGCGCCCGCGCCACCGGAGACTGCGAAAACATCTGCGTCCGACGAGCCGATCGAGGATCCAAATCGGCCCCGGCTGCGGCGCGGAAAGCCGACCTCAACCGAGCGCCGCGAACCGTTTACAACTTTCGACGCTTTGACCGATACAGCGCAGGGTACATCTTCGGCAAGTTCAGGGAAAACCGATGCGCAGGCGGCAAGAAGTCCCGACACGTTGCCGCAGATCGTCACCATCCCGGCAATTTCCGATGCCGGAGGGCCCGATCCGCGCCCCTACAACTACGATGTGAAGCCAGCGGAAGAAGCGATTTACCGCAACAAGATGTTGGCTCTGGCAGCAGCGCAGCTTCGAGGCCAAGCAGGCGCTGCGTCAAAAGAGAAAGAGGCTGTGCCCGCGCGCAAGAAATCGTCTTCGGGGAAATCCGCTGGCAAGTCGTCTGCCCTCTCCGCGCCTGACTTCGACGATGTGAGCTTGCGCATCTTCGATCTCTCGAATTCGAACGAGCCGGTGCTGGTGCTCTCCGCAAAAACCCGGCCGCCTGCCGCGGGTGCAACCGGAAGCATCGAAGAGCCGAAAGAAATCACGCTGATCGCCCGCACCAACCTGGAAGGCGAAGTGCAAAAACTGTTCTTCGCGCAGACGGATTCGCGGCATCTCGACGTCGCTCCGCGCATGGAACTGATCGATGCGGTCGACGCCGACGGCGATGGCCGCGGCGAATTGCTGTTCCGGCGCACCTTTGACGGGGGCAGCGCCTACGCGATCTATCGCGTCACCGCCGACGGGCTCTGGCCGCTGTTTGAGGGAACTCCGTAAAAGCAGGTCTTAGGTCTTAGGTCTTAGGAAAACCCGCAACGACGATGTCATGGACTGATTCTGCTTTTCCTGAGACCTAAGACCTGAGACCTAAGACCTAAGACCTGAGGTGAGACCCATGCACACGACTTCTCGCATCGCTTTCCTGTCGCTGATGTTGTCCCTCTTTTTGTCGGTTTCGGCTCTCGCCGCCGACGGCAAGGCCGTTGCCTACAAATCGGGCGACGACACCGTCAATGGAATTCTCTACACTCCTGCCGGCCACGGGCCGTTTCCAGCGCTCATCGTGATTCACGAGTGGTGGGGACTGGACGACTGGGTGAAGCAACAGGCCGGGAAACTCGCGGACCAGGGTTACGTTGTGCTGGCGGTCGATCTGTATCGCGGCAAGGTTGCCGACAATCCCGACCTGGCCCACGAACTGATGCGCGGCTTGCCTGAAGATCGGGCTATCCGTGATTTGCGAGCCGCCTTCGACTTTTTGGCGTCGCAAGCGAATGTGAAAAAAGAGCGGATCGGATCGATTGGCTGGTGCATGGGCGGGGGCTACTCACTTGATACGGCACTGGCCGAGCCGCAATTGGCGGCCACGGTCATTCACTATGGGCATCTCGCAACCGAACCGTCGGAACTAAAGAAGATCAACGCCCCGGTTCTGGGAATTTTTGGCGGGCAGGATCGCGGCATCACCCCGGACGATGTGAAGAAGTTTCAACAATCCATGGAACGATTGGGCAAGAAGATTGAAGTGAAGATCTATCCGGATGCGGGACACGCGTTTGAAAATCCCGGCAATAAGCAAGGATACCGGCCAGAGGACGCTGCCGATGCATGGCAGCGCACGGTCGACTTTCTGGCCGCGACCCTGAAAAAGTGAACCGGCAGGTCGGATTCTTGGTGAGTGAGAAAGTCGTTCAGACAAATGGTTGTGGAATTATGCGGAGCCGTCCCCAGGAGGCTGCAGCCCGCATTTTAACGCTCTCTATAGAGCACGACTGAAGTCCTGCACCCCAGCAGGCAAAACCCGCCCCTGCTGGGGACGCCGGCCGTGCCCTTCCCAAGAACATTCAGGAAAACACTTTCGATTGGAAGGCAAGGAATTTCCACTTGCCAGAAGATACTACTCTGGTTACTATGCACGCATCCTTTAGATTGCCATGGAGTCTTGGCATTGAGTTAGTTGCGCGTCTATGAACATCGGCGAGACCATCCGCAATTTCCGGCTCCAACGAAGCATGTCCCAGGGCGACATCGAAAAGCGCACGGGCCTGTTGCGCTGCTACCTGTCGCGGGTTGAAAACGGCCACACCATTCCATCGCTGGATACGCTGGCCAAGATCGCCGGGGCCATGGATTTGGCGTTGTCGCAATTCTTTGCCGATGGCCACAGCAATGGCCATAAGGGGCTGCCGCAACTCTCCGATGATGAAGTCCGCTTCCTGAGCCAGATGCGGCGCTATTCCGCCAATCTGAACGACAGCGACCGGAAGCTGGTGCTGGCGATGGTGAAGAAGATGGCGTCGAACGCTAAGTAAGCCGTCAGCACTCAGCACTCAGCCTTCAGCGCCTCCAGTTCCCTTCCAATATCCAGACGAGCAATCCTCGTAGGGTTGATTTGCCAAAGGGGCGGTTGCTGAATGCTGACGGCTGAGTGCTGACGGCTGGTCTTTAGGTACTTTCGTACCATCCCTGGCGTGTCCGGCGGGAACCTCGCCAACCCCATACTTGGAACGCTAAGGTAGGGATGGGGAATCCTTGTGACCACTGATGAAGAACTGAGTCTCCTCGATCAGCAGTTGCGCCGGCTGAAGATCGAGTACGAGATTTTCTTCAACAATCCGAGCAAACGGCCTCCCGCCGACGTGGAGTGGAAGGTGCTCTCGTTGATTCGCAAGTTCAGCGACAGCTCGCGGCTGAGTTTTTCGCAGCGTTTTAAGTACAACGAGATGGCGCAGCGCTACGCGATTCAAAGCGACCTGTGGCGCAAGAAGATGCGGATTCGCGAAGAGGGCTACCGCCGGCCGCAGGATGCGCTCCTCTCGGTGCAGGGCGTGCGCACGAACGAAGAGCACGAAGCGAAGCATCGTCCGGTGTATGGCCTCAAGCGCAAAGGACACGCCGAGGGCGGACCGGCTCCGGCTGCCGATCCAGGAGGCGATCAGCCTTTTTCGGTACAGTGCTCGGGCGCGGCGGCCGAACGTGCGCAAGTCGAATCTCTTTACAAGGCGCTGACCGAAGCCAAGCACAGGTCGGGAGAAAAGGTTTCCGGCAACCTGGATTCGTTCGCCGCATTCGTCAAGAAAAAGACCAGCGAAATTCGCAAGCAGCACCATTGCGACGTGGTGGTGTATTCAGTCGAGATGCAGGGTGGACAGGTGAAGCTTAAGGCGAAGGCTAAAACCTAGTTCTCAGTTCCTAGTTCTCAGTTCCCAGTTCTCAGTTCTCAGTCTTAAGTGACTGATTGCCCGCAAGTAGATTTCGCCCGGAAAGACATCAATCAGAAGGAAGCAACCAAGACCAGCGACGTCGATCCCAGGGAACTGAGAACTGGGAACTGGGAACTTAGAACTGCCCTTGATGCTGCTAGAATTCCTCTTCACTAATCCTCTCCCGAGGTCTTATGTCTAGAATCCAGCGCGCCATCCTCAGCGTCACCGACAAATCCGGACTTGCAGATTTCGCTCGCAAACTCGCCGCGTTGGGCGTGGAACTGGTTTCGACCGGAGGCACGGCCAAGCTGCTGCGCGACTCCGGCATTGCCGTAAAAGATATTTCGGAGTTGACCGGGTTTCCTGAAATGCTGGACGGGCGCGTCAAGACGCTGCATCCGAAGGTGCACGGAGGCATCCTGTATCGCCGCGCAGACAGCGGTCATCTTGCGGCGGTTGCCGAGCATGGCATCCCAGCGATCGACATGGTGGTGGTCAACCTGTATGCCTTCGAGAAGACCGCGGCCAAGCCGGGCGTGCGCTTCGAAGAGTTGATTGAAAACATCGATATTGGCGGGCCTTCGATGATCCGTTCGGCGGCGAAGAATTTTCAAGACGTCGCGGTGGTGACGTCGCCCGCGGATTACGGAGCGATCGCTGAGGAAATGGCGCGTGCGGCCGGTGCGTTATCCCGCGAAACGAAATGGCGGCTGGCGCAGAAGGCGTTTGCGACGACCGCGGCCTATGATTCCGCCATCGCCTCGACCCTCGAGCGAGTGGGGGGCGACTTCGTGCTGCCATCCGAGTCAAAATCAGCCGAATTGAAACCAATGCTGGGTTTCCCGCAAACTCTGAAGCTGTCTTTTCACAAAGTGGCGGACCTGCGCTATGGAGAGAATCCGCACCAGAAGGCTGCGATGTATGCGGACGGTTCGGGCACGGGCGTGGCCAATGCGCGCCAGGTGCAGGGCAAAGAGCTTTCCTACAACAACATGGTCGACCTCGAAGCCGCGTGGGATCTGGCGCAGGAGTTCGACGAGCCGGTTTGCGCCATTATCAAACACACGAATCCCTGCGGCGCCGCGACCGGCAAGACGCTGGCGGAGGCTTACCTGCGGGCGCTCGAATGCGATCCCGTTTCGGCCTATGGCGGAGTGATCGGGGTAAACCGCACCGTGGATACGGCCGCAGCCCACGAGATGGCCAAGCTCTTCCTCGAAGTCATTGCCGCTCCGGCATTCGAGGAAGGGGCGAAAGCGGCGTTCGCCACGAAGAAGAATCTGCGGCTGGTGGAAGTTCCCGCCGGACAGCACAACTGGGTTTTCAAAAATCTTTCTGGAGGTCTGCTGGTCCAGGATTCCGACCTTCACCGGCTGGTCGAGGCCGATCTGAAAGTTGTTAGCAAACGCCCGCCGACCCCGGAAGAAAAGCGGGCGCTGCTGTTCGCGTGGAAGGTGTGCAAGCACGTGAAGTCGAACGCCATTCTCTACGCCCGCGATGGGCAAACCGTGGGCGTCGGCGCCGGACAGATGAGCCGAGTCGATTCCTGCAAGCTCGGCGCCATGAAGGCGCACTTGCCCCTGAAGGGCACCGTGGCCGCTTCCGACGCCTTCTTCCCCTTTCCAGACGGAGTCGAAGAAATCGCCAACGCCGGGGCGACGGCGATCATCCAGCCCGGGGGCTCGGTGCGCGACCATGAGGTCATCGAAGCCGCCGATCGCCTCGGGTTGGCCATGATCTTCACCGGAGTGCGGCACTTCCGCCATTAGTTGGTTTGCTGGTGGAGAGCCGGGCGTCCTCGCCCGGCCGCTGGGATGGGGATGGGCGAGACCCCCGTCGGTCCACTTGCGCCCAAAGCCCCTGTACCTCCGGCTTTCCTCCCACCCTGCGCTTTCTCGCGGCTAAAGGGCTGGCGGAGGGTAGAATAGAAAAATACGGATGACTGCGGATCAGCATCCAATCGGTAGCATCCAAATAGGGTGTGGGCTGCAATTTTGCAGGTGGCAGGATCTTTCATGAAGAAACGGTTGTGGATTGTCAGTGTCGTTTTGGGGGGGGCTTTTTTTCTGGCCCAGGGCTTACTAACCCAGGGTTTACTGGCTCAAGCTCGGGCCGCGGATTCCCCGGCTGCCGACTCCCCGGCTGCCACCAAGAGCAAGACGCCCGACCGCGCCGCCGCCTACTACCATTTCACCCTCGCGCACATGTACGAGGAACAGGTAGCCAACGGCCGCAGCGAGTTGGCCAACAAAGCGATTGAGGAATATCGCGCCGCGATTGATGCGGATCCAAACTCGGCGTACCTGACGTCCGGCCTGGCCGAGCTCTATAACAAAATCGGCCGCATTCGTGACGCCGTGGTCGAGGCGCAGGACCTCATCAAACGCAATCCCAACAATCTGGAAGCCCGGCGTCTGCTGGGAAGGATCTATCTGCGCTCGCTCGGCGATATGCAGGCCGGCGGCGGTTCGGAAAGCGTGCTGAAGCTGGCGATCGAGCAGTATGAGCAGATCATCCGCCTGCAACCCGACAGCATGGATGACCACCTGCTTCTCGGGCGCCTCTATCGGCTGAACAACGATCTGCAAAAAGCGGAGAGCGAATTCAAGACCGCGGTGAAACTCCAGCCGGACTCCGAAGAAGCGGTTACTACCCTGGCGTATCTCTACAACGAACTGGGCGACACGGCTCGCGCCGCGCAAGTACTCAGTTCGGTGCCGAATGCCGCGCGTTCGGCGAAGCTCTATTCGGCGCTTGGGTACACCTACGAGCAGCAGAAGGAATACAAGAACGCCATCGATGCCTATCGGCACGCGATTGAACTGGACCGGGACAATCTGGACGCCATTCGCGGCCTGGCGCAGAACCTGCTGAACGATGGGCAGGCCGATGCCGCTCTGGAACAGTACAAAGTGATCGCGGACGCGAATCCGGAGGATGCGCAAACCTACGTTCGCATCGCGGAAATCTACCGCAAGCAGGGCAAGTTCGATCTGGCGCTCGAGCATCTGAAAAAAGCCGAGTCCATGGTGCAGGACTCGGTCGAAGTTCCCTACAATATCGCCGCCATCTACCAGGCGCAGGGCCGTTTCGACGAAGCCATTCCGATCATGCGCGACCTGTTGAAGAAATCGGAGAAGGCCGACGGCAAGTACTCGAACGGTGAGAAGAGCAATCGGGCGGTGTTTCTGGAGAGGCTGGGGACGATCTACCGCGACCAGGGGAACAATACCGCCGCTAACGAGACTTTCCGCGAGATCGTTGCTCTGGGCGGCGATGACAACATCGAGCGCGGTTATCAGCAGATCATCGATACCTGGCGCGAAGCCAAGGAATGGCAGAAGGCTCTCGATACCGCCAAAGAAGCGGTGCAGAAGCTGCCCAGCCCCCAACTGAAAATGGTGCTGGCTTTGCAGCAGGTCGATATGGGCGATGCCGACAAGGCGCTCGCCGACGTTCGCGCGATGTTGAAGGGCGGCGCCGACTCCAGTTCCAACTCAAATTCCAATTCCAATTCCAATTCCGATGACCGCGAAGTCTACATCACCTTGGCACAGATGAACGCGCGTCTGCGCCGGTTCGGCGATGCCGCACAGGCGCTCGATAAGGCCGAAGCGCTATCGACCAAAACCGAAGACAAGGAATACGTCTGGTTTCTCCGCGGCTCCAATTTCGAGCGCGAGAAACGCTACGCGGAAGCGGAAGAACAGTTCAAGAAAGTGCTGGCCAGCGATCCGGAGCATGCTTCGGCGCTGAATTATCTGGGCTACATGCTGGCCGACCAAAACATGAAGCTCGAAGAGGCGCTCGGATACATCAAGCGCGCCGTGGATCTGGATCCCGCCAACGGCGCCTATCTCGATTCTCTCGGTTGGGCATACTTCCGCCTGGGAAAGTATGAATTGGCCGAAGACAACCTGATGAAGGCTTCGCAGAAAATCAATACCGACCCCACCGTCCACGATCACCTCGGCGACCTGTACCAGAAGACCGGACGTCTGAAACTCGCCGCGACCAACTGGGAGCGCGCGCTCAGCGAGTGGAATCGCACCATTGCCGCTGAGGTCGATCCGGCAGACGTATCGCGGGTACAGAAGAAACTCGACTCGGCGAGGATGAAGCTGGCTAAGGAAGAGGGCGCGAAGTAGTAGTCGGGATTCTTCACCGCCGAGACGCGGAGATCGCCGAGAGGATCTTTATCTTGATTCTATCCTGCGGAGATCAATCAAGCCGTAAAAGGGTTTCTCCGCGATCTCGGCGTCTCGGCGGTGATCGTGCTGCTAAACTCTTCTCATGCTCGCCGACTACGCGGTGCGCGTTGAAGACTCGCGAGGACGCCGCCATCCCGAGCCGGCGCATCCCTACCGCAACGATTTTCAGCGCGACCGCGATCGTGTCGTCCATGCTCGCGCCTTTCGGCGCTTGGAAGCGAAGACACAAGTTTTCACCCGCCGTTACTCCGACCACTTCCGCAATCGGCTGACGCACACCATCGAGGTGGCCCAGATTTCGCGCACCATCGCCGCGCAACTTGGATTGAACAGCGATCTGGTGGAGGCGCTCGCCCTGGTGCACGACCTGGGCCACCCTCCGTTTGGGCACTCCGGAGAAAAGGCGCTCGACACCGCCATGCGCCAGCACGGGCTATCGTTCGATCACAACCTGCACGCGCTCCGCATTGTCGAAGACTTCGAACTCCGTTACGCGGCATTTCGCGGGCTGAATCTTACCTTCGAAGTGCGCGAGGGCATCATCAAGCACTCGCACGATTACAACGCCAAAGACCATCCCGAACTTGCCGAGTATTTGCTCGATCAACGTCCGCCGCTTGAAGCGCAGCTCATCGACCTGACCGACGAAATTGCCTACAACACCGCGGACCTCGACGACGGCTTCGAAGCCCGCCTGCTCACGGTCGAGCAGGTCGCGGACAGCGTGGACCTTTTCGCACGCCACTATCACGATGCAAAGAGCCTGTACCCGAATGCCGCTGAAAAAATGGTTTTTAACGAGGCGCTGAAAAGTATTTTCGATGGGCTGGTCGGAGACTTGATCAGGAACACAGCGCAACGTGTGCAAGCGGCCGGCGTGCATTCTCTGGAAGATGTCCGCCGCCACGGCGAGCGGCTTGCGGCGTTCAGTCCGCCCGTCGAAGAGCAGCGACGCCGGCTGAAGGACTTTCTCTACGAAAACCTTTACTACAGCCCGGCGCTGGCGGCGGAGAAAGAAGACGCCGAGCGCATCACCCGAGAGCTCTTCGCTCACTGGATGGAAGAGCCCGACGACCTGCCCCGCACCTACCGCGAAAAAGCCGCACAGGAGCCGCTGCCACGCGTCATCTGCGACTACATCGCCGGCATGACCGACCCGTTTATTTATCAGCAGTACGAGAAGTATTGCGGGGAGTAGCAGCCGGTGACGAAATGTCTCGGCGTTCTACCTCCTAATTTTGATCTTGTCATCCTGAGCGAAGCGAAGGACCTGCTGTCGTTTGCGCTGATAAGAAAGCGGGTCCTTCGCTTCGCTCAGGATGACAACTCTTTCAGGTCGAAAATCACTTTGCGTATTTGATCCGGTAGATCACGCCCCCCGCGTCATCGCTCAGATACATCGCCCCATCACCGCCGAACGCAATTCCCACCGGGCGCCCCATCCACCGCCCTCTCTTCGTTTCGCCCGGAGCGAGCCATCCGGTTATGAAGTCTTCCGCGCCGCCCTCGGGTTGCCCCTGGTCGTCGAGTTTCACGCGCACGACTTTGTATCCCGTCGGGACGCTGCGATTCCACGATCCATGAAACGCGACGAAAGAGGTTGTTTCGGTACGCGGCGGGAAACTCCGAACCTTCGTAGAACGCGAGTCCCAGCGGAGCGGAGTGCGCTTGCATCTGGACTTTCGGCCGGGCCACATTCTTGCAACGATCGTCCCCAGGCTTGGTGAAGTTTGGATCGGGCACGCGGTCGCCATAGCAATAGGGCCAGCCAAAATCGCCGCCGTCTTTGCCGAGATCGACGATCACTTCCGGCGGCAGATCGTCGCCCAGCAAGTCGCGTCCGTTGACGGTGGCCCACACCGTGTCCGTCTTCGGATTCACCGCCAGCCCCACCGCATTGCGCAGGCCTTTCGCGAAGATCTTCTGGCCGCTGCCATCCGGATTGAATTCCATCACGGCCGCTCGCCGCGAATCTTTTTCGATGCAGACGTTGCAACTCGATCCGGCCGAGACGTACATCTTGCCGCCATGAAACAGGAGGGTGCGCGTGGAGTGTCCGCCGCCGGCCGGCAGATCGGCCAGCCGTTTCGGATTGGATGCCCGCAGGTTCGCTTCGTCCCAGTCATAGCGGCGAACCTTGTCGTTTTCGGCGACGTACAGTTTGCCTTCGTAAAACGCGAGCCCGTGCGGCTCATTCAACCCGTCGAGAACAGTTAGCCGTCCGCTGGGCCTTGCCCGTGTGTTTCGGGTCGGGAAGCGCGACCACCTTGCCCTCGCCCGATTCGCTCACCAGCAGCGTGCCGCCGGGGCTGAAGACCATCATGCGCGCGCCATCCACATCCTCGGCAAAAACCGAGATGTGGAAACCCGGCGGCGCTTTCAGTTGCGCAAGATCGAAACGAGTTTTCTCCGCGTGGGCGGAGCCGGCGTGAGCCAGGAAAGCCAGCAGAGAGGGAAGCAGCAGAAACCAAATTTGGCGCATGTCCAAGCGTCGCATAATCATTAATGGATGCTCGGTGGCGAGCTGGGTTCATCTTTTTTCGACCATTCTCTGTTTTCGATAAATCCCAAAAATACGGCCTCTGCACGCAGTTTTTATATCAGTTCCCGCCAAAATTACCGTTAGGCGCGGTGCGGGGTTGAGGAACGGTGATATACAATATCCTTGAAAATAAAGCACTTGCATTCCACCCCCGGTCCCCGGGCATTTGGCACGCAAACTGTTTATAGAAATGCGCACCCGTGGTATGGGCAGCTTTTTAAGGCAAGCATTTTGAGGAACCAAGCGTCGGCGCTTGCCTTGCGAAAGTTTACGGAGTCCGTTAGTAAAACGACGCAATTAAAAATCGCGCCGCAAGGCGCCCGGAGTGGCTCTCCACTCTCCCTTGGAGGAACAGTAAAATGAAAAACCGCACCGTCTTCGCTCTGCTGCTGGCTGTAATCCTGGCAGTGCCAGTATTCGCGCAGGACAATTCCGCCACCCAAACTCAGCCCGCAACGACTCAGACCGCAGCCCAGCCGGCTACGAAGGCCGATACGGCCACCGGGAAAGATCCGCTGCAACCCGAGACTCGCCAAGGCTTCTGGGGCAAGATGAACCCGTTCGCGCGCAAGAAATATGTTGCGCGGCAGACCCAGCCGATCCGCGACCGCGTCAACGAACTCGATGAGCTGACCGCCTCCAACACCCGGGCGATCAAGGATACCGATGCGCGCGCGCAGCAGGGAATCCAACTCGCTTCGGCCAAGGCCAGCGAAGCCGATCAGCATGCCATCGACGCCGGCAACCGGGCGCAAGCCGCGCAGCAGACCGCGCAACAGGCTCACACCCGGCTGAACACGGTCGAGAAGGTAGTCACGAATATCGATCAGTACCAGCCCTCCGCCCAAACCGAAATCCGCTTCAAACCCGGACAGACGGTGCTGAGCCAGGCTGCCAAGACTGCTCTCGATGATATGGCCACCCCGCTGAAGAACCAGCGTGGCTACGTCGTCGAAGTCCAGGGCTTTGCATCCGGCCACGGACAGGTCGCGATTGCCAACTCGCAGAAGATGGCGGAATCGGTCGTGCGCTATCTGGCGCTGAACCACGACATTCCGATCTACCGGATTTACCTGGTCGGCATGGGCAATGCACCGGTGCCGGCGACGTCCACCGAGGGCGAAGCCAAACCCAAGCGCATCGCGGGCGGCCGCGTCGAAGTCAGCCTCCTGAAGAATGACCTGGAGCAGCTTGCTTCGACCACCACGACTTCGGATCAACCACAGCAGAAGTAAAGAAGAGTACCCTCCCCTGAGTGCCTCCCATGAAAGTGGGAGGCTTTTTTATTGGTGTGGAGGCGGTGCTGCTGAACGCAGCTACTTTAGGTTGTGAGCGCTATGGCTGATTTCGACAGTCTAGAGTGTTCCGGTAGGGACTAGGCGAAGCTTTCGCTGAGCGTCATGCACCGATTGAGACTTTGCTGCCTTGAGATGAAGCCGCGCAATGAGCGTGTACACCAGCATGACGCACGTGGCATAAGCAGCGGTACTGAGCCTTACGCTTCCGAAATAATGCCCAACACCAACGAAGCAAATGATCCCGCATACCGCCATGACCCAAGCCAGCGCGAACCCCATAGCAACATTCAGCAGAAAACCGAGCCGTCCGAGATGATAGTAGCCGAGTAGGCCGGGTACTATGCCCAGAAAAACGAGCGAGAACATCATGTAAGGGTTAAGGGTATCGGGCCAGTAGAGGTCGTGAAGGAGCGCCGTTTCGTTGCGAGAGGCGGCTTGCAGCGCTAGTGGCACTGCGATTATTGCGGCAGACACCGATGCCAGTACGAGACTTTGAATTGGGCTGAGAACGTGGAGCTTGCGCCACATGGCGCACATTGTATCCAATCGGACGAGGCCCGTCACAGAGTTGCGCCTCCGGCATCGTGATATCCTGCAACGCGTCATGGAAACTCTGTGCTACGTCGCGCACGCCTTCGCCGGTCGGCCCGCTTTTCCTCGCCGCTTCCACGGATGGCTTGGTGCGGCTTGAATTCGAAGGTCGCGTGCTGAAGATGAATCCCCATACGACTCAGCTGCATGAGTCGAAGCCCGCCCTCGCGCCCTATCTGCGCGAGCTCAAGGAATACTTCGCGGGCGAGCGCCGCGAGTTCTCCTTCCCGCTCGATCTTCGCGGAACCGAGTTCCAACTCGCGTGCTGGCGCGCGCTGCTCGAAATCCCTTACGGCGAGACCCGCAGTTACCGCGACATTGCGAAAGCGATTGGCCACCCGCACGCCTACCGTGCCGTCGGCATGTCGAACAACCGGAATCCAGTCGCTATCGTCGTTCCCTGCCACCGGGTGATCGCGTCAAGCGGCTCGCTGTGCGGTTATGGCGGCGGGCTCGACGTCAAACGCAAGTTGCTCGACTTGGAGGAGGGGCATGTTCGTCCTTTTCTTCCCCTGGCAATCGGGGCATAAGCTGACGGTTGGCGCAGTTCCTGTACACTAGCCGGCATCTTCCATTGTGAACGCCCCGAGCTCATCCACGACATCGACCGTCCGCAAGGCCAGCCTCTTCTATTTCGTCTTCGTGATGTTTTCCTACACCACCGGCGGCCCCTTCGGACTCGAAGGCATGGTAAGCACCAGCGGCCCCGGCATGGGCCTGATCTTTTTGCTGGTCATCCCGTTCCTGTTGAGCATTCCGGTATCGTTCGTAGCCGCCGAACTCACCACCGCCATGCCTGTCGAAGGCGGATTCTATCGCTGGACCCGCGCCGCCTTCGGAGACTTCTGGGGATTTCTCGCCGGATGGTGGAACTGGTCCGCCTCATTCATCCTCGGCAGCTCCTATGCCGTGATGTTCACCGACTATCTGACTTACTATTTTCCCGGGATCGCCGGGTGGAAACATTGGCTCGTTTCTTTCGCGCTGATCGTCGTCATCACCTGGCTCAATGTCCGTGGCATCCAGATGGTGGGCAAAGCGGCCACTGTTCTCGAACTGTTTATGTTCATTCCGGTGATCGCCATGGTGGTCATTGGTTTTGCCAAGTGGCATCACAACCCATTTGTGCCGTTGGTCCCGCCGCATCAGCCTTTTTTCAAAGCATTTGGAGTTGGATCTGGCCCTAGCCATTTGGGGTTACGCCGGATACGAGCAAGTATCGAGCGTGGCCGGGGAGGTTGAGAACCCGCAGCGCACTTATCCGAGAGCGCTTGCCGTGGTCATTCCGCTTTCCATCGCGACGTATTTTCTGCCGGTGCTGGCCGGGACGGCCGCGCTCGGAAACTGGCAAGAATGGAACGACGGATACTTTTCCACCGCGGCGCTGCTGATCGGCGGCCCCTGGCTCGGCCATCTGATGGCGGTCGCCGCCATGGCCGGCGCCGTCGCGCTGCTCAACGCCACCATGCTCACCGCCACGCCCATGCCCTTCGCGCTCGCCGAAGACGGATACCTGCCGCCATTCCTCACGCGCCGGCATCCGCGCTATGGCACGCCCTGGATCGCGATCCTGATCTCCGCCGCCATCTACGCCTCCCTGGCGCTGCACTCGCTTGGCGACTTGATCAGCATCTATGGCTGGCTGCGGGGCGCCACCACCGGGCTGACCGTCCTCTCCTCCTGGGGACTGCGCCGCAAACAGCCCGATTTGCCACGATCTTTCCGCATCCCCGGCGGCAACCTCGGACTGCTCTATGTGATCGCCATGCCGCATGGCGATGACCTGTGTCGCCTTGGGCAATAGCCCCAGGATTGCGAAGCTCTGGGGCCCTGGGCCCTTGCCGCCGGCCCGGTTGTCTATTTTGTGGTGAAATGGTTTGCCAAGCGCGCCGCGCAAAAGGCGGCAAGATCTAGCATTGTGCCAGGATCGTATCAGGGTATCGCTTAGCGATACCGAAATGATCGATGAGAATTGCGCCTTCCGGCGCTGCGCGTGTGATTCATTTCGAGTGCGAGGGACATGTGCTCTTCACGATCTGCGAACTCAGCCGAAAAATTCGCGACCGCGATATCTCTCCCGTCGAACTCACCCAGAACTGCCTCGTGCTGATCGAGAAGCTCAACCCGGCGCTCAACGCCTTCATCACCGTCACCGCCGAACCGCGCTCTGGAACGAGCCCGGATCGCCGAGCGCGAAATCTTCCGCGGAGACTATCGCGGCCCGCTGCACGGCATTCCCATCGGACTCAAAGACATTCTCGATACCGCCGGAGTCCGCACTACCGCCGCCAGCGCGCTGTTCAAAGATCGCATTCCCACCGAAGACGCCGAGGTTGTGCGCCGCCTGCGCTGCGGAGGCGCGATCATTCTGGGCAAGCAGAATCTGCACGAATTCGCCTATGGCGGCAGTTCGATGATCAGCTTCTTCGGCGAGGTGCACAATCCGTGGGACGCGGCGCGCATTACCGGAGGCTCTTCCGGAGGCTCGGCCGCCAGCGTTGCCGCCGCTCTCGGATTTGCCGCTGTCGGCACCGACACCGCCGGTTCCATCCGCCTGCCTGCCGCCTATTGCGGAGTCGTCGGGCTCAAGCCGACGTATGGCCGGGTGAGCGCCCGTGGAGTCATTCCGTTGTCGACGTCCTACGATCACGTCGGCCCCATCACGAATTCGGTCTATGACGCGGCCCTGATGCTGCAAGTGCTATCCGACTTCAAGGCAGGGGACCCCAGCGCTCAGCCGAGTCTCGTCGCCCGGTTCGAGGAGCTGCCGGCGAATCTGCGCATCGGAATTCCGCGTCCATTTTTCTTCGACGATCTCCATCCCGAAGTCGCCGCGGCCATCGAAAAAGCAATCGAGCGTTTCCGCGAACTCCATGCTGAAATTCGCGAGGTCAAACTCGAAGTCTCCACCGACCGCACGCTGGCGAGCGCCGAAGCCTATGCGTATCACAAGTCATTCGTGGCCAAATCGCCGGAGCTTTACCAGCCAGCGACGCTGGCGCGCATCCGGTCGGGAGAGAACATCTCCGCCGACGATGCTGCTGCGGGCCAGCGGCGAGCTGCAGGCGAGCCGTGACGCGATCGGAAAGATATTCGATGAAGTGGACGTGCTGCTGACGCCCACAGTTCCCATTCCGCCGCCGGTAATCGCCGACCTTACTAGAGCATCCCGACGACCTCCGTCCGCAAGAGCTGATCATGCTGCGCAACACGCGGCCGTTCAATGTCTGGGGGATTCCCACGATTTCCGTTCCTTGCGGATTCACAAAAGATGGCCTGCCGATCGGCCTGCAACTGGCCGCCGCTCCCTGGCGGGAGGACATAGTGCTGCAGGCTGCGCATGCCTACGAGCAGGCGACGGAATGGCACAAGGCGATGCCCGGCGCACCAAGGACCACGTAGGTGACGGACGAGAGCGTCCGTGCCTGCGCTATCGCTCCGAGCAACTCAACGACGACGGTCCTCTTGAAACGATGGCCGACTTGGAGCAACACTTCGAACGGAAAAACCAATGCAATAATGGCAACGCCAGTAGGGGGGAAAACCTCTCCCTCAACACGGACCGCACGCTGATTAATCTTCCTCTGGGCATCTCTGCCCGATTCCGCTAAACCGGACCTTCCTAGCAATTTGTCGAGGCGGATTGGGCTGCGACCAATCGCGTCGCGGCCTTCCGCAGGTGCTACGTCCGCGTATCTGATTTTCACCGTTTCGATGTCCGCTGGAACTTCCTGTTTCTGGACCTGCTTCTCCCATTCTTCTGCCGCCTTTGCCGCCTCCTCGGCAGTATGAAATCCGCCACCATCTGCCGCGCCAGAATCTTCTTCAGCGCCATCGGATGTTCCCGCTGGCTACGATCCCTTTGCTTCATTGCTCGATATTGCGTATCCGTACATCCGTCAGCAGCTCGTAATACCTCCACATCATCTCGTCGGAAATCGACATCACCTTGCCGTACATCTCCAGCGCGGGCTCGTGAATTCCAATCGCATTCCCCAGCGATTTCGACATCTTGTTCACCCCGTCGAGCCCTTCGAGGATCGGCGTGGTCAGCACCACCTGCGACTCCTGGCCGTAAGCTCGCTGCAACTCGCGCCCCACCAGCAGATTGAACTTCTGATCGGTGCCGCCCAGTTCCACGTCAGCTTCGAGGGCGACCGAGTCGTATCCCTGCGCCAGCGGATACAGCAATTCATGCATCGCTATCGGTTTCTCGTCATGGAAACGCTTGTGGAAGTCCTCGCGCTCGAGCATCTGCGAGACCGTGTACTTCGCGGTCAGACGGATGAAGTCTTCGGCCGAGAATTTCGAGAACCAGCGGCTGTTGAAGTCCACCACCGTTTTTTCCTTGCTGAGAATTCTGAAAACCTGCGCCTTGTAGGTTTCGGCGTTCTCCGCAATCTGCTCCCGGGTCAGCGGAGGCCGCGTCGCCGAGCGCCCAGTGGGATCGCCGATCATTCCGGTGAAATCGCCGATCAGAAAGATGACCGTGTGGCCGAGGTCCTGAAAATGTTTCAGCTTGCGCAGCAGGACCGTATGCCCCAGGTGCAGATCGGGCGCGGTCGGATCGAAGCCCGCCTTCACCTTGAGCGGCTTGCCCGAAGCGCGCGAGCGTTCGAGCTTCGCGCGCAGTTCGGATTCTTTGACGATCTCCGCCGCGCCCTTCTTGAGGTAAGCCAGTTGTTCTTCGACCGGTGGAAAGTTAGGCATGTCGTAGTGATTATAGCGATCCTACTAATGGAGAGCCGGGCGTCCCCGCCCGGCCGAGGGAACGTCGGCGCAAGGCGGGGACGGGCGAGGACGCCCGTCGCTCCACTATTTCCGCCAATAGAAGCTCAGCGCCGCATCCCCCTGCACCAGCTTGCGATATCGCCGCAATTCCCCAAACGCCTCTCCCGGATCGAATCTCTTCTCATGCTCGGCGATTACCAGGCTCCGCCCGTGCCAACAATTTCGATTCCGCCAGCGCCGCCATTGTCTTGGCGTACTCATCCTGCATCGAGTAGGGCGGATCGAGAAAAACGAAATCGGCGACGTTCCCCGCCGCTTCCAATTGCCGCAGAGCTTTCCCGGCTTCGGCCTTCACGATCTGGAACCCATGCGCAATCCCCAACGACTTCAAGTTTCACGGCGATCAGCTCCGCTGCTGCTTTAGACGATTCGACAAAATGCACCATCCGCGCGCCGCGGCTCAGAGCCTCAATGCCCACCGCGCCCGTCCCGGCGTACAAGTCAAGCCACACCGACTCGGCCAGCGCTGCGGGATCGCCCGCCGACAGCACGTTAAACAGGGTCTCGCGCAACCGGTCCGCAGTCGGACGGATTTCACGTCCAGGCAACGACCGCAACCTGCGATGCCGGTAATCTCCAGCAATAACTCTCATAATTATTCTGTAGAAACGGGGTTCGCCCCGTCTCTGTGCTCAAACCTAAACCCTGTCACCCTGAGCGGAGGTGGTCGTTCACGAAGTGAACGGCCACCGTAGTCGAAGGGCCCCTACTCCCTCCATGCCCCATGAGCGAAATATGCGCGTGCTCCTCCACCCGCCGGAGACGCGGCAAGCCGCGTCTCTACAGAGAATGCCTTAGACTAGGCCCTTTCGATTCCCCTTTTCGCATCTGCGCGGCGTCCACCGGTGTCTAAACAGATAGAATACTGGTAGGCATGACGATGCGCAGTTGGTCCATCCCGGTCGGACGTCTTTTCGGAATCGAAATTCGCATTCACCTGACCTTTCTGTTTCTGCTGGTCTTTTTGTTTAGCACCGAAGCCGCTACCCAGGATGCAACCGCCGCTCTTCGGGTACTGGGCTTGTTCGGCATCGTTTTCGGCAGCGTGGTGCTGCATGAATTAGGTCACGCTCTGGTGGCCCGCGGCTCGGGCATTCCCGCGAAGGGCATCATCCTTCTGCCGATCGGCGGCGTTACCATCCTCGACGAAGCGCACGCCATTCCCGACCCGATCAACGCCTGGAAGCGCGATATCCGCATCGCGGTTGCCGGACCGGTGGTGAACCTGTGCATCGCCGGGTTATCCGCACTGATCCTGCTCGCTGCCATACCGAGCTTTTCGCTTACCGCGCGACCGCTTCTTCATTCGAGCGCCTTGTTGCGGAGCATCGTCTGGTGGAACCTCTACCTCGGCTTGTTCAACTTGCTACCGGCCTATCCCATGGATGGTGGGCGCGCCTTGCGCGCTGTTTTCTCGCGCCGCGTTGACATGGTGCAAGCTACCCAGCGCGCGGTCCGCATCGGCCACGTCTTTTCCATTCTGATGATCATGGTCGGAATGATACTCAGCAGCGGCGCTGAGCGCTGGAATGGCTATTGGCTGATGATGATCGGATTGTTCCTCTTTCTTGGGGCGCAACTCGAAGAGCGCTCGGCGGTATTTCAATCCGTGCTGCAAAGCGTCCGCCTGGAAGAAGTCATGCTCACTGACTTTGCCACCCTCTCGCCCGCCGACACGCTGGAAGACGCGCTCGAAAAAGCCGTGCACACGCTGCAGGACGATTTTCCGGTGGTACGCGGAAGCGACATGGTGGGCGTCGTGTCCCGGCAAAAAATTCTTGAGGCGCTGCGCGCCGAAGGCAACGGCTATGTGCAGGCTGTGATGAACCGCATTTTCGAAGTGGCTGCCAAGCAGGAGTCGCTTGCCTCCGCCTTTCGTAAGCTCTCGGCGCGCAATCTCAGCATTATTCCGGTGGTCGACGATCAGCATCTGGTCGGAATCGTCACCCTGCAGAACCTGATGCACTCCATGTCGCTGCTGGCCGAAAGCCGCAAATTGCGCCGGGAAGCGCTCGACGCCTAGGAAGGTCAGAGGTACGAGGTCAGATTGCAGAGGTAGAATCCTCAGAGATTCAGCACTGACACGCGTGTCCCGAACTTAGGTTCTAACCTCTGCAATCTGACCTCTGACCTCTCACCTGACCTTCGCATACACTTCCTGCGCGGCGCGCACCGCGCATCCAAACTCAACCGCCTTCCCCGTCGCTTCGGCGATCACATGTTCGAGTGCGGCCAACACTCCTATCGTATCCAGATAATCGTAGTAGCCGATGTGAGCGATACGGAAAAGCTGTCCTTTCATCTCCGCCTGTCCGTTGGCTACGACCGCGCCAAACTGGTCGCGGAAGCGTTTACAGATGGCCGTGGAATCGACGCCAACCGGGGCAGCGACGGCAGTCAGCGCCGCCGCGGGAGAACTCGGCGCGAACAGCTTCAGTCCCAGCGCCTCGCACGCCCGCGCGCGTCATGGCCGCGCACAACTCCGCGTTTGCGATGAGCGCGTCGCGACCCGCCGCCAGGTTGCCGTCTCCCATTTGACGCACGTAATCGAGCGCCGCGGCCAGTCCGGCGAACAGAGAGGTCGCAGGCGTGTAAGCCGTTTCCGCCTTGGCGGCCGACTTGCGTTCCTTTCGCAGATCGAAGTAATAGCGCGGAGATTTTGCCGTCTCCATGCGTTGCCACGCCCGCTCGCTGATGGCGCCGTAGGCCAATCCCGGCGGGATCATCAGCGCCTTTTGCGAGCCGCCGATGATGACGTCGATTCCCCAACCGTCGACGTCGAGATGCGTTGTGCCCAGGCCGGTGATGGCGTCGACGACAAGCAGAGTATCTGGCCGAGTATCGGATGAAGCTCGCACCAGCTTTGCGATCGCTTCGACGTCATGGCGCACGCCCGTGGAACTCTCGGTGGCTTGCATATAAACGCAGCGGACGTCGGGCGACAGCTTACGGCGCACATCCTCGAGCGAAAAGGTTTCGCCATAGGGGGCAGTCACTGTTTCCACGGAGCAACCAAATGCCTTGGCCAACGAGGCCCAGCGCTCGCCAAACTTGCCGGCGGTGAGTACCAGCACGCGGTCGCCGGGAGAAGTCAGGTTCGAGACCGAGGCCTCCATGAAACCCGTGCCCGAAGAACTCAGCACGAGCACGTCATTCTTTGTGCCAATGAATTCTTTAAGGTCGGCGAGCACGCGCGTGAACAGGGCGCGGAAATCGGCCGTGCGATGGTGCGCGCCGTAGGAGGCCATCGCCGTCTGAGCGGCCGGAAGAAGAGGAGTAGGACCGGGAGTGAAGAGTCTGTTCTTCTTGATCATGGGAACCCAGAATATTCGAAAGCCTGTGGTTCGGGGGAGAAAAGGTCAGAGGGCAGAGGTCAGATTGCAGAAGTAAGAGCATACGCTACATATGGTTTTCACCTCTGCAATCTAACCTCTGACCTCTATAATTCTCCCATGCCCCTCATCGACCAGATCCAGAAAGACATTGTGGCGGCCATGAAGGCCCGCGAAGAGCAGCGCCTCTCCACCCTGCGCATGGTCAAAACCGCGCTCAAAAACAAAGAAGTCGACAAGATGGCGCCGCTCGACGACAAGGAATCGCAGCAGGTGCTCTCCACGCTGATCAAGCAGCGTAAGGACTCGGTCGAGCAGTTCACCAAGGGCGGACGCCAGGAGATGGCCGACAAAGAAGCCGCCGAGATCAAGCTGATCGAAACCTACCTGCCCAAAGCCGCTGGCGAAGAAGAAATTGTAGCCGGCGTCCGCGCGGCAATTGCCGAGATGACGCCTGCTCCTGCCATGAAAGACATGGGCACGGTGATGAAGGCGGCCATGGCGCGCTTCGCCGCCGCAGGGATGCGGGTGGACGGGAAGGTAGTCAGCGAAGCGGTGAAGAAGGAATTGGCGGGGAAGTAGGACTCACGTAGGGGCGGACGCATTCGTCCGCCCCCGTCCAGCAAGGTTCGCCAGCCCGGACGAATGCGTCCGGGCCTACGTGGGCCTTCCTGCTACTTGGCCTTTTGCCACTCCCGGTAGGCTTCGCTCTTCCCAATCCCGCGTTCTTTGGCAACTTTCTTCAGTGCAGCTTTTTCATCGGCCTTCTCCGCCGCCATGATCTGCTTGACGCGCTGGGCGATACTTGGCTCGCAGCTCGCAGCTCGCGGCTCGGAGCTATCCTGCTTCGCGATCAGCAGCGTGATTTCGCCTTTGACGTCCCCTCGGGATCCGAGTTGTTCAAGAATGTCTTTCGCCCGTCCGCGCAAGAATTCTTCGTGCAGCTTGGTCACCTCGCGGGCGACAACGACGTGCCGGTCGTTCCCCAGAACTTCGACCACGTCGGCTAGCGTTTCCAGCAGCCGGTGCGGCGCCTCGTAGAATACCTGCGTTCGGGGAGAGTCTTTCACGCTCTCCAGCAGCTTCCGGCGCTGCCCTGCCTTGGCCGGGACGAAGCCGCTGAAACGGAAGGAATCGGTGGGCAGGCCGCTCGCCACCAGCGCCGCCAGGAATGCCGACGCGCCGGGAATTGGGACGACCGGCACATGATGCCGGATGGCCAGCGCGATCAGGCGGAATCCGGGGTCGGAGATGCCGGGCATGCCCGCGTCGGTGACGAGGGCGATCTTGGCTCCGCCTTCGAGGTCGACGACCAGTTCGGCGGCTTTAGTCATCTCATTGTGCTCATGATAGCTGACCGTGCGCGTCTTGATGCCGTAATGGCTGAGCAACTTCAGCGTCTGGCGCGTATCCTCGCAGGCGATCAGGTCAACTTCTTTGAGCACGCGCAGGGCGCGCAGCGTAATGTCTTCGAGGTTGCCGATGGGGGTAGCAACGAGATAGAGGGATGGGCCTCCTATCGCTGCACCGCGCTCTGAGCCAGTGCCGTTCTGAGTGTCTTCCCGCATAAAGGGAGTCTAGCAAGAAAAGGGGAAGGTTAGAGGTCAGAGGTTCGATTGCAGAGGTGGAACCTCAGCGATTCGGCATTGCAGCTGGTCACTATAGATTTTCACCTTTGCAATCTAACCTCTGACCTCTCAGGACTCATCCCCGCCAACGCGATCACACTTCGCCTTTTATTCGCTCTATGCTAAACTGACCAAAACTGATGTGACAGCCAACACTTCACGCCCCAGCCCGCGGGTGTAGGCTACGGGGGATTCATACCCGGGAATCCAGATTCATCAACAGGAGCAGCCATTATGGCCGACGAGCGCACCAAGGCAATTGAACTTGCATTCGCACAGATTGAAAAGCAGTTTGGCAAAGGTTCCATCATGCGGCTGGGGTCGAAGGAAGCCATCGTCCCCATCGCAGTGATTTCGACGGGGGCGATTTCGTTCGATGCCGCGCTGGGTGTGGGTGGATTTCCGCGGGGCCGTGTCGTTGAAATATTCGGCCCGGAATCTTCCGGCAAAACCACCATTGCCCTGCAGGTAATTGCCGAGGCACAAAAGACCGGAGGCATGGCGGCGTTCGTTGATGCCGAACATGCGCTCGATCCGGCGTACGCCAAAAAGCTGGGTGTGGACGTCGACAATCTGCTGGTCTCGCAACCCGACTACGGCGAGCAGGCGCTGGAAATCACGGAAGCGCTGGTGCGTTCGAATTCCATCGACGTGCTGGTGGTGGACTCGGTGGCCGCACTCGTCCCCAAAGCCGAACTCGACGGTGAAATGGGCGACAGCCACATGGGCCTGCAGGCGCGCCTGATGTCGCAGGCGCTGCGCAAGCTGACGGGGACGGTCTCCAAGTCGCGCACCTGCCTCATTTTCATCAACCAGATTCGCGAAAAAATTGGCGTGATGTTCGGCAACCCGGAAACCACGACGGGCGGGCGGGCGCTGAAGTTCTATTCGTCGGTGCGCATCGACATCCGCCGCATTGCTGCTATTAAAGAAGGAGACGTAGTCACCGGCTCGCGCACCCGGGTCAAGATTGTTAAGAACAAAGTGGCGGCGCCCTTCCGCGAATCGGAGTTCGACATTCTTTATGGCGAAGGCATCTCGCGCGAAGGCGACCTGCTCGATCTGGCGGTAGCCCAGAATATCGTGGAGAAGTCGGGCTCGTGGTTCAGTTACAAAGGCGAGCGCATCGGGCAGGGGCGCGAAAACGCCCGCACCTTCTTGAAAGAGAATAAAGACACCATGGCGAAACTCGATGCCGAAGTGCGCAAGGCTCTGGGGATGGTCCCAGCAGCGACGCCGGCCGCGGTCCCGGCGCAAGCTACCGGGACGCAAGGACGCGTCACGACGATGCCGAGCGCGGCCCCGGAAGCTACAAAAGTGCCGGCGGCAAGACGGTAACTGCCGCAAATGAGAGAGGTCAGAGGTCAGATTGCAAAGGTGAAAATCCCACGATCGCCGGTGCCGTTTGCGCAATGGGTTTTTACCTCTGCAATCTGACCTCTGACCTCGAACTCCCCTCCGATTGCTATCCCCCTTGCCCCCGCATACAATCCTTGTTTCTCCGACCTTTCATAGAACGAGGGCCCTGTGAAACGTATTAAAGCCATTTATCCCGGATCATTCGATCCTCCTACCAACGGACATCTTGACCTGATCGAACGCGGCAGCAAGATTTTTGACGAATTAGTGGTCGCCATTCTTCGCAATCCCGAGAAGGACCCGCTGTTCAGCGTGGCCGACCGCCGCAAGATGTTGGAGGCGATGACCGCGGACATTGAGAACGTCTCGGTGGATACGTTTGAGGGCCTCACCGTGGACTACGCGTTGCGGGTTGAGGCCAGGGCCATCCTGCGCGGTATTCGCGCCATCAGCGACTACGAGTACGAACTGCAGATGGCCCTGATGAATCGCAAACTTCAGCCCGGCTTGGAAACGGTGTTCATGCTGCCTGCGGAAAAGTATTCGTACGTGAGTTCGCGCCTGGTGCGCGAAGTCGCACAACTCGGCGGTTCGATCGCCTGCCTGGTGCCGGACCTCGTCGAGCGGAAGCTCCGTGAGAAAATGGACGTGGCTCTCAAGTTCGAGAAGAGCGAACCTTCCGAGGGCATGAGCAAGTCCAGGAAAAGGAAGACTTGACCATGGTTGACACGAGCACGCTGAACCTGAGCACCGTAAAGACGCCTGTCGCTCGCCCCGTCCGCCTGACGGACCGCATCAACCGCATCGAGCCCTCCGCCACCATGGCGGTCGTAGCCGAGGCCGACAAGCTGCGCCAGCAGGGTATCGATGTCGTGGATTTCGGCGCCGGCGAGCCCCACTTCTCCACGCCACAACACATCAAAGATGCGGCCATCGCCGCGATCCAGGCGAATTTTTCGAAGTATACCGCCGTCGGCGGCACCACCGAGCTGAAGGACGCCATCGTGCACCGCCATGCCGTGGACTTCGACTCCGACTACCGCCGCGAAGAAACCGCGGCCTCGGTCGGCGGCAAGCACGCGCTGTTCAACGTCATTTCCGTGCTCGTCGATCATGGCGACGAGGTCATTCTTCCCGTTCCCTACTGGGTCTCGTTCAAAGACATGATTCGTTACGCCGGCGGCACCTGCGTGCTCCTCCAGAGTGACGAGTCCCAGGGCTTTCGCGTCACCGCCGACATGGTCGCGAAACTGGTGACGCCGAAGACCAAGCTCATCATCCTGAATTCACCTTCCAATCCTTCCGGAGCCGTGATGAGCCCGGAAGACATGACCGAGGTCATCCGGCTGGCTCACCAGCGCGGCATCTGGGTGATTTCCGACGAATGCTACGTCTATCTCAATTACAGCGGCAAGCGTTTCTCGGTAGGGTCGCTGCGCGAGTTCCGCGACCGCTTTATGGTCGTCGGATCGCTTTCGAAGACCTACGCCATGACCGGTTGGCGTCTGGGTTTCACGCTCGGCCCCGCTCCCATCATCGCTGCCGTGCAGAAGCTGCAGAGCCAATCCACTTCGAATCCGACCTCGATCGTGCAGAAAGCGGCCGTCGCGGCGCTCAAAGGCTCGCAGCAATGCGTGGAAGACATGCGCACGGAGTACATCAAGCTGCGCGATCACGTGGTGAAGGGACTGCGCGCCATTCCCGGCGTGCAATGCACGCTGCCGGAAGGCGCGTTCTACGCTTACCCCAATGTCTCGGCATTTTTCGGGCGTGGCGGGGTAAACTCGGCCGCTGATGTAGCCGGTAAACTGCTGCGCGAGAATCACGTCGCCACCGTCCCCGGGGAAGGCTTCGGCACGAAGGAGCACATCCGCGTTTCCTACGCCACCTCGAAGGCCGAACTTGACCGTGGGCTGGAGCGCATGCGGAAGTTCTTTGGCGGGCTGTAGGGGCGCGCGTTCCATAAATTTGGGTTGTCATCCTGAGCGAAGCGAAAGATCTGCTTTCTTGTCAGTGCAAGAGACAGCAGGTCCTTCGCTTCGCTCAGGATGACAAATATATTTAGTTTGCTGCGCATGCCCCAACTCTACCCACTCCTCATGTCGCCCGCCTTCGACCCGCGTCCCTGGGGCACGCTCGATCTGTCCGCCATCTATCCCAACCACAAATTCAACGAACGCATCGGAGAAGCCTGGCTCACCGGCGACAACTGCGTGGTCGCGAACGGTCCGCTGGCGAATCGATCGCTTGCAGACCTGAGCAAGGAGTTCGGCCCCGAACTCGTAGGCACGGCGGCGCCCGACCCAGAGCGCTTTCCGCTGCTGGTGAAGTTTCTGTTTCCCGAGGACAAGCTTTCCGTGCAGGTGCACCCCGACGATGCCGCCGCGCAGCGCTTCGGCGAGCCTTGGGGCAAAACGGAATGCTGGTACGTGGCCCATGCCAGGCCCGGAGCGCAGGTCGCGCTCGGTCTGAAGCCCGGCGTTACGGCGGCTCAATTTGAGCACGCCATCCATGAAAAGCGTGCAGAGGAGTTGCTCAACTGGATCAACGTCTTTCAGGGCGAAATGATTTACGTCGCCGGCGGCACCGTGCATACTCTCGGACCCGGGACCGTCATGGTAGAGACGCAGCAGCAGTCCGACACCACGTATCGTCTCTACGACTACGGACGCCCGCGCCCGCTGCATCTGGAGCGCGGCCTCGCCTCGGTCAAGGAGCGTGTTGCCTCCGGCAAAGTAATTCGCCCTGCGCCGGTTGGCATCGACGGCGGCAAGAACCGGCAGTCTTCGATGATTGCAGCGCCCTACTTCACGGTGGGCTTATTCGAGTTGAAAAGCCCGCACAATTTTTCGAACCGCGAGTCCGAAAAAGATGGGTCCGGGAAAACATCGGCGCAGATCCTGGTCGCAGTGGAAGGCTGCGGGGTTGTAGAGGCGCATGGCCGCGACCCGGTGACGCTGGCCAAGGGTGATGCGGTTGTGATTCCGGCCAGCCTGGACACGTTTCAGGTTCGTCCGCAGTGGGCGGTCGAGTTCCTGAAAGCCAGCGTGCCTGGTGCGGCGGTACCCGAGCCCGCTACGCGCATGTGATGGTCACACAGTGGAGGGACGGGCGTCTCGCCCGTCCGGCCGGGCGGGGACGCCCGGCTCTCCATCATGCTTTCACCCCGCAGCGCGTCAATGGTAGGCTTTCTATTCCGGTGAAGACGAACCCACACTTCTATCCCGTAATTCTCGCCGGTGGCCGAGGTACGCGCTTCTGGCCGCTGAGCCGCAAGCGCCGTGCCAAGCAACTGCTCGCGCTCGACGGCAAGCAAACCATGATCCAGCAGACGGTGGCGCGCCTGTTGCCCTTGGCTGGGCCGAGCCGTTTCTGGGTCATCACCAATGCCGACCTGCGCCCCGCCATCTTGCGTCAGCTTCCGAAACTTCCTCCGAAGCAGATCGTCGCCGAGCCCGCCGGACGCAACACGGCTCCCGCGATTGGGCTGGCGGCGTTCCTTTTGCTTCGTCATGACCCCGACGCGGTGCTAGGCCTGTTTCCCTCCGACCACGTAATCGCCGACCCCGCCCAATACCGCGCGACTCTGAGCCGGGGAATCGAAATTGCTGCCGCCGGAGAGAACATCGTTGTGCTCGGCATCCGCCCAACTCGTGCCGAGACCGGCTACGGCTATATCGAAACAGGTTCACGCGATGCTGCTTCGCCCAATCTGCAAGGGACATCGTCCCTGCGCGTGCGCCGCTTTACCGAAAAGCCGGATCTTGCCACGGCCAAGCAGTTTCTCGACGCAGGCAACTACTTCTGGAACAGCGGCATGTTTCTCTGGCGCGCCGACACGCTGGCGAACGCGCTGCGCGAACATCTTCCCAACACGGCTTCGCTCCTCGAAAGAATTGCTGCCACGTATCGCACGCGCAAGTTCGCCGACACTTTTCGCAAGCTTTACCCGAAGTGCGAAAACATCAGCGTCGATTATGCGATTCTGGAGCCGCGTTCCGCCAAGGGAGAAGGCCAGTCGCGCATTTTCTGTCTGCCCTCCGATTTCGGATGGAACGACCTCGGCTCCTGGACCGCGCTGCATGAGCACCACGTGGCGAAGGCGAATCCTGGCGATGGAAGCCTGGTCTCCGCGTCCGGAAGTTTTGCCTTGAACGCGGAGAACAATTACGTGCACGCGCCCGGCAAGTTCGTCGCCCTGGTCGGAGTAAGCAACCTGGTGATTGTCGAGACCGAAGACGCACTGCTCGTCACCACGCTCGACCAATCCCAGGATGTCGGCAAAGTGGTGAAGCATCTGGATGAGAAGAAGCTGAAGAAACTGGTGTAAAGGTCGATGGTCGCTCGTCGTTAGCAAGCCCTTGCGAACGACTAACGACCAGCGACTAACGACCAACGACGGACTATGACCCAAATCAAGTTCGGTACCGACGGCTGGCGCGGCCTGATTGCCGACGATTTCACTTTCGACAACGTGCGCCGTGTTGCCGGAGCGATCGCCAGCTACGTCCTCAAGCACGAAGATCCCACGCGCGGCATCGTTATCGGCTACGACACGCGCTTCTTGTCCGACCGCGCTGCTCGCGCCGTTGCTGAAGTCATCGCCGCCGCTGGGATTCCCGTGCTCCTGGCCAACGACTACGTGCCCACGCCCGCGGTTTCCTATAACGTCAAGAAGATGGGCGCAGCTGGCGGCGTCATGGTCACCTCCAGCCATAATCCGTGGAACTGGAATGGCGTGAAGTTCAAAGCCAAGTTTGGAGGCTCGGCAACGCCCGCGATCATGAACTCGATCGAGGACGAACTCGCTGCCGGCGCCACACCAAACGACCGAACACCCGCGAAAATTGAAGAAGTGGATCTGAAGCCCGCCTATGTGGAGGCGATCTGCCAGTTTGCCGACCTCAGCCTGATCCGCAAAGCGAATTTCAAGTTCGCCATTGACTCCATGTACGGCTCGGGGCGCGGAGTTTTGCCAGGCATCTTCGACAAGCATGGAATTCGATACGTCGCGATCCGCCAGGAAGCAAACCCATTATTCCCGGGCATTAATCCCGAGCCGATCCTGCCGCACGTCGCGCTCCTGCAGGAAACTGTGGTGAAAGAAAGATGCCACGCCGGCCTGGTTACCGACGGCGACGCCGACCGCATTGGAGCCGCAACCGAAGACGGCAGCTTCGTCGATTCGCACAAATGCATGTCGGTACTGCTGCGTTGGCTGCTGGTGCGCAAGAAGTGGCCCGGTGATGTAGTCCGCGCTTTCAACACCACCGGCATGATGGACCGCATCGCCGCCAAGTACGGGCGCAAGTTGCACGAATGCAACATCGGCTTCAAATACATTGCCGACCTGATGATGGACCACGAAATCCTGATTGGCGGGGAAGAGTCCGGCGGCATCGGATACAGCCGCTTTCTCCCGGAACGCGATGGCATTCTGAACGCGCTGCTGCTGGCGAATGTTATGGCGGAAGAGGGGAAGCCGCTCGGCCAGTTGGTCGCCGATCTGCAGCATGAATTCGGCGCGCATTACTTCGGCCGGCGCGATCTGCATATTTCCGATGAAATGAAAAACGGCGCCATCCGCCGCGCCGCCGATCCGCAGACGACGAAGCTCGGCGCGTATCGAATTCTGCGCAAGGAAGATCGCGACGGCGTGAAGTTCTATCTCGATGCTCCCCAGCAAGGCAACGGCGCAGACGCCTGGGTATTGTTTCGCGCCTCGGGCACCGAACGCATGCTGCGCTGCTATGTGGAAGCCGCCACACCCGAACTAGTTGAAGAGATTTTAGAAAGCGGCGAAAGATTCGTAAGGCTCACGTAGGGACGGACGCATTCGTCCGTCCCGCCGAGCGAAGCGAGGCAGCCATCAGGTCAGACACGAGTCGTTTTCAACGAAAGGTATAATCTGGCTTGCTTCCAGCAAGAAGCAGCGGAGGAAACCAAGATGGATCAACTGTACTGGGTTCCGTTAGCGATCGCAGCTCTCATTGTTCTTTACCTGGTTCTGGGAAGCTTCTTCACCGTGCGCACGGCCGAAGTCGCCGTGATCACGCGATTCGGCAAGTTCCTTCGGGTCGCCGAGCCCGGCTTGAACTGGAAGCGGCCCTTCTTCGATTCCGTGACCGGCACCGTGAGTCTGCGCGTGAATCAGATCACTCTGACCATGGAGACGAAGACCAAAGACAACGTTTTCGTCACCATTCCTATCTCCGTGCAGAACCGCGTTCGTCCGGAAAAAGTCTACGACGCCTACTACAAGTTGTCCGATCCGGTGGCGCAAATCAAATCCTATGTCGAGCAGGTGATCCTGGGGCATGTGCCCGGGATGACGCTGGACGAAGTGTTCGCCTCGCAATCCAGCATCGCCGCGGCGGTCAAGCAGGAACTGGATGCGGACATGGCGACATTCGGATACGAAATTGTCAATGTGCTGGTGACCGATATCGTTCCCGACGCCAAGGTGAAGTCGGCGATGAATGACATCAACGCGGCGCAGCGCGAACAGGTGGCCGCGAACGCCAGGGGTGAGGCGGAGAAGATTCTGGTGGTGAAGAAGGCCGAGGCCGAAGCGGAAAGCAAGGCGCTCCAGGGGCAGGGAATCGCCAATCAAAGGAAGGCCATCATCGAAGGGCTGCAGGCCTCGATCGAACAGTTCCAGAAGGTGGTGGAGGGCGCGTCCGCAAAAGAGGTTATGCAGTTGGTGATGGTCACGCAATATTTCGATACGCTGAAGTCCATTGGCGAGAGCGACAAAACCAACACGCTATTTCTGGCTCATTCGCCCGCGGCGGTCAAAGAGGTCTCGGATCAAATCCTGCAATCCATGCTGGTAGCGGAGAGGGCGAACGGCTGAGGCTCAAACGTAGCCACATTAGGGCATTTCTCGATTTGCTGTAGAGGAGCCGGGAACGGGTAGGGCACGGCTTCAGCCGTGCCGCCAAGACCTGGAACGGGTTTCGGCTTTAGCCGCTGAGGTTGCGCACTCTACCCCATTGCGAGAAATGCTCGAGCACATCCAGCCTTCAAATATCTTGGCCGTCGGACCAGCCCTTTCGGGTTCTAGTCAGCCCCGGAACACGATAGGATAATGACATTCAGCATAATGGCCACCACGGAAACCACACCGGTTCTCGCCGATTCTCCGGAATCGCGCCGCTACAACCGCGTCAAGCGGTGGCTGGGTATTGCCGATTTCGCGACCGGCTTCGGCCTGCTCGTCGTGCTGTTGGCCACCGGTTGGAGCGGAACCCTCCGCGATCTGGCCGAGCGAGGCGCTTCTCAGAATTACGCATACGCAGTTTTTCTCTACGTGCTGATGCTGATGCTGATCAGCAAAGTGCTGGGAACTCCACTCGACTACTACGGTTTCCGGCTGGAGCACCGCTATAACCTTTCTAACCAAAGATTCCGCTCCTGGTTGTGGGACGAATTCAAGAGCCTGCTGATTGGCCTGCTCATGGCCACCATCGTGGCCGAATTGCTCTACATGCTCATCCGCCAGACCCCGCAGCACTGGTGGGTGATCGCATGGGCTGTTTTCCTCGGACTCATGGTGTTGCTCGCCCAACTCGCGCCGGTTGTGCTGTTTCCGATTTTTTACAAATTTGAGCCGCTGGAAAACGAAGAACTCAAGCGCCGCCTGATCGTTTTGGGCGAGCGTGCCGGCACGCGCGTGCGCGGCGTCTATAAGTGGCATCTTTCCGAGAAAAGCAAGAAGGCCAATGCCGCGCTGACCGGACTCGGCGCGACCCGGCGCATCATTCTCGCCGACACCTTACTGGATAACTATTCTGACGACGAAATCGAAGCCGTGCTCGCGCATGAACTCGGGCATCACGTGCACCGGCACATTCTAAAGAGCATTTTGGTGCAGGCGGGAATCACTCTATTCGGCTTCTGGCTGGCTAGCGATGTTCTCACCTATGCCGTAGAGCGTCGCCATATGTTCGAGACCATGCATGATTTTGCCAATCTGCCGCTGCTGATTCTGGTCTCGACCGTACTCTCGTTTTTGCTGATGCCCGCGCTCAACGCCTACTCCCGCTTCAACGAGCGGCAAGCCGACCGCTACTGCTTCCATTCGGTGGCCAGCGTCGAACCCTTTATTTCGTCGATGAATAAATTAGCCGAGCAGAATCTCGCGGAAAAGACGCCTTCCCGCTGGGTCGAGTGGCTACTCCACTCGCATCCTGCGATCGGAAAGCGAATCGCCGCCGCCGAAGCTTGGGCAAAGACGCACTGAGGTGTGGTCGATTTTGGGTGGCGCAGCGCTTCAGCACTGCGGTAACTGCACTACTCTGACTGCGGCTTTAGCCGCTGCGGTCGCGGCGTCCGTTTCGCAGAATCTCTTCCACCCGCCGCACATCCTCTTCTGTATCCACGCCTATAGTGTCGAACGGCGTTTCCGCAACGTAAATCGGAACGCCGTTCTCGAGGAAGCGCAGTTGTTCCAACCGCTCGGTACGTTCGAGTGACGACTCCGGCCAGCCGACGAACTTGTCCAGCGCGTCTTTGCGATGGCCGTAGATTCCGAGGTGCTTGTAGTATCGGGGATGCGCAACGTCGCGATCGAAGGGGATGGTGGCGCGAGAAAAGTAAAGGGCGCGGCCCGCAGCATCGGTCACCACTTTCACGGCGCCGGGATTGTTGATGTCGACATCAGCCGCCGGCGTTTTCAGCGTGCCCACTTCGACCTCCGGGGGCCGCATGACTTCAATCAGCTTGGCGATGTGTTCCGGGCGAGTCAGCGGTTCATCGCCTTGGACATCGATATAGATATCGGCAGGAATGACGGTAGAGATTTCATGGGCGCGCTCCGTGCCTGAGCGATGAGCAGGTGAAGTCATCCGCACGCCAAATCCGCTTCGCTGGCAGAACTGGAAAATTTCGTCGGAGTCGGTAGCCACCACGACTTCGTCAAGTTGGGGACAGCGGCGCACGGCCTTGTAGGTTAGCCCCAGCAGGGGCTCGCCGGCGATCTCGCGCAGCATCTTGCGGGGCAGGCGCGTCGAAGCCAGCCGCGCTGGAATCACAGCGATAACTTTCATGCGCCTAGTTTCGCATGGAGCCGTGCGGGTTGACACGCTATTCCATGGATACTCGCTGGCGTTGACCCTCGTTCCATTGACACTCATTTCATTGACACTCATCCGATGCACTTTTAGAATGAGTCAGGGACGCGTCCACCCGCGTCTGCGGGATTCTGTGCCCATTTCCGGGCTGTCCCTGGTTTCTTCCGCGTATTTTCCGGATTGGCGGTGTAGCTCAGGTGGTTAGAGCGACGGTCTCATAATCCGTAGGTCGTAGGTTCGAGTCCTACCGCCGCCACCAGATTCAAACAACGGTAAACAGGGCGTTTACTGGATTACAGCAGCTTCGGTTTCCGCTGCCTGTGTTGCCAGCTCGTTGTCACTTGCGGAAGTTTGGTTTTTTTCTGCTTCTTCGGTTGCGGGTTCATTGCCAACCACAAGACTTTCGAGTTTTGCCATCGCTGCACGGGTGTCATCTGCTGCGCTCTTGATGTAATACGTGTTGGTAGTGGACACGTTTGCGTGGCGAAGAATCGCTTGAATCGTTTTCTCGGGTACGCCGAGACGATACAGGTTCGTTCCCAGACCGCGCCGTGCCGCGTGCCAGCCGTGCCACCCGGGACGGCTCTTGTCGCGCTCAAATGTGTGATCGGGTATGGCCTGTGGGGTCCGTGGCTTGTGACACTCGTCCTTTGACTTGCCACAGATGGCGCAACGGTTGAGAGCTGGCAGAATGGCACGGTTGAGGACGTTCCCCAGGTCCATGGGTGAGCCTTTCAGGTTCGGGAACATAACTCCCGATGTTGGATTGCCGCAGCGGGTGCGGTGAAACTCCAGACGCCTTGCGAGTGGGACAATCACAGGAATAGCGCCTCGGCTCTTGCGCGTCTTCGGCTCCGTGACATGGCCTCTCCAAATTGATCGCGTAATCTGGATCTCCCCGTCCTGGTAGTTCTCCCACATCAGTCCACGAATCTCTCCACGACGTGCTCCTGTAAACGCAGCCACGGCGAACACTGTTGCGGACGGTTCTGGGAGCAGTGCGAGAATCTGACCAATTTCCTCAAGGCTGTAAGCATAGGTCTCTTCCGATGGTCACATAACAAACCGAGATGTAGCCAAGCTGGTGATCCCCACGATCTACAGCGGATCATCCGCGAGGGCCGCTCAAAGGGCATCGTCGTCTTCTTTGCCAGCCAGTCGCCAAACGATTACCAACAAAAATTCTTTAATTTCCAGGAACTGCTGGAGTTCACATATATCTTCCAGTGCGATGGCGTCACTTCAGGGTCAGTGCAAGACATTCTTGGTTGCAGCGCAAGAACTGCGAAGGATCTCCAGACAGAGATCGCGCGACTAGAACCCTGGCAGGTCATCGCACGCAGTCAGGAGAAGACTGAGGAGTTTGTGAAGTTTACAGCCGAGGCATTCTACAAAAGCTACTCATAGGCCCAAGTCATGTCACGAATCAAGATGCGCTCGACCTCATCGAGCTAAGGTAAGTGTAAGAGCAAACACATGGTTGACACAGTGAATCCGATGCCAGCGTGACTTGATTTCGTCCGGCGTCGGATGGGCGTTCTTCATGAACAAGGCTTTCGCCACCATGAGGATGCCCGGCGTACAGTAGCCGCACTGGAATGCGTATTCGTCAATAAATGCCTGCTGGATCGGATCGAGACCCTTTTTCGCGTCTTCTAATCCTTCGATTGTGGTGATGTTCTTGCCGTCCAGTTCGACAGTCAGAGTCATGCAGGCAGCAACGGCGTCACCATTCACGATCACTGCGCAGCAACCGCAGGCACCGGCCCCACACGACTCCTTCGAACCAGTCATCTGCAACCGCTTTCGCAGTGTTTCAAGGAGCGTCTCAGACGGCGAAACATCGCCCGTGCCATCACCGACAGAGAACTTGTACTTTCTGCCGTTTACGTTAAGGGTGATCGATTCTTGAGTGAGTAATTTGTTACTCTCTTGAGGAACTACTCGTATCGTGACCATAAGGACGTCCTTACAGGAAATATGAACAACTCAAGCCGACGGACAAGCACAAACCCTGCGGAGCCGCAATGCTCGGAGGTCTGCGACTGCAGAATTTCTACAACACCGGACTGCGCTGCCAGAATCACTGGGTACTCGTTTCTTTTTAAGACCAAAACTGTCCTCAAGCGGCGGGCACGGTCTTATCTGCTCGCTGTGACCAGTCGGTCGGCGAAACGTTGAGCCGGCGTATTTTGTTCTGCAGAGTGGTACGTTTCAGGCCCAGGCGTTCTGCCGCGCCCCCCGCGCCGGCAATCTTGCCTGAAGCAGCTTTCAGGGCATTAATGATGGCCTGCCGCTCGGCGTCGTGAAATGTGGACGCGGAGTGAGATGTCGGCGCCGAGACGCCGCCATGCGCCCGTATCCCGTCCTTCAGCTCTGCGATCGGGACATTCAACTCACTCCCCTGGGTGAGAATGACGGCGCGCTCGATGAAGTTTTGCAGCTCGCGCACATTGCCTGGCCAGGAGGCACCCGCCAAGACCTCCATCGCTATGCTTGGGAATCGATTTGATTTTCTTCCCCATTTGTCGTGACAGCTTGGACACAAAATAGTTAATAAGCAGCGGAATATCCCCTCGCCGCTCGCGAAGCGGAGGGATGTCAATCGGAAATACATTTAGATCGATAAAACAGGTCTTCGCGGAATTTGTCTTCGCGAATCATTGCGGCAAGATCCCGGTGTGTCGCAGCAATAATCCGCACATCGACATGGATCGTTTTGCGCACTTCCCAAACGCTCGAACTCCTGCTCCTGAACGGCTCGCAGCAATTTCGGCTGCAATTCCAGGCTGATGTCACCGATTTCATCGAGAAAAAGCGAGCCGTGATCGGCGAGCTCGAATCTGCCCTTCTTCTGCATCAGGGCTCCGGTGAAAGCGCCCTTTCTCGTGCCCAAACAGTTCACTTTCAAGCAGTCCCGAGGGAATCGCAGCACAGTTAATCCGCACAAACGGGCGATCTCGCCTAGAGCTGAGATTATGAATCGCGCGTGCGACCAGTTCCTTGCCTGTTCCGGTCTCGCCATGCAAAAGCGCTGTCGAATCAGTCGGTGCGACAATGGCGATCTGTTCCAGCACTTTATACAGCGCGTCGCTTTTGCCGACGATGTCGTCGAAGTTGTGCTCGGAACGTATCTCCGATTCGAGGTAAAGCCGTTCCTCTTCGTCGGGCGTAATACACTGCCGGATGGCATTCAACAGTTCTTCGTCATCGAAAGGCTTTGTCAAGAAATTGGCTGCGCCCGCTTTGAGGGCGCGCACTGTCATTCGAATATCGCCGTGGCCGGTGAGGAATATGATGGGGATCTGAACATCGACTTTCGCAAGTTCTTCTTGCAGGTCGAGTCCGCTTACGCCGGGGAGACTCACATCCAGCACCAGGCAACTGGGTATCTCGGGTCGCGGGGCAGCCAGGAACTCCTCGCGCTGACGCGAATGCCTGTGCCCTCAGTCCGGCGGAGCGAATCAGGCCAGCCACTCCTTCGCGCGCTGACGGATCGTCATCCACGACGTAAACCAGAGCTCCAGTAGTACTCATAGGACCTCCTCGGTTTAGTTGGTTTTGAAATGCGGTTTCCATTTCAACGCCGCGTCGACGGCGTCAAGAAATTCATCCTCACCGAATGGTTTGGTCAAGTAAGCAACCGTCCAATCTGAACGAGCTTCTAGCCTTGCGCGGTCGTCGGATGCATGGGCGGTGATGAAGATAGCCGGCAGTTTACAATTTTGGCCTAACAGATACCGGTGGAGCTCGAGGCCGCTCATTCCCGGCAGGCGCACGTCTAATACGAGACAGTCCGCGATACCATGATGGGCTGCGCTCAAGAACTCCTCGGCAGAGGCGAACAGTTTTACCTGCATGCCGACAGACCTGATCAGGCTCTCCAGCGATTCGCGTACTGAGATATCATCATCGACGACTGCAACAAGACGGCCCATTTGACCCTCACATTGATTGGATGGCAGAGAGGGGACAAAATCTATTACATCTTGGTGGTATATCGACTCGAAGCCCGCCCGAAGCTCTCTTGGCACCGCGTTAAGTCGTAAGTTGTTGATTTCAAGTTCGGGTAGACCGCTTATGAGAGCGGATCTGAAGGTTCTCCGCCATCCTCACCAGATCCGCCAGAGACTCGGCATGCATTTTGCGCATGACCCGCCCGCGATGGATTTTGACCGTGTACTCGGCTATGTTCAGTTCGGCCGCAATTTGCTTGTTAAGGAGCCCGGAGACCACCTGCTGCATGACTTCCTGCTCGCGCGCAGTCAGCGACTCATAGCGATTTTGCAACTCATGCATCTCGGCATGCTGCTGGCGGTTTTGCCGATCCCGTTCTATGGCCTCTTGAATTGCCTGTAAGAGATCCTGCTCATCGAACGGCTTAGTCAGAAACTCAACCGCTCCCGCTTTCATTGCCTGCACGGAAGCTGGGATATTGCCATGGCCTGTAAGGAAAACGATAGGGATCTCCAGTCCGACCTCGGCCATGCGCTTCTGCAGATCGAGCCCGCTCAGACCCGGCAGTTGCAAGTCCAACACCAGACAACTCGGCGCCTCGGCGCCAGTCCGGGCCAGGAATTCCTGAGCGGACGCGAAGGTTTCGACTTGCAGGCCCGCAGACCGAATCAGACTACTCAGTCCCTCCCGAACCGAGGGGTCATCGTCCACAATCGCGATAACTGCGTCAGACTCCCGTGACTGCGGCATTTGCTTCTTCTCCGTCGTAGAACGCCCTTATCAGTAGTAGGCTCGCAGAACGTATTGCTGCAACATTCTCTGGGTATTGAAGAATGATCCGTTGAGTGCAATCGCGTGCCGCATGATATCGATGAAGTGGTCTCGATTCCCATAAAACATGGGAAGGATAACGTGCTCCAGCTTCTGGTAAAGCGAGAGAGCATCAAGGGCCCGGTCGTCAGCAACCGGCGCGCCACTGCTCTTCTCTCCAATGGACCAACCTGTAACCCCTTCAATGAGACCCTCAATCCACCAGCCGTCCAAAACGCTGAGGCTGGGAATACCGTTGAGAGCCGCCTTCATACCGCTCGTCCCGGAAGCTTCCAATGGGGGTTGCGGCGTATTGAGCCAGAGATCCACGCCGGAGGTCATGCGTTTCGCGATATCCAGATCGTAGTCCGCTAGGAAGACTACGGCCACGTCGTTCTTGAGAATCTCCTTCATCCTGAAGATCTGCTGGATCAGTACTTTTCCGTCGTGGTCGCAGGGGATGCGCTTTGCCGGCGCACAGGACCTGAAGACGGCCGACGTCCCTGCCAATTCTCCGGAGTTGCTCGATGTCGGCAAAAAGAAGATCGGGGCGCTTATAGGCCGTAATGCGCCGCGCAAAGCCAATGGTGAAGACTTCCTGGTCGAGGTCGATCTGAGTTTGTGCGCTGGCGTAACGAAGCAATTCCGTCTTCGCCTGCATGTGCGCTGCCCAGAGTTCGTCTTTGGGAATGCTCTCGGCGTAGCGCAAACTGAAATTGTCCTGCCGCCAATCCGCGATGTACCGGTCGTAGAGCGCCTGAAACGGCTGACAGGTCCAGGTGCCGACGTGAACGCCGTTGGTAATCGCGTCAATCTGATAGCCGGCGAACATGAGCCGCGAAACTTCTCCGTGTTTCTTGGCAACACCATTGATGTAGCGGCTCATGTTGAGGGCCAGGTATGTCATGTTGAGGACGGGCGCCGTTTCCTTCGACTGGCTAGGCCTGTCGTTTTGCTGCGACCCGATGACGCGCGGCGCCACTTCCGGATAGAACATCTCAGAAAAATTGCCTTGGCAGCCGAGCACACGGCCCACAGTCTCAAGCGGGAACTGGTCGTGGCCAGCAGGAACCGGAGTGTGAGTGGTAAAGATGCATCTCTGCCGTACCGCTGCGACATCGCTCACGTTGATTTGCGTCCGTCCGGCTTTTCTGGCCTCCTCCTGCAGGAGTGCCAGGGTCAGGAAGCTGGCGTGTCCCTCGTTCATATGGAAGCGCTCGATCTGGTCGTGACCGAGGGCGCGCAGCACCTGTACGCCTCCGATGCCGAGCACCACTTCCTGACAAAGGCGCAGGTACCAGTCGCCCCCATAAAGGGCGCGGGTGATGCCACGATCCCACTCGCTGTTTTCCGGAAGATCGGCGTCGAGAAGGTACACGGGAACGACATATCCGCTGACGCCGCGAACGGAATATCTCCAAGCGCGCAAATGCACGGTGCGTCCCTCGATGCTGATGGTGGTCTGGGCCGCCATCTCCCGGAGGTGCGTCCCCACCTCCCACCGGGCCGGCTCTTCAGTTTGCCATCCGCTCGCGTCCAGCCGTTGAATGAAGTAGCCCGTGCGGTGCAGCAGGGAGACGGCGACCATCGGTACTCGCAAGTCGGCGGCCGCACGGATGGTGTCTCCGGCAAGGATGCCCAGGCCACCGCTATAGGTCGGAATGGCCGCCTCCAGAGCGATCTCCATGGACAGGTAGGCAATCTTCCCGGGTCGCTGCAGGGCGCGCGTAACGGCCAGCCCCAAGGCTGACAAACGATGCTTCAGCACGTAGTCGGTGGCACCCTGTTTCATCATGGCCACGGCCGCATCCTCGCCAATGGTGCCAGAAGTCACAATGAAGGGAACGCTCAGACCAGAGCTCTGGAGCAGTTGCAGCGCTCGCCCAGCACTGAAGTGCGACAAGGTGCAGTCGGCGAGGATGAGATCGGGAACTGTCTGTAGTTGCTGAAGATAGGCGGCTTCGTTTTCCACCCGTTCCCAAGACACTCGGAACCGGCTGTGAGTTAGTTCCTGCACGACCAATAACGCGTCTTCGGGGCTGTCATCGACAATCAGCACTCGAAGCGAGGGGCGGGTTCGCCGATCGCGTTCTATGGCCTTCTGAATTGCCTGTAAGAGATCATGTTCATCGAACGGCTTGGTCAGAAACTCAACCGCTCCCCCTTTCATGGCCTGCACGGAGGCTGGGATATTGCCATGGCCGGTAAGGAAAACGATGGGGATCTCCAGTCCGACCTCGGCCATGCGTTTCTGCAGGTCGAGCCCGCTCAGACCGGGCAGTTGCAAGTCCAACACCAGACAACTCGGCGTCTCGGCGCCAGTCCGAGTCAGGAACTCCTGAGCGGACGCGAAGGTTTCGACCTGCAGGCCCGCAGACCGAATCAGACTACTCAGTCCCTCCCGCACCGAGGGGTCGTCGTCCACAATCGCGATAACTGCGTTAGGCTGCCGAGACTCCAGCATGGGATTCTTCTTCGTGGTACTTGGGAAGAGTAAAGTAGAAAATTGTGCCTGGGCCGTCCTTGGCTGTAGCCCATAGCCGACCTCCATGGGACTGAAGAATGGAACGGCTGATGGAGAGTCCCATGCCCATGCCAGTGGGCTTCGTGGTATAGAACGGCTCAAAGATTTTCTGCATCGTGTTCGGGTCGAGGCCCGCCCCTGAGTCTTCCACCGTTACCTGCACCTGGTCCGTGTCCATGTTCTGGGTCGTGATCACCAGTTCTCTCGCGCGTTCCCCTATACTGCTCATCGCTTCGATCGCATTCATGGCCAGGTTCAACACCACCTGCTGCAACTGGACTTGATCGCCTGAGACTGGGGAAAGGTCATCGGCAAAGTTGGTTCGGATGTCCACCCTTTTTCTTTTCGCTTCGTCGCCAACGAGGGCTAGGACTTGCCGAAGTGTTTCATTCAGGTCCAGCTTTTCTCTAGGCGTCGAAGCCTTTTTTGTCAAGGCTCGAATGCGGGCGATCACTTCTCCGGCTCGCTTTCCGTCACGGACAATGCGACGGGCTGCCTCCCGGGCTTCCTCCAAATTCGGCACATCACCGGCCAACCAGCGCAGGCAGGCACTGCCGTTGCTCACCACTCCCGAGAGCGGCTGATTAACCTCATGTGCAATGGAGGCAGTCAACTCACCTAGCGTGGTCAAGCGGTCGAAGTGCGCGAGCTCCGCCTCGAGTTGCCGCAGCTTGTCGCGCTGTTCTTCGGCCCGCACGCGGTCACTGATGTCCCGGGCTACCATCAGCAGGAACTGACGACCACCATACAAGACGCGGCTGGTGTGTACTTCGACAGGGAACACCTCCCCATCCTTTCGCCGATGCCAGTGTCTGTCGATGGCGGTCTCACCTGCCACCGCCCGATCGGCGATTGATTCCATCTCTGCTTGATATGAATCCAGGTGGAAGGCGAGTGGCGTCTTCCCGATCAGTTCCTGTCGAGTGCAACCAAGGCTCTCGCAGGCCGACCGGTTCACATCAACAACGATCCGTTGCTCAAGATCGTAGACGAAGAGCGCATCGCCCGCGTGGTCCACAAACGTGCGAAACCGCGTCTCGCTCTCGCGCAGAGCTTCCTCCGCCTGTTTGCGTTCCGTAGTATCGATCGCGGTGCCGACGTATTCAGCGACCTGTCCCCTTTCATCGAGAACTGGATGGCCGATGGCGTGGATGTGCTTGATGCTTCCATCGGGCAGCACGATGCGGTGCTCGTGCTCGTACTCCATGTTTCCCAGCGCTGCCTTGTTCAGCAGTTCATACGTGCGGTCGAGATCCTCAGGGTGGATTCGTTGCCAGAATATTTCAGTGGCTGGTACACCATCCTGCGGGTTCAAACCAAAAATCCGTAACATTTCCTCGGACCAGTAAAGCGACTGGCGAGTGGCGGGGCTCCAGGCCCAGCTGCCTGTGTGGCTCAGCCTTTGCGCTTCGACAAGGTAAGCTTCGCTGCGCCGCAGAGCTTCTTCGGCGCGTTTGCGCTCCGTGATATCGATCGTCGTGCCCACCACTTCAACAAGCTCGCCATTGGCATTCAAAACGGGATGGCATATGGCATGGACGTATTTGACCGTTCCATCCGGTAACACGATTCTGTATTCGCTTTCGGAGTCTACTTTCTCATCGATGAGCTTCTGGTAGGCCTGCCAGAACTTGTCGACGTCGTCCGGGTGTATTTGCTGCAGCGGTTGGTCCTTCGCGGGTAATCCCTGTTGCGGATCAAGTCCAGAAATTCGGATGTATTCCTCCGAAGAGTAGACATAGTTGCCGCTGGCCGCGTCCAAAGCCCAACTGCCGGTATGGGTCAGCCTCTCCGCTTCCGCCAGATAAGCTTCGCTTCGGCGGACCGCATCTTCCGCCCGCTTGCGCTCGGTCACGTCTTGGACTGTGCCGATCCCGCTCGTAGCCTTAGCCTCTTTGGTGAACTCTAACTGCGCCCGCTCTCGGACCCATTTCACATCGCCGCCCACGACGATGCGGTGTTCGATGTCATAAGGGGCTCCGTGCAGCGCGGCAGACCACGCGTTATGAACAGACTCCCTGTCCGCGGGGTGAACCCTGTCGAGGAAAGCTTCGTAGGTAAGTGCTGTTCCAATGGGCACCCCAAAGATGCGAAACACCTCATCCGACCAGGTGAGTCGATTGCGGGCGATATCCAGTTGCCAGCTCCCGATGTGCGCGATCTCCTGCGCCCGATTGAGATTGGCCTCGCTCTCGCGCAACGCTTCCCCAGCCCGCTTTGATTCGGTCACATCGACGTTAGTACCTATGAATTCAACGGCGTCTCCGCTTCCATCCAAAACGACATGAACTGTCGTATGGATGTGTTTCACGGTTCCGTCGGGCAGCACGATTCTGAATTCGTAGTCCAGGTCTGTTTTCTCGCGCAGCGCCTTGTTGCTGATCGTCTTGACCGTGGCGCGATCCTCCGGATGAATTCGTTCAAAAAGCTGCTCCTCGCTGGGTGGCCCGTCCTGCGGATCGAAGCCCCAGATTCGAAATGTCTCATCTGACCAGTAGTGCGTTTTCGTCGTAACCGGGTTGAAGGCCCAACTTCCCGTGTGGCTCAGCCGTTGCGCTTCCGCCAGATAAGCCTCACTCTTCCGCAGTGCTTCCTCCGCCTGCTTGCGTGCCGCTCGGGAACGAAGCGTGACGATGCCGAACGCCATGTCGCCAGCGAGCTCTTCAAGAAGCCGAACCTCTTCCGACGTAAAAGCGTCGGGTTGTGCGGAATAAATCGAAAGACAGCCGAAGGTGTTGGCGTGTTCGTCCTTGAGCGGCAGGGCGATGGCGGAACGAAAATCACGCAGCAAACCGCTATCCCGCCAGGGCGCGAGTCCAGGATCCGTGGCGAAATCCTGAATGCAGCAAGTTTTCCCGGTCCGGATGGCCGTTCCGGTGGGGCCGCAGCTACGCTCGGTTTCGCCCCAGGTGATTCCGAGGTTTGCGAGATATGCTTCCTCGGCTCCGGTGCATGCGGCACGGCGCACGCTCTTGGCCTCGTCGTGTTCAGCATAGGCCACCCAAGCCATGCGGTAGCCGGCCTCCTCGCAGACAATGCGGCAGATTTCATCGAGCAGGCTCTGCTCGTCGGTGGCGCGCAGCAGGACCTGGTTGCAGTCGCTGATCGCGCGCAGTTCGCGATTCGAACGGGACAAGGCCTCCTCGGCCCGCTTACGTTCGCTGATGTCGTGGTTTATCTCCAGGATCGAGACCGCCGCGCCATGCCGGTCTCGTTGCAACGACCAACGGCTCGTTAGGACGAGCGGGGTTCCATGCTTTGTGGTGTGCAGAAGTTCGCCTTCCCAACGCCCTGTACACGTCACTTCCGCCTTAATCTCCTCAAGGGGCGACGGGAAGACTGTCTTCAGCAGGTCGTGAACAACTTTGCCCACCGCCTTCTCCGCGGGCCAGCCGTAGCGTTCCTCTGCGCCGCGATTCCAGTACCTGATCACCCCCTCCATGTCCATCACGAGAACTGCGTCATGCGTGAGGTTGAGGAGAGCCGCCTGCTCGTGCAGACGAGCCTCGACGCGCCGCCGAATCGTGGCGAACCATGAGATGAGCGTAGCGAACGCTACAAAAATTATGAAATACGGGACATCGGACCAGTAGATGTAGATGGTCCGGACCGGCTCAATGAAGTACCAGTAGAAGCCGATCGTGGACAGAATCGCCCCTAAGACCGCAGGCCCGAGCCGTCCATACCAGGAACTAATCGCGACCGCAAACAGCAGCAGCGGAATCGCAGCATCTCGAAAATGGAAGTACTGGAGGAGTAACGCCGCCGCCAATGCCACACCGACCGAAAGAATCGCAAGAGCGTACCGTACCGGGCTAGCCAACTGGCTCTCTGTCAGGTTTTCCTGGGACCCTGGAGCTGCTGCCACGTAGACATCGCTCCGGCTGATGGCCTTCTCCACCCGTTTGCGTTCACTGATATCGGCTATGGTGATTACCAGCCTAACGACCTCTCCCGCATCATTCAGGACAGGGCGGCGAGAGATCAGTACCCAAGGCCTCGGGTCTGAGTCCTTTCGCAGTCGGCATTCGCGTGTCTCTGACTGCTGCGCCCCTGGTTGAGCAAGCACGTGCGGCTCCTCGATAAAATCCTGGAGCCGCTTGCCTTGAAGCTCTTCTGCAGGGCGACCAAGCATGGCCGCCAGGCGCCCATTCAGAAATGAAATCCGTCCAGATTCATCAAGGAGGCAAATACCTTCATTACTGGCCTCCACCAGTGTTCTATACAATTCTGCGTTTTCATCACGTTCTTGAGAGGTTCGCCGAACAACCTGGACTAATCGCCTGATGGTGAAATACAAAAGGGAGGCAGTCACGATGACAAAGACACTCCCTTTGATCGTCATCACAAACGGGCGCAGCTTGAAATAAGTTACGATCGCGTCACTGAACGCGATCCATAGGAGCGCGATAACAGCGTAGCCCAATGCAATGCGACCTGGGCTCAAGCTTGAAACTCGAGAATGGGGTATCATTCGGATTTTCATAGCCACAATCCCTTGCCCGAGCCGGTGAGGCACAGCCACGCTCAGTGTCAGCCCACGTGCTCCCGAGGATTGCGAGAAATCCATCCTCGGCTCCGGTCCACGCGGTAGAGCGCACGCTTCTGGTCGCTGAACCGAGGCATAGCAGATCCGATGATCGATGAGCTACGGCTTCATTCGTGTCGATAACTCACGGAGGTTCGTTTGACGCACTCGTACTGTCATTCATGCCCGTTCAGCCACTCGCGATCTGCTACTCTGCAGCTTTAGCTGATTTGACCTTCGGTTGCTTCTGCGCTCTTAATATCTCTGCTTCCGCTTGAAACCAGTCATCCAAGGCGAAGCCATCAACGCTGCCACGTTGCTCGTACAACTGATAGGCGCGGTGGCGGATTTGATCCTCGATGTCGGTTGATTGGGCAGTTTTGCTTGCGCGAGGTTGCCTAGATCTTGACTTGGCTATCATGGGAGTACCGCTCCATCAGACACCGTGTGGCAGAACTCTAAGAGGCTCGCGGAGCGTGCCTGCGATCTTTTGTGTTCAATCTCAAACAATTCTCCAATGCGTGGAGAGCATAGAGGGCATTCTCGATAGCCTCGGTCTCGCCGTCGTCACTGGGAGAAGCTGCAAAAAGCTCTTGGGATCGAAAGACCAGTGCTCGTCGGGCTTCTTCGAGGCGCAATGGGAGCTTGCTCGCGTCGGTCTCAAACAGGGCTGCTCTGTACATTCTGCGCCAGCTTCGGAGGGTTTCGGCAGACTGATCAGCACGCATAACTACCTCCGAAAGCTACAACTAGCACAAGAGGTCAATTGAAGTCGGTGATAGAAATCACATTGGTAGATCCCGGCTATTGCGCTTTCCTTGGTGCAACTGCTGGCCATTCCTGCCGTCAAACGGTAGCAAACGACGGCGGCTACTCCTCCTATGACCGGCAAAGGAGCAGTTGAAGCACAAAGAGCCAAGCTCGCGTAGGACTGCTGCTTCTGGAAAATCTAATACTCACAGGCTCGAATCTGGGAACATTGTCCGGTGCGTTCACTCCTGTGCTGGCGCAGCGCTCGAAGCCCAACCCGTGTCACTGGCCGTATCGTCGACAAACAGGAAACTATATGTTTTTGGTTGCAAAATCACTTCAAGCTAATACCCAGGTCGCTTGAGTCTATGAATGCCGGGCGACCCACACAGCGGGAGTAAGGTCTGGAAGGCACTTGATGTGGAGATCGGCAAGCCCGGGGAGAATCGAGGAAAAGTAATCGCGCACCGGGACTTGCAGCCGACGGCAGCTTTCCACGACCGAGAGAATCGCCGCAACCTTCGGTCCCGCTTGTGGGCTGCCGATGTGCAACCAATTCTTTCGACCAAGAGCTACCGGACGCATGGAGTTCTCCGCCAGGTTAGTACTTAGCTCTAATTCGGGATACTCCAAGAAGCGGGTGAGCTTCTTCCACAGTGTAAGCGCGTACTGGCAGGCCTTGCTAAGTGCGCTGGAAGGCAAAGCAGCGGACTGCGCTGCCTCGATCTTGCTGCGGATATCATCGAGAAGAGGTCTCCCTGTTTCCTGACGCCGGATATGGCGCGCCGCAGTAGTCAGCGTTTTGCGGCGAGCTTCTGCATCGACGGCAAACAGTTCGTCCATCTGAGCCACAATCGAAGTTGCAACCGGATCTCGGGGATTTAGCTGTACTGCTTCGAAAAACTGTCTTCTTGCATGAGACCAACAAGCGGCATGTACCATTCTCGGCCCACCGATTTGGTCATACGCTGCATAGCCGTCGGTTTGGAGAATGCCTTCGAACTGTCCCAGGAACCGCTTCGGCCCATCGCGTCCACGGCCTAGACGGAAGTCGAACACCACAGTTCCTCCGGGGCGACTGTATTGCCAGAGGTACGCTTGGTGGTTCTTACCTCGGCCCTCGCGTGTCTGCACATCGACTGGGGTTTCATCCGCCTGAATATACGTTCCGCTGATCAATTCGCGCCTCATTGCCGCGACCATCGGGATCAGCAACTCGCCGACTTTGAGGACCCAGCCGTCCAGCGTTGCGCGGCTGATTTCCAGGCCGAGGTCCCTTTCCAGAATCATGCTCTGCCGATGCAGGGGCGTGTGATTGCAATATTTGCCGACAACCGTGTCGATGACGATCCGGTCACTGGCCAGGCACTTCTCGATGATCCGTGGCGGCAGGGGCGCCGAGACGACGCCGAGATCCTCACACGACCGGCAAGCCCGCTTCTCTCGTTTCGTGACCAGTATGAAGTACTTCGCCGGTTCCACATCCAGTTGGGAACTCTCCTCGTAGCCGATCACCACTGTCTCCTTGCCGCAGCGTGTGCACACGCGCTGATCCGGCATGCAAGGCAGAATCCGCTCCACGCGAGGAAGATTCGCCGGCAACTCCTGGCGGCCCGGATGCTTGGCCGACTTATTGGTCGCGCGATGCGCTGGCGCGTGCTCACTCTCCGCCTGCTCGGTCATTTCACTGACGACGGGCTCAAGATCGAACAATTGCATTTGCGCCTGCGAAAGTTTTTCTCCGCCAGCTCCATACTTCTCGATCCGCATCAACCGCAGTCGCTCTTCGAGCACCCGAATCCGCAGCTCCGCGTACTGTAGCTTGCTCTTTAGTTGTGCGATGAGTTCCAGGTCGGCTGGCGCTGAAGGAATGGGGGCTACGCTCACAATGGGTTAATGATTTACCAGAGTCGATCGAAACGATCAAACGACCAAGCAACTTATCCGGCAGCATGTCCCTCTGGCGGGGCCTTCCGGTACCACCGCTTGTGCTTGGTTTTGGTCAGATCGATCCCACCCAGTAACAAAGAGAGCTCTTCGTGACTCAGGATGACCTTGCCCTGCGCATCACCGGAATGCGGCCAGGTGAACCGCCCTTTCTCCAACCTCTTGGCACAGACCCAGAGTCCGCTACCATCCCAGACGAGGACCTTCAGCCGATTGCGCTGGCCGTTGCAAAACAAGAACAGGTGCCCGCTTAGAGGCTCACACGACAATCGATCCCGAACCAGACCGTAGAGCCCCTCGAACCCCTTGCGCATGTCGGTGACTCCGGCGGCAAGATAGATCCGTGTGGCTGGACCCAGTCCAAACACGGCTTACGCCCGCTCCAAGATGCCCACTAGGCGTTCGAACGTACCCGTATCAAAATCAGGATGCACCTCGATCCGCCGCCCGCCCGGCAGCACCACAGCCAGCCCACAACTCGGTCCCCGCTGCGTCGGCGATTTCCTGGCCGCCAACTCCACCGGCACCAAACGACCGGCCAAGGAAGTTGGTCTACGCCTTCTCTTCCAACGCCGCTTCTTTAGGTGGCGATCCAGTGTGCTGAAGCTCAAACTTCGACTCTGGCAAAACTCGCTCCGCCGCATACCGCTGCTCACAAACTCGGCCACCAACTGCTGAACCTCCGCACGGGTACGTCGCTTGGGCGCTGACAACTCTGTTTTTGCGGTCATCCGGACACTTCAACAGACAACCCGCCTGTCGAACAGGTGTGTTGGTCAGACGCTTACGAGCTAAGTCTCATTCCGACTTCGGCCGTAGAGCTGTTGAATCATCCAATCATTCGGTGTGGTGACGAACGTATTGAACGCCTACCGTACACGTGTCGTTGTACGCTGCCTTAAAGCGTCACGAGTGCCGATTTACGAGGTACTCGCCAACCATCTTTTCCTTCAGGCGATCCGCCACATACGGGTTGTTCTTGCAGGTTTCAATCAGATCGGACGGTCCTGAATAATGGAGCGTTTCAAGATTTCGCTCGTATGTGGTTGCACCATTCGAAATCAGCTTGTTGATGTAATATCCAGCGGCTTGCCCTCGATCAAATGGTTGGATTGTGATCCAGCCATTTGAAGCTTCCCAAAGTTGTTTGCCACACGAGAGCAAGTATGGGTTGTCTGGACAGGCGAGGAGGAAGTGCCAGTGCTTCCTGACCGGCGTCCCGCCCAAACCAGGTGTTTTGTCTTCGAGAGCTGCATAATAGGCCAACTCGTCCTTGTGAAAATGCAGTGAGTCACCAAGCTGTCGAACAAACCGATTGAGATAAATCTCGGCTTCATGATTAGTCGGCATCTTTCGAAATGTACCAGTACCGTAGAGCCTCCAATCAAAGCCTGAGACGAACATTCCTGCATGTTGTTGTTGAGGACGGTAGGTGATCAACTGTGCGGTCGATTGCGAGTATTGAGGTTGAACCATGGTTGTTCTCCTATGAAGGGTATTGAAGTTACTTCTATTTAGGGCACACTACGATACAAGAGCACATTCGCTGTGCTTTTGCAGTCAAGTTGTCGCTTCGCCTTCGGCCTGGTACTGACGCTAGGTAGCTACCAGGGCGATGGCTGAAGATCTGAGCCACCGCCGACGCCTACTCGGGCTGGTGGGTTTCTTCGCTAGGGTGGGGGGCGTCATGTGTCTGGACGGACTGAGAGTAGAGCCTCGACTCGCACAATGTGGTTGCACCACGGCTGTGTTTGTCGTTTCTGCGAACGAGACCAACGCTTGTAATCAGCCCGAGCTGACGAGCTTCCTGCATAACGCCTCCAATGGCACGCAGATCATGAGTCTTCACGTCTGGTGACTTGGCAAGCTCCTGCAAAACGTCATAGGAGGTGAAACGATCACGTTGGCGGGCCAAGCGTGCGGTTGCGATTAGTGCAGCTTCCCGCCAAGTTGGATTTGCGTTAGCCGAACCGGTATCAATGTGTGATTGCGTGGTTTGCGGTAAAGGAGTGGTAGCGGTAGATGCCATTTTTATGCCTCGTTTGGCGGACTGAATTCATCGCCCGATAATCGAGCCTGATTCGGCTGCTACCTCTCTCTAGTATAGGAAGTTTTCTTGCCTCATGTGGCCCGCACATGAGATTTCCTTTGTGAGACGTTTCTGGATGTCCCGAGAGGCGTCCCAAACCGCTGAATCAGATCCGCAGGCGGCTCTGAATCAGTTCACGCAGATCGCGGCGGACCTCTGAAGATAGGCTTCAGAGTTTTGCGTGATTACGAACGGGCCACCTTCGGCGAGAACTTGATTGTGACGTTCAGCGCGATTGCGTTCGGCTTACGGGGACCGACCTCGACCGTAATATTCTGATCGGTTAGGCCCTGGATCGCTAGTGGCAGAAGCATCTGTGCTTCTGGCGAGGTGGCGTCCTTCTTCGCACGTGCTTTTATCAGGTCGAGGTCAAGGTCTCCGTACTTCACTTCAACCCCCAAAACCTTGGCACGCTCCAAAATGTCGAGACTTGGTACATTCTCTTCGTTCAGGTATTTGTAAAGCCCCGCTCTAGTGACACCGAGCTCCTGCGCGAACTTCTCGGCTGAGATTCCATGCTTTCTCTTGGCCTCGTTTCGCGCCTCGCCCAACTTCTCGGCGAAGACCTTCATAAAGGCTCTGTCGCGGGCTGAGTGTTTTTTCATATCAAAAATCGGGCTTTGACATTATTAAAACTAAGATAGAATGTCAACTAGAGTTTACGTTAACTTTAGTTGACAAAATTCTGGGATGCCAACTCTAGTTGGCATGGGGGCCCCATGCTTGAGCAGACCTTCATCCATATCCCCGGCGTCGGTAGGCGGACCGAGCAGGAGCTCTGGGCCAGTGGCATCTGCTCCTGGGATGATGCGGATCGCTTCGAGAAACGTTTCGGCCACGTTTCGGCCCGCCTTCAGCAGAAACTCGACGATTACATCCCTCGTTCTCGCGAAGCCATAAAGCGCAAAGACGCCGGTTTTTTTGAACGCCTGACGGCGCTTGGGGAGGCGTGGCGGATCTTTCCGGATTTCGCTCAGGATTGTGTTTACCTTGATATTGAAACCACAGGTCTCTCTACAGTGTTCGACACGGTGACCATGGTCGGGCTCTATGACGGGTACAAGTATGAGTTGTTCGTGGATGGAGAAAATCTATCGGATCTGCCGAAGCGTCTTCAGAAATATCCCGTGGTTATCACGTTTAACGGTGCGGGTTTTGACTTGCGGTTCTTGAAGGTAGCATTTCCCGATCTGCGGCTTCCCCCTATTCACATAGACCTCCGCTGGGTAACCCGCAAACTAGGCATGAAGGGCGGCCTAAAAGAGATCGAAGCGAAACTAGGCTTGCGCCGCGCCGCGGAAGTTGAGAATTTGACCGGCTATGACGCGACGGTCCTCTGGGCAAAGTATCTACGGGGCGACAAGCGTGCGCTTCAGTCTTTGATCCAATACAACACTGAAGACGTGGTACACCTGAAGGCGATCATGGAGGTTGCCTACGACAGGCTATCCATGCAAACGCACGAGTTTCGCAAGGATGCAGTCAAGTCTTTGTTCCAAGGTGTCTCGGAGCTGCCGAAGGCAGGGAGGCACGGGAAGCGCGTCGCTCCAGCCAGCAACCCTGGCGGCCTTGTTGAGCGTCTGCTTGAGAAGTGCCAGGACGCATGCAGAGCCACTCGGATCGTTGGCATTGATCTCACCGGTAGCGAACGACGAGCCACAGGCTGGGCATTGATGGACGGGGCAGACACGGTCACTAAAAGTTTGAGCACGGACGACGAGCTCTTCGATGAGACCGTTGCGGCTCGACCGGACCTCGTGTCGATCGACTCGCCCCTTTCATTGCCCGAGGGATGGAAGGACCCGGACACGCCCTGCGGTCGTCCAATCTATCGCAAGTGCGAGCTCGCGCTGAAGCGGATGGGTATTTCGGTGTTTTGGTGCTTGCTCCCGACCATGAAGGGCCTGACCACTCGGGGAATGCGTTTGACTCAGCGGCTCCGCGCTGCGGGATTAGAGGTTATTGAAAGCTATCCCGGAGCAGCTCAGGATTTACTGGGCATTCCACGTAAAGGCTCAAGTCTGGAGGAGCTGAAGTGGGGGTTGTCTCGGGCTGGCATCAAAGGCGATTTTCTGCACGGCAAGGTCACGCACGATGAAGTCGATGCCATTACTTCGGCGCTGGTTGGCCTTTTCTACCTGGCGGATGATTACATCGCGCTGGGGAACGTGGCAGAGGACTACCTGATCGTGCCGCGGTCCCTGCGGATCAATTACCGGAAGCTCGGAGACATTCTTGCCGCGACAGGTTTGGACAAAATTCCTATGCCGGCGGCGGATGGTTTAGAATGCCAGGTCAATGCCCAACCAGAACTCTCAGCAGCGGCGGGGTGATCGGCTAGTCATCGGGATCACGGGGCGAATCGGGGCGGGCAAGACCTCAGTCGGCAAGTACCTAGAATCGCAGCACGGGTTTTCGTACGTTCGCTACAGTCAGGTGCTTTCGGATTGGCGTGCAAAGGATCCCGAGAGCAAGGCCCACCTCCAGGTAGTCGGCTGGGAAGTGATGGCAGGGGGCATGCAAGCAGAACTCAACTCTCGCTTGATTTCGGAAGTCCCAGCGGAGTCCAACTGCGCCGTTGATGGATTGCGGCATTCACTGGACTTCGAGAGTCTTCACAGTGCCTTCAGCTCTCATTTCTTCCTGGTCTACGTCAATAGCCCTCCTGAAATGCGCTGGCAGCGCCTTCAGCGCAAATACCCCACACTGGACGACTTTCGCAGGGCAGACTCGCATCCGGTGGAACAACAGATTGAGGCTTTGCGTGGCAGGGCATTCGCCGCACTTGACAACGAAAGCTCGATGAAGAACCTCTATTCCAAAGTGGACGATGTACTGGTGAGAATTCGGACAGGAGGCCCAAGGTGAGTCTCTGGGTGGTAGTCGGCGGTCAATATGGCGGGGAAGGCAAAGGCAAAATATCGGCCTTCATCACACGTCAGGAAGAAATCGACATTTGCATTCGTTGCGGGGGGCCGAACTCCGGGCACACGTTCGTAGCGGAAAACGGCAGCACAGTCCTTCTACGCCAGCTACCGACCGGCTACGTCCGGCCCAAGACTCGACTCCTGATTCCGGCAGGTGCGTTGATTGATTTGGAAGTGTTGAAGCACGAGCTCGATTCATTGCGGCTGCATCCAGGTCGAGTCGGCGTAGATCGCAATGCGATGATTATCGAACAGAGTGACAAGAACTATGAAACGGAGCAGCAACTACGCGAACGGTTGAGCTCGACTCTCTGCGGGGTTGGCTCCGCTGTTGCGCGCCGTGCCCTCCGCAGCGCGGACGTCAGGACAGCCGACATTGCCGGCAAAGACGTTCCGTGGCTCAGAGATTTGATAACGAACGTAAGCGAGGAAGCCAATTCTGCTTTGGACCGTGGCAAGAAGGTTCTGGTGGAAGGCACGCAAGGATTTGGATTGTCGCTTTACCATACAGATTGCTATCCGAAAGCGACTTCTCGCGACACCACGGCAGCCGCATTTCTCAGTGAGGTCGGTTTGAGCCCCCGGCTCGTGACCGAAATCGTGCTTGTGTTTCGAACCTTTCCGATTCGGGTGGCAGGCGGGCAAGCGGGTCCCTTGAAAGATGAGATCACGTGGAAAATTCTCCAAGAAGAAAGCGGTGCCCCACATCCGCTACAGGAAATGACCACTGTGAGCAAAAAAGTGCGCCGCGTTGGTCGTTTCGATTGGGACTTGGCGCGCACATCGGCTGCTGTCAATCGGCCGACAAAGATTGCCGTCAATGGATTGGACTACATATCCTTCGAGAACGAGCGTGTTGAGTCTTATTCGCGCCTCACCAGTAACGCACGGGAATTCATAGGCGATCTTGAGGCACAACTCGCAGTACCGATTTCGTTCTGCGGGACAAGTCCGTCGGTGATCATTCAGAGAGAGTCCGCTGAATCAACTCGACAGCTCTTGGTTGGAGCTTCTGCGCTTTAGGTTCAACGGAGGACGCAGTGAACGAACATCCTTGGAAGTATCAAGATCCCAACACAAGTCCTTCGCGCAAGGGGCTTCTTCTTTCCAATGAGATTGAAGGATTCTGCAAAGTTGGTCTGCTCATAGAAAATCACAAATCGGAGATGATAAGACCAGCCTCATACACTCTTACCATCGGTCCCGACTATGTGGATAGCGAGGGGAAGATAAGGAAGATGGGGGACGAGAAGACCTATTTCTACATGGAACCCAACTCCATCGTATACGTGAGCTCCGCCGAAACACTCAACCTCCCGTTTTACATCGTGGCTCGGTTCAACCTTAGAGTGAAATGGGTTTACAAGGGCATATTGCTCGGGACGGGACCGCAGGTGGATCCTGGCTTCAAGGGTAATTTGTCCTGCCCTTTGTTCAACCTGACAAACCGCGCAGTCAGAATCAAGCTGGGTGAAATGTTCGCAACAATTGATTTCGAGAGAACAAGTGATTTCTGTGAGAATAAGCCTTGGGATGAGGTCAAGGGCTCATTTAGAGTGGGCGAGGAAACGGATGAGGTATCAGTGGGGGATGCACGCTTCTTGATGTTCAAACAAAAGTCATTTTCTCCACTAAAACATTTGCCCGACCACGACGTCTTGAGCTCTCTCGCTGAGTTGTCCAAGGACGTTAGAACCTGGAGGAACATTGGGATAGCGGCTGTAATCGCATTTCTAAGCCTGGCTTTGACGCTCTTGAATTTTCAGAACAACCTTTATCGAGACAACAGAACTTTAACTGATCAGCTTGCTGGGCTCCGCGAACGAGTGACCATCATGGAAGCAAAACCGACCGGAAACATAAATGTGAAAGAGGCACCAGTGCCTGCCCAAAAGCCGAGCGCTCCGGCCACTTCCACGAAGGGTCGCAAAGATGCTGCGAAATAGTTTGTTGCTGCAATCTAAGCGTGTGCGACGCAATGTTTGGCCCGCACAGCCGGGAACTTCGCGGTCGGCATTCTACGACGTGTTGTTCGGCCTAGTCCTGCTCACCGCTTTGGTGCTCAGATTTCCAGACGGGGAGTATTCCTACCTCATTCAAGCCGCAAGAGGTCCTTCATATCGAACTAGCGGCGCACTCTCGTGGATTACGCTTTTGACCTCATTAGGTTGCACGTCGTTTCTGGTCGGGTCGCCAATAAGGAATGCAATCAGCTACTTGTTCTATCACTTTGTGCCACGGTCTTGGCGTTCTTTGAAGTACCGGCGTCTCAGGGCGGGAGCTAAGTTCGAAGCAAAGGACGTGCTCGTGTATGCCTCGCATCCCACATCCGCGGATATCGAGCATTCGCGACAGTCCGACTCCGCCCTGGCAGACTCTCCTCCGGCTCCAGAACAGTCTGGGACAGCCGTTGACGGCCCCGCAGATCTCCCAGGCGACGCAAATGAGTAGGAATCTCAAACGTCTAACGTCTTCGCATGCCCTGCGAACTCACTGTCCTGAATGGTGTCCTGAAATTGACGAATGGGGTCACATTGGGTGAGTTGTAGTGACTGAGTGCGACTGTAAGTAGCTGGGATTGCAGGGCATCGCGAGGGAGCAGACAATTGCTAAACCGTTATACGGCCAACACCTGTATCGAGGGTTTGAATCCCGACTAGCCCAGGAGTGAAACAATGGCTCGGTGGCTCGTCCAACTGTCCGGCGACCGCATGGATTTGGAGGAATTCCCGCGCTGGTTCCCCGATGGCGAAGTCTTTGCAATTGAGGAGAACGGAACTTTTTACCTCATGGGTGATGCGTTTGAGACTCTCCCCAACGCCGAGGCTGTATTGGGCGAGGCCGTTCGTGCGCTCGACCGCTTCACGGCCGTCATCTCGCTGCTTTGGCCCAGTTTACGGAAGCCGACAGCAAGTCACGTTATTCGCGAGACCGATGAAGGAAATCGAGGCGTGTATGTGTTCCTGTCGGACGGTATTTCGGCCCGAGCCAAAGCGGGCGCGGTTCTGTCAGGTGGCGCACCCCACCCGCCGCCGCGACCAACGCAAGCGCAGGAAATGCTCAGGCGAGCGATCCGGAGCCCACACCTTGAAGTAGCGCTTTCGTTGTGGGCTGATCGGATGCGGTCTTGGCCCCGGTTGTACCGCATCTTGGAGGAGATTGAACGGCACCTGAGCAAGACCGTCGATGTGGCGGGCCTGTGTTCGGCCACCCAGCGGGCGCGGTTCACACGAACCGCCAATACGGCGGAGGTGTCAGGAGCGGACGCAAGACATGCGACCGGAAGATTCGTTCCGCCTGCCAATCCGATGAGTCTATCGGAAGCCGCGGAGTTCGTTGGTCAGATGCTTCTCAGCGTTCTTCGGTGACTGTGCCGCCGTGCCTACAGGCAGAAGATCGACGTGGGTTTTGAGCCGCTTCTAGGGCCATCCTGGAGCGAGAAAAATTAGGTTTAACCGGCCCAAGGCCGTTGACATCAGCGCGGGACCGCTGCCGGTCGTGCCGGGTATGTGGCACGCCCCTCCAAGAGAGGGCGCACGTGCCCGACGCTGGTCCCACTACAGCGGCGCAGTAGAATGGCAGACTGGAAACGGAGGTTGCTTTGACCTTGGCTCAATCTTTCGCAGCCGTACGTCCTTCTGTCGTGGCCTTTATGCCATCAGTAATTCCGCGCAGCCGGGCAGAACAGGGAGAGATGTTTCCGATTATCGGAACGGGCGTAATTCTGGATGACGGCTTGATTGTCACGAATGCTCACGTCGTTGACGCATTGCTCAAATTGCCACGGCCTCCCAATTTCCCTTCGGGAAAATTTCCATTCGTGGCTGTTCTTTTTCACTCGGTGAAGCCGGGAGACAATGCGGCAATTTCGGAAGAGGGCGTTGCGGAGATTCCGCTTGAGGTCTTCGGCATTTTCAGCGTTGAGGGGCTTATTCCCAAGGGAAAAGGGGTTTATTACGGCCCGGAGAAGCCGGACTTCAATATCGTGCGCGTAAAGGCAAAGGGCTTGCCGAGGGCGGAATTGGATGCGAACACAGATTGTTTAATCGAAGGCGCAGAAGTAGGAACAATCGGTTACCCAATGGGAACGGACGCGCTTCGAGCGCCTGGATGGTTTCACCAATTCGGCCCGTTCTTGCAGCGAGGAATCGTGAGCGCAATACTTCCGACCCGCTGCAAATCACCCCATTCTTTCGTCATTAATTTGCTGAGTATGGGTGGGGCAAGTGGCTCACCAGTGTTTCTCGCGGAAAATGGTCACGTCATCGGCGTCCTCAATGCGGGTCTGATAGAGGCCCGCCCTACGTACAGCAAAGTCGGAAACCAATTGCAAATTAGCGGCTTCACGCAAGGCCCGACAAATTTCACATACGTCGTGCCAGCGTATTACATCGCTAGCACGCTTCGTCACCTTGCGGGTGACCAACGGTTTGCTCTTCCGTCGGACACGCCTACGCTCCAGGAGATCCTACAGAGCTCGCCCGTCTCCGAGAGGAAGGGCTCGGGCCAAATCAAGCCACTCACGGAAAGTTGTGAATCTCCGAACGTGTTTGATGTGCATGTTGAGCCTGTCTCGTTTGAATGAACGATGTTAACGTCCCCTCAGGCCACGTGCGAATAGAAGTTCGAAATCGAAGCATGCCGACTGAATTGTACCGGCAAGGGATGTTGCCACAACCGTTGTCAGTTAAGCGCCGAACGACAACACGCCGCCCCGAATCAGGTGACGTGTTCCGAATGTAAGTGATTGAATCCGCGTGGCGGCCCTTCGAAAAGTACATCTCATAATCCGTAGGTCGTAGGTTCGAGTCCTACCGCCGCCACCATTACTTTCAGTAACTTGCAGGAGATCGGGCGGGACCTCCATTTCGCGTTGATGCGCCGGCGGTGCGGACTTGTTTCCGCGTTCTGTTGAGGCTTTTCATCCAAGGGTATCCACGAACTAGATATTTGCCCCCGGGATTAGGTGCCCGTAGATATCGACCGTCACCTCAATACTGGACGCTTTTTCCTACGCCGCCGGAGAACACAGCGGGCAAGCACCGGAGTTGCGGTATTCGACAACGGCCGCCAGTTTCTTGGCCAGCATCTCAAAGGCGGCATGCACGTCTTCCCCGACTTCACGTTCGACATTCGCGAACTTCTCTTCCAGATTTCGCTGTTCGGCAGGCGACAGGTTCTGCTGCGCCAGTGGGAACAGCAGGAAATCCTCCTTCCAGATGTGTGCTGGGTACAACTCGACGAGTTGCTGGAGCAGATCGATAACACGGTACCGCACCGCTCCCGGGTTGTGGACGTAAACTGCTGTCACTTTCGCCAATTGACCAACCAGTTGCTTGGCCGAGCGATGCTCCCGTTCCAAGGATTCCAACTCGTGCATCGTGCTTACGTTGGCCTTGGTTGCCAGCAGAGGAAACAGGTGCTGCTCTTCTTTTTCGTGATGGCACTGATCGGCAAACACACGCAAGAACTGCACGAGATCGGCAAGCACGCTGGCATCAACCTGCTGGCCGGAATCGAGCAGTTCCGCGACCGCACTCATGCCGGCCACGACTTGCTGAATTACGTGGTGATCATGTTTCAATTCTTGGATGAAGTCACTCATGGCATTTCTCCTCGATTTGCGCTGAGACGCACGGTGCAGCCATATCCTTACTCCTTTCGGCAAAGTCATTCGGCAGCGACGGCGCGGGTTACCACCGGATTGCTACCCCCGGGAAACGGCTCCTGGAGAGCTACAGAAATTCCTTCCCGCAAGGAGAATCGCAGCGAGTATCTGCCTGAGCATTCACCACAAAGCCAGAAGAAAACGCTGGCTTGCGAGGGTTTGCTCGCGCAGATCGCATTCGGAATATCCTTGCACGGCTCCACGGGCCGCCGTACATCGAAACGGTACAGCCTTCCTCCGCGGAGGTAGTGAAAGGGTTTTCCGCACTGTGGGTTGGAGCATTCGGAAATCATTGGCAACTCCCGCCGTTACGACCGGCTGAAACCAAAGTGCCGCAGGTGAGGAAAACGCACAATGAAGCGTTCGTACCGAAATGCGGGACAGTTGTACGGGACTGTCAGATGAGCTTCCGCTGGATGGCATTCATTACTGCTTCCAGGCGGTTGTGGGTACGGAGTTTCTGGTTGATGTGGTGAAGGTGATTGCGGAGGGTCTGCGGGCTAATGCCCAAAGTGTCAGCGACATCATCGCTATCCTTGCCTTCGGCAAACAGGCGCAAGACATGCTTCTCTTGCTCGGATAGCGCGGGAGCCGGTTCCGCGCGCACAGAAGTTTCGGCGAGCGAACTGACCTGCTTCGACAATTCCAGCATCTTCTGCATTAACTCTTCGTTCTTCTTCTGCTCGGTGATGTCGTGCGCTATGTGCACCAGGAGGCGGCGGCCGGTGCGCTGATTATCGAACACGATGGTAGACATATTGATCCACAATCGCTCCCCTGAGCGAGTCTTGACACTCATGTCGAAGTTGGGGATTTCCGTATTACCCGCTGTGCACTCCGCCACGCTGCAGTGCTGATGACAAACCTGGGTGCCCAATGCCCCCACGCCTTCCAGAATGTCATAGCAAGTTTTGTGGACTGCCTCCGCCGCGGAGTAGCCCAACAGTTTCTCCGCCGCCTTGTTCCAAGACAGGATCTCGCCTTCATCGGTCACCGAGAATGCCGCATCGGTGGTTCTTTGGAGCAACGCAAACAGCTCACTCTCCAGCATTTAGCTGCTCCTGTGACAACTGACTATGCCCATAGTACGGATGCTCCATTGAGATCTATCGCCCCACGATACAAGTATAGGACAGCCGGCAACCGAGCAAGTGGAAAACGATAGGCCGGCTGGAAAAGACGCAATTATGAAAACGAGTCTTCATTATCGAATTTCAGTTGTGAAAGCTGTTGTCAGCCTGCTCTTGGTGATCCCCGCAATAGCTGCAGCTGAGAAAATCACACACAGCGAACACCAAGCAAAGGCCCAGACCAAGATTGCCGACATCGTGCGCGACCCGGCCGATGTTCCTCCGGCTGTTGGCGAGAGAAAGCCTGCTGTGGTTCACGTAACGCTCACGGCCGAGGAGGTGGTCGGGACACTTGATCCCTCTGCCGGCACGACGTATCGCTACTGGACATTCAACGGCAAAGTGCCCGGCCCGATGATCCGGGTCCGACAGGGAGACAATGTCGAGGTCACTCTGCGGAACGATGCCAACAGCCACATGGCCCATTCGGTTGACTTCCATGCGGCACTCGGCCCGGGCGGAGGAGCGGCGTTCACTCAGGCGGTTCCCGGTCAGTCGAAAACATTCACGTTCCAGGCGACTACCCCTGGCCTTTTTGTCTATCACTGCGGCACTCCGATGATTGCGGAACACATTGCCAACGGCATGTATGGGCTGATCCTGGTCGAACCGGAGGGTGGACTTGCGACGGTAGATCGCGAGTACTACGTGATGCAGGGAGAGATTTACACCACTGCCGCCAAAGGTAAGACAGGGATGCAGCAATTCAGCGATGCCAGGCTGATGGAGGAAAGCCCCGAGTACTTCGTGTTCAACGGAGCGGTCGATGCGCTCACGAAGACTCATGCGATGGCAGCAAAGGTTGGAGAAACAGTCCGCGTCTTCTTCGGCGATGCGGGCCCGAATGACACGTCATCATTGCACGTTGTCGGCGAGATCTTTACTCGGGATTACCTTTTGGGCTCTCTAACTTCTCCTCCGTTGACGAGCGTCCAGACTGCCAGTGTTCCGCCCGGCGCAGCTGCGATTCTCGAGTTCAAAGCCACTTCTCCAGGAAATTTCGCAATGATGGATCATGCCATGGCACGCATGGCGAAAGGGCTCATGGCGACGTTTAAGATTACTGGCTCTGAGAGTGCGACCTTGATGCACGCCGGTCCGGCGACGGATGCGATCTCGCAGATCTCTCCTCGCCTGTCTGGCATGACCGCGGCCGACAATGCAGCGAGTCTTAGAGAGCCCAGCGTTCTCGCCGCAGCAGGCAACACTGCAGCCATGGGGATGGCTGATGGATCGGGCTCCGAAATGTCTATGCCAGATATGATGATGGCGCATGCAGACAACTCCAAGCTGGTAAGTGATGCGGCCCGCGGACATGGAGTGAAAGTTGCAAAAGCAGAAGCAAGCCCTGTCGACTTGAACGGGTGCCTGCGGTTGGCGGATGACGGCAAGGCCATGTTGCAACTCCTTCAGTCAACGGAGATCTATCGCGTGGAAGCCAGACCGCTGTTGTTCTCGCAAAACGCCAATCGCCTCGTCCATGTGACGGGATACTTCGGCAGTGTGGTCGCGGTAGAGGATCCTCACGTTCGCAGCTTTGTAGTGAATACCGTGGATGAACTCGCCCCCAACTGCTCGGTGAAGCTGTCTGCTGCTGCGATCCGAAAAACTCTGGCCAAGCTCACGGAGCCGGCCGCGCAGGGAACCGTCGGCATGACAGACATGGGGTTCGTGCCAGCAGCGATCACCGTGAATGCCGGGGACAAAGTGGTTTGGAAGAACTCCTCGCCAGTCATCCACAATGTGGTGGACGATGCCAGCAAGGCCTTATCGGTAGTAGATGTGAAGCTGCCTTCGGGTGCACATCCATTCGACTCCGGCATGCTGCAGCCGGGACGGTCTTACTCCCGCGTTTTCACCGAACCAGGTGTCTACCGCTACGTCTGCACCTTGCACGAAGGGTCGGGCATGAAGGGAGTGGTTATTGTTAAACCAGCACCGATGTTGGCGGAACGAAGATAGCCCTCACAAAACCGGCTATTGGTCCTGGGAGCCCCTCAGTACATCTAAGGATGGGAAAGGCAGGAAACACAACATGAGCTCGACAACAATTGCGCGTTCCGAGATCGCTGGAGCAGAAGCCTTCTCGCTATCAGGTTTGATTAATTACCAGGACGGCTCGGTGGTGAGCCGGGTCGTCCTGAAGCGCGAAAAGGGAAACGTCACCATCTTCGCTTTTGATGAAGGACAAGGATTAAGCGAACACACTTCTCCGTTCGATGCGCTCGTGCAGGCTGTTGAAGGCGAAGCAGAGGTTACCGTTTCTGGCAAACCCATAGCTCTGAAAACAGGTGACCTCGTTCTGCTGCCAGCTGATAAGCCACACGCGGTAAAAGCGATCACACGCTTCAAGATGGTGCTGACCATGATACGGTCGTAGCACAGCGAGAGGTCGGCTGTTCCGCCACCACAACTGTTTGCTCCCCACCCCCGTCCGGCGATATAGTTACGGGTGCTACCTTTTTGAGTCCCTGTTGTTCACTCTGATGTTCACTGACTTCACCGCCACCGACCGCTGGACCAGGAAACCAGCTCACTGCCTGTACCAGGCCTTGCTGGTGGCCATCGCCACCCGCCACGCCGATGCGGTCGATATCAAGTTCCTGGTCGACGGGCGCCCGGTCTGGGTAGCGCTGCCCCACCCGGCGTGGGTCGAGTACAAAAAACGCACCGGGAGGCTGATCACCGACTCTCTGGCGAAAGAAATCGCGGGCCATTTTCTGAAGACGGCGCTGGAATCGGGCGAAGGCGTAGGTCGTGAAATGTATTCGCTTACCGTCGATGAGACGCTCATGCATCTGGACGCGGTGGTGGCCCCGGCCGAGTCTCCGGTGCCTGCTGCGGACTAGCCGATCCAGTTGTTTTTCATAGCCTTACAGCCGACGTCGGGTCTATGTCACAGGTGGTAGTGATCCCGAACACTTCTTTCCCCCTCGCACGCTCGGATAATCGACTGGCCGCCGCGGGGGCACTGGAAATCTCGTGGCGGTGCGATGCTGGGACTCAGGTCTCGGAAAAACCCCCTCGAAATCACGGAGAATTTGGCTCTTGAACGCGAGAGCAGGAGGCACTTATGGCGGTTACGAAACAGCAGGTGCTTGATTATCACTTCGGCGCGCGCCCGGGAAAAATCGAAGTCTCTCCCACGAAACCGTGCGAGACGCAGCGCGACCTGAGTTTGGCCTACACCCCGGGCGTGGCCCAACCCTGCCTGGAGATCCGAAGGAACCCCGAGGATGCCTTCAAGTACACGGCACGAGGAAACCTGGTCGCGGTGGTGACCAATGGTACGGCGGTGCTGGGGTTGGGCGACATCGGTCCGCTGGCCGGCAAGCCGGTGATGGAAGGCAAGGCGGTTTTGTTCAAGCGCTTTGCCGACGTTGACGTTTTCGATATTGAGATTGACAGCCACAATCCGGACGACGTCATCAAAGCCTGCCAACTGCTGGAACCGACGTTCGGCGGAATCAATCTGGAAGACATCAAAGCGCCGGAGTGTTTTTACATCGAAGAGACACTCAAGAAGACGATGAAGATTCCCGTCTTTCACGACGATCAACACGGGACCGCGATCATCTCGGGAGCGGCGCTGCTGAACGCGCTCGAAGTCGTGGGCAAGAAGATCGACCAAGTTCGCGTGGTGTTCAACGGCGCCGGAGCCTCGGGCATTGCGTGCGCGGAACACTACGTCCGGCTGGGCGTGAAGCGCGAGAACCTCACGCTCTGCGATACCAAGGGCGTGGTCTACAAGGGACGCGCGGAAGGCATGAATCAATACAAGGAACGTTTCGCCCAAGACACAAAACTGCGCACCCTGGCCGATGCCGCGAAAGGCGCCGATATATTGGTCGGCTGCTCGGTCAAGGGCGCGATCAAGCAGGACATGGTACGGTCCATGGCCGAGCGGCCGATTGTGTTTGCCATGGCGAATCCCGACCCCGAGATCAGCTACGAAGATGCGAAAGCCTGCCGCAGTGACGTGATCATAGCCACCGGGCGTTCGGATTACCCTAATCAGGTGAATAACGTTTTAGGTTTTCCGTCGATTTTCCGTGGGGCGCTTGATGTTCATGCCACGGCGATCAACGAGGAAATGAAACTGGCGGCGACGCGGGCGCTTGCCAACCTGGCGAAGGAAGATGTCCCGGACTCGGTTTGCCGCGCTTACGGCGTCGATCGGCTCCGGTTTGGCCCCGACTACCTGATCCCGAAGCCCTTCGATCCACGCGTGCTGCTGTGGGAGGCCACCGCGGTCGCGGAAGCGGCCATGGCAACGGGCGTGGCTCGCAAGCCCATCGCGTTGGACCTGTATCGCGACCAGTTGGAGCGCCGCTTGGGCAAGGCCCACGAGATCACCTATCTGATGATCCAGAAGGCCAAGGCGCGGCCGAAGACGGTCGTATTTCCCGAGGGTGAACATGAAAAGATTCTTCGCGCCGCGCACAACCTGCTGGAGGAGAAGATTGCATTCCCCATCCTGCTCGGCGCTCCTCAAGTAATTGCAGCGAAGGCGAAGGAGTTGGGCGTCAAATTGGAAGGCGCGCAGATCGTCGATCCCTATGCCTCACCGATGCGGGAAGCGTTCATCCAGGAGCTCTTCCGTCTTCGCCAGCGCCGCGGTGTGACCATGACCGAAGCCTACACCCAGATGAAGGATCCCAACGTGTTCGGATCGATGATGGTTCACATGGGCGACGCCGACGCCTTGGTTTCCGGAGTGAGCCAACATTATCCCGATACCATTCGTCCCGCGCTGCAGATCATCGGCACGCGGGAAGGATTGCGGAGAGTCGCCGGCTGTTACGTGATGATTACGCGCTCGCACCAGGTGTACGTCCTGGCCGACGCCACCGTAAACATCGAACCCAGTACCGAAGATCTGGCCGAGATCGCGCTGTGCGCGGCGCATTTGGCACGGCGGTTCGACCTGGAGCCGCGAGTCGCAATGCTATCGTTTTCCACCTTTGGAAGCACCAAGCATCCCCAGTGCGAGAAGGTGCGAAAAGCCGTGGAGCTCATTCGCAAGATGGATCCGGCCCTCGTCGTGGACGGCGAAGTCATGGCGGATGTCGCCCTTTCTCCTGAACTGCTCGAGAAGGTTTATTCTTTCAGTTCGCTGACCGGCGGCGCCAACGTGTTGATCTTTCCTGAGCTTAGCTCGGCCAACATCGGTTACAAGCTTCTGGGCAAACTGGGTGGGTGCCGCGAGTTGGGGCCCATCCTGATGGGCATGAGGAAACCGGTGCACGTGCTCTCGCGCGATGCCCAGGTGGAAGAAATTGTGAACATCGCAGCTATTGCCGTCGTCGATGCTCAGGAGAATGACTCCTTGTCCTGGCCGGCGGCTCTTAAACACACGGAACTGGTCGGAGATTAGGCAACAAGCGACCACCAATCGGCAGAGGGGCACGGTTTGGCTGTGCCCCCTTTTCTATTTCTTCAAATCCCCTCCCTCTGCAATCATCGATTCCTTCTCTAGCCAGGCCGCTTAGAAAGCTGCGTTTCGTATCGGTGCATTGCTCTGGAAGGCTGCGGAAAAACTCCATTTCAAGCAGGTTTCGGGAAGGGCACGAGCCTCGTGCCGTTAAGTCCTTGAAAATGTGTCGCGCTTCAGCGCCCGAGGTGAGCTTCTTGCGCGCTCGGTGCTTTTTTCCACAACCTGCGAGGAAATGCTGCTTTCCTCTAGTTGGGTGTGTTTCTGTTCGCAAAAATTGTTTCGCAATGATAGCCTCTTCGAAACTGTGGGGAAATCAGCCTTTTGGCTAGAGCTGGTTTCATAAATAGGTCTTGGGTGGGGCACGGCTTCACCGGCTGCGGAAGAACGGCAGTCCCGGAGGAGTCTGTGTCATAGCTTGAGCCTGATCGAAAAAGTGGAGTGCGCGATGCACCAGCCGCGAAGCGGCGGCATTCATTAGCCCAGCGCGTAAGCGCTGGGAAGGCTGCAGTGGGTCGATCACAAATCCCGGAGGGATGACACGTCCCTATGACACAGACTCCGGAGGGACGACCGCGTTCTCACCCACTTAAGCAGCGGGCTGAAAGCCATTTATGAGACCAGTTGTAGTCATATCCTGGATACCGAAACCATGACCAACGAAGACACGGGAACGAAACATAAACGCCTGGCGGCTTGGGTCGAAGAGGTCGCCCAGCTCTGCAAACCGGATCGAGTGCAGTGGTGCGACGGCTCGGACGAAGAATATCGAGCCATGCTGCGATTGATGGTGCTGACGGGCACGGCCATCCGCCTTGACCATAATAAGCGCCCGAACAGCATCCTTGTCCGGTCGAGTCCGGCGGACGTGGCTCGGGTCGAAGACCGTACGTTTATTTGTTCATCGACGCGTGACGAAGCGGGTCCGACCAACAACTGGGAAGATCCCGCCCAGATGAAGCAGAAATTGCAGGCGCTGTTTGCGGGCGCCATGACCGGGCGGACCCTGTATGTGATTCCGTACAGCATGGGCCCCATCGGCTCGCCGATTGCCAATATCGGCGTCGAGATCACGGACTCGCCCTACGTTGTGGCCAGCATGCACATCATGGCCCGGGTCGGCAATCGCGTGCTCGAGGTTCTCGGAAGCGACGGTGATTTCGTGCGCGGCCTGCACTCGGTGGGCGCTCCGCTGGCCGCGAACCAGGCGGATTCGACGTGGCCGAACAACGCACAGGAAAAATATATCTGCCATTTTCCGGAGACGCGTGAGGTTTGGTCCTACGGTTCCGGCTACGGCGGCAACGCACTCCTGGGCAAGAAGTGTCACGCGCTGCGTATTGCTTCGGTGCAAGCCCGCGACGAAGGCTGGATGGCGGAGCACATGCTCATCATGAAGATGACCGGCCCCTCGGGGCGGGTCAAGTACTTCACGGGCGCGTTCCCCTCGGCCTGCGGCAAGACGAACCTTTCGATGATGGTCCCGACCGTACCGGGGTGGAAGGTCGAAGCCATCGGCGACGATATCGCCTGGATGAAGTTCGGCGCGGATGGCCGCCTTTACGCCATTAACCCGGAATGCGGGTTCTTCGGCGTAGCACCGGGAACGAACATGAAGTCGAACCCGAATGCCATGCTCACCGCCACGAAAAATTCGATCTTCACCAATTGCGCGATCAATCCCCAAGGCGACATCTGGTGGGAGCAGATGACGCCGGAAAAGCCGCCCGAATTGATCGACTGGTTGCGCCGTCCGTGGACTCCGGCTTCTCCTCATAAAGCAGCGCACCCCAACGCGCGCTTTACCGTTCCGGCGAGCCAGTGCCCGGTGATCGCGCCGGAGTGGGAAGATCCCAAGGGTGTGCCCATTGACGCCATTCTCTTCGGTGGCCGCCGCGGAGGCGTGGTGCCATTGGTGACGGAGTCGTTCAGTTGGCAGCACGGAACGTTTCTGGGGGCAACCGTCAGCAGCGAAACGACCGCAGCGGACGCGGGACAGGTCGGCCGGCTTCGCCGCGACCCGATGGCCATGCTTCCCTTCTGCGGCTACAACATGGGCGACTATCTCGCTCACTTTCTGAAGATCGGCGCCCGGCCCGGCGCCAAGCTGCCCAAGATTTTTTACGTGAACTGGTTCCGCACCGACGACCAGGGCAAATTCCTCTGGCCCGGATATGGCGAGAACAGCCGCGTCCTGAAATGGATCTTCGAACGCTGTGACGGCACTGCTCATGCCGTAGATACGCCGATTGGACGCCTTCCGCGGCCTGCCGATCTTGATACCAGCGGCTTGGAAATTCCAGACGCCAGCCTGCGCCACCTGCTCGACGTGGATGTGGAAGGCTGGCTGGCCGAGATCCCGCTCATCCGCGAACACTTCGACAAATTCGGCGCGCACTTGCCCGAAGCCCTGAATCGCGAGCTCGAGGACCTGGACAAGCGGCTTCGGGTAAGCATCAGCAGAGTCGGAAAGGTCAGCAGGTTTGGCAAAGTGAGCCCCCTCGGTAAGCGGTCGGAGACTTCGCCCCCCGATATGTAAAGGGAATGGGTAATGCGCGTAATGGAGTCACGTAGGTCCGGACGCATTCGTCCGGGCAGCCGAGCGCAGCGAGGCTTCGGCCACCGTAATGCGTTTGGGAACCCTGTCTGTGCTTAAATCGGAGTATGTTCGCCCGCAAACTCCGCGTGGAGTACGAGCTCGACGGGCAGCTTCAGCCCTGTCCGTTGAAATGGCTCGACAACTTCAGCATGCGCAACTTCACCAACGCGCCGGTTTTCGACGACACGCTGCCGGTGGCCGACGGCTGCCTGGAAATTGGAACGCATGTCCCGCTTGATCAGCTCAAGGATGCGATGGAAGACTGGTTTCGGCGGAAGAGTTATATGGGGAAAGATACCAGGCTGGTGCTCACCCCGATGCAACAACCCCAACTGTAATAGTCTGACCTCGGCCTTGCGGACAACGTCGGCAAGGCTCCATCCATCGGACAGAGGCGATATTCTGCCCCACCCCTCACCCCCGTTTCGCCCGAAGCGCCAAGTGACCGACGCGGTTGGGGGCTCTGAGCGTTATCGCGATGTTACGCCAATTGACAGGGACGCATGAACGCCCCGCTATAATTGCGTCCAGTATGACTGCGCTCTCAGAGATGGCCGCCAAGTACTGGTTTGTCCTCGGGGTCGGGGTGAAGTACGCTCAATCAGGCGTAGCACTCTGAATAGCTTGGGTCATTGAGTGTAATTGCGATTTTTCGCCAACTACGAGGGACGCTGGATATCCGGCCCTTAGATGCGTGCCCGTCAGTATTCCACACGCCCGACGTGATCCCGAACGCAGACCTCCAATCAGCGGTCCGGCAGCTTATAATCGTTCCGCTTTGCGGGCTCTTCGGAGAGATACTGCACGAACTCCCAATCGTTGCCCTCGGGATCGAAAAAATACACACGCTTGCGGAACGGATGCGCGTTTGGAACCGTGGAATCGCGGTATCCGGCTGCCGTCATCCTTTTTCGCAGCGCCTCGACATCATCGACTTCGTATGCGAGATGATTCACGCCGGGTACGCCTTGATAAGGCGTCCAGCATTTTTGCGGTTCGACTCTTGACTGACCGAGCGCGATGTACGTTTCGTCAGTACCTACATGTACCCAGCGTGTGCCGTCGTTGCTAGTTCCTTCCCCTCGAACCTGGAATTCAGGAAAGGCGGTTTCCAAAAACCGGATCATCGCGTCCAAGTCGCGAACGCAAACGTTCGCATGTTCAAGCCGGGTTGCCATCGCACACCTCCGCGCACGCCCCATGTTCGACAGTCGGCCCGAATGCCCGCCACGGACCGGCCAGACGGTTCTCTGATGCACGCAGTAGAAGTTTCGAACCAAAAAATCAGATGGACGGTCAACACTATTAGTGCCCGAACCGGCAGCGCATCGGCTGGCTGTTGTCGATAGCAGCGATTTCACTCAGAACCGGTCAATGAGCGTAATCGCGATTTATCGCCACTTGAGGCGATTGCCTACCAGTTGGTCGCATGGATTACTTCCTGTTTGCCGACTATCGGTCCGAAATCATGGGAAACGTCACGTTGTAGCGCCGTGTTCTTTGTGGGTGCCTTAATCGGGTAACCCGACCCGGCGTACTAATTGTCGGAATCGTGGGTCTTCACGCAGTGGCTCGAATCTTCGTCCCGCTTTGAGATATGTGAGTTGAGGATCCCTCTCCTGATAGGCCTTTTCCAACCAGACAAAAGCTTCGTTCGATTCGCCCAACGCGCCATATAGAATTGCGACTGAAGCGGACGGAGCAATGCCTTGTTGGTGCATCTGCTCCAGTTTCACCAGTATTCTTCTTGCTTCCTCCCGCTGCCCCGACACGGCACAGGCAAAACCCAGGTCCAGCTGAATATCCGTATCCTCCGCTCCGGAGAGTTCCAGCGCATGTTGAAACTCTCGAATGGCTTCCTTCTGTTTTCCGCTATGCAGGTATATCCAGCCCAGAGTCTGGTGAGCCGGGGCAAAGTGGTCATCCAGTTCCAAGGTTCGCTGCACTTGCCCGAGCGCCTCGTCATAACGTCCTCCCGCCAGCAATCTTCCCGCCAGAGCGTTGTTCAGAGGCAGGGACAAAGGGTCGAGTTCCCGGGCACGCATAGCCTCAGCGATTCCCTCATTGAATCGTCCTGTGTAGGTGAGATAACCGGCATACCAGTTGTGAGCTTGGGCGTAACTTGGATTCAATTCCAAAGCCTGCTTGTACTCTCTCTCGGCGCCGGGCCAGTCCCAATCATAGGTCTCCGCGATGAACGCTAGAGAAGCATGCGGTTCCGCCAATAAGTTGTCCAGTTCGATCGCTTTCAGAGCTGCTTTCTTGGCACCCGACAGAGCATCTTTCGATGGCAGACCGCCGCGGAATCCGAGCATGGCGTAGGCCTCCGCCAGCCCGCTATAGGCCGGAGCATAGCCGGGGTCGCTCGTGATCGCCTGCTGGAACGACGCAATGCTTTTGTGGAGGGCATCCTCGGTTCGCTGGCTGAAGTAGTAACGGCCCTTCAGGTAATTCTCGTAAGCTTGAGGATCGACCGGACGCCCCGATACCAGACGCGCCCGCTCTTCAGGGCTGAGATTCAGTGCGATCTGCTCAACGATACTCCGAGCGACTTCCCCCTGCACTTCGAGAATACTTTCGTAGTTGCGTTGGTATTCTCCCGCCCAAATATGCTCATCCGTCGCGGCACGAATCAATTGGGCGTGCACACGGATCTGCTGTCCTTCTCGCACCAGCGACCCTTCAACAATCGCATCGACCGCGAGCATCCTGGCAATTTCTGGCAATGCACGCTGCGTGTTTTTGAAGTGCATACTCGAAGTACGGGAGATAACCCGTAATCCGTGAATTCTGGAAAGGCGCCCGATGAGTTCCTCGGTCATACCGTCGGCGATGAAATCCTCCGATGGATCTCCACTCAAGTTCTGCAAGGGAAGGACTGCCAAAGATCTAATTTTGGGTCGGCCCGCATCCCCTGCGCGGCTCCGTGTTGCGACGTAGACAAGCGTAAGCAGCGCGGCGAGTATCACCACCGCAGCGCTAAGAACAAACCAGCGACGTCCTCCCGGAACAGTCGTTTGCTGGCCATCCAAATCCGCCGGTGCTTCCAGGACTGGCTCCTCGTCCAAACGAAGTTTGCGGCTTTGCCGCCAGGCATCGAGCTCGGAACTCAAGGCGTAGACGGAGCCTCGCTTATGGTGCAGGTGCCGGTGGACAGGCATCCCCTCCTGCTTCTCCCAGCGCTGGACGGTCGTCACGTCCCGGTGCAGGTAGAGGGCAATCTCCTTCCAGGAATCAAGGCGACTCTCGGACGGGATCTCGGACAGCGATTTGTCGAGGGTCGGTTCGGCCATTTGGCTCTCCTGTTAGCAGTCAGGAGGCGAGCGCACCGATTGTAACGCCCCGGATGGCAACGGCAAAACACGGTATTTGACCGCAAACGGCCCGTTCCGTTCATTGCTGCTTGCTCAATGTCCTTCGATCACTCAGTGTGTGCGTGGCGTGTCGGGCTACGGCTCGCCGGAATGCAAGTGCGCCGGCCAGCCCGCCTTTAATCTCGGGTGGGGCTTTCGGCGCGGCGTTGATTCGCTCAACAAGAGCAGTGTTCCAAAAAAATTCTGGAGGCGACTATGCACAGCAAAACTTTCTTCTGGTTGGTAGGGGCGTGGGTTCTCGTGCTCGCGCTAGGGACAAGTGCAGCGGCGCAAGATTGGCCGCGCACGCACTACAGTGGCGTGATCAATGACTATCCACTGTCAGCCAACCCGACAGCCGGTCCGTGGGAACTTCGCGGCCCGTGGTCCTTGAGCCTGCAACCGCGCGGAAGGGCAGATTTTTCGGCATCTCTGACGATGGAGTTTTCCGATTTAGGATCCGGCTCTGGGTTCAGCACCGACTCCCGACACCAGCACACGCACCACATAATAATGAAGGGCGCAACGCTAGTTTGGAACCCGCCTCAAACCGATTGCCCGACGGGCATCACTCCCTTCCCTACCTACACTTGGGTTCTGGAGGTGAACGGAATGGCGGATGTAACGGGAAATGGAGGATCTCCCTTTACCGGGCCAGTGCCGCTACAGGTCTGCCTCGGGGGCGGCCCAAACCTCGAGATTTCGAACATCACGCTGGTGTTTACGAATCTCTCGACCGGCCCATCCCAGGCAACTAATCATTTCGGACCGCAGCCGATCCACGGGGTCGTTCGGCTTCCCTAAGGAACCTGAATAGTGTGACAAACCGGGACCGAAGTGGACGGCCGGGCACGGGCAGTGATAAGGGCACAGCGGCGGTGAAGTATTGCGCCCTCGGAATGGAGCAGATAAAGGCCATGCAAGTGATACGCCGCAAGAGCTTCTTGGGCACTATTCTGCTGACGGGGGTGACGCTGGCTTTAGCTGGGGTGCGAACACCTCAGTATCGCTCAACCGTGATGGAAGTTGCTCCCTCGCGGGGTGCGACGGAGCGCGGTTTCCATGCTGATAGGTCGTGGCGGAGGTGGAAAGCCGCAACCCGAGTCTGGCTGCCCCAGCGCCAGCTACAAACCTCCCACTACGACTGGTTTTATGATTACGGGGTCGGCAAGCGTTACAGGAAATGGAGGCTACCCACCGGGTTTTCATCTTCATGGCGCGTCAGCAGCCCGACAGTCACAGTATTTATTGCGTACCGCCCGCTGTGGCGAAAACAACGATTTTCTGCAATCATTTCAGGTCATCGTGGCGGCTAAACTGACGTTAGCAGGCGATTGCGCTCAAAACCCCCTACTTCCAAACCCCAAAAAGATTTTCTCGGCGTCTTCGGCGTCTCGGCGGTGAAACAGCTCTAGCTCGTGCCGCCCTAACTGGGGGTTCTTTCCATCTTGAGCAGGCGGCTGAATAAACGGACGATCATGCCATCGAAGCGCGTGCCGCTCAGCTTTCCCAGTTCCGCCATCGCTTGCTCCTCGCTTTTCGGAGGGCTGAAAGAGCGATCGCTGGTCAGGTTGTCGTAGGCGTCCACCACGGCGACGATGCGGCCATACAGCGGTATATTCTCGCCCTTCAGTTCGAGCGGATAGCCGCTGCCGTCGAAGGCTTCGTGATGAGCCTCGATGGCCTGGGCCACACGCTCGAGTTCAGGAATCGCGCGCACCACTTCCGCGCCTATTTGCGCGTGGACCTTGATCGCCGCGAAGTCCTCGTCCGTAATTGTCCCCGTCTTGTTCAGGATTCGATGATCGATAAATAGCTTGCCCAAATCATGCACCCGCCCCGCGAAGATCACTTCTTCCACTTCCGCGGCCGAGAGGTTGAGTCCGCGCGCGATCATCCCGGCATAATGCCCGCATTGCTCGCCATGTCCTGCCGCATATTGCTCCCTCAGTTCAGCCGCGCGCGCCAAGGCTTCGACCGCCTGCTTGATCGCCTTCTGGTCCGCATCTCCTTCGCGTCCGCACAGCTTGCGCAGCGTGTTGACCAGTTCTTCCAGGTGCTCCAGGCCGTTGTGCTCGCGCTGCAGGAATCCTTCGACATAACGGAAGACAAGCTGTCGCTGGACCGCGGAATCTTCACCGAACGCATCCGAGGTGGAAACCTGGTTCCCGCCCCCGTGCTTGGCCACGTACATGCCCGCATCCGCGATGCGAATCAGATCCTCCATCGAAAATCCATGAACAGGGAAACTGGCGACGCCAAAACTGCCGGTGATATGGTGCTCTTCCAGCATGGGATCGGTGGCGAGCCATAGCCGTAATCTCTCCGCCAGCACCTGCGCCTGCTCGATCCCCGTCTCCGGCATGAGGATGACGAACTCGTCTCCGCCGTAGCGCGCCACCACGTTCGATTGGCGGCACTTCTGTTCGAGCAGCCGGCCAACGCGCGCCAGCACCAGATCCCCTTCCAGGTGGCCGAGCGAATCGTTGACCTCTTTGAATTTGTCCAGATCGATCAGGACCACCGAAAACGGCCGGCCGGAACGGGACGCGCGCTTCCATTCCGAGCTCAGCGCCTCCCAGAAAAAGCGCCTCGTCTTGATGCCGGTCAACCCATCGGTAATCGACTGCTGTTGCAGTTTCTGGAAAACGAAGGAGTTGTGCAAGGCCGTCGCCAGAAGGTCGGCAAGCGTATTCATGATCAGAACGTCCTGGGGCGCGAACGCATTCTCGTCCCGGCTCTCCACGTTGAGCACGCCGAGCAGCGTCTCGCCGTAGCTGATCGGCAGGCAGAGCACCGCCCGCGATTCTTGCAGCACGCCGGCGAGCTGTCCCGGGCCAGCGTTTTGCACCAGCGCGCTCACTCCGGTGCGGGCGACCTTCCCCAGAACTCCGCTGCCCAGCGCGATCCGGCGGCCCAAGGTTTCGGACGTCGTTCCCGCCTCGGCCTTGATCTCGATTTCCTTGGTGGCGTAGTCCATGATCCCGATGCCGATGTGATCGTAGCGGAAGTTCTTCTGGATCTCGCGCACGATGTCGGCCATCATCTGCTCGGCGTCTTCGCTCGAGATCGCCATTTTCGAAATATTGTTCAGAAACGCCAGATGCCGGGCACGGCGCTGCTCCTCGGTAAACAGCCGCGCATTCTCGACCGCCACCCCGAGCTGACCGGCTACGGTTTGCATGACCTCGAGGTCCCGGGCCTGGAACTGCGATTCTCGCTCCGCGCTCCGCGCCGCCATGACTCCCACCGCTTTGCCGCCCAGAAAAATAGGCACGGCGCAGAACGACCGGGCCGGCCGCTCCGGCACAAAGTCGACTCCCAGTTTTGCCCGCATCTGTTCCAGATCGGACTCGATCAGCAGCGGCTCCCCGGTCCGGATGACATACTCGGTCAATCCATTGCCGGCCTTGCGCGTGCGCTTGGGAAGACTAACGTTGCTTTCCATCTCCAGCTCGAAGTGGATCTCCTCTTCTTCCTGAAACGCGATGTAGAAATCGCTGGTGTCGAAAATCTGCCCCAGTTCCGCCTGCACCGTGCGCAGCACCTCGTCCTGATTGAGATGAGAACTGATGGCCTGCCCGATCTCGGTGAGGAGTTCGTATTCCTTGGTTCGCCGCTGCGCCTCATGCATGACGACGTAGTTTTCCAATGTCAATGCAATCTGCAGTGCCAGCCCGATGAGCAACTGCAAATTCGAAGAGCCAAACGTGTGCTTTTCCGCATGGGGAAACAGAATCACCCCGAAGTTATGCTCCCGGGTCTGCAGGCTCACCGCCATCAGGTCAGGGATTCCCTCCGCCAGCAGCAGCTGCTTGCAGACTCCGAACTTTCCGCCCGAAAGCGCCGGCAGAGGCTCTTCCAGTTCGGCGAGGTTGCGAAACGTGACCACTCCACCACGACGATAGGCAAGCTCGGCGATGTAATCCCCGGACTCCGTCTTTTGCAGCTTTTCCAGAAACTCCGCGGAAAAGCCTTTTTGGACCGAAGGCACGGTGCCCCGCCACTGCTGGGAAACAAAAAAGACGGCGCGACGCGAAGGCAAGGGCGCCACTAACCTCTCCACAAAAGTCTGCAACCTTGGAACCAGGTCGGATGCCGAGAGCAATCGGCGCGGGTCCCCGCCCAGGGTCGAGAACTCCAACGCGTTTTCCTGCACCGCATTGCGCTCGTTTTCAAATAGCACCATCACCATGGCGATGGCCAGCAGCATTTGCGGAATCGGACCGAGGAAACCTCCCAGCTGCCCAACAATATCCAGGAAAGGCTGACGAAGTTGCCCCGCGCTCATCAGCGCGGCCCACAGTGCCAGCGAAAACGCGAGGGTCCTGAAGGCCACGGAATTCCTGCGAAAAGCGTACCGGTAAAAATGGAATGAGCAATAGAACAGCGTCGCGGCGAGTCCCAATTCCAGACGCAGGTATTTCGGCACCAGGTCCGCTCTCTCCACGAATACCCCGGTCGCCATCTGCGCCCGCAAGCCGATCAACGCCAGCAGAATCCCGGTGACCACCAGCGCCACGTCGTACCATTTCAGCTGGAAGGGCTCCTTCATCAGCCGGGTCGAAACGAAGATACACGTCGCCATGGCGACCAGCAGCAGGGAGCTGACCAGATACAGGATCGCGGAAGGGCCATAAAAATGTTCCACCGCCCTCACGGCATAATGCAGCGTATATGCCGCCCAGGCCAATTGCCACGCGCGAAAATAGGTGTGACGGTTCTGTTCGTACAGGTAGGTGAAGACCAGTAGCACCAGCAGGGCCACGGCCCCAGGGACAAACACCAGACCTGTGGCAACGCTATGCATGGACTACCGTTTCCTCATCGGTCGTGATCGGGGCCCGGATGGAACTCTGAATGCCCTAATCCTGTCATACCCGACGGATCGAAACAATAGGTGTCTTCCGGCGGGTTCCACGCCCTTGGCATGGTGATTTTAGAACTATCTTCCTTATGAGATGCGATCCGCTATTGCGATCTTCTCTCGAAGAGTTACCTTGGTAACCGCCAGTAACCAGTGTGATTCCCCGTAGAGACGCGGCTCGCCGCGTCTCCCGCGGCGAGCCGGAAGAATCTTGGCACCCCAGCCTGCAGCTAGAGCCCGAGCCCCACTCCCGCTATACTCAAACGTTATGCTTCGTGTTCGATTTGCCCCGTCCCCCACCGGTTTTCTGCACGTGGGCAGCGCCCGCACCTTCATCTTCAACTGGCTCTACGCCCGTCGCAACGGAGGAACCATGGTCCTCCGCCTCGATGACACCGATGTCGAGCGCAACACCGAAGCCTCCGTCAACTCCATCTTCGAAGGTCTGCGCTGGCTCGACCTCGGCTGGGACGAGGAATGCAAGCAATCCGAACGCCTGGCGCTGCACCGCCAGATCGCCGACGCCATCTTTCAGAAAGGACTGGCGTATCGCGATTTCACCCCTGCCCACACCGGCGACAGCGAAAAATCCGGTGCCAATCAAACCTGGCTCTTTAACCCCGGCATGCGCGACCTCTCCCGCGCCGAGAGCGATCGCCGCGCTGCCGCTGGGGAGTCCTTCGCCCTTCGTTTCCGCGTCCCCCGCGGCCTGGGAGAAGCGGTCCGTTTCACCGACGCGGTCTACGGCGAGCAAATCAAGTCCGCCGATGACATCGAAGACTTCGCGCTCCTCCGCTCCGACGGCATGCCCACCTACCACCTCGCCTCCTGCGCCGACGACGTGGACCTGCGCATCAGTCATATCATTCGCGGCCAGGACCATCTTTCAAACACCTACAAGCACGTGCTGATCTTTGGAGCGGCTGGGGAAGGCGCCGGCGCTAAGCCGCCTCAGTTCGCGCATCTTCCGCTGCTGGTAGCCCCCGACGGATCGAAGCTCTCCAAGCGCCGCCACGGTCCCGTGGTCAGCGTAACCACGTACCGCGACGCCGGATTCCTCCCCGAAGCCTTCATCAATTTTCTGTGTCTGCTAGGCTGGTCGCCCAAAGACGATCGCGACAAGATGTCCCGCCAGGAACTGATCGACGCGTTTTCGCTGGAAGGCATCAACCGAGCCAACGCCGTAGTGAACTTCAAAGAGAGCAGTGTGGAGCGGGCGCCCTCGCCCGCTTACCCCGAAGAAACCTTCGACCCCAAAGCCCTCTGGCTGAATGCCGAGCACATCCGCGCGCTTGCGATCGACGACCTAAGCGCCCGCCTGCTCCCCATTGTGCATGCCGCCGGATTTCCAATCGCGCCGGAAAGAATGCACGCCATCACCCCGCTCATCCGCGAGCGCATCAAGCTCCTACGCGACGTCCTCACCGCCGCCGATTTCTTCCTCCTAGACCAGCTCCCGCCCTACGATCCAGCCGAACTCATCCCGCAAAAGGGCGACGCTGCCATGGCGCTAAAAGCTTTGACCCGCGCGCGAGAAGTCCTGGCGCAAACCGAATTCAAACACGACCCCCTCGATCAAACGCTCCGCGCCGCGGCAAAGGAGATGGGTTTGAAAGCGGGCCAAATGTTTCAACCGATTCGCGTAGCCGTCTGCGGCCGCAAGAACGCCCCGCCGCTGTTTGAGACGCTGGAAGTGTTAGGGCGGGAAACAACCCTGAAGCGGATCGGGCAGGCGGCCGAGAAGCTGCAGTAGTGCCGCGCGCGCAGTATTGGTTATTGGGAAGCCTGAAGCTGCTTCGCTTTCTGCCGTGCCTCCTCGGCCTCACTCTTCATTCCCTTGGCTTCGTAGACATCGGCCAACAGGTTTTCAGTCTCGGCATCATCAGCAGTTTGCCGCTGCTTCAACAGCGATGCGATGGCATCGTCGTAGAGCTTGAGCCGGACCTCGGTGACGCCCATGTTGTAGTAAATGCTTTGATAGCCGGAATCGAGTGCCGCCGCGCGCTTGTATTCTTCGAGCGCTTCAGAATCGCGATGCTGATCCGACAAAGCGGCTGCCAGCCCGGCATGTCCATCGGCGCTGTCGGGGTCGATTCGGAGCAGTTGGGCAAAAGTGTCCTGCGCCTTGGACGGAAGTTTCTGCTCGAGATAGATCATCCCGAGACCGTAATATGCGGCTACGTTCCGCGGATTCAGCCCGATCACGCGCTTCATTTCCGCCGCGGCATTTTCGAAGTCTCGCTTCGTGCTGTAAGCGCGCGCCAGCGCCCCATGAGCAGCGGCGAAGTCAGGCTTCAGGCTTACAGATTTCCGCAACTCCGCAATCCCTTCGTCCGTCTTCCCTTGGTCGAGAAGCGCGACGCCGTTTTGTGCATGAACCATATAGCCGTGGGAACGTTGCAGCCACTTTACGCCGCCCACAACGAGCAGAGCCCCAACCAGCAGCACCGCGATCCGGCGCAGATAATCGTCGTGCCCGGGAGCGACTTTGGCGATGAGCGCGCCCAGAAGCAGCCCCATGAGCAGCCCGCCAACGTGCGCCGCGTTATCGGTGCGAGCGACCACTCGACCAAAAAAGAGGTTGAAGCCAACAAACACGACCAGGCTGCGCAGCGTTCCGGCCAGGGCAGCGCGTGGCAGCGAAAACTCGCCCAGATAAAACGACGCGATCAGCGCCCCCGCAATCCCAAAAATCGCCCCTGAAGCTCCGACACTCAAGATAGCGGGATTCCAGATCAGGCTCGCGAGGCTAGCTGCTAATCCAGTGATTAGGTACACCACGGCAAATGTCCAATGGCCGTAGACCGATTCCGCTAGCCTGCCGAGGCTCCAGAGACACCACATGTTGAACCCGATGTGCAGCAAGCCGCCGTGAATGAAAACGCAAGTTAGCAGCCGCCACCACTGTCCACTAACGGTAAGCGGCCCAAAATTTGCTCCCCAGCGCACAAGATCCGGACCCGAAGGATTGTCGAGCATCGAAACGCCCGCCAACGTCATGGCGATGAACACCGCAACGTTGATGCCGAAAATAGCCTGCGTGACCGCCATCGAACTGGACTGCGACCGCGTCCACGGCGCGGGTTCAACTCGCTGAACGGGAGAATCCTCGCCACGCTGCGCAGCCTCATGCTGCACACACCATTGGCAAAGCTTCTTGCCGAAGCTGAGAGTTGGAAGCCGACGACCGCATTGAACGCATTTAGCCATCTCAACGCAGATTATCACGATGCTGGTGGAGCGCCGGGCGTCCCCGCCCGGCTGGACGGGCGAGACGCCCGTCGCTCCACCGCGAATCCGCTCTTCCCATATAAAATACAAAGGGTATGAGCCTAAACGAAGGCGGCGCGAACTCGTCTCCCGAGCCCCGCCCCTCGAACTTCATCCGCGACCAGGTCATCAAGGACCTGGAGACGAACAAATACGACGGCCAGGTCCAGACCCGCTTTCCTCCCGAGCCCAACGGCTACCTGCACATCGGCCATGCCAAATCCATCTGCCTCAACTTCGGCTTAGCCGATGAGTTCGGCGGCAAGACCAACCTGCGCTTCGACGACACCAACCCCGAAAAAGAAGAGCAGGAGTACGTGGACTCCATCACAAAGGACGTTCGCTGGCTGGGATTCGAGTGGGACGGTCTCTACTACGCTTCCGACTACTTCGATCAGCTCTACGAGTGGGCCATCAAGCTCATCCACGAAGGCAAAGCGTATGTTGACGATCTAAGCGCGGAAGAAATTCGCCAGCATCGCGGCACGCTCACCGAGCCCGGCAAAGACAGTCCCCATCGCAACCGCAGTGTGGCGGAGAACCTTGACCTCTTCGAGCGCATGCGCCAAGGCGAGTTTCCCGACGGATCGCGCGTGCTCCGCGCCAAGATCGACATGGCCTCGCCCAACCTGAACCTGCGCGATCCGGTCATGTACCGCATCCTGCACGCCGACCATAACCGCACGGGCGGGAAGTGGTGTATCTATCCCATGTATGACTACGCGCACGGCCAGTCCGACTCCATCGAACACGTGACCCACTCCGTATGCACGCTCGAATTTGAAGATCACCGCCCGCTCTACAACTGGTTCATCCAGCAACTCGGCATTTTTCCGTCGCAGCAAATGGAGTTCGATCGCCTCAGCCTGACCTACACGCTGCTCAGCAAGCGCAAGCTGCTCACTCTGGTGCAGGAAAAACACGTCACCGGTTGGGACGATCCGCGCATGCCCACGCTCTCGGGCATACGGCGTCGCGGCTACACCCCGGAGGCGATCCGCAATTTCTGCGCCGCCATCGGGGTTTCGAAGACCAATGGCACGCTGGAACTTGCGATGCTCGAACACTTCGTCCGCGAAGACCTGAACAAAAGAGCGCCGCGTGTGATGGCCGTCCTGCGGCCATTGAAGGTTGTGATCGATAACTACCCGGAAGGTCAGGCGGAAGAAGTCGAGGCCGTCAATAATCCCGAGGACGAAAGCGCCGGGAAGCGCAAAGTGCCATTTTCGAAAGTGCTCTACATCGAACAGGACGATTTCCGCGAAGATCCGCCCAAGCAGTATTACCGCCTGTCGCCCGGACGCGAGGTGCGCCTGCGCTACGGTTATTTCATAACCGCGAAGTCGGTGATGAAGAATGACAGGGGAGAAGTGGTCGAGGTGCACTGTATGTACGATCCGGCCACGCGCGGCGGCAATGCTCCCGATGGGCGCAAGGTGAAGTCAACGATCCACTGGGTCTCCGCCGCGCATGCCATCGACGCCGAAGTGCGTATCTACGACAAGCTCTTCACCAAGGAAGACCCGAATCAGGTTGAAGAAGGGCAGGAGTTCACGGCGAACTTAAATCCAGTTTCGCTGGAAGTGATCGCGGAGGCCAAATTGGAGCCATCGCTCGGGAACGCGCCGATTGGCGGCCGTTATCAATTCGAGCGTCTCGGCTATTTTTGTGTGGACCCGGACACCAGACCGGGGAGTCTAGTGTTCAACCGCACCGTGGCGCTGAAAGATACCTGGGCCAAAGTCGAGAAGAAGATCGAGAAGAAATCAAGGCTGTAGAGACGCGGCTCGCCGCGTCTCCGCCGGCCCGCCACGCGCCCATCACAGTACCCGGCACGCCTCGTCAAACTCAAGACGCGGGTTGCGGGGAAACAGCTTGCTGTGATCGCCATAGCCCAGATTGCATAGGAAGTTGGCTTTCCATCTGCCATCGGGAAAAAACTCAGCGTTCACTTTTGCCGCGTCAAAGCCGGACATCGGGCCGCAATCAAGTCCCAGAGCTCGTGCGGCGAGTATGAAGTAGCCGCCCTGCAGCGACCCATTGCGCAAGGCCGTTTCATCGATCAACGCCGGTTTCCCCACAAAGTAAGAACGCATGTCGGCGTGGGGAAATAGCTGGGGCAACTTTTCGTAGAACTCCGTGTCCCAGGCGACAATCACGGTGACCGGCGCAGCTTTTGTTTTTTCAACATTGCCCGGAGCGAGTGCGGGCAGAAGGCGCGCCTTCGCAGCCGCGCTTTCGAGGAATACAAAACGTGCGGGAGTGGAATTCGCGCTCGTCGGCCCCCAGCGCGCAAGTTCATACACTTCGCGTAGTACTTCGACCGGCACGCGCTTCGGAAGCCATGCTGAATGCGTACGAGCCTGGCGGAATAGCTGGTTGAGCGTATCGTTAGCAATTTTAGCCGGCTGCGCGGCGTTGCCCGTTTCTGTCATTGTTCCTCGGTCCTTGTTTGGAGTTAGATGAAATCTCAACAAGAAACGACGCAAGAACAACAAATCCCGGCGCAGCGGATCGCTCCATCACTTCCAGGGTCCGCCCGTGTGCACCATCCAAAGGTCGGTGTCGGGCGCACTAACTACCACAAACGGCATCCAGAAGTAACCCCGCTGTCCCCAACCATCGCCCCAACTGTTCTGCATAAGTGCCAACTGTTTCGCCGAGTCGTAGCCAAGGCAAAGCACTTCGTGTCCGCCCTGTTGCTGTTCGCCCGGTTGCGGGACCGGCATGACACCGGTGTCTGCCACCTGCTGCGACATGAACGACTCGTACACCGCGAACCCCACTGTAACCGGCCACGGCGTTGGGTCGGCTAAGCACCGGAGAAAGTCCGACAAGGTTCCGATGCGGTGATAGGCGCCCGTCTTGTGCTTCAACGCGTTCTGCGCCTGCGCCGCCGTCGGAGCAGTAAGCTTTCCCGCGACGTAGGGATACAGCGATGCTTCGCAGCAGCCTTTCGCGGTGAGCGCCTGGCAAGCGGTGCGCGGCATCGCGCCTTCGTCTTTCGGGAAGGACCCATCGGCAATCAGTTCCTCGACGTACAGGCACTGCGGGCTCAGGATCGGCGAAGTCTTCTCATACCTCCGTGCAATCCACTCGCGCGCGGACGAGAAAGCATGTCCGGTGCAACTGCCTTCCTCGCCCTGATCCTTAATCGGCCCGCCCCACTCTCGCAGATCCACATGCTGCGGGACCGGTTCGGCTCGCGGCGAAGCCCGGTACATCCGATCCCGCACATCATGAACGTCGCGAAGCGCGCCAAACTTGCGCCGGGTCGACTGCTTGATTGCCGGGAAATCGATCACTGGAGTCGGCCGAAAGTCAGCGCCCGCACGAGTTTCGAGTGCCGATGAATCTTCAGCGCCGGGGTCGCCGCATCCACAGCCGCGTTACCGGTCGGCGCAACCAGGATGCTGTTGTAATGATCCGCAAAGGTGGAGACGCTGTAAGGCGGCAGAGCCTTGAACGATGCCTGCGCATTGGCTTGGCACGATGGAATCACCGCCGCGATCGCCTCGACCGTTCCGGCAACGAGATTCGCGAGCAGTGTGATCTTCGTCTGTGTGTTTGAATCGCTCACCTGCGCGACCTGAAGCACAAGTGCCTGATCGGCCTGATAAGCGCTGACGGCCGCTTGCAACTGCTGGCAAACGCCGGGCGCGGATCCCGACGAAGCCTTGGCGAAGTCGCCGGCCAGCGTCTTGATCACCGCGGCGTCGGCATTGATCTTAGCGGCCAGATTGCTGTCCACTGGTTTACCGTTGGCCACGGCGACAATCTGCAGAATGTTGATCAGCGCCGGCGCCGCCGCGGCCAGAATGGAATCGAGCGTTGACACCCAAGCAGTCGAACAGGCAGTGCAGAACATGGCAAGAGATCAGCGCAACGACAAGAACTTTCTTCATAACTAGTTTCTCCTTGAGTTACTTGGATTACTGAGACCGCCGACTGACTTACTTCGAAGCGACGGTTCCATAAGGCGAGGGCAGCCAATGCGCTACGATGACGGCCAGCGGCGCAAGAACTGCCGCAGCAGTGGCATGGTTTGTCCAGAACACAGCAATCGCCGGTGTGGCGGTATTTGCCAGCGCGGTAAGCAGAAGGACAACAGTGGGTAGATAGGCAGCGTACTTCTTCACGGTGATATCTCCTTACGATAGACTTATACTTGTGTCGTTCGGGTGGTATGGCGAGATCGGTTAATCCTTGATACCGGTCTCATACGGGGTGAATGGTGACCGTTTTGTCAGCGCTTCCCGGCGGGATAACGCCCCTTCGTGCGCCAGTCCAACGTGTACCCATCCGTACTCGAGGATGAGTTGGTCGTATTCGATGTCCGAACGCAGGATAGCTAGCGCCACTTCCGCGGCCACCCCGAACGTGGGGCAAACGAAATCGCAGGCCAACCCCAGGCAATGAGCGCTGGTCACCACCCCGCCGATGGCTTGGTTGACTTTCAACGAGCGATAGCCGCTGTGAACCACGATGGGTTTGTTGCCCAGCAGCGTTCTAATTCTCTCCATAACCGTCGCCACCAAGCCGAGGTTTCTGATGACGCTTGCGTCCGGAGTATTGTCAAGTCCGAGCCGCGTCGCCGCTTCGGAGAAAGACAGTTCCTCCAGCGTGAAATGCCCTGAGATTGTCATGGGATGATGGATTGGCTTAGGAACTACGGCGCGGGTTGCGCCGCCGTGAGATCCATCAGGCCAATGTCGGGACGGCACGAGTTCGACCCTTGATTCGTGAACACAACTCCCGCCGAATCAGCGCAGGTACTACTCAATGTCTGGCATCCACTCCACGCGGGTATGGTTCCCTCTGTGACCTGGCCGGTTGCGCACGAGCCTTGCACCGCGGACCCGGTGGACGTGATTTTGTAGATGCTTTGGTTCGCGTTGTTCGTCAGCGGAAACACATAATCGTTCAGCGCGATGCATCCGCCGGAACCGGGGACGTATTGTCCTCTTACCGGGTTCTGACAAGTCGTCGATGAAGCGCCACTATCTCCCCGCGTGTTCATGAAGTCGCTGGACCATGCCAGCATTTTGCCGTCTTGGGACACGACTCCGATGTCGCTTTGCGTGCCGAATCCTGGGTTCGAGCCGGTGTTGAAGTTGTGCCCAAATCGGTAGAGAGTCTGCAATCCATCGGTGGAAAAGGCGAGCATCTCGCCATACCCAGCTGAGCAATATCCGCTGGTGCCTCCGACTCCATAGCAAGAGGGCATCAAGTTGACGCCTCCCCAGGAAGGAGCACTAAATGTGGGATCAATGATGGGCTGCAAGTCCAGGAGGCCGTCGTTGCGGTAAGTGGGATGGCCGTCGTTTGGGAGGCTTAGCGTGAGAGCCTGGATGTTGGGGTTCGGATGCCCGACGTTGAGGCCGGAACAGGCGCCGGTAGTAGTGTTGCAATTCGGCTGGGAGAGCAGATGGCTAAAGTACGTCCCGCCGCGCCAGTCATACACGTAGCCAATCGCCGAGTGCCCGTCGCCGCCATATCCCGGACCAATCTCCGTATTGATCCGCATGACGTTCGAGTACCAGTCGGCGATGTAGTTGTAGCAAAGGCTCCCGACAAAGGTCCAATCGGTGGGGTCCGTCGAAGGATCGGCGGTCAGCCCGGTGCCCGCCTTGTACTTGTAGTAATTATGGTCGATTGGCGACACCACGTAGTTGTTCGTCGTGTATCCGGTCGGGGCGTTGTAGGTGGAAGACCAGGCGATGTTGTTCGGCCAGCCGGGGAAGTAGGTGTAGGGGATTGCGGGCGTGCAGCTTCCGTTCCCGAACGTGTTGTTGATTCCGCCGGCGTTCAGTGGGGCCGATGTGCCCGTACCTGCTGTCGAGGTAAGATCCGGCGGCGTGCAGCGTGAATTCGTCGGTTAGGTTGACAAAGGTTCCCGGCGTGTAGCCCGACCCGCTCATGCGGTAGCCGACCACGGCGTCGTCGGTCGTCCACTGCCCGGCCGGGTCGGGCGTCCCGGCGCTCGGCCAGTTTGGGCCTTCGTTTGCGCCGCGATACCGTTTAGCCAGGCGAGTGTTGTCTCGGCTGCATCCGCGGTGGGGATCGAAATGCACTACGTCGAATCCCGGACCTTGCCCATCCACCTTGCCGATGTTAGTCCAGGTTACGCCGCCGTCTCCCGTGCAGGTGTTGCCCTTGGCTGGACAGTTCGTGCTCCAGAGCGGTTCCGTGCTTCCCGACGTGCCCGGGGTGGTTGCCTGGAACATGTAGTATTGAATGCCAGTGTTGTTGTTCACTGGCATGGTGAAGCTGTCGGTCGTGTAGCTCGTCCCCGAGTGCCAAGCCCCCCCGCCTGCCGCCGCCAGAGTAAGTGAGTCGTCATCCGCGAAGTCGAAGATGCTCGTCCAGCGCGTGTTGTAGTCCGAAGGCAGCACCGAGCAGGGAATCGAGCCGCCGGGGCCGTCAGAAGTGAAGTCCACAAAAAGCGTGCGCGTTACCGTATCGCTTGTCCCGTTCGGAAACCCACTGGTAAGGGAACTCGTCCAGGTGTCCTTGTACACCTTCATGTTGTCGAACTCGAACAAGGTGTTCGGAGGATTGCTAGGGTTGCGGCTGAACGTATTGGAACCGCTGGAGGTGATCTGGGTGTTCGTGCAGCTCGAGCCGGGATCGCAACTCGCGCCGTGGATGTTGCTCACAATCACACAAGGCGAAGAAGGCGAGCAGGTGTGGGCCAAGAACCGCGACTCGATGACGTGGACGAAGTAGGGTACTGTGCCGCCATTTGCAAAAGCCAGCACCGTATCGCTGCCATCGCTGTGCTCCAGTCCCGAAAGCGTCATACCCTCCGCCCGACCCCAGATTCCACGAAGTCCCGTATAAGCCATTGATGCTGGGGTCGGTAACAAATATCGAATAGCCTCCCAAGTCGGGATCCGCGAATGACGTATTGGCGACTGCGGGTCCGTCGCGTCGTCCAATCGATTGAAGGGAAGAGGATCGGACACCCCAGCCTGAAAGACGAGCGGGCTCCCCGCCTCGCCCGTCCCAGCTTGCCAAACGCACCCAGAAGACAAACCTGTGGCCGTGCTCGAATAAGTGAACGTCGCAGTATCGCCCGAGATGGCGAATGGGCCGCCGGTATAAGCGCCGGAATTGCAATCAATCATCACGGTTGCGCCGGACGGAGCGGTCCCAGTGGTCACGGTGACGGTCGTACCAGTTCCGACAATCGACGAAATCGCCGCGCCGGTGCAAGTTTCGTTCGCGGGGCTGTAAAAAGGCGCCACTGTGTACGCGTTGGTCGAGTAGCCGTGGACGCAGTTGTCCGTGCGGGCGGAGTAGGTCAACGGGCCCCCTTCCGAAACGGTTGCACCGTAGACTGCTGGTCCCGGGTACCAGCCGCGACCCGAATATGCCGCTTGCCCGAAGGCAGGAAGGCAAAATACTACCACCGCCAATAGCTTCTTCATTGCTCTTTGCTCCGCATTCCTCGTTAAACCGCCGCGCAAAAGCCGTTGCCGCTTCGCCCGACGGCCCTCCCGGCTTCGCTATAATGTTGCTTTGCTCTCTCCCCCGCGCTTGCGCAGGGCTCCATGGAAAGGGAACTATGCCGACTGACGTAGTCATGCCCCAGATGGGCGAATCGATTTTCGAAGGGACCATCACCAAATGGCTGAAAAAGCCCGGCGACAAAGTCCAGCGCGACGAACCCCTATTCGAAATTTCTACCGATAAGGTCGACGCCGAAATCCCCGCCCCCGCGAGCGGAACCCTTCAGGAGATCAAGGTTTCCGAAGGCAACACCGTTCAGGTCAACACCGTCGTCGGGGTCATTGGCGACGGCAACGGCGTTTCCGCTCCCGCCCCGAGTGTGGCGCGGGCGCCCTCGCCCGCGTCTCCTCCCGCTCTTGGATCCGCAAAGAAAGAAACTCCGACTCCTCCGCCAGCGCCCGCCGCCACTGTTCATGATGCCGAAGAAGATTCCGACGTTCGCTCTTCCCCGCTCGTCCGCAAACTCGCCCGCGAGCACAATGTGGACCTCGCAAGAGTGAGTGGCACCGGCACCGGCGGCCGCGTGACCAAGCAGGACGTCCTCGATTTCGTCGAGCACCGTGCGGCCGCTCCCGCACCCACTCCGAGTGTGGCGCGGGCGCCCTCGCCCGCGTCTCCCGCCCCAATTCCCGGCGACCTGGTGCCCATGTCCCAAATGCGCAAGATCATCGCACAGCGCATGATCGAATCGCGCCGCACCAGCGCTCACGTGCATTGCATGTTCGAAGTGGATTTGACCCGCATCGTCAATTTGCGCAACAAGCTCAAGAACGGTTTCGAGCAGCGCTACGGCACGCGGCTTACCTTCATGCCCTTCTTCGTGCGCGCAGCCATCATCGCCCTTCAGCAATTTCCGACGGTCAACAGTTCGCTCGAAGGCGACAGTGTCCGCTACCACAAACACGTCAACGCGGGCATCGCCGTTGCCCTCGATTGGGGACTCATCGTCCCCGTTCTCAAGAGCGCCGATGAACTCAACTTTCTCGGATTGCAACGCGGCATCACCGACCTCGGCGAGCGCGCTCGTTCCAAGAAACTGATGCCGGCGGACGTCGAAGGTGCGACCTTCACCATCACCAACCCCGGCCAGTTCGGCGCCGTCTTCGGCTTGCCCATCATCAACCAGCCAAACGTAGCGATCCTGGGCGTCGGCGGCATCACCAAGCAACCGATGGTCATCACCGACAAAGACGGCACCGATTCCATCGCCATCCGTTCGGTCGTTCATCTCACGCTGGGTTACGACCATCGCATTGTCGACGGTGCTATGGCCGACCAGTTCATGGCTGTCGTGAAGAAGGCTCTTGAAAACTGGAGCGAGGAAGTCGGCTAGCTGGGCTGCGTAAGGACGCCCTCGTCCGCCCAGCGGAGCGCAGCTCCGCCAGTTGCCCTATTTCACCCACAGAAACGACCGCCACGCTATGATCGAACTGGCCGCGACTGTAAGCGCAAATGTGATGCCTGCAATCACGATTCGGTCATAAACGTTTCGCCGAAGATCGTTTTTTTCCAGTGCCACCAGGCGGTCTTCGGCCAGCTTCATCCGTCCCGGCTGGCAGTAGTCATAACTCACCGCTCCCTGCACGTTATCCACGATCCCGTACGCGCGATTCCCGTACGCGCGGCAGTTCTTGATCTCAAACGCGCACCCGCCGCCGCCGCACCCATCGAAGTGGTAACCGGCATAGTTCATGTTGGCATCCGTGTTGTAAAGATGGATATCCACCGGCACGCCGCCCGGATGCACGTAGAACCCCAGCGGCACCGCGCCGTTTTCCACCTCGCTGTTCGCGGCGAGGTTCGCCAGCCAAAGATGATCGCTCGCGCCCTGGACCTGCACTCCATAGCTGTCGAACCAGTCAATTTGCAGGTGTTGGATCTCCAGCCACGAGACGCCGTTCACGTTCAGCACGCTCGCCCCGCTGAGCACGATCGGAGCAACTGCGGAGTAATGTACCGCCGGATTGCCGCCTGCGCTGTAAACATACAAAATGAAATTCCCCGAGTCATACCAGAAATCCCGGTCCTGGCTAAGTGCCGCCTGGCTCGCCAGCGCCGTCCCCCACACCGTACCAAACCGTACATACTTCAACTGGGATGGCGGCTGTGTAAGGCAATAGAAGCTCCGAATCCCGCACTGCACCACATTCGTCTGTTCGACTCGAGGCCGAATACAGCATCGCCGACCACACGTTCGTGCTTCCCACCTCGGTCCACCACCGCGCCGCGATTGGCAGATAGCCCGTCAAGTGCGGCGGTTGACCGTTGCCATAGCTGTCGATCTTGATCAACGAACTGCTGTTCCCACTCGAGGGCGGAGTTAGCGTTTCGTTCCAGGTACAGTCCCGCTTCAGGTTGATCGTGTCGCCCGGCTGAAAGCTGGAGATCCCAACCTGTAGCATAGTGCGCCAAGCCTGTTGCGGACTGCTCCCCGGATTCCCGTTTGACCCATAATTGCAGTCCACGAAATAGTCGGAGGCACACGCCAGCGGCGCTCCCAGTAATAGAAGCAACAACACTTGTCTGATCATGGTTTTCTGAATCTGCTGCTGACATCCTTCGTTCTGTCATGCTGAGCGAGGATTGAGCTTCGCGACAGCGAAGCTCAACCGCGGCCGAAGCACCCCTACCCCTTCCGTGCGTCCGAATTCAGGGATTCATCCGAGCCAGACAGCTTCTAGTTCTGCATCTGATAAGTGACCGTGCCGACGACTCCAGCGGCATTGGTCGAGCATCCCGCCCCCGCCGTCGTTATCTTCAGTCGCAGAAGATGGCCGGATGCTACGCCGGTATTCCCAGTAACCTGCGTAAAGAAATTGGTGCCTGAAGTGAAACGCGATGGAATAACTCCCCACTTCCGCATTCGCCGTTCCGTCCCAAACCTGCAGCGTCGGATATGTCGTGCATCCGGCCGCCGCCGTGCTCGCCGCGAGATCGAAGCCGCTAATCGTAATCGCCGCAGGAAGCGTCCAGTTGCAATACTGCACGGTGGACGTCGTCCCGGCAACTGGGCATGACCACGCCATCTGCATCTCGCTCCTCACGTAAGCCGTGGTTGCCAGTTTGGTGGAGTTATCGCCCACCCCCGGGGTCGGCGCCGTCGGCGAGCCCGTAAAAGCCGGCGACGCCAGTGCCGCGGCTCCCGTAATCTGCGCAACCGAGTAATCGCCGCTCCCGGCGACGACCGCGCCCGTTCGCCCGAATACGCTCGTAACTGCGCCCGCGGGCATACACGACGCGCCGCTCGTCAACTGGCACTTGAACGCGTTGTCTGACCCAATCCCCAGCGAAAAATCCATCCCGCTCGGCACCGTGACTGTCGTTCCCGCCCATTTCTTCCCCGACCACTGCGTTGACCCGCTGCCCGTCTGGTTGATATTCCCCGCCACGTTCAGATTCCCGTTGAAAGTCGCGTCGCTCGAGAACGTCTTACTCCCACTAACTGTCTCAGCGCCCGCCAGGTGAACCACGGCAGAGTCTGCCGCAGCCCCCGTAACTTGCGACACCGAATAGTCGCCAGTCGCCGCAGTAACTGCGCCAGTGCGGCCAAATACCGAGCCGACCGCCCCGCCGCCGCTCCCGCTCGGAGGCGCGAGGCTTACTCGCACGCCGCCGTTCTCCACCCATCCGATCGTCTGCACCCCAGTCGGACGAGTCGTAGATCCGGCGTCGTGGCACTTCCCACCTTGCGTGGTGCTGGCAACTACATAGTCTCCCGCGACCGGGTTAGCAGCGTCGAAGTTACATCCCGCCAGCCCGGCCCACGTGATCACCGCCTTGTTCGATGTGCCGGCGCCGCCGCTGACCACGCCCAGCACGCCATCCGTGCTCGAAGTCGCCGCGGTTTGAACTCCCGTGCCCCCGCTCTTGTAGATCGCCAGCTGGTTGAGCGTCGTACCGTTCGTGCCGTCATTGGCAAACTCAAAATCCTGCCGGCCCAGGCTGTACATGTTGAATGAGGTCTTCGCGAACACGCTCTTGGGAGCGTTCCCCGTGTCGCTGCCCAGGTTGTAAGCGTTGTCCGACCAGGGCTTGAAATTGTATGTCCCATCCACAACCCACCGTTTCCCGCTTCCCACCCACAGCGCCAATCCCGCTGCGGACCCGGAATTCGCATTCTCGCTGCGCACCACCGACCATCCGCCATCCGCCGCGTCATAGCCCAAAGAGGCCCGCTGCCACGTCGTATTGTCGGTGTAGCTGGAATACACCCGCAGGTTTTGTGCAGCGCTTCCATTGCGCTCCTCAAGATTGTCCGCAGGATCGCCGCCCGGGTCGGAGTTAAACAGGTTGGTCAGCCCCAATTGTGTAACTTGTCCATTGTTCTCCAGAACTCGCGGAGTATGCGTCGCTGAGTCAAACCAGAACACGCCCCAGTTAGGAATCCCAGCGGGCTGCGTAGTTTCAGACAACTGGATCACATTCGGCGTCGTGCAATTCGCATTCCCATTCGCGCCAATGCCCGTCGCAAACGATCCGCTGCACTGCGTCGGAACGGTCGCCAGAGCAAGTGCCGTCCCCGCCTGCCCGCTGATATTCGAACTGGTAAAAGCAACCTGGTGTGTCGTGCCGCCAACGTTCACCACCGGCAACCCAGCCGTTGTATCCAGTCCAATACCGCCACTGGCCGGGACATAGGCATTCCCCTGAGGCAACACTAAGTTCCCGCTCAGCGTTACGTTGCTCGTGAATGTCTTCGCCCCGGCAACCGTCTCGGTACCCGTGTTATGCACCACCGAAGCGTCCGCCGCCGCCCCTGTCACTTGAGATACTGTGTAGTCGCCGCTGGCCGCGACAACTACTCCCGAGCGCCCAAACACCGAGTTAACAGCTCCTCCCGTGCCGCCCGATCCGCAAGCACTTCCAGTGGATGCAATCACCCCGGACGCAACATTGAGGCATCCATTCGACAGCCCGGCAAGCGTAACGCTCTGGTCGAACTTCACGTTGACGTTGAATTCCTTCAACGAAGATGTCAACCGCTCCAGCCAACTCGCACCGTCCCCGGTATTGTTGATGTAATTGCTGATAGCCACCGGAGCGCCGAAGCTGAGTTGTCCCAAAGTGATGGCCTTGTTTACCCCAATATCTGTGCCAATCCAGGTATCGCTTGCGCTGGCCAGCGGGCGGTATCCTATCGTTGATTGCGTCAAGCTGGGTTGGGAATCAAGCAGCGTGATGAAATGGTGGGAACTGACTAGGTAACCTTGCGGCGTAAAGAAGTTCAACCGCCCTTTTACTAGGTTTTGCTGCACGCCATCAAACAGCGGCGTAGCCATGCCGTTGGTAACGCCGAGCACGCCGGGAAACGAGATGTTATTCAAGCATAGTTCGTAGCCATTGGACGAGGTTGAAACCCCACCTTCGCAAAGGTCGGAGATCAGCGCCGGCAAACCCAATCCCGATCCTGCGGCTACTAGGTTGTTTGGTTCCCGGTCGGTCAAAATGGTCTTTCCGGCAGTGACGATCGCCCCCGGCCAAAAGGTAACGTTCATTCCACCGCCCTGGGTGATGCTGTAGGCCGAAGTGGAAGATGAGCCAGTGTCCGTATAGGTGCAGATCAGGCCGTTATTTACCGTGCAAGCGGAAGCCTGCGCGAGTCCGGTAGCCACGGAGCCGCAAGTTCCCCCAGATCCTCCTGTACAGTTGCCGATAGAAGGGTATTGATCTCCGGCGGCCACGGGGGTAGTCATGCGGAGCACGTCGTAGGTGACTGCTCCTGGCACTCGCGGCCAGTTGACTGGAATGGAATCGCTTCCAGTGGAAACCCAGTCCAGTATGCGCATCGGGTTGGTACGAGCACCACTGCCGACGGCGACGATGTAGTAGGTGTACTTGGTCGCGCCTGTGCCGCCGGCCGGGAAAAGTCCGGTCAACCCAGTCCCGCCACCCGTAACAACTTGAAAATTAGCCGCAGACGTTGAGGTGCCAGCGATCAGTCCGGAAATTCCCAAACCTCCAAACGGAGTTCGGTTCGTCGGGTTCTGTGCCAGCGTGCCTTCCGTGTAGAGGTTCTTAAGAAACGCCCCTTGATAGTTCCCGGTTGAATTCGATGAGTAGACGGCCCAAAGGCCGGAGGCCTGACAGACGCTGTTCTCGAAGTAGAGCCCATTCGAGTTGTAGTCGGTCACGCAACTCGAACCGTTCGCCGTGAAATTGGAATCGTGGATCGTAATCACCGGTGCCATTGTGACTCCGATGTTGTTACCGCCGCCCGAGAACACGAATGATCCGTTCCAGTTCGCGTTGCCATTCAGTGAGATCGCGTTGTTATCGAAGTGCTCGATGACTGCGTTCTCATCGTCCCACAGGTCGAAGAAGTTGTTGAAACGCCGCGACTCGCCATAGTACGCATCCTCGGATACGTCTATGAAATGGCTGCTATTGGCGTTGTCGAGCACCGCTTCATAGGCGAGCGCTGTCACACCGGGAGTAGTCTGCGACGCGATAGTCCCATTGCTGGTGTGCGCGTAGGTATAGGTTGTGGCGCTCGGAACGCTCGTTACGACCGCATCGCCCCAGTACGAAGCGTTGTCGGTGAAAAGCTGTACAACCATGTCGCCGGGACGAAGTCCGTGCGCGGAAGAAGTAGTGATCGTGGCCACCGAATTAGCGACCGCAGTACTGGTAATTGCGGAGCCCGCATAAGCTGGATCCCCAGTCGAGACCACCGGCGTGCGGAAATGAATGCCCTCCACGGTCATGTCGGTGTAGTGGTTCGCATTCAGCAAGTCGCCGAGCTGCAAGCATGGCCCTCGTTCCAAACAGTTCAGCGATACGCCGTAGCCACTCAGGACGGATTGGCCGGCATGAAAGTAAATCGTTCCGTACACCAGATAATTGTTCAGCGGATGGTCGGACGTCGGCCCGGATAGATTGTTGGGACCACCGTTCGCCGGAATGGTTACGTTGCACTGGCCATTCGGGTGAGTCGTCGTCATCGCCCCGCAGGCGGCATTGATCGTTTCTTGAATGCCGGAAGAGGCCGAACCGATTGTGTATCCAGCCCCATAGGAACGAAACGGAGTAAACGTAATCGTCCCCGACGCCGCTCCCGACGTGCATCCACCGGCTGCGGTAACTACGCTCACCGCCTCGCTGTTTCCTCCGCCAGATATGAATACCTGGTACCCCGCCCCGCTCGTAGTATCAATCCCAACCGGACAGGGAGTAAGCGTAACTGTTGCTTGCGATCCGCCGGTTAATGAACTGGAAATAGTCTGTGTCCAATTCAGCGCCGTAGTGGCGTAAGTAATCCCTGCCGGTGCGCCGCCGCCGCAGGCTCCCCACGTTGAGTTACCGTTTAAACAAGTAGTTGCATTGGCAATGCCCGCTCCTAACTCGCCGGTTGGAACGGTCGCATTGATCAGGTCCGCTTTCACGGCGAGCCCGCTGTCTACATAATGCCGGTCTGCGGCCTGATTGGGCGCTGCTGGGTCCGCCGGCAGGGTCAGTGGACCTGTCATAGTGTCACCGGCCTTGGCGACGTACGCTCCCGACCCAACGGTCGCCACCGCCGCATCTACATAACCCTTGTTCGCAGCGTCATTGACGCCGGCGGGCGCCGGGAGCGCCGGAGGCACTGCAAACTGCTTCGTGCCCGTAATCGTCTCCGTCCCCGCCAGGTGCACTACCGCAGTGTCGAGCGCCCGGTTTGCCACCGCCCCGTTCACGTACTCCTGCGTCGCGGCAAGGTTTCCGAGTCCCGTACCCGGAGTCGTCAGCACCGCGGCAATCGTCGTCGGCGATGTCGCCGGAACCGCCCAATATTCCGTACGAACCGTTCCATCATCCAACTGGAAGACCACAACGTAGTAAGTTCCCGCCGGAGATGCGCCCACGTTCGGAACCAGTTGCGCGCTAAACGCTCCTCCTGGTCCGATCGTCACCGCCAGGTTGCCCGCAGCTACCGCGTCTCCCTCCACCGTTTGGAACGACGGCCAGGATATAAGCACGGTGCCCGACGCGGCCGTTCCGTCCGCTCGATACACGGTGTCGCTGATCGTCGTAAGTGCCGGCCCCTGCGCCTGCAACGTGGTCGACAACGTCAACGCCGTCATCAACGCCAGCAGGAGGGAAATCACCACCTCCGCCGGCGGAAAATACCCGTTCTTCACCGCGAACCGTCTGCGCATGTCTTTTTCTCTCCTCGTAAGCGCACGCCACCCCGAACTCGGGCCAATAAGAAAGCCGCTCTGCCGAGCGGCGCCCCTTACAGGTTTCCTCTGTGTTCCTCTGTGTCCTCTGTGGTTCAGGCTTCTGACTTTTGTCGCCACCGCAATGAAGACCTCCGAAGGACACTTAGCATATTCCCACCCAACGAGATTCCGACAGTCACTCTGAATCCCGCGGCCCGCTGTCCACCCGCGAATCCAGAAATCGCCGCACGCTCTCGACATACACGTCCGCGAAGTCGGCCGCCGGTCTTCGCGTTTCGATCAGCGCCATGGCCGCTTCCATCTCCCATTCCATCGCGCACAACACCGCCAGCGTCATCATCGGAGCCCGGTGCACCCCGGCGGCGCAATGCACGTACAGCCGCGCTCCCGGATCGCCCAGCGCTTCCAAAGCGAAATCAACGCCGCGTTGCAGCAGCTCCGGAGGCTTGGGCAAGAAATCGTCGTCCGTAGGATTCCACAGCACGCGGATCCCGTGCGGCTTTGCCAGCGGTCGGTCATCGAACTCGATCTGCATGTTGACCACGTGGGTCACACCGCCTTGCGCCAGTTCTTCCATGTTCCGCGCGTTCCAGATCCCGCCGCCCAGCGCAACTCGTTCCGTGACCCAGGTTATGTCCATGCTGTGTTCCGGTCGCCTTCTCCAGGCAATCCTGAATCTGCGTCTTACAATGATTCTGATTCTAAGCTACCTCCAGCTTCTTAGCAGCTCGTGTTGAAAATAGGGTTCGTATCAGGGCATCGCTTTAGCGATGCCGCAAGTGCTGTGTTATGAATGCGCCTTTAGGCGCTGGGTTTGGGCGCTGGAGTTTCACCACGGGCTGTTAGCCTTCGCTATCTGCCCGCCTTAAATAGAAAAAGGGCGCGATTTGCGTCGCGCCCTTCAGAGTTCTTACTGTTTTTCGACTCTTAAGTTTAGGATATCAAATCACAGGGGGTAAACGGACATAGTTTTGGAATTTATTTTCCCCTTCCTTTGAGTCACTTGCGTCGAAATTGTGCTTCTGACCCCCTTGACAAGTTTTTGAACCCCCAGCCTCCACCCCCATTTCCTCCATCAAACCGCCCGCGAGCAGGATCCGCGAGAGCTGGTCAAGCGCATCCTGCAGAAGCCGCCGGACGTTTCTAGGGGTGCAACCGAGCAGGCGCGCTACCTCGTCCGTGCTGTATTCCTCCAGGATATTCATAGCCAGGATCTTCTTTTCGATTGCGCTCAGCTTCTCGATCGCCTGCTCCATGTCGGTCACAAAGATCACGACATCCTCAAAGTTCCTCATCGTGTACGACGTGACCCGCGTCCGGAAGAACTCCCGCCCCAGCAGCGACGGCAGCCTCCCCACCTCGACCGAAGCCCGCGCATACCGCCGCAATAGCGCAACCGTTCGCCTGCGGTAGGGCCACAGCTCCATCTCCGTTTCGCTAAACACCACCGATGGCGGCAAATCCGCTTGCCCCATCAGACTCCAGGCTTGTGCGATGGTCGTTTGCGCGCTGGTCATGCCCACACCTCCATCGCTGCCACACCCTCCAGATACTCGATCCGTGCTTGGTTCTGAACCACTTCCGTTGCCACGCCCGTTCCCTGTACGCGCGCCACGCGGCGCCGGCGCGCCGCGCAGGGTGGTGCTTCCTCAGGGTTAGGCATTGCCGCCAATCGCACCCGGCAACTGGCGCAATACACTCCCTCTGCTCCCCGCGGACGCAGCCACAATCCGCCGCACCGCTCGCAATACTTCAGCTCGACTTGGATTTCCTGCCCTTCCATCCTGCCCATGAAGTTCATGATTGCCTCTCTGTATGAAATGAAAATCAAACTAAAAAAGCCCTGGTACCGATTTCTCGGTCCAGGGCTCGTTTCTCTTACGATGACCTGTCTTGCTATTTAATTAACAAGGAAGCAGTTATTGCAGCCTGAGGTTGCCCCCCGGCTCCGGTTGCCGGAAGTAACCCTCCTCGTAGCCGGACTTGAGCACCTGCCCGTTCTGTACAATGACGCTCAAACGCCCGCTGAAGTGAATGACCTGCAGCAACCGCTGCATGGCCGCCGAGAGTAGTTCCGCCGAGCGTACCTTCCGGCGAAACTCCCCGAAGCCTCTTTCGTCGCTTTCCGGGGTGTGTGCTTCTATCATGGCCAACAACCTTTCTTCTCAAAATAGGTGCAGTATGAGACATATTATCAGGTCATAGTATGGCTGAAATACTGCTAAGTCAAGAACTGTATTGCCTTATAGATGTTGTATTTCGAACGACAATAGCTATTAGCTATTGTAACGACTTATACTCCAACCATGAAATTCCGCATGCTTCAAGAAAATCTTCGCAATATCCTTTGGGAGCGCATTGACGAAGGAGAACTCACCGGCCTTCGTCTCGCGGGGCAAACCGGCTTCAAGCAAGCCCACATCTCCAACTTCCTTAACCGCAAGCGTGGCCTCAGCCTCGAAGGCATGGACAAAGTTCTCAATGTGCAGCGTCTCTCAGTGCTCGATCTCATCGATCCCGCTGAAGTCAGCAAGCGCGCCTGGATCCTCCCGCCGAGCGAGGATGAGTTCGACAACGTCATCGTCACCGACTCGCGTATCGCAGCCTTCGAACCGCTGATTATGAGCATGCACGTCAAGGACATTCTGAAGTTCAAGAAGACGTTCCTGAAGCGCCTGAAAGAAGAAGTGGAGGGCGACCGCCGCGCCTGGGAACGTTTTGTCATCGTCAAGGCGGACGCGCAGGAAGGAATGAGCATGTACCCCCGCACCATGCCCGGCGCCACCCTCCTGCTCGACCGCCACTATAATTCGTTGATTCCCTACCGCAAGGGCGAAGATAATATGTACGCCGTGCGTAGAGATGGCGCTTGCACCATCAGGTACGTCGAAACTGCGGATCGTCACTTGATCCTGCGCCCTCACAATCCCGACTACCCGATTGAAGTGATAGCCCTGAAAGTCGGCCAGAAGCCCGGCGACCATATCGTCGGCCGCGTGTGCCACGTCGGAATCGAAACGTAAGGTAAGTACGGTGTGATAGGTAGGGCGCGATAGCTAGGGAGGGATACTGACGCGGGTATTTAAGGAGGTTCTCATTAGGTCCTTGGGGTCCTCCGTGTACCTCTGTGTACTCTGTGGTTTGCGCTTTCTGCCGGCGCTTAATCAGAGTTTCCCTAACGTAGACTATGCGCCGCCCGACGTTATTTTCCCAGAAGATCGCTCACCGCGCGCAGGTCTTCGGGAGCCGCGTCGCTAATCGCAAAATATTGCAGGCCATCGCGCTGCCAGCATTCCAAATGGAAGGATCTCGCATCCATCTCCCCGGCACTCGCGAAACCAAGGGGGAGGGCCTTCACCTGAAAAATGAACACTGAGATCTGGTGCTTGCGCACTCGAAAGAGCAGCTGCGCGCCGGGCGATTGCTCCAGATAACTGACTCTTCCTCCAACCAGCTCAAACTGCGACCCTTGGAACTCCGGCAAATTGAAACTGAAGGGAATCTTTCCTGCGAACCAGGGTTTGACGCTGTGCCGGTCGGAGGAAACGACATCGACTGGATTCGCGCTCGCCAGCGTGGCAACGTGCAAATCGGCCAATTCACCCGCTATCCTGCCTTCCTCAGCCAGGTGTCTTTTCGGCTGGACAGTCTCCCGTTGAATGATCCTCGCTCCCGCGAGCACCAGCAAGACCGCCGCCGCGACCGCAAACGCCGGCCGCCACTGCCACCACGCTGGCTTGGCGGGCGAAATGCTTCTGCGTATTCGCTCCCGCACCGCCGGATCGGGCTCATAACACTGGCCCGCCGAATGAATCGCGCGCTTCCATTGCAGCCTGCGTAGAGCCTCCGCCGTACATCCTGAACACCCGCGCAAGTGCCGGTCCAGTTCCTGCATCGGGCCGGAATCGAGTTCACCGTCGATGTAGGAGTCCAGTTGTCCGGTCCACCGTTCGTGGGTCGTCTTTTCGGTCCTGTCTTCGGTCATGGTGAACTCCTGCCCACCTTCTGCCGCACCGCCTCGCGCAGCGTCCGTCGCGCGCGCGACAGCCGCGACATCACCGTTCCCACCGGAATGGCCAGCGCCGTCGCCATCTCCTGGTACGACATTTCTTCCACCTCGCACAGCAGCAAAACTTCCCGATATGCGACAGGAAGTTCGGCGATCGCTCCCTGCAGAATCTGCTCGCTGGCGCGGTCGATCAGGATGGTTTCCGGAGTCTCGTGCTCGGCGGGGAGAGCCGGGTCATCGTCGGCCAAGTCGAGCGGCACGGTCGCCGCTTTGAGCCCCGTGCGCGAATTCAAAAACGTGTTGCGCAGGATGCGGAACATCCAGGCCTTAAAGTTCGTGCCCGGCGAGAACGAGGAGAATCCTTTGAGTGCTTTGGCGTACGTTTCCTGCACCAGATCCTCGGCCTCTTCGCGGTTTTGCGTGAGCCAGTGCGCGAAGTTGTACAACCGTCCGAACAGCGGCATAGCCAACTGCTCAAACGACGACGCCGAAGAGCGCTCCTCCAACACGCACACAAGAGTAAACCAGCGTGCGGGGTTTTTATTCCCGCAAGAAGAAAAGTTTCGTCGCCGGGGAATAAACCGCCAGGCCCGCGGTTAGTGAAGTCATGGAAAGCGGCGGCTCAAAATGACGAATGACGGAGGATGCTATGGCGCCAAAAGACGAGATTCTTTGTGACCACAACCACGACGGAATCGACCGCCGCGGCTTTCTGCGCTGCATGGCCTGGGCGGGCACGGGCGCACTTTGTGTCCTCAATGGCGGCGTGCTAACCAGCTACGCGCTGGGCGGCGCGGGCGATAAAGGCGTCAAGATCCCCAAGGGCGAGTTGGCGTTTGTGCAGATCAGCGACAGCCACATGGGATTCAATAAGCCCGCCAATCCGGACGTGGTCGCGACGTTCCAGGCGGCGATCGACAAGATCAACGCCCTGCCCATCGCTCCAGAATTCATCCTGCATACCGGCGACGTTAGCCACCTAGCCAAGCCGGCGGAATTCGACAATGTGGAGCAGATTCTGAAATCGGCGCGCACATCGGAGGTCTTCTACGTTCCTGGAGAACACGACTTCGTAGGCGACGAAGGCCAGCAGTTTCGGGAGCGTTTCGGCAAGAGCTCGCAGGGCGCCGGATGGTACAGCTTTGATAAGAAAGGAGTCCACTTTGTCGGCTTGGTCAACGTCGCAAATCTGAAGGCAGGTGGCCTCGGCTCGCTGGGCTCCGAGCAACTCGAATGGCTGGAGAAAGACGTGAAGCACCTGAAGACCAGCACGCCCGTTGTGGTTTTTGCGCACATTCCGCTCTGGACCGTCTATCCGGAGTGGGGCTGGGGAACCGACGACAGCGCGCAGGCCCTCGCGTATCTGAAGCGCTTTGGCAGCGTAACCGTGCTGAACGGGCATATTCACCAGACGATGCAGAAAGTAGAGGGCAACGTGACGTTTCACACCGCCTGTTCGACCGCGTTCCCGCAACCGAAGCCGGGCACCGCACCATCGCCAGGCCCGATGAAGGTCCCGGCCGAACAGTTGCGCACTCTGCTGGGCGTGACCGACGTCCATTACAAGCAGGGAGAACACGCGCTCGCGGTTACAGACTCGTCGCTCGCCTGAGCAGGACCGCGCAACTCAGGTTTCGTATCAGGGCACGCCTTCACAGGCTGCGGAAAAACTCAGGTTTGTATCGGGCATCGCTTTAGCGATGCCACAAGTCCTTCAAAATCAGATGCCCCTTTAGGGGCTGAGCGCCGAGTGTCGATTTTTTCCGCAACCTGTTCAGCCGTGCCTCAAGCGCTGAGGCAGGAGGCGCCTTCAGGCGTTGGGCCCGGTGTTTGGAATTTCACCGCCGGCTGCTGATGGAAGATGTCAGGCAATTCTTAAAAGGGAGATGAGACATGCAACGAAGTACTCACGTCTTACAAATGGCAGCGCTGGCGGTTCTGGGTGTGGTGTTGGCCAGTTTCGCCGGAAGAGCTTCCGCAGGGCAGAATCCGCCCCCTCCGCAAATCACCATCGACAACTTCAGCTTTACCCCAACCACCTTGACGGTCCCAGCGGGAACCGAGGTGACCTGGGTGAATCATGACGACATCCCGCACACGGTGGTGAGCGAGGACAAGACGACCTTCAAGTCCCGCGCGCTCGACACCGACGAGAAGTTCAGTTTCACTTTTTCCAAGCCGGGCACCTATGCCTATTTTTGCTCGATCCACCCGAAGATGACAGCGAAGGTCATAGTGCAGTGAATGTAGGGCGGGCACTCTTGTCCGCCAACTTGCCCACACTGCGCGGTGCGATGCACGAGCCGCGAAGCGGCGGCATTCATTAGCCCAGCGCGTAAGCGCTGGGAAGGCCTTCCAGCGATTCTTCCCGGAACATTCCTAACCAGATTCCCGGACTTACGTCTAACCATCGGGGCCGATGCACGCCCACCAGTGGCTCGGCGACACTGGATAAGTCTTGAGCGAAGCGATAGTCTCAAAGAGAAATTTCGCGCCCTAAAACCTATGCACTGGAAAATCTGCCTTCTCATCCTGGCGGCGCTTTCGTCCGCCGTGCCCGTCTTTGCTCAGCACTCTTCCTCCGAACCGGTTCTGGATGTTTCCGCCATGGATAGAACTGTCGATCCCTGCGTGGACTTCTACGCCTACTCCTGTGGTGGTTGGGTGAAAAAGAATCCGATTCCACCCGATCAGGCGAGCTGGAGCACCTACGGCAAGCTCGAAGACGAAAATCGCGCCCAGTTGCGGGCGATTCTGGAAGACGCGGCGCAAGCGAACCGCCCGCGCGATGCTGTCACCCAGAAAATCGGCGATTACTACGCCTCGTGCATGGACGAATCCGCCATAGAGAAGCTCGGAGCCAAGCCTCTGCTGCCGGAGCTGGATCGCATCGCCGCCCTGAAGTCGAAGCAGGATTTGGCGGAATACGCCGCTACCGCACAGTTCCCGCCTTCGCTCTACGGCGGAGGAACCCTCTTCACCTTCCGCTCGAATCAGGACTTCAAGGACTCGACCCAGGTGATCGCCGAAGCCGATCAGGGCGGACTGGGCCTCCCGGATCGTGATTACTATTTGAAGGACGACGCCAAATCCGAAGAACTGCGCAAGGCTTACGTCGCGCACGTCGCCAGAATGTTCGAGCTGCTCGGAGACAAGCCGGCCGACGCGGCCGCGGAAGCGGCAACGGTGATGCGCATCGAGACCGCGCTCGCCAAGGGCCAGATGACCCGCGTCGAACGCCGCGACCCGCCCAAGCTCTATCACAAGATGAGCGTGGTGGAACTGCAAAAGCTGGCGCCCTCTTTCGCTTGGAACGCCTATTTCACAAAAACCGGCGTGGGATCGCCTGGGTCTCCTCTCGGAACTCTAAATGTCGTTACGCCCGATTATTTTCACGTGATGAGTGATGAAATCGAAAAGGAAAGCCTGGCCGGCTGGAAGACATATCTGCGCTGGCACGCCACGCACGACGCCGCCACCAGCCTTTCCGCCGCGTTTGTGAAAGAGAATTTTAGCTTCTACGGCAAGACCCTGCGCGGGCGTGAGGAGTTGCCCCCGCGTTGGAAGCGCTGCACCAATGACGTCGATAACGACTTGGGCGAAGCGCTCGGCCAGGCGTATGTGGCGAAGTACTTCAGCCCGCAGGCCAAGCAGGCGGCGCTGAAAATAGTGAACCAGGTCGAAGAGGCCATGCAGAGCGAAATCCAGGCGCTGCCATGGATGGGAGCGGCAACCAAGGAGCAGGCTCTTACCAAGCTGCGCTCAATCGCGAACAAGATCGGCTATCCCGACACCTGGCGCGACTACAGCGCGCTCGAGATCGTGCGCGGAGACGAAATCGGAAATTCGCAACGGGCGTCCTGGTTCGAGTTTCACCGCTGGCTCGCCAAAATCGGCCAGCCCGTTGACCGCAAGGAGTGGGGCATGACGCCGCCCACCGTCAATGCCTATTACGATCCGCAGAAAAACGACATCAACTTCCCGGCCGGAATCCTGCAGCCGCCGCTGTTCAGCGCGCTGTCCGACGCGGCGCCCAACTATGGCGACACTGGCGCCACCATGGGCCACGAACTCACCCACGCCTTTGACGATGAGGGCAGCCAGTTCGACGCGCAAGGAAACTTGCGTAACTGGTGGACCGAGACCGACCGCAAGGAATTTGATCAGCGCGCCCAGTGCGTGGTTGACCAATATTCCGGATACACCATCATCGACGACATCAAAATCAACGGCAAACTGACAAACGGCGAAGATCTGGCCGATCTCGGCGGAACCCTCTTGGCGTACATGGCGTGGCAGGAAGACACTAAACTTCAATACCTCATGCCGCTGGACGGTTTGACGCCCGACCAGCGCTTCTTCGTCGCCTACGGCCAGAGCTGGTGCACGAACGAGCGCGAGGAGAATAAGCGCCTGCGGGCAACGGTCGATCCGCACTCGCCCGAGAAGTATCGAACCAATGGCGTCGTAGCCAACATGCCGGAGTTTCGAGCCGCTTTCCACTGCAAGCCCGGCCAGCCCATGGTGCGAAAGAACGCCTGCCGCGTGTGGTAGCCAAAGGTTCCGGTTGTGTGGGGCTAGTGTGGGGACGGACGCATTCGTCCGTCCCGCCGAGCGAAGCTCGGCAGCTTCCTAACCGCGCCCAACTCCCACAGCGACCCTGGATTCGCTAAAGGTTTCGTATCAGGTGCTCTTGTAGCACGCCTGACTCGTATCAGGGTATCGCTTTAGCGATACCGCAATTTCTCCAGATCAATCGCCCCTTGAGGGGCTGCTGAACCCTATCCGCGCTCAAAGGCGTGCTTTTCTTCCAGTTGCTGACGCGCCGCCGCCATCTCCGATTCGAAGCGATCTTTTTGCTCCATCAGGGCGGGAAGCGCGGTCGCGTACCGCCGCGCCATCGTGAACAGCCCCCGCTGCGCAAGTCCGGCGCCGATTTCGGCCATGTGATCGCTGGTGGTATCCAGGTAGAGCGCCTCGGTCTGGTCGCCCAGCCACACATCTCCTCCCACCAGACGCGTCTGCCAATACACCTTGCGCTCGATCATGCGGGCAATTTCTTCGTCGCTGGTTTTGCCGAACGCCCACTGCTCGAGTTTGAAGTTGTAGTGTCGGCTCGATAAGGGCAGCGGCACCAGTTTGCCCGATTTCACAAACTCCAACTGCTTCTGGTCAACCTCCTTGCGCAGGGCGTTGATGACCGGACTTTCCGTGTCTTTCGGCTCAAGCGAGGGCAGCACTTCCCGCAGCGTCGCCGAAAGATTCACGGCCACCAGCGCGCGCAAGCCACCCGAATTTTCCAGCGTGATCGCCGTGTGCAGAACGTGAAAGTCCGCGCCCGACGTGGCATACCGAAAAGGCCATTCCAGCTCGAAACGAAGCGGCAGGCCAGTGCGAGTTACATAGATGGTCTTCGAGGCCGGAGTTTGGGTACTCATAGTTGGTCCTTGCTAAAGTTTATCAAGCCCCGGAGGGGCGACCAAGCTTAGCCCACCGCCTCAGCCGTGGGAAAAGTGGGAAAAACGACCTAAGTCCCGGAGGAGTCTGTGTCATAGCTTGAGTCCAACCGGAAAAGTGGAGCGTGCGATGCACGAGCCGCGAAGCGGCGGCATTCATTAGCCCAGCGCGTAAGCGCTGGGAAGGCTGAAGCGGGTACATCACGAATCCCGGAGGGATGACACGACCCTGTGACACAGACTCCGGAGGGACGACCGAGTTCTCTCTCACACAGACTCGGCAGTGCCTTGGCAAGACGGAAGTGGGACAAACCGAGTCTGCTTTTAGCGGAAGGCACAAGTTTCGGAACAGACGCAGCAAGCCGTCTCTCTACATGAAATTAGGCGCGCCACAACTGCCAAAGGTTCCAGATGGCCGATGCACTCAACCATCCGCCGATGCCAGCCGCCACCAACACCTTGTGCCGAGTCTCCAGCAGATCGGCGAACACTCCGCTGACGAAGACGAAGAGAAACACGAGCATGGTCAGATCGAATCCCTGCCCCGGAAAATCGGGCGCGCCCAGAGCCAAAATGAGCCCCAGTCCGACGATCAGCAGCGGCGCCGTGTTGCCGAAATAGCGTGCGCGCTTCCATCCGAAGTACGCAACCAACGCCACCGGCAAGGCGAGCATCAGCGGCGGACTGCCGGCAAAGATCGTCTCCAAAGCGCGGCGGTAGGAAACGGACATCCGAAACGCGGCTGGTTCGAAGTTCACCCAGCGAGCGTGTACCATCCCTCCCCAGAACAACCCAGGCTCAAAGAAGTAGGCGGCAAACAGCAGCGCCAGTGCGACCGCGATTGCCGTCGTCCAGATCGCAAGCACGGCACGCGGCCGGACTGGCGCCACCCACAACATGATCGGCAAAATCACCAGCGCCAGCACCCCCAGCGAAAACTGGTTCCCCGCGGCTAGTGCCAACGACAATCCCAAAAGCAGAATGCGCCGCCAGTTCCAGAACACAACTTCGCGCGGAGCGTAGAGTGTGTGCGCCACGGCGATGGCGGTGAAGATGGTTCCAAACGCTCCCCACACGCCGCCCATCTCACCCAAACTCCGCGCTCCGGCCACGTTCACGATCATGGCCGGAGAAAAGCAGTAGAGTCCGAGCGTAATGTATCCGCCAGCGTTCCCGTAAAGACGGCGCGCGACATACCAGAGCGAGGCTCCGAGCATGACGCCGAAGAACAGGTACGGAAACACGGCCAGTAAAGGCTGCAGTGATTCCGGCACCCACGAACCGGGACGCGCTAAAAGCGGCGCCGCGGCGACGAGGTAGTAGAGTGGCGAGCGGTCCTGATCGTAACTGTCGCGCACGCGGAGATCGCCGCCGCGCCCTGCGGAAGGCCGCCAATCGCGGCGTCCGAGCCGAACGATTCGGGAGTTCCCGCGATAGCCCCGCCTTTCCATTGTTCCAGGCCCTGTTGAATGCGCAGACCCTGGTCGGCATCAGGGAGCGAGCCGTCCATCGTCTGCACGCGGACCAGCCAGACGCACTGCAAAAGATAGATCAGCAGCAGCGCCGCCGCGGCAAACTGCGGGGTGCGGAAGGCGTCGGAATGAAGGAATCGTCGCAACATTCGCGCAACAAAGCGGGACCGAGTGTTTTACCATGTTCCAGACTCCGATGGATACCCATCCGCCTCCACCCTCTGAACCGTCAACTCTGCGGCCCACGCCGGATTCCGCGCCGCTCGCGTCCCCGGCAGCATCGACGGTCGCAGAAGCCCACCGGGAATCGCCCTTCCGCGAAGTTTTCGTCGGACCCGACGGCATGTATGCGGGAACCCGCTGGCTGATCTACCTGGCTATGGGCGGCATCATTCTGTTGCTCGAAGGCGCGCTCCTGCACTTTATCCATCCTCATGAAAATGGAGCGCTGTTGTGGGGCATGGCGACCGAGGCCAGCATGATGCTGGCCGCAATTCTGCCTGGGTTTGTCATGGCGCAGATCGAAGGGCGCCCGTTTGGCGACTTCGGCTTGCCGGCGCGCGGAGCCTTTGGCCGCAATTTCTGGGTGGGGTCGCTCTGGGGAATCGTGTCGCTCACCGTGCTAATGCTCGTGTTGCGAGCGACCGGAGCCTTCACCTTCGGCTCGCTCAATCTCCACGGCGGACGCATCGTCAAGTTCGCGTTGTATTACGCGCTGTTCTTCCTGATCACGGGATTCTTCGAAGAATTTCTGCTGCGCGGGTACTCGCAGTGGGTGCTGACGCGGGGAATGAATTTTTGGCCGGCAGCGGCGCTGCTTTCGATTTCGTTCGGCTACATCCACGGCGCCAATCCGGGAGAGGCCCGCATCGGACTGGTGGCCGTCGTCGCCATTGGCTTCTTCTTCTGCCTCACGCTGCGGCGGACGGGTGATTTGTGGTGGGCCGTCGGCTTTCACATGGCGTGGGATTGGGGCGAGAGCTTTCTCTACTCCGCCCCTGACAGCGGGACGCTTCTGCCCCGGCACTTGCTCAACTCCAGTTTCCAAGGTCCCGATTGGCTAACGGGCGGCTCGGTCGGGCCGGAAGGAAGCTACCTTGTATTCGTCGTCATCGGAGCGCTGTGGGTCTTGTTTGACCGGACTTATCCGAAGGTGAAGTACGGTGCGAAATAGTGTGACGCGGACCCTCTTGTCCGCGTGCCGCAACTGCAACACCCTACACAAGCTAGATATCCAGGTTCTTCACATCCAGCGCGTTGTCTTCGATGAATTTTCTGCGAGCTTCAACGTCTTCGCCCATCAGCGTCGTGAAGATGGTTTCGCACTCGGCTATGTCTTCGAGCCGGACTTGCAGGAGGGTGCGCCGCTCAGGATCCATGGTGGTTTCCCAAAGCTGCTCGGCGGTCATTTCTCCCAGACCTTTGTAACGTTGGACGGTATATTCCTTGCGCCCCTCGTTCAGTACGTAGTCGAACAGATCGCGGGCCGTGTTCTTCTCCACGATCTCGGGTTCTTTCGCTCTTCCTTTGAGCGCCGGCGGCTTGCCGGACTTCTTCTCAGCCTTCTCAGCCTCTTCACTCTCCGCGGCGCTTAGATTTTCCTCATCGCCTACGTCGCCGTCTTGTTCTTCACTCTTGTCTTCCGCTCTGGCCGCCGACTTGGCCGGCTTCACGATGCTCTCGACCACGAAGGGCGGATCGAGATATTGCTCGATCTGCTTGAACTTGGCGATGAGCTGCCGGCATTCCGGAGTCGAAGCCAGTTCCCAGTTGATGATGTGCTCGGCGCCCTGCGCGTTGACGAAGATCAGCGCCCAGAGATTATGTTCTTCGTCGAAGCGCGTTTCGACGCTTTTCAGCTTCAAATCTTTTTGCAGGCGCTTGAGTTCTCTTTCCAGTTTCTCGATCTTCTTCGGAGGAGTGCTCTTGTCGCCTTCGAAGTCGGCGCGCTTGGCGAGGTCGAGTTTCGGCAATAGTGCGGCGATCTGTTCTGCGCGAATGCGTTTGTTCAACTTGTCCAGGAATCCAAGATACTCGTTCAGCACGGTGATGAACTTAGTCAACGCCGAGCCTTCCAGCTTGGCGGCGCCTTCGCCGTAGCGAATGATCAGGCCCTCGGAGGCTCGCTTCACCATCACCTTGACGAATTCGTGCTCGTTTTTTATGTATTGGTGCGACTTGCCTTTCTTGATGCCGAATAGCGGCGGCTGCGCGATGTAGATATTGCTGCGCTTGATCAGTTCCTGCATGTGGCGGAAGAAGAAGGTCAGCAGCAGGGTGCGGATGTGCGAACCGTCTACGTCCGCGTCGGTCATCAGAATGATTTTGCCGTAACGGACTTTGGTTGGATCGAAATCTTCTTTCGAGATTCCGGTGCCTAGCGCAGTGATCATGGCGCGAATTTCTTCGTGCGCCAGCATCTTGTCGTACCGCGCTTTTTCCACGTTCAGAATCTTTCCCTTTAGTGGGAGGATCGCTTGGAAGCGACGGTCGCGGCCTTGTTTGGCAGTGCCGCCTGCGGATTCACCCTCAACCAAAAAAAGCTCGCAGCGGTTGGGATCGCGCTCGGAGCAGTCGGCCAGTTTTCCGGGGAGTCCTCCGCCGTCGAGCGCGCCTTTGCGGCGGGTCAGGTCGCGGGCTTTGCGGGCAGCCTCGCGGGCGCGCGCAGCGTCAATCGCCTTGTTGATGATCTTGCGGGCGACGGCGGTGTTCTGCTCGAAGAACGCTCCCAGCTTTTCGTTGACTACGGCCTGCACGATGCCGGCGATGTCGGAATTCAGCTTGCCCTTGGTCTGCCCTTCGAACTGCGGCTGCGGCAGCTTGACGCTGATCACGGCAACCAGTCCTTCGCGGACGTCGTCTCCGGTCAGATTTTCTTTTACGTCTTTGAACAGGCCCATCTGCTGTCCGGCGTAGTTGATGGTGCGGGTCAGCGAGGTGCGGAAGCCGGAGAGGTGCGTGCCTCCGTCGACCGTGTTGATGTTATTGGCAAAACTGAAAACCGATTCCGAGTAGGCGTCGTTGTACTGCAGGCCGATCTCAATGTGCACGTCGTCCTTGTCGGCTTCCATGTAGATGGGCTTGTCGTGAAGCGTTTGCTTGCCGCGGTTGAGGTGCTTGATGAATTCCGCGATGCCGCCGTTGTACTTGAACTCGGCGCGCTTGGCTTCGTTGGTCTTGGAGTCGGTCTGGCGCTCGTCGGTGAGCGTGATAATGAGGCCCTTGTTGAGAAACGCCAGTTCGCGCAGGCGCTGTGAGAGCGTGTCGAAGTTGTACTCAAGGGTGGTGGTGAAAATAGATTTGTCGGGAACGAAGTGAACCTTGGTGCCGGTCTTTATTTTGGCGGCGCCGGTTTTCCTCAGTTTGCTGGTGGGCTCGCCTTTCGAGTACGTCTGCTCCCAAGTGAAACCGTCGCGCCAGATCTCCAACTCCAGCTCTTCGCTGAGCGCGTTGACGCAGCTCACGCCTACGCCGTGCAGCCCTCCGGAAACTTTGTAGGAGTTACTGTCGAACTTGCCGCCCGCGTGCAGCGTGGTCATCACGACTTGGGCGGCAGGAACTTTTTCGCCGTCGATGTCCATGTTATCGACGGGAATGCCGCGGCCGTTATCGAGTACGGTGATGGAGTTATCGAGGTGGATGGTGACATCGATCTTGTCGGCGTGTCCGGCTAGCGCTTCGTCGACGGAGTTATCGACGACTTCGTAGACGAGGTGATGCAGACCGAGTTCCCCGGTCGATCCGATATACATGGCGGGGCGTTTGCGCACCGCTTCCATGCCGCCGAGGACTTTGATCGAATCGGCGTTGTAGTCTCCGTTGGTAGCTTGGCCGTTCTTATTCTTGGCGTCGTTATTCTTCGCGTCGGCGAGTTCGGTCTGCAATTCTTTCGTGGCCATTCTGCTCCGTACAAAAGGCCGGATCGGGCACCTGGCTGGAGGGACGATTCCGGGAGTGCTTGGGTGACCTCAACTTATTGAATTTTCTGCTATTTAGCTGTCACCAGAGCTGTATGTATTTTAACATAAATGGGGCTCATTCTGGGGCTGGAATCGAGACCGTAAACCGCGTCCTTTGTTGCGCTTAGGAACGCGGTTTGGAGAGTGGAGCGGGTCGCGCGCAGGGGCGAATTTTAAGGAGTCTCCGCCGGACTAGACCGGATTCACCGTTGCTGGATCCGCTCGCGTAGGGACGGACGCATTCGTCCGTCCAGCCGCGCGAAGCGCGGCCGTTGCCGGTGGCCACAGCCATTCCAAACCCGCTCTGAGCGTGTGCCTCGACGGCACGTGCTGCTACAGTATAATCTTCGGCTTGTACGAAATCGCATGACTGACACCAACCAAACTACACAGGCGGCGGCAACTGAAGCGCCGGCAGCGGCAAACACCAGCATGGAGATTGGCGACATTTTCAAGATCCTGCCCCATCGCTATCCTTTTCTCTTGATCGACCGGGTGATCGAACTGGTGCGGATGAAGAGCATTGTCGCGTTGAAGAACGTGACCATCACCGAACCTTTTTTTCAGGGACACTTTCCCGAAAAGCCGATCATGCCCGGCGTCCTCATTGTGGAAGCCATCGCGCAGGCGGGCGGGTTGCTGCTGCTCACAGAGGTTCCCAACCGCGACGAAATGCTGATGGTGTTCACCGGAATCGAGAAGGCGCGCTTCCGTCGTCCCGTGGTGCCGGGAGATCAGCTGCGGATTGAAGTAGCAGTCAAGGCCTGGCGGATCACGGCGGCTCGTCTGGAAGGCAAGGCGTACGTGGACGGCAAAGTGGCGTGCGAGGCGACGGTGACTTGCCGGCTGGTGCCGCGGAACGTCAGCGCGGCGGAAGTTGAGAGCGGGGAAAAATAAGTTGTCATCCTGAGCGTAGCCGGGCCAAGCGCGAAGCGATTGGCTCGGCGGAGTCGAAGGACCCCTACTCATTCTCAATTTTCCCCCGCTACTGCAGCGAGTTCTTACGGTGGACCATATGGCCCACAAGGGAAGAACAATTTCACGATGTCTATCCATCCTACGGCGGTCGTCGATTCGAAAAGCAAAATCCATCCGTCATGCGAAATTGGACCCTATTGCGTGATTGGGCCCGACGTGGAGCTTGGCGAGGGATGCCGTCTGTTTTCGCACGTCGCAATCGAAGGGCCCACGAAAGTTGGCGCGCACAACCGCGTCTTCCCCTTCACTTCGATTGGCATGGCGCCGCAGGACATTACTTATGCGGGCGAGCCGACACGGCTGGAGATCGGCGACCATAACACCATTCGCGAGTTTGTCACCATCAACCGCGGCACCGTGAAGGGCGGAGGATGCACCCGAGTCGGCGCCCATAACCTGATCATGGCCTACACCCACATTGCGCACGACTGCCAGGTAGGGAGTCACATCATCATGGCGAACGCGGCCACGCTGGGCGGGCACGTCACCGTGGGAGACTGGGCGACGGTAGGGGCGCTGTGCCCGGTGCATCACTTCGTGCGGATTGGGACACATGCTTTTATCGGCGGCGGCACGACCATCACGCGCGATGTACTGCCATTTTCGAAGACGTCCGCCGAGCGCGGCACCCACGCCTATGGACTGAACGCCGTGGGCTTGGAGCGGCGCGGATTCACGGAAGAAAGAATCCGGAAGATTCATCATGCGTACCGGGTGCTGCTGGCCTCGAAGCTGAATACGTCGCAGGCGCTCGAGAAGTTGAAAGCGGAAGCGGATGGCGGGGAAGATGTCGAAATGCTGATTCGGTTTATCGAGAGTTCCGAACGCGGAGTCGTTAAGTAGTGAGCATCGTCAAGGTTCACGTGGGGACAGCCGCCCTCGGCTGTCCAGCCGCGCGAAGCGCGGCAGTGGCAGTGCGCCGCGATCAACAACCTCTGCGAAGCTTCGCGCCGCCGGACAGCCGAGGGCGGCTGTCCCTACGTGGGTCTTGCCCATGACACGTCTTGGCTTGATCGCCGGTAACGGCAAGTTTCCTTTCCTCGTCCTCGACGCGGCGCGGGCTCAGGGGTTTGAGGTTGTGGTAGCGGCCATCCGCGAAGAGGCCTTTCCCGAGATCGAGTCGCACGGCGCGGCTTCCGTTCATTGGCTTTCTCTCGGCGATCTGTCCAAGCTGATCGACACTTTTAAAGCTGAGGGTGTCACTCGCGCCGTCATGGCGGGTCAGGTCAAGCACAAGCAGATCTTTTCCGCCATCAAGCCCGACTGGCGCCTGGCCAAGCTGCTGCTTTCGCTCGGCACGCGCAATACGGACTCGCTGCTGGGCGCGGTCGCGAAAGTACTGTCGGATGAAGGCATCATGCTCGAGAACTCGACCGCGCTGCTCGAACCGCTGCTCGCGAAAACGGGCGTGCTCACCAAGCGCGCTCCGAGCGAGCAGGAACGCAAGAACATCGAATACGGACGCAAGGTGGCGCGGCGGCTGGCGGAGTACGACATTGGACAAACGGTAGTGATCGCGGAAGCGGCGTGCGTGACGGTCGAAGCCATGGAAGGCACCGACGCGACGATTGAAAGGGCCGGGCTGCTGATGCGGTCGTTGGAACTGGAATCGGAATCGAAGAGCGAGGCGTCGACGCTGAGCCGGGCCTTGACGGTTGTGAAAGTAGCAAAGCCAAAGCAGGACTTGCGGTTTGATGTGCCGGTGATAGGCCTGAAGACGATTGAGACGATGGCGCGCGCCGGCGCAAGTTGTCTGGCCGTGGACGCGGGCCGATGTCTGTTGCTGGATGGCGAGGTGATGACGCGGGCAGCGGATGCGGCGGGCATCACGGTGTGCGCGGACTAGTCTCGCTTGACCAGGAGGCATTTCATGTCTGAAGTAGCTCGCATTGCCGACCAACTTCGCCGGGCGTTTGATGGAGACGCATGGCATGGCGATTCCGTGTTTGAGATCCTCGATGGCGTCACCGCCGCGCAAGCCGCCGCGCATCCCATCAAGAACGCCCACAGCATCTGGGAACTGGTGCTCCACATAGCGGCGTGGGACGGGGCAGTGCGGCGGCGCATGACGGGCATGGCGGTGAAGCTTTCCGGCAAGAAAAACTTTCCGCCCGTCCTCGATACTCGCGAGGCGGCTTGGACGAAGACGCTGGAGCATGTTCGACGGGTTCATGATGAACTCGTCGACGCAGTAGAGAAATTTCCGGAGAAGTCTCTCAACCAGCAGGTTCCGGGAAAGCAGGGCGCACACTACACCTTCTACTACATGCTTCACGGCGTGGTGCAGCACGAGCTCTACCATGCCGGCCAGATCGCGCTGCTGAAGAAAATGTGTCCCGGCACTGTTGCCGGAATTTGTCCTGATAAGGGGGTAACCTCTGCAATCTGACCTCTGACCTCAGCAATCGCTCGGGGGTTCCTGGTTTCACACTTTCCTCTCTGGGCCTGAAACTGCGACAATAGCGCGTTACTTCTTCGCTGCGGAGCGTTCGCCTGAGCCCGGAATTCCCGATCAATGTTGCGGCCATTGGCGTGGGCGCCTTCGGGCGCAATCACGCGCGCGTCTATCAGCAACTGCAGAAAGCGGGCAGCGTGCGGTTGGTCGGCGTGGTCGATCCCGACACGGCGCGCGCCGACGCGGTTGCCGCCGAGTTCGGCTGCAAAGCCTTTGGCTCGGTCGAGCAGATGCTGACGACGCATAGCGAAGTGCAGGCGGCCTCGGTCGCAGTCCCGACCGTTCTGCATCGGCAGGTGGCGAGCGATCTGATGGAAGCCGGCGTTGACGTGCTCATCGAAAAGCCGCTGGCTGCAACGCTGGCCGAGGCCGACGACCTTCTTCGGGTGGCTGCGCAGCACAAGCGAGTTGCGCAGGTGGGGCATCTGGAGCGCTTCAATCCCGCGGTGCGGGCTACCCTGCCGCTGCTCAGCCGCCCGATGTTTTTTGAAGTGCACCGGCTGAGCGTGTTCTCTCCGCGTGCCCTCGATGTAGACGTGGTGCTCGACCTCATGATCCACGACCTCGATGTGGTGCTCACCTTCGTGAAGTCGGAGGTGAAGGAGATCCGGGCAGTGGGCCTGCCGATTCTCTCCGGCAAAGTGGATATTGCGAATGTGCGCGTCGAGTTTGAATCGGGCTGCGTGGCCAACTTTACCGCCAGCCGGGTTTCGACTGAGCGCGTGCGTAAGCTGCGATTCTTCCAGCCAGGGCAATACATTTCGATCGATTATGCAAGGCAGGATGTTCTGGTGTTCTCGGTCGGAAACACAGCCGAAGGCACCCAGCCCAGTGTGAATCCGCGGATCCAGATGGCGAAGCCGCCGGTCACAGCCGAGGAGCCGCTGCTGGCGGAGATCAAGGCGTTCCTGCAGTCGGTGCGGGACCGGTCGCGTCCGGTGGTTCCACTGGAGGACGGGAGGAGAGCGCTGGAACTTGCGCTGGCAATTCTCAGCGAGATTGGGCGGCACGCCGGACGGATCGGGGTGGGGAAAAGTCAGAGGTGAGAGGTCAGATTGCAGAGGTGAAAAACCTAAGCACTGTAGGTTTTCACCTCTGCAATCTGACCTCTCACCTCTGACCTCGCCGTTACTCCCGTACTCACTCCTCTGGCGCAAAAAATGCGACAATAGATTCAACGGTCGCAACTCCGCAGTTTACGTAACTTTACGTGGGACTTTACGCGTAAATTACGCAACCCCGGAGCTTGCCCGTGTCTCTAAGTTGATAGCTTCTGCCTGATGCCGGCCACCCAAATTCCGTCTCGCGATCCCTTGTCTAGCGAATCCCGGTCTCGCGAAGTAGTGACTCCATCGGCCGACCAGCCGGAGCAGCGCGATCTCTTCGAAGGGCAGCACTGGGAGACGGCTTACCGCACCTTCAATCCTGACGATGTTCCCCATCTTCTCATCCAGTTGCAGGACGATCTTTCGCGGGCGCGCAAGCGGGAAGCGCTGTGGCTGTCGGTCATTCTGCACTTGTTTGTGATCATTCTGCTGTGGAACAGCGAGAAGTTGATGGGGCTGTTGCCGCATCGGACGGTGAATCTTGCGATTTCGGCCAACGACCGGTCGAAAGACGCGACGTTCTTAGAGTTGCCGCCCGACGCGCAGAAACTGACGCGGCGTCCCGATGCCAAAGTGATTTCGGATAAAGACCGGATCGCGACCAGCAAAGCCCCGCAAATTAATCGAGAAGATCTGAAGAAGATCCTGGAGAGCTCGCGCCCGGGAAGGCCGGGCGAGAGTGCGGCGCAGCAGCCGGCCCAGGGCCAGGCGCAGAACCAGCCAGCGCCACAGCAGAATCCGCAGCCGAGTTCGGGATTCGCGCAGCCCCAACCGAGCGATCAGACGGCGCAGTTGCGCTTGCCTCCGCAGAACAGGCCGCAGCCGGATTTTAACGCACACATGACGGCAGGCTCGGCCATCGACCAAGCGGCCCGGGCGGCCGCTGCCAACCGCGGGTATAACAGTGGAGGCCAAGCGGGCGATTGGGGGAGCCCGGGCCGGAGCGGGGCGAAGGCGCTGGATCAGGCGGAGATTCTGACCGACACGATGGGCGTGGATTTCGGTCCTTATCTGACGCGGGTCGTGGCCATCGTGAAACAGAATTGGTATAACCTGATGCCGCCGTCGGTGTATCCGCCGATCTTGAAACAGGGAAAGCTTGCGATTGAATTCGTCATCCTGAAAGATGGCAGATCGACGCAGATGGCGGTTCGCACCTCTTCTGGCGACGTTGCGCTCGACCGTGCAGCCTGGGCGAGCATCACCGCGTCCACGCCGTTTCCGCCGCTGCCGAAAGAATTTCCCGGCCAAATTCTCGGCCTGCGCTTCTATTATTTTTACAATCTCGAACCCGGTGCTGACCTGAAGTAAGCGTAGGGACGGACGCATTCGTCCGTCCCGCCGAGCGAAGCGAGGCAGCTCTGGTGTGGGGACGGGCGACTCGCCCGTCCCGCCGAGCGAAGCTCGGCAGCGATCGTCGTGGCCCGAAGACAGGTCAGTGTCGTATCAGGGTATCGCTTTAGCGATACCGCAAGTCCTTCGAAATCAATCGCCCCTTTAGGGGTTGCGTGGCGAATTTCGGGCTCCGCAGGTGCGCGAATGGACTGAATTCGCTACCATAGAAGGACATTCTGGGTTCGATGGGCATCCAAGTAAAACAAACGAAACTATGAAGATTCAAAGACTGACGCCACTTCCCGCTGTTTTTCCAACTCTGCTCTTGCTGTGTTTGGTTCTTGTCTCCCTGCCGGTTTTCGCGCAGGATCCGCCGGAGGCTCTGCGTCCGCCGAAGGGAGCGCAGATTGCAATCGTCGTTTTCGAAGACCTGCAATGCCCGATGTGCGGCCGGGTCGCGCCGCTGCTGGCTCAGGCGGGACGGACTTATAAGATTCCCGTGGTCCGCCACGATTTCACCTTGCCCATGCACAACTGGTCGTTCGAGGCTGCCGTGCTGGCACGCTACTTCGACACGCATTCCAAAGAAATAGGGAATGAGTTCCGCGACACGGTGTTCGAGCACCAACTGGAGATCAACCCGCAGAATTTGCGCGGATTTGCCGAGAAGTTTGCCGCCGAACATAAGATTGCTTTGCCGTTTGTGGTGGATCCTTCGGGCAAGCTGGCGGCTCTGGTGAGGGCGGACAAAGATGTGGGCATGAGTCTGAACATCGACCACACCCCGACCATCTGGGTAGTCAGCAACAAGCGGAGCGGCAAGCCCTACGTCGAAGTGAAGGACACGAGTCAGCTCTACGTGTTGATCGACGCCATGAAGAAAGATTGAAGAGGTCAGAGGTCAGAGGTCAGATTGCAGAGGTAAAACCCAATAACCTCACATTCTTGATGTGAGGGGCATCACGGCGCATCGCCCGCAACCCATCCACAATGTCATCCTGAGCGCAGCATGGCCTTCACGAAGTGAAGGCCGTGCGGAGTCGAAGGACCCCTACTTCCACATGCACGGCGAGCGCAGGACGTATTGTGTCTACATCATGGGCAGCATCACGGGCACCCTTTACATTGGGATCACAAGCAATCTCCACAAGCGGGTCTTCCAGCATAAGTTTCATCGCATCGAAGGATTCACGGACCAATACCAGGTCGAACGGCTCCTTGACCGGGAATCGTTCGACGACGTTCACAAAGCCATTGCCCGCGAAAAGCAACTCAAGGGATGGCGCAGGTCGAAGAAAATCGCGCTCATCGAGTTTGCCAACCCGCATTGGCTCGACCTGGCTGGCGATTGGTATCCGTGGATGAAAGATTCGGGAACGGGTAGGGGTGCTTCGACTCCGCCGAACGCTCCGCTGCCCGGATCGTCCTGCTCCGCTCAGCAAGACAAAGGGTGAGGGCTCTTCTATTCCGTCCACCGTCTAAACAGCAGCGCCCCATTCGTTCCGCCGAAGCCGAACGAATTCGACATGGCGTACTCAAATTCGGTCTTGCGCGCGTGCTTGGGAACGAAATCCATGTTATCGGTTTCGGGGTCCTGATTCTCGAGATTGATCGTCGGAGGCAAAATCTGGTCGCGCAGCGCCAGCACCGTTACTCCCGCCTCCAGCCCGCCCGCTCCGCCCAGCAGATGGCCGGTCATGGACTTGGTGGAACTCACCGGAACTTTCTTCCCAAACAAATTTCGAATGGCGTGCGCTTCGAGCGTGTCGCCAAGCGGCGTTGAGGTGCCGTGAGCATTGACGTAGCCGACGACGCCGGGATCGAGTTTTGCATCGCGCAACGCGTTGCGCATGACGCGGAAACCGCCTTCGTGCTCGGGAGCGGGCTGCGTCATGTGGTAGGCGTCGGCGGACATGCCGTAGCCGACAATTTCCGCCAGGATGGGAGCGCCGCGGCGGCGGGCGTGCTCGAGTTCTTCGAGAATAAGAATGCCGGCGCCTTCGCCCATGACGAAGCCGTCGCGATCCTTGTCCCAGGGACGGCTGGCGCGAGCCGGTTCGTCGTTGCGCGTCGAAAGCGCGCGCATGGCGGCAAATCCGCCAACCCCCATGGGTGTGATGGCGGCCTCGGCGCCTCCGGCAATCATCACGTCGGCATCGCAATGCTGGATGATGCGGAAGGAATCGCCGATCGAGTGGGCGCTGGTGGTGCAGGCCGTGGCCGTCGCTTCATTCGGACCCTTGGCGCCAAGCCTCATGGAAACATGTCCGGCGGCGAGGTTGACGATGGAAGCGGGAATAAAAAAAGGCGAGATCTTCCGAGGTCCGCCTTCGAGGAGCGCCGTGTGTTCGCGCTCGATCACGTCGAATCCGCCGATACCCGAGCCGATATGCACGCCAACGTTTTCGGCGTTTTCGGAGGTGACCTGGAGTTGCGACATCTTCATCGCTTCATCGGCAGCCGCAATGGCGAAGTGGATGAAGCGCCCCATCTTCTTCACTTCTTTCTTCTCGATGAAACTGAGGGGGTCGAAGTCGCGAACCTCGGCGGCAATCTGGCAGGCGAATGCGGAGGCGTCGAACCCGGTGATGCGGCTGACGCCGCTTTGCCCCGCGAGCAGCGCCTGCCACACCGAGGCGGTGTTCTTGCCCACAGCGCAGATCAAGCCGATGCCGGTAATGACCACCCGTCTTGCCGAGGTACTTGCCAAATTACTTGCCCGCCTTTGCGTGCTTCCCGATGTAGTCCACGGCGTCGTTTACGGTGCGGATTTTCTCCGCATCCTCGTCGGGAATTTCGATATCGAAGGCCTCTTCAAAGGCCATCACGAGCTCGACGGTGTCGAGCGAATCCGCGCCCAGGTCGTCCACGAACGAAGCGCTGGGCGTGACCTCGCCCTCGTCCACTCCCAACTGCTCGACAATAATCTGTTTCACTTTTTCATCAACGGCTGCCATGTTCTCCTCGTTTCTAAATCTTGGAATCGCGGGTCCCGGTTCCGGCCCGGCGTTTGTTGATTGATGACTGCCTACCGCTCAATCGGTCGAATGAAGTCGATCCAGTAGTTTAAAAGGGATCGGGAAAGTATGCAAAGGAACTAAATGAAAAAAAACGGCCCGCGTGAAACCGATCGGCGTGGAGATCACTACGGAATCCTAACTGGCGGCAGGGAGAGCGGTCAAACTCCGCAGGCATAGTCTCTCGTACCCGACCGCATTAAATCCCACTGTCATCCTGAGCGCAGCATGATCATCGCGAAGCGATGATCATGCAGGGTCGAAGGACCCCTACCTTCCCCTACCCCGTCCCCCCATACCGGTTCGTACACTTTCACGCGGTACACAGTACTAGCGGGACGGCTTTGCGGCGCCGAAATGCAGCCCGTCCATCAGATCGTCGAGTTCATCCTCGCTACCGGCGATGAAAGTAAACGAGACGATCTGGCCCTTGGCGACGAGCACGAGCGTGCACTGGCGCATGGTGAGTTTGTTGTTGCTTGCCTTTACTTCGCGTGTCTTGCTGAAATCGGCGCGCAGCAGGTGCCGCGACTCGACATCGACCTCATAGGGTTCGCCTTCGGCCTTAAAGCCCTTAGCGGTCGCGAGATCGGTGAGCGGCCCGAGGTAGTCTTCAGCGCGCTTGAGGCCGGGATAGGACGCGGCGCTCTCCGAGGCAATCACGACGGCCGAGTTGATGGAGTCTCCGGCGGCCTCGGGAGGCCGCTCGAAAACCGCCAGCAGAACTTCGCCTTTACCGGGCTCATTTCCCTCCTGCATCTCTTTGGTGCGATCCACCCAGCCGTACGGGATCTTATAGCGGAATGCGAAAGTGGGGTTGCGGTAAAGCTGGGCGTCATCGTTGGGAAGGGTTGTGGGTTTGGCGGCTTGGGTAGCACCTCGCACGGGCGCTGGCTTGCTTTGCGCCTGGGCTGTGAAGCTCAGGCCGAGAGCAACGGCAGCAATCGCAGCGAGGCGGCAATGCATAGAACTGGTTTCATAAATGGTTCTTGGGAAGGGCACGGCTTTAGCCGTGCCGCCCAGAGCCAATAGACACGCGGGCTTTAGCCCCTGAGGGAGGTGCCTTCCGGGTTGAAAGGCATTTATGAAACCAGTTCTAGGTATCTGGGTCAACGTAATGCAAGTTTACACTTGCACCTTCATGTCGCCAGACGGAAATATGCGACGGGAACTTCTTACATCTGTGCGGTGTCTGTTTTTTTGAAATGGCGAGAGAAACTCTTCGGGGGTGTTGACGATGGCGACAGCAGCAGGACCCGCCAAAGTGGACCTCATAGCATCGAAAAAGCACACTGTCGGCCTGCTGCTCATCATTTTGATGTCCGGCGTTGCCGGACGACTCCTTGTGACGCATCAGTCCTCCACAGCTCTGCAAGAGTTTGGGCGGATGCGGATCTACTTGATAGCTCTGGCTTACGAGTGGCTGTTATTGCTCTATGCGCGCTTGGGAACTAGACGCGGAGTAAAGACGGTCCGCCAGATCATTGACGAGTCGTCTTGGACCATCGGCCGCTTGTGCCTTTATGCGGCAATCGCGGTCGGGGCAGCGGTGGTGTGGATGGGATGCGGGCTCGTTCTTGGTCTGGTTCTCCATCCGGGGACAGATGAGATTCGTCACCTTGAAATCCTTTTGCCTCGTGGCGCCGTGGAGAAACTTTTGTGGGTCGTGCTCTCCGCCAGTTCGGGGTTTTGCGAGGAGTTCGTCTACCGCGGGTATTTGCGGCAGCAGTTCCACCGCTGGACGGGTAGCGTGTCTGCGGCACTTGTTCTCCAGGCGCTAGCGTATGGAGTCGCGCACGCAGCTCTGCCGTGGGAAATAGCGGTATCCGTGACATGCCTTGGACTATTGTTGGGCGGATTGGCCGCTTGGAGACGAAGTCTGGTTCCTGGCATGATGATGCACGCCGGATTCGATATTCTTGCTGGGCTCGTGTCTCTCCCCTGAGCCATTGGCGATCCAATTACTCCACGAACATGCAATCCCCATACGAGTAGAACCTGTACCCCGCTTCGACCGCATGACGGTACGCTGCCATGACCAGTTCTTTCCCGCCGAGCGCGCACACCAGCATCAGCAAGGTCGATTGCGGGAGATGAAAGTTCGTCAGCAGCGCATTGACAATGCGAAAGCGATAGCCCGGATAGATGAACACATCGGCCTCGCCTCGTCCGGATAGAAGTCCGGCTTCGACTTGATCTCGGCCGGTTGGTTCGGTGGCACGCTTCGCGCCGCATTCCGCAGCGTACTCGAGTGCCCGCACCGTGGTTGTGCCCACGGCCACCACCCGCCGCCCCTCGGCTTTCGCCCGGTTGATCGCGCGCGCCGCCTCCACCGGAATCTCGTACCACTCCCGATGCAGTCTGTGGTCTTCCACTTTTTCTACTCGTACCGGCTGAAAAGTGCCTAGTCCGACGTGCAGGGTGATCTCGGCGATTTCAATTCCGCGTCCGCGAATCTCGTCCAGGATTTCAGGCGTGAAGTGCAAACCGGCGGTAGGCGCGGCCACCGATCTCGCCATGGACCCCGGCCCCTGGGCGTACACGGTCTGGTAGCGTTCGCGGTCGGCTGCCCGGTCGTCGCGGTCGATGTAGGGGGGAAGGGGCACGTGTCCGATGCGCTCGACGCGGGCATAAAAATCCGGGACCGGGGCGAATCGAATGCGGCGTTCCCCAAAACTGCCGCGTTGGGTGACCTCGGCCTCCAGTTCGGGTGCGTCGTCTCCGGCGGCATCGCCGGGTGGACAACTAAAGTAAAGCTTTTCCCCGATCCCGATCTTCCGCCCGGGCCGTACCAGGCATTCCCACTCATTCGGATCCTCCGGCATCTGTCGGGTCAAGAGAACTTCGATGCGCCCACGGAGAAAATCTCGCGCCGCCCGATTCCGCGGGCTCAGGGGCTGGGCTCGCTGTCCGCTGCGGTGGCCGTAGAGCCGTGCCGGGAACACCCGCGTATTGTTCACCACCAGCAGATCGTCGGGCCGCAGCAAAGAGGGGAATTCGCGAAAGCTCCGGTCTTCCCAGTTCTGCCCCTGCCAGGTCTGCCCCTGCCAGTTTTGACCCTGCCCGCTCCCAGGTGTTCGAATGAGGTGCAGCAGGCGCGAGGCCGAGCGGCGAGGCAACGGCTCCTGGGCAATGCACTCAGGCGGCAGATCATAGTGAAAGTCCGAGACAAGCATCGAGGAGATTATAGAGTTCGAGGGCAGGTTCCCAACTCCACGTCACACGTAGGGACGGACGCATTCGTCCGTCCCGCCGAGCGAAGCTCGGCAGATCCCGCCGCGACCGGTCGTCTTCTATTTACACATTTTGACCAGTGCATGGTTGAAAGGATTCGGAGGCGTGCGGTACCATGACGCGCAGGGCTTCTGTTGTCTTCCATGTCCACGTCCAACGATCGCCAGCATCGACTCGAGATTGTGCAGTACGGCCACATGCTGCACGCAAGCGGCTTCGTAGCCGCCACCGATGGGAACTTGTCCGTGCGTCTGGACGAAAACCGCCTGTTGGTAACTCCCACCTGTATCAGCAAGGGCAGGATGCGCGCCACCGACCTCGTGATTGTGGACATGGAAGGAAACCGGCTCGCCGGCAAGCGCAGAGTTTCGAGCGAGATCGGCATGCACCTGCTGATTTACCGCCTGCGCCCCGACGTGCAGGGTATCGTCCACGCGCATCCGCCAACCGCGACCGGATTTGCCGCCTCCGGCTACGGCCTGAACCGGCCGCTGGTGTGCGAAGTTGTGGTTGGCCTGGGCTCGATTCCGCTTGCCCGCTACGGCACCCCGGGCACGCCCGAACTAACCGACGCCCTCGAGCCGCTGATTCCGCACCACGACGCGATTCTAATGGCGAATCATGGGGTGGTGACGTTTGGCGCTTCTCTCGAAAATGCCTACATGAAGATGGAAACGGTGGAGCACTTCGCCAAGATCGCACTAGTAACTCATCTGCTGGGCCACGAGCAGCCGCTCGACGAAAAAGAAGTCGAAAAGCTGGCGGCCGTGCGCAACCGCTACAACGGAGGAACCAAGCCGGCGCAGGCGAAAATGTCGGTTGCGGGCGACGACCTCCGCTCGGAAACCGAGCCCCGGGAAACGGCCGGCAGCCGGCGCTAGCCGCCAGGGCGCACGGGGTGCAGGGCGAGATTCACAGCCGCGCAAACCTGTTCCTGTTCCACCGGTTTGTGCAGAAAGCCCACCGCTCCCAGACTCCGCGCCATCGATTCGGTCGCGGGATCTTCTTCGCTGCTCACCACGATCACGGGAATGTGCTGCGTTTTAGTGGACATCCTCAGCCGCTTCAGCACCTCGATCCCGGTGCCTCCAGGCATGTTGATATCGAGCAGAATCAACTGCGGCGCGGAACGCAGCGCAGTCATCCACGCCTGCAGCGCGTCGACGGCAAAGACCGGCTCAAACTCACTCGGACTGAAGAACGAGGCGAGCAACTGTCTTTGGAAGCGAGAGTCGTCGGCAATCAGAATCTTGAGCATGAAGACCGGGACCGGACAAAGTCCAGCCCTCTGGGGGATCTATCGACACAAACGTGCGCCAACGTTAGCGCGCCCGTAGGGAAGGTTGCTTCGTATCAGGGCACGCCTTCACAGGCTGCGGAAAGAGCCGGCGTTGTACTTGATTTTGGGTGGCGCAGCGCCTCAGCGCTGCGTGAGGAGCCGCGAAGCGGCGGCATCCATTAGCCCAGCGCGTAAGCGCTGGGAAGGCTCAAGTGGGTCGATTACGAATCCCGGAGGGATGACACGTCCCTATGACACCGACTCCGGAGGGATGACCGAGTTCTCTCGCACACTCTTCAGCCCTGCATAACTGGCGCGTTTTCATCAGCCGCCTTTAGGCGCTGCGGGCCAGCGATTGGACTTTCACCACGGCTGCTAAACCAAGATTTGACTCTTTCCGCAGCCTGCTTACTCCCCGCCAATTCGAAACCTCACGCCCGCGCGGAAGTTGGCCGTCAGCGCCGGATATCCCACCACTTCGTTGTAGTGATCGTTGAGCGCGTTCTCGACATTGGCATACGCCGTAATGCGTGAATTGATGGCATACCAACCGCCCAGATCGACGCGCGCATAGCCGGCAGCGTGGTTGATACCAAAGCCCAGAAAATCGGAATCCGGTCGCCGGCCCACAAAGCTTCCACCCAGGTTCGCTCCCCAGCGCGTCCCCAAGTAGCTGAGGAGTGTCGTGGCCGAATGCTTGGGGCGGCGCAACAGCGGCTGTCCGGCAGCCAGCAGGGGATCACAAAAATTTGCCGGCGTGCACAACGGAGCTTCGAGGATCTCAGTTGAGGTATAGGTGTAGGCCGTATTCAAAGACAACTTCGAGCGAATCTTCGCCTGGAACTCAAGCTCGGCGCCTTGCGCGAAGGACTTGTCCACGTTTACGTACTGACCGATAAAAGTGGTTGGATCGATCGAGTAGTCAATCCGGTCATAGAACACGTTGTGAAAGTACGTGGCATTCATGGCGTACTTGCCGGCCAGAAAACTCTGCTGGATCCCCGCCTCGAAATTGCGCGTTCGCTCGGGTTTTAAGCCAGGATTGGGATTGGAGTAGGGTGGCCCCGCAAAAGTTTCCTCCAGCCGCGGCTCTTTGAATCCGGCTCCGTAAGAGAAGCGCAGGCGCGTCCCTGAGAATATCTCTCCACCGCGCAACGCCAGGAACGTCGCGGCCACTCGCGGCACCCCGACATTGCCAAAGGCGCTGTTGTGAACGAATCGCGCGCCCCCGATGAGAGACAATCTCCCGAACGTGAAGATCTCCTGGCCATAAATGTCGTGACTCAAACGTTGCCCATGCGTTTGAGGAGGAAAATCAAGATCACCCACGAATCCATTCTCATTCTCGACCCGGTAACCAAAAGTGCTGTGCGCCCAGCTCCGTTCGGAGTAATCGCCCTGGTATTCAAATCCCACGCGATTGATGTCGTCGACCTCGTGCGACGGAGAGTCAAACGGGGCCCAGAGACCCGGAGCGTATTGGTAGACCCGTGAGGGATCACCATTGACGTTCAGTTCGTTGTACCGATAGAGATAGTCGAAGCCAGTGAAGCGGTGTTGCCATCCCGAAGGTGCGGCCACGGTAAGTTCGGCGCTGCCCAGCAGGCTGTTCAGTTGCGACCATTCACTCGGATCGGGTGGCAAGGGTTCGAACGGCTGCGTCACTCCGTTTACGGGCACCAGCGGGTCGTAGCCATTGAAATTCCACTCCCCTGGCACTCCCGTGTGGCTATTGGAGTGCCGAACCCGCACCCGCAGCCCAACCTGATCCGTAATCGCCACGCCGACATTCGCGCCCTCCAGCGAATCCGAGTAAGCATTGTTCACGCCTTGCCCGTGGGTGTTGAACTGGTCGCCAAAGAAGTTGTAGTCGAAGCGTCCGTGGGCGCCTGCCAGAGACGCGTAGCCGCTGGCGGTTCCGAAATTTCCTCCATCTGCGCCAAAGCGAAGTTCGGGGACTCGAGTGCTTCCGGTGCGCGTCCACACCTGCACCACGCTGGTCATGGCATCGCTGCCGTACAAAGTGCTCTGCGCGCCCCGCGCAAATTCCAAACGATCCGCTTGCGCCAGCGGCAGGGTGCCAAAATCAAACGTGCCTCCCGGCTCATTAATCGCCACCCCATCGACAATCACTTTGTTGTAGCGGGATTCGCCGCCGCGAACAAACAGCGAGGAGAGTCCGCCGCGTTGTCCGGCAGTATTCACGATCGCGCCCGTGAGAAAGCGCATGGTGTCGTTCGCGGCGACCGGTTGCATCGCTTCCAACTGTCCGCTGCTCAGACTGTCAACATCGGCGCCCGCAGCCTGGCTGGGCACAGGTGTGCGGGTTGCGGTCACCACCACGGTTTCCGCTGCCGTCGCCACGCGGAGTTTGATGGTGACCACCTCGGCAGCAGCCGTTGCGGAGACGTTGACCGTCAACGTTTCTGCCGCAAATCCCGGAGCCAGCACGTTCACACCATAAGCGCCCGATGCCGTCTCGCGAAAAATCACCAACCCTTCCGCGGATGTACCTTGGACGGCCACGAGCTTCCCCAGTTTTAGCAACTGCACCTCTGCGCCGGCAACGGCCGCGTCTTGAGGGTCGACCACTCTGAGTTTGATTTCGGCGGAAGCGCTGCTTGAAAAAAAGACGGTTGACAGCAAGACGATTGACGAAAAGTCAGCGAGCAGCAAAACGATTTTGGCGAGAACTCGAGAACAGCGCATGGCACTTCTCCTTTATCACGCGAAAGGGTGGGTGGGGATGGTTCACGCCGGTCTCCTGGCTTGCGAGTCAGGATGTGAGCCTTTCGCTCGAATGAGCTTTAGCCCAACATCCGCCTGCTACGACGGGCCTTCCCAGGTTGTCCTTGTACGGTTGCCGTTTCAAGGTTGTCCCCAGTGGCCAGTCGCGATGTCCTCGCTTACAGTTGCGCGGCAGCGCGGGATTTGCACCCGCTTCCCATAGTCCAGCGTGTGGCTGGCCTACGATCATGCGCGAACCTGATTTTGAGAAAGAACAAAAACCGCAGCCCAGCCAATCTACCGGGCCTGCCGATACAAAGTCAAACGCGCGTACGGGTCCGCGCGCACTCCCCGCAAGGACAAACTTCCCGCAGATAGAACCACGAATAGATTCCCAGATCGTGTTTATCGTTCCACGAAAACTTCAGCGCGTACTTGCCCACCGCCTCCGCCGACAACGCTTTCATCGCCGGCTTGAACATCGGCAACGCTCCCGGCGCCAGTTTCGCCGCCTCGCCCGCCTTTCGTCCCGACTTCGTCCGCTCCTCTTCGCATAGCGCGCAAGGACAAGCATCCCGCAAAAACGCAAACGTATAGACGGAGCGGTGCCCATCCTTCCACTCAATCTCCATCCCCGTCCCCGTCGTCAAATGAATCACCACCGACTTGGGATCGTTCCCCACCCCGGGCGCAGAATTCTTCAGCGTCATAGATTTCAGTATCGCACGCCGCCCGAGCCGGAAAGGTGGGCTTCGACTCTGTTATGAAGGGGCGCGGCTTCGCAGGCTGCGGAAAAAAGGCAGTCCCGGGACGACCAAACTTAGCGCGCGACGCGTGAGCCGCGAAGCGGCGACATTCATTAGCCCAGCGCGTAAGCGCTGGGAAGGCTGAAGTGGGTAGATCACGAATCCCGGAGGGATGACACCTCCCTATGACACAGACTCCGGAGGGACGATCGAGTTCTCACCCACACTCTTACACGCACCATGAAATATGCTTGCAGATTTATGCCGAGTATTTCCGGAATACGACACTGAGGGTGGCTGATTTTGAAGGACTCACAACACAGAACTTGCCCGCTGCTTTGTCTAGGAAGGCCGTGTGGCGAGGGTGGGAGATAACCTCGCCACACGAAATTGAGACCAGTTCCCCAGGGAGGAAATGAGGCTTACCCGGCGAATGAAACTGCGTCGAGTTACACTCCAAACATCTTGCGGCGCAAGATCCCGGCGATGCCGATCAAGCCTGTGCCTAACAATCCCAAGGTGCCGGGTTCAGGAACGAGCAGGTGGGTCGTCCCGAGACCGATGTTCCCCTCACGATCAACGTTCCATTGATTCTTGTACAGAGTGATGTACTGGGTCGTGGTTCCGCTCACCGTCCGGCCATCCCAGAACTGTCCCCGGATCACCCCCGAGAGCTCAAAGGTATAGGTGAAACCCTTCGGGCCGATGCTGAGCAACTGCCAATTTACCGGACCTACGAAGCTGCCGGAGAAGAGGCTCACTTTGGTGTTGCTAGTTCCCGTTAATGCTTTTAGCCACGTGCCGGCGCCCGCCACGACAAACGATGAGCCCGCGCCGCCGGCAAAGGTTCCGCCGCCTAGGATGCTACCGCTCGTCAGCGCTCCGGTCGAAAAGCTGATCGAGCCCAGGGACTGTCCCGGCGCAGCTGTGGCCAGGCCGTAACTCTTAAGCTGCATCCCTTTGGACACGATTCCCGCGGCGGTGACGTTAACCGTACCAAATTTGTTAGTTAGAGTAATCTGATCTGCCCAAGCTGCCGCTGATAAGAGCAGCGCGCATAGACCCACAATTACTGCGACTCGCTTCATTGTTATTTCCTCCACAGAGTTCAAGTGACCCTCGCGGACAACCCTTTTGGGGGACGGGTCGCCCACATCGCGAAGGTTGATTGTTAACATCGTGCACTTCTATACAAAAGAGTGCCAAGACTCTTGTAACAAGCAGCCGGGGAAGGTCGGGGAAGGAGCGCCCGAATAATAGCATATTCCCGGGAAAAAAATGTGACTTTCGTCACCACCGGCGGTGACCAAGGTCTAGGCCGCCTACTCGCTTTAGCGCACGTGCCGTTCCAAGACTGCCGTGTTTGGTTGTTATTGTTTGTCAACAACTTACGAGCCCATCCTGCGGGTGCTTCAGAGTCTCGGGATGCAATCTACTGCACACTATGAGAGGCTCTCCTGCTAAGGTGAAGTCAATCGCGCAAGCGGCACCCGTATCTCATTAAAAAACGGCACCATATGGACATTGCCCGCATCGCTGCCCTTCTCGAACCTTTCCTCGAACAACCGCTCCGCACATCTCTATTCGATCAAATATCGATATACATCGATCTATTAAAACGTTGGAACACCCGCATCAACCTGACTGCCATCCGCCAGGAAGAAGAAATCGTAACCCGCCACTTCGGCGAGTCTTTCTTTCTAGCCCGCCACCTCTTCCCAACTCCGCGCTCATCAAGTTCTTGTCATCCTGAGCGGAGCGAAAACATGCGCAAAGCGCATGTCTTCGCGGAGTCGAAGGACCCCTACCGCACCAACGCCGTCTCGTCCCCAGAAGTCCTCGACATCGGCTCCGGCGCCGGGTTCCCCGCGGTTCCGCTGAAGCTCTGGGCTCCCCACATCCACCTGACGCTGGTCGAATCGAATCACAAGAAGGCCGCCTTCCTCCGCGAAGTGGCCCGCGCGCTTACATTGACCAACATCAATGTAATTCCCGATCGGCTCGAAACCCTCGCTGCCCGCCCCGGCTTCCCTCGAGCCCAAGTGGTAACCTTCCGGGCGGTGGAGCGGTTCGACGCCATCCTCCACCAAGCGATCACCTTTCTGGCGCCCAAAGCAACCTTGGCCTTACTCATAGGAGTAGCCCAGATCCCCCACCTCACCGCCCTGACCTCCATGAACTGGCAGCCACCAATACCCGTCCCACAGTCACGCACAAGAGTCTTGTCAATCGGTGTACTACAGTGAAGTGGTAATATTGTCTCGTATATACGGTACAAGTGGAACTTTTAGACAAGTAGTAGTATATATATGCGCCATTAGTGGTACTCGGTAGTCTATCTCATTATGATACAATATGCGTGAAGAGTGTTTCACGTGAAACACTTTCCCCGTCTCGCGAGTCTGGATTAGCCCCCATCCCACGACCCACTAGGCCGAGATGCGTTTCACGTGAAACACTCGATGGGTTTTGCACAGTATTCTGGCATTGATTTCGACCCCTGGTTCGCATATTCTGACGCGCTACATCTAGAAGACAAAATCATGGGACGTGTCATCGCGGTTGCGAATCAGAAGGGTGGCGTCGGCAAGACTACGACCGCCATCAACCTTGCCGCATCACTCGCCGCAGCGGAGGTCAATACGCTGCTGGTGGACTGCGATCCGCAGTCGAACTCGACCAGCGGCTTGGGCCTGGTGAAGGACCCGGAACGCATCAGCATCTACGATGTGATGGTGGGGGTGGCCTCGGCCGAAGAGGCGCTGCAGCTTACCGCGCTCGAACAACTGTGGCTGATCCCATCGCACAAGAATTTGATTGGAGCCAACCTTGAACTGGTTGCGGCGGAGCGGCGCGAGTACCGTCTGCGGGAGGCGATCGCAAGTTTGCGCGAGCGTTTTCAGTTCATCGTGTTGGACTGCCCGCCGGCGCTGGACCTTCTGACGCTGAACGCACTGGTCGCTGCGGATGGGGTATTGATCCCTATGCAGGCGGAGTACTTTGCGCTCGAGGGCGTGTCGGAGTTGCTGGACACGATTGAACGAATACGGGTGGAGCTGAACCCCGCGCTGACGGTGGATGGCGTGGTGATCACGATGTTCGATGAGCGGACGAACCTGGCACAGCAGGTGGCGGAGGAGCTGAAGAAGTATTTTGGGGAGAAGCTGTGCACGACGACGATCCCGCGGAACATACGGCTGGCGGAGGCTCCGAGCCACGGGCTGCCGGCGCTGGTGTATGACGTGCGGTCGCGGGGAGCGGAGAGCTACATCCGGCTGGCGAAGGAAATACTGGACCGGCAGGCGCGGGCGGCCAGGGGGCCGGAGGAAGCGGCTTAGATTGATTGACATAAATATTTATGTATGTCGATATATGTACGAGTAGGCCAGTGCCGGTTGCATGGCGAAGACATTTCGGGAGTCGCCCACCCTTCCGCAAAGTACGCGGAAGGATGGGGCACCCGACTCTTGGGCAGTTTTAGGGAGTAGGGGTCCTTCGACTCCGCCACGCCATCCGCTTCGCGGATGACGTGGCTCCGCTCAGGATGACAAGTCGTAAAAGGGTATCGGTAGATTGGAGAGATTACTGGATGACTACATCGAATGCGGCGGCGGATACGGCGGCTACGACTGGAACGGAAAAGGCTCACGAGAAACTGGCGGAGAAGCGGCGGGCTTTGGGGCGGGGGCTGGAGTCTCTGTTGCCTGGGCCACGGGTGGTTCCGGCGCCGCCGGCACGCCCTCCCGCCGCTCCCACCGTTCCGCAAAGTACGCGGAAGGATGGGGCACCCGATTCGGCGAGTTCCCAGTTCCCAGTTCCCGGTTCTCAGGAACCCGGCTCCGCGCTTTCTTCTTCTGGCACCGACGGGGGACGGGCACCTGAAGTTGTTGACGAGTTGCAGGCTGCGGGTGCGGGGCAAACTCCGGACGGCGAACAGGCATTTGAGCTCGCGCTTGACCAGATCGAGCAGAATCCGTACCAGACGCGCACGGAGTTCGAGCCCAACGCTTTGGCCGAGTTGGCTGCCTCGATCCAGGAGCAGGGAGTCTTGCAACCGATCGTGGTTAGACCGGAGCCAGCGCGCGCCGGAGTGGTGCGTGCGGCAGGCAGGGAACATTTCATCCTGATTCTGGGCGAGCGGCGTTTTCGCGCGTCGAAGATGGCGGGGAAGGCGACGATCCCGGCGATCGTGAAACGGGTCTCGGAACAGCAGGCGGCGGAGATGACGCTGGTGGAGAACCTGCAGCGCCAGGATCTCCACTGCCTGGAGCAGGCGGAGGCGTTCGCCAGGCTGAGCACGGACTTCCACCTGACGCAGGAAGCGATTGGGAAACGAGTGGGCGTGTCGCGCGAGCAGGTCTCAAATTATCTGCGCTTGCTGCGACTGCCGCGCGAAGTGCTCGATGCGCTGCGGAACGGAGACCTGACATACAGTCATGCGCGTTTGTTGCTCTCGTTGGGCGAGGAGAGCCAGATCGTCAAAGTGGCGCGGCTGGTGATCGCCAAAAAGATGTCGGTGGCGCTGCTGGAAGAAAAGATAATCGACAGCCACATTCCGAAGGGAGACCCCGAAGAGCGGCAGCAGAGCGGGGCGCGGTGGGTGGACCCGAATGTGCGCGCGGCGCAGCGGTCGCTGGAAGCGGTGCTGGGGATGCGGGTGCGGATACGGGATCGGAGGGGAAAAGGGAAGATCGTGATCGAGTATGGGACGCTGGAGGATTTTGACCGGGTGGTAGGGATGTTGAAGGGAAAATAGGGCCGGGTAAGAGGTCAGAGGTTAGATTGCAGAGGTAAGAACCTGGCCGGTTGTCCCACTTGTTACTCTGCTGATCCTCCCTGGTGAGGCTCTTCCCAGCGCTGATGCTCGGGCTGAGGCAGGTCGCCCTCCGGGGATGGGCTTGGGGGCTCGAAGGGTGCTTGTATTGGGTTGGGTGGATCGATGGGCGGCTTTGGGCCGCCTTTCTGTTTTGGGGGAATCTGGGGAGTAACAGTGGGACGGGGCTGACGGCGGGGTGGCGGATTGCCGGGTGAGATCTTGTTCCAGTGTTGAAAAATAGCTGTCCATCGCGGATTTTTGCTTCGATTGGGAATCGTTTACGTTAGAGGACACAGGGGAACACAGAGGAATCTGGGGAGTAACAAGTGGGAAGCAGATGCCGAGCTTCGCTCGGCTGGGACGGACGAATGCGTCCGTCCCTACGTGTTTCTTACTGCAATTTTTCGTACTCGGCTTTGGCCTGTTTCAGGATGGGGAGATCGGGATCGGCATCTTTCCAGGCGGCGAAGAAGTCCTGGTAGGCGGACTTGGCGGCGGCGGTGTTGCCCTGCAGGGCTTGGGCGCGACCCAGTCCCAGGTGGGAGAGATTGTAGCTGACGTCAAGCGGGTCAATGCCACGGTGGTCGAGAATCTTCTGGTACTCGGCTGCCGCCTTCGCGCCTTGTTTCGAACGCAGGAAGGCTTCGCCGCGAATGAAGTTGACACTGTAACCTGCCGTGCCGGGGCCGCTGCCGAGTTCGTAGGGCGCGGCCACCTCCAGTTGCGTCACAGCCTGTTCCGGCTGGTTGTGCTGCAGGTCGCCGGTGGCCCGGGCGAGGGGTACGAAGACCTTGTTGAGTAGGGTATCGGTGGGAGACTGGCGTACCAGCTCTTCCGCCATTTTCTGGCTGCGCGCGGTGTCTCCAGTCTGGGCCAGCACCCCCATGACAATTGCGCGGGTGCCGCGGTCTTCGGAGACAGAGAGAGCCTGCGAAATTTTCTGGCGCGCTTCCGGGAGGTCACCCAGTTCCGCCTCGCAGCCAGCCTGGACAGCAAGAACGACACCGCTGAATTCCTTGTATCCCAGGCGCTGGGAGGCGCTTTCGCTTTGGGCATACGCTGGCCGGGCGGCCTGCAGCCTTCCTCGCGAACACTCAGCCTGAGCCTGGAACAGGAGCAGGATGGGTTCGGCCGGCTTTCCGGCAGCCGATTCGACTTCGTGGCGCTCGGCAGCTTCATCGCCGCGAATAAAGGCGAGGTCGAAGAGCGTGAGATGCGGAGACGGGCCTGAGTCTTGCGCAACCGCCTTCTCGGCCACTGCCCTGGCTTCGTCGAACCGATTGAGGCGTTCGTAGGCATCGGCCACATTCTGGTACGAGTAACTATCTTTGGGATCGATGCGCATGGCCTCGCTGGAGCTGGCCAGGGCTTTTTCCTGCTGCCCGATGGCGGCGTAGCGCAAGGAAAGGTTGTCGCGTGGCGCCGTGTCGCGCGGATAGGTTTGCACCCACTGTTCGTAGATCTCGATCGCTTTGTCTACGTCCCCAGTGACAATGTCATAGTAGTGCGAGGAGATATAGAGCCGTTCGCGTTCGCTGGCTCTCTCCTTCAAGTCGAAAGCCTTGGTGATGAAACTGTCGGCCAGCCCTTGCTGCGTGACATTGCTATAGGCGACGCCCAGGGTGGCGTACGCCATGGCGAAGTTGGGATCGAGTTCGACGGCGCGCTTGAGATAGGGAATGGCTTTGGCGTCGTCAAGTTTCAGGTGCTCGGCTTGGCCGAGGCTGAAGGCTTGCAGGGCTTCGAGCGACGAGGTGGTGGCCTGTTCGAGCGGGGTGGCGAACTTCTGCACCGAGCCTATGGACTCGCCCAGTTTGCCGCGCAAGCTGGAAGCGGCGCGGTCGAGCGACTTGAGAACCTGCTCCTTGCTCTCGGCCTCGACCTCTTCGCTGGCCAAGACGTCGCGGTTTTGGGCGTTCAGCGCAGAAACGGTGATTACGTAGTGGGTGCCGAGGCTGGCGATGGAGCCGGTCAGCATGGCTTTGGCGCCTTCGCGCATGCAGATCTCGCGGGCCACGTCGTTGCTGATCCGTTCGTCGGGCTGGCGGCCCATGAAGCGCAGGGCTTCGCGGACGCGGGATTCGGGTAACAGGTTAAGGTAGGGAGATTGTTCCAACTGCACGGCCAGCGCCTGCTTGAGAGTTCCGTCAAAGACGGCGTCGCCGGTCGTGTTCACGAAGTCGGCGAGCACCACGGTGTCTTTTTCCGTGAGCGCGCTGGCGCTGCGGGAGCGAAAGAATAAGGCGCCTCCGATGAGCGCTGCGATCAGTAGAGCGACAGCGACTACGGCGGGAATCTTCCACGATTTCTTCTGCGCGGCGACAGCTACGGGCGCCTCGCTGCGCTCGGCGGGACGGACGAATGCGTCCGTCCCTACGTGGATCGGGGTGGATGCGGAACCGGAGGAGACCGCGGCGGGCTTCGATCCTGAGTCGTGCGCTGCCGCTACCGAGCCTGAACTTGCGGCGACGGCGCGTCCGGTCTCGGTGTCACGCTTCAGGCGTTGCAGATCGGCGCGGATGTCGGCGGCGTGCTGGTAGCGGAGATTGCGGTCTTTCTCGAGCGCCTTGTTGATGATGTCTTCTAGCTTCGGAGGCAGGTCGGGATTCAACCGGACCGGCGAAACCGGGGCGCGATCGAGGATGGCCTGAAAAATCAGGGCTGACGTGTCTCCACGAAACGGGACCATGCCGGTCGACATTTCATAGAGCACGGCTCCGAAGGAAAACAGGTCGGTGCGGGAATCGAGTTGCTTTCCCTTGGCCTGCTCGGGAGACATGTAGGCTACCGTGCCAACCGCGGAACCGGGGCTGGTGAGATGCTCCTCGGCTAGCGAGGTTTCTATCGTCACCCCCGAGGGCTCCGATGGGCGGGTGGCGGATTGTGTGACCTTGGCCAGGCCGAAGTCGAGGATCTTCGCGTGCTCGCGCTTGGTCACAAAAATATTCGCCGGCTTAATGTCGCGATGGACGATTCCCTGGGCGTGAGCGGCGTCGAGGGCATCGGCGATTTCGATACCTAGTGAAAGGAGTGTGTCGAGCTCCATGGGACGGTTGCCGATGATATGTTTCAGCGTCAAGCCGTCGAGGTACTCCATGACGATGTACGCCTTGCCGTTGTGCTCGCCAATGTCGTGGATGGTGCAGATATTCGGATGGTTGAGCGCCGATGCGGCCCTGGCCTCGCGGCGGAAGCGTTCGAGCGACTGGCGGTCCTGGGCGACATTCTCAGGAAGAAATTTCAGGGCGACGAAGCGGTCGAGGCGGGTGTCTTCCGCTTTGTAGACAACACCCATGCCACCGCCGCCTAACTTCTCGACGATGCGGTAATGCGAGACAACCTCGCCCACCATTGGTTTGCTCCGCGCTGGGGTGAAATCTTACGGTTGGCTGCCGGGCAAGTCAACCGAATGGGGAATGGGGCCTCGGTCGTCCCTCCGGAGTCTGTGTCATAGGGTCGTGTCATCCCTTCGGGATTCGTGATCGACCGACTTCCGCCTTCCCAGCGCTTACGCGCTGGGCTAATGAATGTCGCCGCTTCGCGGCTGGTGCATCGCGCACGCCACTTTTTCGATTGGACTCGAGCTATGACACAGACTCCTCCGGGACTTGAATCTTTCTTTCCGCTGCGCCACCCAAAATCGAAGCCTGTCAGGCTCCGAATTGAATGGCCTTATGCTCGCGGCCTAGAGCGACCACCACGGCGGCGAGTGTGAACACGGTAAAGGCGGTCAGAGCCATGGCGTTGGCGTAGCGGGTATGCTGGGCGAGAATCGCCTCCAGATAGGCGACCGAGCCGGCTATAAGGATGCCGCACTGGTAGGCGAATCCGGGAAGGAATCCGCGCACCGCGTCAGGCGACAATTCGGAGAGATGGGCGGGAACGATGCCCCAGGCTCCCTGCACCATGAACTGGAGCAGAAAAGCGCCGACGACCAGCAAAGTCAATGAGGGAGCGTAGGCCCACAGCGGGACCAACGCGGCCGCACTGACGAGGGCGGCGACCATGGCGCGGCGGCGTCCGATGCGGTCGGACAACAGTCCTCCGAGCAGGCCTCCGAGGATGGCTCCCACCATGGAGATGGCGGTGATGACGGCCCGCTTGCTCGGGCCCATGCCCCACTGGCGCTGGAGGAAGGTGGGATACATATCCTGCGTGCCGTGGGAGGTGAAGCTCATCATCGTCATCAAGAGGGCCAGGTAGAGAAACAGTTTCCAGTGGGAACAGATCTCGCGGGCCAGATTGCTCCAGTTCGTTTGACGAGTTTTCTCCCACACTTCGGACTCTTTCACTTTGAAGCGGACGAAGAGGCCGAGCAGAGCGGGGAGTCCTCCGATAAAAAACATGGGCCGCCAGCCCCAGCGCGGAAAGACGAAGTAGAAACAGATCGCGGCCAGAAGGTAGCCGAAAGCGTATCCCTCCTGGAGCAGGCCGGAAAGAAAGCCGCGGAGCCGGGGTGGAACCTTTTCCATGGCGAGAGAGGCGCCCACGCCCCACTCTCCGCCCATGCCGATGCCGAACAACGCGCGCAGCACGAGGAAGGTGGTGAAACTATGGGCGAAGCCGGTGGCTACCTCGACGGCGGAGTAGAAGACGAGGTCGATCATCAAGGGGAGGCGGCGGCCGTAGCGATCGGCCATCAGTCCAAAGATGAAGGCGCCGAGTGGACGGAACGCCAGGGTGAGGGTGAGGGAGAGAGCGATCTGGGCGTCCGAGCGGTGAAACTCCTTCGCGATGGCAGTCAGCGAAAAGACCACGAGGAAGAAATCGAAGGCGTCGAGCGTCCAGCCGAGAAAGCCGGCGAATACGGCGGGACCGTGGCCTTGTTTTAGCAGGGGGGCGGCCGGCGGCGTTGGGTGCGGCGGGACCAAAGGTTCTCCTTAGAGCTCGGCGGGACGGACGAATGCGTCCGTCCCTACGTGGGTGTATGGCAATCGCGTGATGCTGACAATCCCGAGATTGGAAGTGTAAGGGAAAAACGGCGGTCGATGTAGGCAAAATCGTGTTGGCGAAATCCTGTGGGCGAAATCCTATTTTCCGATGCAGAAGGTGCTGAAGATCAGGTTGAGGATGTCGTCGGTGGTGGTGGCGCCGGTGATTTCGTCGAGGGGGCGGAGGGCTCGGTAGAGGTCGAGGAGAAGCATCTCGTGGGGGACGCGGGCGGCGACGGCGTTGGCCGCGGCGTCGAGCGCGGCGAGCGCGTCGTTGACTAGTTTCTGATGGCGAACGTTGGTTAGGAAGCCGGATTCCTGGTGGGTGGTTCGGTCTCCGGCTACGTGGTCTAGGATGGCTTCGCGCAGGGCGGGGATGCCTTCGCCGGTCAGGGCGGAGGTCGGGATGCGGGGTGGAGAGTTGGGCTCGGCAGGCGAGACCCTGCCGGGCTCCGCCCGGCTTGGACGGGCGAGACGCCCGTCCCCACACAAACTCTCCCCACATGAACTCATCAGATCGGATTTATTTTCTACTACGATCGCGGGACGGGCTGCTATCTGGCTTAGTAAGTCCTCGTCTTCTTGTTTCGGGGCTGGCTTTTGTCGATTACTACCAGGACTAAGTCGGCGTCGGCCAGAGCTTCAATGGATTTCTTAATGCCGAGGCTTCGGCTTCGGCATCGTCTGGGGCTTGGCGGATGCCGGCGGTGTCCACCAGTTCCACAGGAATTCCACCGATGGCGACGGTTTCGCTGACCAGGTCGCGGGTGGTGCCGGGCTGGGCGGTGACGATGGCGCGCTCGCGTTCGACCAGGCGATTGAAGAGGCTCGATTTGCCTACGTTCGGACGGCCTACGATGGCCAGGGTTAGTCCCTGGTGAACGATCTTTCCGTAAGTGAAAGTGGCGGCTAGTTGCTGGAGGGGACTTCTGACTTCCGCGATGCGATCTCGGATCGTGGCGTCGGGGGCGATGGAGACGTCGTCTTCGGCAAAGTCGATGCCGGCTTCGAGCAGGGCGATCAGGTCGACTAATTTCTGCTTGATGGGCTTCAGGCGATTGGAGAGCGCGCCTTCGAGTTGCTGGGCGGCTACCTTGGCTTGGAAAAGAGTTTGCGCGTCGATCAGATCGCGGACGGCTTCGGCCTGGGTTAGATCGAGGCGTCCGTTGAGGAAGGCGCGCATGGTGAATTCTCCGGGCTCGGCCAGGCGGGCGCCTTGGGCCAGGGAGAGTTCGACTATGTGGCGCAGGACTACGGGGGAGCCGTGGGCGGAGATTTCTACGATGTCGTCGGTGGTGTAGGAGTGGGGCTTGGCGAAGTAGGTGACTACGACTTCATCGATGCGGGTCGGGCGGGGGCGGCATGGTAGCGGCGTCGGCACTCTGCCGAGCTTCGCTCGGCGGGACAGACGAATGCGTCCGTCCCTACGTGAGTTCGGGCGGGGCCGGGAGTCTCGCGGACAAGAGTGTCCGCGCTACACGGGTCGATCAGTTCTCCGAAGACGGCTCGGCCGGGCTCCAGCGGATGATTTAGGCGGAGCATGGGCTGGGCTATTGCTTTGGCGTCGGGTCCGGCTAGGCGGACTACACCTATGCCGCCGCGACCGGGCGGGGTGGCGATGGCGACTATGGTGTCGTCGAGATTCATCAAAAAGCAGTGGTCAGGAGACGGTGTCAGTGGCTAGTGAATCTTGACCAGGTTCATTGTAGCTCAGGGCTCGCGTTTGCCGGGGGCGCTCACGTCATTTATACTTACGGTTTGCCTTAGGCCATCTGATTCAATCAGGAGCAGGGATTTTCGAATGCCGAAACGTACATTTCAACCCAACAAGCGCAAGCGCTCGAAGAAGCACGGGTTCCGGACTCGCATGAAGACCAAGAGCGGAGCCGCAGTGCTGTCGCGCCGCCGGGCTAAGGGGCGCAAGCGTGTTTCCGTGGCGCCGGGTTTCCGCGATTAGTCTTCCCCGAGGGACAGCAAAGGCCGTCGTTATTATTAACACTAATTATTGTGCGGGATCGTGAGCTGGTGAACGCCGACGCTCCGAACGGGCGTGTAGAGCAGCCCGCGGCCAAGGCGGGCGATGAGCGTTCCAGCGTGGCTTTCCGCGTGGCTTCCCTCGCGCTGGGCGGCTGCTGAAGCATTCCGATTTCGAGCGCGTGTACAAGCAGGGACGGCGGCACTTTTCTCCGCACATGACCGTGTTCTATTTGCGGCGGGCGGCGGGCGCTTTACCGGAGAAGGGTTCGCGCGTTGGGTTTACGGTGGGCCGCGTGTTGGGCGGCGCGGTGGAGCGGAACCGGATCAAGCGGCGGCTGCGCGAAGCGGTGCGGCTGCGGCGTTCGGTGCTTGACGGCGTGGTGGACGTCGATGTGGTGATCAATCCTAAGAAGTCGGTGCTGACGCTGGAGTTCGCGGTGGTGCTCGAGGAAGTAGGGCGCGCGCTGGACGCTATCGCCAAGAAACTGGTGGAGAAATGACGGGCGCGGTGGCGAGAGATATTTTGGCGGATCCCACCCTTCCGCAAAGAGCGCGGAAGGGTGGGGCAGCCACGGAGAAGCTGGTGGAGAGATGAAGTCTCTGACGCTGGGGCTGTTGCGACTTTACAAACGGTGGATTTCGCCAGCGTTTCCGCCGTCGTGCCGGTATGTGCCTACTTGTTCGGAATACGCGATGGAAGCGGTCGAGCGGCATGGCGCGGTGCGTGGCGGACTGATGGCGGGTTGGCGGCTGTTGCGGTGTCATCCGTTGGCCAAGGGCGGGTACGACCCGGTCGAGAACTGCCGAGCTTCGCTCGGCTTGGACGGGCGAGGCGCCCGTCCCCACATAACCTAGTAGCGAGCTGACTGATTTGGCTGAATTCAATAATCCGCAACAAGAACCGGGGATGGAGCGCAGGCTGCTGCTGGTGTTTGCGCTGACCTTCCTGATCATCATGCTGTTCCAGCCGCTGTTGAAGAAGTATGGGCCGCAGCCTCCGGTGAAACCGGAGAGTCCGCCAGCGGCGTCGCAGAATCAGGCGCAACTTCCTTCGCAAAGTCCTGCGACCACCTCCTGCACAAACTTCAACCGAGCATAGCGCCGCGGGTACGAAGGTGGCGCCGGTCGAGGCCACTAGCGAGTCGGAGACCGTGGTTGAAAATGATGTCTACCGGATCGTGTTCACCAATCGCGGCGGGCGGGTGAAGTCGTGGGTGCTGAAGAAATATACCGACGACAAGGGCGGGCAGTTGGAGTTGGTGAATCGCGCGGCTTCGGAGAAGCATGGGTATCCGCTGACGTTGTGGACTTACGACGCGGGGCTGCGAGACCAGGTGAACTCGGCGCTGTATGTGATGACGAGTTCTCAGTTCTCAGTTCTCAGTTCTCAGGAACCTGGTTCTCCTTCTTCCGCTGATCGGGGACGGGCGGGGACGCCCGTCGCTCCACAGGATATTCAGTTTGCTTATTCCGACGGCGACGTTTCGGTCGAGAAGACCTTCACGTTCGATCGCTCGAGCTATGTGGTTGGGGTGAAGACGGCGGTTTATGTGAAGGGGGCCGCAGGTCACAGCGTTTCCGATGTGGCCGGCGGGGTTTGGCGATCAAACGAACGGCGCGCAGTATGCGACCAGCCAGATGGCGTATCAGTACGGCCATACCGTCGAGCGGTTGTCGACCAGCAGCTGGACGATTTTGCCTTCGATCAAGGTGATTGGCGGCGCCACTCTTCCGGGACCGTTCCACTGGGCGGGAGTTTCGGACCAGTATTTTGCGGCGGTGTTTTTGCCGCGCGATCCGGAGAACGCGGCTATGGTGACGCTGCGCAGCCAGATTGAGATTTCGCACGGCGGCGACAGCAAGCAGATGGATAAGGTGGATGTGCTGGGCGCGGCGGTTGGCAGCGTGAAGGGCGCGAGCGAAGCACGGATTTATGTGGGCCCGAAAGCTCTGTCGGATCTGGAATCGGTGGCCGTGCCGGGGATCAAGGGGGCGGAACCGGATCTGCGGCAGATCGTCGATTTTGGATCGATGCTGGGATACATTGCGCGGCCTCTGTTTTTCTGGTTGAAGTGGATGCACGGCTACATCCGCAACTGGGGCTGGGCGATTCTTCTGCAGACGCTGATCATCAATGTGGCGCTGCTGCCGCTGCGGCTTTCGCAGATGAAGTCGATGCTGAAGATGCAGCGCGTGGCGCCGCAGATCAAGTCGATTCAGGAGAAGTACAAGAAATACAGTTTGCGCGATCCGAAGAAAGCCGAAATGAATGTGGAGATTTCGGGGCTGTACAAGAAGGAAGGCGTGAATCCGGCGGGCGGATGTTTGCCGCTGGTGATCCAGATGCCGTTCTTTATTGCCTACTACCGGATGCTGGGGGTAGCGATGGATCTGCGCCATGCGCCGTGGCTGTGGGTTAAGGATCTCTCCGCGCCCGACCCGTGGCACATTATACCGATTGGGATCATCGTCACCATGTTGGTCATGCAACGGATGACACCGCAGGCGGGCATGGATCCGGCACAGCAGAAGATGATGAACATCATGATGCCAGGCATGTTCGGCCTGATGAGCTGGAACATGGCGGCCGGGGTGGGGCTGTACTGGTGTACGGGGCAGGTGATCGGCATCGCGCAGCAGGCGGTGCTGAATCGGACATCGTTGGGCCGCGAGATGCGCGAGATGATGGCGAAGCGGGCGCGGAAGAAAGAGAAGTAGCTGTCAGCTCTCAGCTATCAGCTGTCAGTTAAATCCAGCCCCTGACGGGGCGTCTGCTTTTAGGAATTTGCGGTATCGCTAAAGCGATACCCTGATACGAACCTTTCGTCGTTTGCGACGCTCTTAGCATTTACTGATAGCTGAGAGCTGACAGCTGAGAGCTTAATTATGCCGATTACTGACAAGGTTGTTGCCGCGAAACAGATTGGGGAATTTTTGCAGGCCGTTATTTCTCATGGCGGCTTCAAGCTGAAGTACCGGATCACGGTGGATCCTCCGATGGCGCAGCAGCGCGAGTGGGAACATCCGGAAATTCTGGTGGAGTTTGCGGGGCCGGATTCGGTTTTGTTGCTGGAGCGTGGCGGAGAGTTGCTGCGAGCGTTTGAGTTGTTGGCGTCGGAAGTGCTGCACCTGCAGGGCAACGAGCACGAGAAGATCTGGTTCGACTGCAAGAATTTCCGGGCGCTGCGAATCGACGAGTTGCAGATGGCGGCGCGGGTGGCGGCGGAACACGTGCGGCGAACGGGCGAACCGTACCGGTTCGGGCCCATGTCGTCGCGGGAGCGGCGGATTGTGCATCTGGCGCTGCGCGAGGAAAAAGATTTGCGCACCGAGAGTGACGGCGAGGGCGGACGGCGCTCGGTGGTGGTGTATCCGGGGAATTACAAGACGGCGGCGCCGGCGAAGAGAGAGCGGCGGACGGTCTGAGGCGAGAGAGGTCAGATTGCAGAGGTGAGAGGTCAGAGGTGAAAACCATCACGAACCTTAGGGTTTTCACCTCTGCAATCTAACCTCTGACCTCTCACCTGTATTGCACAGTTTGCGCGGCAGTTAGTTTCTCGACACTTGACAGCGCCCGGAAATCGGCGTTCAGTAAAGCGTTCCGCATAATATTTTTTGTTGCAAAGACACGGACGCGGAGAATTTTTTTGTGCTAGTATGCCGTTCGTCTCGCAATTAATTTCTCCGATAACCCGTACTGCAAAACAGCAAGGTGCTCTGCAGGAATCGAAGAACTCATAATTTTTTGAAGGCTATTTTTCCCGGACGTTCATACGCCGGCGCTTTCGATATTCCGATAAAAAATGTCGCTTACTAGTTCTGCCATTATCCCGAACCCCTGGGTGCGCATCCTCGACGCGCTGGAGAAGAAAGTCAACCGGCACTCCTACGACACCTGGTTGAAGCCGACGCGGTACAGCCATGCCAGTAATAAAGTATTGTTCGTAAGGATCCCGACAGCCGAATTCCGTCACGTCAGCGACAAATACGCGGATCTGATCCAGGAAGCGGTCGACAACCTCGGACTGGGGTACGAGGAAGTGAAATTCGTAACCGCGGAGGACGATCCTTCGAACACGCCGATCCGCCACAATGGGGGGCTTTCGGCTCCCAGTCCGAACCTTGGCGCGGGTCCGCAGGCGGCGACGGGGTTGCATCCGGCGCAGGGGCGGTTTGACTGGGACAGCGCGGCGCAACTGAATCCACGGTATACGTTTGACGCGTTCGTGATCGGCAGCGGGAACCAGTTCGCGCACGCGGCCTGCCAGGCGGTGGCGGAGCGGCCTTCGAAGGCCTACAACCCGCTGTTCCTCTACGGGGGCGTCGGCATGGGCAAGACGCACCTGATGCAGGCGATCGGGCACGAGATCAAGCGACGGACGCCGCAAGCGGCCATCTGTTATGTATCGAGCGAGAAGTTCACCAACGAGATGATCAACTCGCTGCGCTATGACAAGATGATCAGCTTCCGGGATAAATTCCGGACGATGGACGTATTGCTGATTGACGACATCCAGTTCCTAGCGCAGAAAGAGCGTACCCAGGAAGAGTTCTTCCACACGTTCAACGCGCTGCACGAGTCGATGAAGCAGATTGTGATCGCCAGTGACCGTCCGCCGAAGGAGTTGGCGGAATTTGAGGACCGCTTGCGGAGCCGGTTCGAGTGGGGACTGATTGCCGATATTCAGCCGCCGGACCTGGAGACGAAGGTCGCGATCCTGCAAAAGAAGGCGGAGCAGGAACGGGTCACACTGCCGACGGAAGTGGCTTTGTTTATTGCGTCGAACATCCGGTCTAATGTGCGTGAACTGGAAGGCGCGCTGATCCGGTTGGTGGCGCATTCTTCGCTGATCGGGGCGGAGATTACGCTTCCCTACACGCAGCAGGTGTTGAAGAATTTCATCGATTCACAGGCGCGGAAGGTGACGATTGAATCCATTCAGAAGGCGGTGGCCGAGCAATTTGGCCTGCGCCTGGTGGAAATCAAGGCGAAGAACAATTCGCGCTCCATCGTCTATCCGCGGCAGATCGCGATGTACCTGGCCAAGCACCTCACGGAAGCTTCCCTGCCTGAAATTGGACGCCAGTTCGGCGGCAAGCATCACACAACCGTGTTGCATTCGGTGGTCAAGATTGAAGAGGTTCGCAAGAACGACAAGGATTTAAACAGGCTGCTCAATAAACTGACCGAGCAATTGGGCGCGTAAGGGGCGGTTTTGACCGCGTTTTCCACTCTTCCGGCCGTTCTTCCTGCCTTCCGACTGTGAAGTGGTTGTGAAAACTGTGCGAGACGGGATAGATATCAGAGAAGGGTCCGCGGGTTGCGCTGGACTCCACTGATGCGGAGAGCGATTCTCCACATGAAGGGTTGATATGGAAGCAATTGAAGCGGAGGGATCTGGACCGGTTTTCCACTTCTCCGAAGCGCCTACGGTTACTACTGGTCTTATTGCTTTTGCATTTGATATAAGAAGAGAACAGAAGTAGAGCTGGTTTGATGCCCAGCCCCTAAGGGGCATCGAATTTCGGAAGATGTGCGGCACTCTGCACGCGACCGATTTTTAGAACCAGTTCTAAAGTTGGGAGACCCAATATGCCGGTGGAAGCCGCCCCTGCCGCAGCCACAACAACCATGGAAATAACGGTCAGCAAATTTGAACTTCTTCGTGAACTGACGGCTACTCAGGGTGTCGTGGAGCGGAAGACCACGATTCCCATCCTCTCCAATTATCTTTTTGAGGCTGGAGGGGATCGATTATCGCTGACCGCGACGGACCTCGACCTGAGCCTGCGGACATCGTGCAATGCCAAGGTGAAAAAGGAAGGCGCCTGCACTATCCCGGCGCGCAAACTGCACGACTACGTAAAGCTGCTGCCTGACGCCGATATCACCATCAAACTACTGGAAAACCACTGGGTCAGTATTCGCTGCGGGCGGTCCAACACGAAGATGGTGGGGATGGCAAAGTCGAATTTCCCAGGCCTGCCGGTATTTCCAGCAGCGGGAGCGATCAAGATTCCGGCGGCGGTGCTACGGTCGATGATCGGGAAGACGGGATTCGCGATTGCCAGCGAGGAGTCACGCTACACGCTGAATGGGGCGTTGATGGTGCTGAAGCCGGAGTCGATCACCATGGTTGCGACCGACGGCCACCGGTTGGCGCATGTGGAGCGTGCGGGAGAAAAGTTCGAAGGCGTCTCGGGCGAAATGAAGACGCTGATTCCGAAGAAGGCAATGGACGAGTTGAAATCGCTGCTTGATTCCGATGTCGAGACGATTGACTTCGCCAAGGACGAGTCCACGCTGTTTTTCCGCGTGGGTCCGCGTTTACTGACGTCGCGGCAGCTTACGGGACAATTTCCCAACTACGAGGCGGTGCTGCCAAAAGACATCTCGAAGTCGATTGCGTTGCAGGGCGAGGAACTGGGAGCAGCGATCGCGCGCGTGGCGCAGTTTGCCGATGAGCGGTCGCGCGCCGTCCGGTTGCGGCTGGAGAAAGGCGAGTTGAAGATTTCCGCCTCGTCGACCGAGACGGGCGAGTCGGAGGATTCGATCGAGGTTGCCTATGACGGCGAGCCGATGGCGATCGGATTCAACGCGCAATATCTGATGGACTTCATCAAAGCGACTGGGTCTTGCGAAGTGAAGCTGGAGCTGAAGGATGCGCAGTCGGCGGGGCAGCTTCGTCCCGCGGAGGGCGAGGAGTACAAGTACCGGTATATTGTGATGCCGATGCGAATCTGAGTTCAGTCTTCCCCCTATTCCCGGCGCAGAAAACGCCGGGCGATTCTCAAACGCCCCTCCGGGGCTGGAGTCTAGGGCGCCCGCCGCTCCACCGTATGTCTCATTACGCGGTCACAGGGCTAGTTGACGGGTTCCACGGACAGGCGATAACCTTCGTGTCTAACTACAGGAGGCACTTCAATGCTCTCTGGATTCAAGCAGTTCATACTGCGCGGCAATGTAGTGGATATGGCTGTGGGCGTGGTGATTGGCGCGGCTTTTGGCGGTGTGGTCAAGGCGCTGACGGACGATTTATTGATGCCGTTCATCGCCGCGATCGTGGGCAAACCGGATTTTTCCGCCATCCATTTCACCATTAACGGCACGCCGTTTCCGGTGGGCCTTTTCATCAACGCTGTGGTGTCGTTTTTGCTGGTTGCCGCAGCCATTTATTTCTTCGTGGTGACTCCGATCAACGCTCTGGTGGCGCGGATGCGGAAGGATCCGGCGCCGGCGGATCCGACCACCAAAAAGTGTCCGGAATGCCTTAGCGAGATTCCGATTGATGCCCGGCGGTGCAGCCATTGCACGGAGCCGGTGATGGGGAAGGCTGCGTAGCGGCCGCGCCAGCCCTTTTGAGAGGTGTTTCTATCGCGGGGAAGGTGCGGCATCGCTGAAGCGATGCCCCGGTGCCAATCCTTTCCCGGCCGCCGCCCCGATTGTATTTCTTGCACCCCCTCCAGTTGACGCCTGATCTCTGCCGCGCTTAGGATATTCGTTTGACTTCATGCGGGGAGCAGGGTCCCGTGTGGGATGGGACTTCAGCTTCATCGCAGGCGCAATTCATGGATAAGAAGAAACTAGAGACGTTCAGAAAGAGACTGGAAACGCGGCGGCAGGAGCTGCGCCACATGGTTGTCCGCAATCAGCAGGACGGCCGCACCGCCGACGATGAGGCCACGCAGGACGTCGCCGATCGCGCCGCCAGCTCTTACAACAAAGAATTCCTGTTCAGCCAGAGCAACAACGACCGCCAGTTGCTCAACATGGTCGATAGCGCACTCGCCCGCATCCGCGAAGGCAGCTTCGGAGAATGCGTTTCCTGCGGCAAAGAGATCAACGCCAAGCGTCTGGAAGCTGTGCCCTGGACGCGCCATTGCATCGAGTGCCAGGAAAAAGCGGAGAAGGGCCTGCTCGAAGCCGCTCAATAATTGGCGTCGACGTTCGTAGTGGCGCAAACTCCGGTTCTTTGTCGGGCGTTCTTGACGGGCGTTTTTTGACCTTCTGGAAATCGGCCTGCTAGACTGAAACATTGCCATCCTACCTTTAAGCGAAGAAGGAAGCCCGTGCGCGCAGAAACCCGGCATCAACTGAAACAAGACCGTTTCAGCAAGGTTACGATCGAAGCAGCGGAGAACGCCGCCCACTGGACGGTGGAACACCAGGCGAAACTGATTGCCGCCGCAGTGGCGGTGGCCGTCATTGCAGCGGTCGCGTTTGGCGGTTGGTACTACGTCAACTCGCAGGACGAAAAGGCGAGCGCCGAGCTTTCGACGGCGGTGCGAACTTTTGAAACGCCGGTGCGTCCGGTGGGCGTGCCCGCGCAACCGGGATACGACTCCTTCGCCTCGCCGCAGGAACGTGCCACCGCAGCGCGCAAGCAGTTCCAGGCGATTGTCGATAAGTATCCGCACACGCACACGGCCGATATGGCGCGCTATTTTGTGGGACTGGCGTCGTCGCAGCTTAACGACAACGCGGCCGCGGAGCGCAGTCTGCAGGAGGCGGCCGGCTCTTCGAATGCCGACCTGGCGGCACTTGGCAAGTTCGCGCTGGCTTCGGTTTATCGCGCGGAGAATAAGGACGCGCAGGCAGTCGATCTTTATAAGCAGCTGATCGACAAGCCTACGATCGTGGTCAGCAAGGCGACGGCGCAGCTCGAACTGGCTGCGTTTTACGAGGCGCAGAAGAAGCCGGACGAAGCGAAGAGGATTTACGACCAGGTGGCGAAAGAAAATCCGGCTACCGAGGCGGCATCGCTGGCGCAGCGGCGCGCTACGGCGCTTAAGCAGTAATTTCTGGAGTCGTTATCCTAACAGCCTGTGGTGGAACTCCGGCGTCCAAAACCAGCGCCTAAAGGCGCAGTCATAACACAGCATTTTACGGTATGCCTGAAGGCATACCCTGATACAAATCGCATTTGCACGTCAAGCTCCTAAGTGCGGGCGATGCGGCGCAGGCATTGGATGAGCCGGTCGCAATCCTCGAGCGTGTTGTAAACGTGTGGCGTCACCCGAATCGAACTTCCGCGGACGCTGACGAACACCTTCTCCCTGGCGAGCATTTCGGGGAGTTCCTTTGGAATCGCCACATTTCTCCGCAAACAGAGGTAGTGAGGCGCGCGCCACGGTTCGGCTGGCGCGGAAAACTCCAAGTCTGCGGTGGCGCTCGCCAGTTGGTGATTGAGCGCTCCGGCTGTGTCGGAAATCCGCTGGACGCCCCACTCCAGCAACTGGTTCATGGCGCGCACGGCGGCGGGGAGCAACGCGAAGTTCGAGCGCTCGCCCATGTCGAAACGCCGCGCGCCGGCGTCGTAGTCTTCCGTATAGAGGATCAGGCTCGAGAAATCGCGGGCGTTCGAGCGCTGGATCCAATTCTCTTCCAGCGGTATTCCCTGCTGCCATTTCGGGGCGACATAAAGGAGCCCGATGGAATAAGGTCCGAGCAGCCATTTGTAGCTGGCGGCGACGGCGAAATCCGGCTGCACCTCATGCGCGCTGAAGGGCAGCGCGCCGAGTGACTGGGTGAGATCGAGAACGAGCGCGGCACCGAGCTTGCGGCATGCTGCGCCGATGCGGACCAGGTCGAGCCTTCCGCCGCTCGTCCAGTGGACGTGGGGCAGGGCGGCAATGGCTACGTCGGCGGTCAGGGAATCCAGGACGGCGGCGGTCCAGTCGTTATTTTCAGGCCAGGGGACGATTTTCAGAGCAGCGCCGGTTTCTTGCGCACGCCGCTGCCACGGGTAGTAATTGGAGGGGAACTGTTCGGCGAGTGCGAGAATGCTCTGGCCTTTCTGGACGGGCAGATTGCGCGCGGCGGTGGCGACGCCGTAGCTCGCGGAAGGAACGATGGCGATGTCGTCGGCTGAGCCGCCGACTAACTGTGCGGCGGTGGCGCGGAATTCGTCTGCGCCGGTAAAGAATTTGTCGGGGGTGATTTCCCATGGGTGTGCTTTGCGGGCAAGACCAGCGGTTCCGGCCTCCAGCGCGGGCTTCATCAGCGGAGACATGTAGGCGCAGTTCAGGTATGCGACGTCGCGGGGGATATCGAAGAGATGGCGCTGGCAGGGAAGCATGGGCTGGGCGTCGGTGTTTAGATTTGGCATTCAGTGTATCAATCAGGAGCCGAGTCCGCGGAGCACACACGAAACGTTTTTGGATGACGCGAGGGCGTGACGCCCCTACGGGGCTCGCGTGTTTTGCCGTTTGTACCCAGCGCTTACGCGCTGGGCTAACGGATCGCGCCGCTCCGCGGCTGGGGTGAGGCAGTGGGTTAGGGAAAGGGGCAACTCCGCAGTTGGTAAGGCGCTGGGCTTATGGATGGTTGCACTTTGCGGAGTTTTGCTGGAGCCTCGTAATCTTGCGTTGACTTGGTCATCGCTGTGCTGCAGGGAAGACGTGCGGAACCGACCAATTCTGGCGTGATGGACCGCACTGACACCTTGTAGAGAGCAAAACAAACTGATGTGCAGCTGGGTAGCCAGCCCCGAAGGGGCGTGATTTCTTAGCCCAGCGCGTTAGCGCTGGGTGGCGGTAGTTGAGGCCAATCAGTCCCGGAGGGACGGTACTTATGCCGCATACGTACTCCACCAACCTTGTCCACTGCGTCTTTAGTACCAAGGGGCGCATGGATTCAATTCGAAATGATATCCGGGAGCGCCTTTACGCATACGTGTTTGGAATCGCGAGAAATCTTGGCCTTGAGATTCTGGCGATGGGGGGAACGGCAAATCACGTTCACATCCTAATGGCGGTGCCGGCAAAATGTGCCCTGTCGGATGCGGTGAGAGATCTCAAAGCCAATTCATCGCGTTGGATGAGCGAAAACGGAGCGCGATTTTCGTGGCAGGAGGGATTCGGAGCGTTCAGCGTTAGTCCTTCACAGGCGGCGGTGGTCAAGGAGTACATCCGGAACCAGGAAGCGCATCATTGCAAGAGGAATTTCGAAGAGGAGTTTTTATTGTTGTTGAAGAAATCGGGCATTGAGTACGACGGGAAGTATGTTTTTGGATGACGCGAGGGCATGACGCCCCTACGGGGCTCGCGTGTTTTGCCGTTTGTACCCAGCGCTTATGCGCGGGGCTAATGGCTTGCGCCGCTCCGCGGCTGGGGTGTTTTGGGTTTGCGAGTGTTTACGCGCGGGTCTGACGCATGGCGCCGCTCCGCGGCTCAGTTTAGCTCTGGCCGGCCTCGGGTTCGAGTTCTTGACGGAGTTGCTGACCTAGAGTATTCGCCGCCGCATTCAAATCCTTGGCGAGTGCGATCCGCCACTTTTCCACGGATTGTTGCGCGAGTTCCTCGAATTGTTGTGCGATCGACTGCACAGCTTCCTCACCCTGGGCTTGCAGAGAACCAGAAAAGGAGTCTTCAATCCGATTCTGAATGGTTCTCAGATGTCCGCATATCTCGTTGACGCTGGCCTCGACTTGATTCGAGCTGCGTGTTTGCAGGTCTTTGAGGGTCAGGGCGACAGCGTACTCGAGTTGGGTTCGCGCTTCATTGATAATTTCGCCGGCGACGCGCTCCAGGTGGGCGTCGAGATCCGACTCCAGGCGGCGCACGGACTCGTTCAGCGCCGCAATCCTCCGCCCGAGATCCGTCACTTCCGACTGAAGTTGGGACGCCTTCGCGGCGGTATCGGCCTGGATTTGCTCCATCTCCCGGCGGTGAACAGCGTGCGAATCCGCCAATTGTCCCTGCAAAGAGGAGACTAGCTCATCGCCTTGGGTGTTGAGATGGGCTCCCGTCTCCATAGCGTGCCGCTGCAGTTTCTCAATTCCGGCGCGGACATGCTGTTGCGCCGTTGTGGTGAGCTCCTTGGACAACACCTGCGCCCGTTGTTCGACAGCATGCAGTTCACCGGCAAGACGGTGCCGGAACTCGGTCAGGGCCGCACTGGTCTTTTGCTCGATCGCCGATTTCGCCGATTCCAAGCATCTCTGCTGACTGTTCCCGCGCCTGCTCCACGGACGCGCGTTCCAACGTCGGACCGCAGGCGCTCCCACAGCTTCTCCTCCAACTCCGGCGGTATATGCCCGAGCGACACCTCAAAGCGGTTGCGCCTGGCATTCCCGGCCAGCTTCTCGCGGATCTCGGTGACCTCCGCCTGCAAGGGCTGAACGAGCCTGGCCAGTATGCCGCGCAGGCGGTCTTCCGAGAGTTGCTCCTCGATCTTGTCGAGCACGGCTCGCGAAGCTGGGGAAGGAACTTGCGGTTTGTGCACAACAAGGGTTTTTTCCGGCGGTGGTTGGAGAGGAGGCTGAAGAGCGGGGGTGGGCATCTCCAGGACCCGCCAATCGTCGGGATAGGATTCCAGTCCCCAAAAGTTTTCCGGGCGGTCGAGGCGCGCACCCAGCCGGAAGCCTTGCCCGTCGGACCCCATCGGCTGGCAGAAAACCACGTAGGCGGTGGCCTGACGGCCTCCCCGGCTGTCGAGGCGCAGGGCGCTTCCGGCGTCGAGCTTCAGCGGAAAGCGGAGCGCGCAACCGTGCGCGTTGACCACCAGCGTTTCGCAGATCTCGGAGAACTGGGCATTGGGCTCCATGCTGGTGACGCGGATGGGGACTTTGACCGGGACTCTCGAACTGCGCCGTATTGCGTGACCGTTGGAAGCGGGCATGGGGATCCTCTGCATTAAAGTACCGCGAGGCGGCGGACGATACCTGTCTCAGGAGTGTGCTTCCGAGGTGTTCAAGCGGGCAGGCGGCAGACTGCCCCTTTGTCAAGAGCGGGAATGTACTTCGGACTGTACTTCTTGCACAAATGGACCCCGGTCGCCATTGATATGGAGGTCATTATCGGGACGATGCGAGCCAGCCGGGATTAGGAATTCAGAAGCGTCCTGAGTCTGTTGGCAACCAGCAACAACTCCTGTAAATCGGCTTCCAGTGGTTCGGCGCTGGACATCGGCATGGCGCCGTAGCCGCGGATTCGGGAAGGCCGGCAGTCCTCTAAAGCCACCCATATCTGGGAAACGTCGGCTGCCAAAATGCGACGGAGGTTTTTCTTTGAGGGCTGAAGATCATACTTGCGCACGAACGAAGCGATGAGCGCCTGAAGTTGAAGCAGACTGGCCCTGACGTGTTCTCTTTCGCTTTCGGTAACGGAGCCCTCGATGGTCTTCATGGCGGCCGGCGAATTCCGGTCTTCTAGGAGATCGAGCATACGAACGGCGGCGGCATCGACGATCAGCATGCCGCTGGCGATGACTCTACGATGGTTGTCACTGAGCCCATCATGCATGAGTAGCACCCCACCTCAGCCTGAAATCTATGTACAGGGGCGAAAGTTTGACATGCTGCTCGGTAACGTACTTCGGGTTGGCTGCCATGTGAAGCATGGCGACAATCGCGCCCGGATTCCCCTTGCTGTAGTGGACGATCTTCTGAATGACTTCGTCCCGGTTTGCGGCGCTTAGGTGCATTTCGTGTGCGGTCCGTGCAGCAAACTCTCTGGCCGTATCTGAATCGAAATTCCGCAGGGCATATTTGTCGGAGCGATCCGAGAACATTGGCAGCAAGAATCCGACATCTTCCATGTGCGCGGAGCGGGCGGCCGCAATAAGAGGGGTTGCTGTCCAACTGCACACGTCCTTCAGCCCGGCAGCAAACGACTGCGACGGAGATTTCAGGTGGTCGAGCACAATCCAATGGTGGGTTTCACGCAGAGCCTGCGTGACGATGCCGCGGATCGACACGGCGGACTTTTCCTTGATGGCATTCCGACCGCTCGTCCCGCAGGCTTGGAGGACGTGGCGGTTCTTCCTTGCGAACAGCCCGGCCGCGAGCCTGCGGAAAACAAGTTGACTGCTGGAAGATTCGTCGCAATACACCATCTCGGGCCGTTCGCCTGCGAGTTGTTTCAGGAGCAGTGTTTTGCCAACTCCAGCGGGACCGTGAAGCAGGAAGGAATGACGACGCGACACCAACTGCCGGAGTTGCTCAAGTTCAGCATCTCTTCCGAAGATGGCGGCCGGGCTCATGAATGCTCCGGATGGGAAATTTCGGCTCCGCTCAGGCGGGCGAGTTCCGCCTCGATGCCCGCCAGTCTCTTCAACGACGATTCCACCGACGAGGCACCCGCCGCGTGGGCGGAGCGCGCGCGAGCCAGCGCCCGCTCCGCGACGGCACTCAGCTCGCGTAGCACAGCGCGTATCTCGGTTTCGAGAGAACGGCGGCTCTCGGTTACGCGCTTCTCAAGATCGTTGCGCACGCGCTCGCTGTTGGTTTCCAAGAGAAGGTCGAGGAACTCGTGGGCGGCGGCGTCAATCACCGAGTGTGCCCGAATCGCACCGAGCATAAGGTCGGCAACGTAGCGTAGAGGGGAAGCCGGGATCGCCAGAACTATGTACTCGTAGAACTGAAACTCAGAGCGAGTGCGGAAATCCTGTTCGGCATTCAACTCTTTTGGCAGATACTCCAGCTCGGAGGTCCGGATGCCACGCGTCTTCGACAAGAAATCAGTCGTCAAATCCGTGAATCTCTTCGCGATCTTGCGGTACGCTTCCTCTCCTTTTATTTTCTCGGTTTCCAACCATGGCATGGTGTGATTCCGAGCCACATCTTGAGCCGCTTGCATGGCAGATCGCCGATACCGGGGCCCATAGGTACGCGGCAGCGATTTGAAAGCCGAGCTCAGTTCGCGGTGCGCCACCTCTCGCACAGACATGAGGAAGGCATCTCGACGATCGCCGACGGTCTTTGAGAGGCGCTGCTGCTCGCCTGAGAACAGGTATCCGAGATCATTCAGGGACTGCTCAGCCTGCGACACGATCTCGCGCAGTTGGCCGATTCTCCTCTCCGACTCATCAAAGGGCCGAGTCAAGGCGTCTCGCTCTTCCCTTACCACAACCAGGAGCTGGCCAGACAAGCGTCGCACCGAACGATCCTCGGCATCGCGGACAAGTTGCCGGCTTGATTGCTGCACCAACTGCTCCAGCGCATCTACCAACTGAGCCCAGTCTCTTTGAGAACCACCTTGGTCGAGTTGTTCGAGGGCACTGATTTCAAAAATCGAAGCGACCGGATGCTGGAGCCGTTTTGCAAGAACTTGTCTGGTAAAGGAAACGGCCGCATCCCGCTCGGACTCGCTGACGCGATCTGCCTTGTTCAGGACGAACAGGATGTCGGGAATCTCTTTGGCAACGCTTTCGACCAGCGCCAATTCCTCTCCCGCGATGGGAGGATCGGCACCGATCACGACGATGGCGGCGTCGATGTGAGGGAGGAATGCATGCGTGGCGGCGGTGTTCCCGGCGAACACGGAGCCTAGCCCCGGCGTGTCCACGAAGCACATGCCCTCGGCCAGTAGCGGGCTCGGCACAAACACTTCCAACCCGGCGACTCCCTTGCTGTTCTCCGGGTTCTGCACTTCGGACACGTACTCTTCAATCTCGGCGACGGCAATCTCCGTCCATTCGCCGCTTCTTAGGCGAACCCGTGCCCCGAGGGTCTCTCCGAACCTCAAGATTGTGGGGACAGCTGTGACCGGGACTACTCCACTGGGCAGGATGGGCTCACCGATCAAGGCGTTCAACAATGTGGACTTGCCGCGTTTGAACTGGCCGACGCAGGCCACGTAGAAACGGCCCTCCGCAATGCGCTCGGCGGCGGAACGGGCATCCTCGGCGATTTGGTCGTCATTGAACTGCTCGGCCAGGCTGGCAATGCGAAGCAGTTTGTCCGCTTCTACGCCAACCACGACGCTTGAACCCAAATCGGGCCGAGAACCAGAGACTCGCGGCTCGTCCGATACGGCGAGGGGCGTCGCATCTTTTGTCCGGCGATCTGAACTCATGGCTGTGACCGAAACAACTCCCTCTTGACTCCGCGGGGCGCACTCATTGCATGGAGCACCAGTACAGCTCCCGCTTTACTCCGTCCGTGTTCCCCAGTCTCCTTCAGTCCAAACTGCCCTGCTCGAGGACGACGTTCTCGCGCACGATGAGCCGGTGCGCGGCCATCTCGCGCAGCTTGGGCAGAACGCGGCTGACGTGTTCGTCGGTATCGACGAAAGAGATCACGACGGGCAGCTGGCCTCCGGCTTCGACGAGGTGCGCGGTGTGGACTTTGCCTCTTCCCAGGAAGCCGGCTACAGCGTGATAGGCCACGGCTCCGAAGGAATTTTCTTCGCGCAGGTATTTCAGGATTTCGAGATGCAGCGGGCGATGGTGCCAGGAATCGCCTTCGGTGAGGTAGATGGTGACTTGAACGGCCATAACGGCTGCCATTCTACAACCCCCTCGCCAAGGCCGCGCCTGCGAGAACGGCGGCGAGGCAGAGCGCGTTGCTGGCTACGATGTTGATGCCGGTCAGGAGCCACTGTCCCTGCTCCATCAGCGCGAAGCTCTCGAAGGCGTAGCTGGAGAACGTGGTGTACGAGCCGCAGAAGCCGATGGCGACCAGCAGACGCCAGCGCGGGTCGAGCAGCACGCGCTCGGTCGAGAAGACGAGAAAGAATCCGAGGATGAGGCTGCCGGTGATATTGATCAGCAGCGTGCCGTAAGGGAAGGCGGATACGAAATCGCGGGCGATGAGCGTGCTGAGGAAGTAGCGGGCGCTGGCTCCGACGACGGCGCCGAGCGCGATCCAGAGATAGGTCAAGCGAGGGAGTCCTCCTGCAAAAGTTCTGTAGGAGTCATTAGCCCGGAAGGCGGTTAACGGCGAACTCCATCGCCGAGAGATTAGTATAGCGCGGGGCTGGCGTGCTCGGCGAGGGATTCAAAGGCTTTAACCACAGAGGTCACAGAGGATCACAGAGGAAGCCGGCGACTCATAAATGTCGATCTGTTTGAGGCACCGAACTAGAAAGCACCGAGCCAGCGTACGGGGAAGCGGCTTCCGAGGGCGTTGACCAGGCGCTCGTCGGCGGTAATGAGTTCAGTTTCAGTTGCGACCGCCAGGGCGACATAAAGGCTGTCGTAAAAACTGCAGTCGCCGGCCACGGCGATCTTTAACGCCTGCCCCAACAAGTCGGAAGTGGGGATAGCCTGGACTCCAAGTTCAGTGAAACGCCGCAATGAATTTTCGGCGTCCGGTTGGCTGATTCGCTTGCGCCGCACCGCTTTCCAAAGGACATTGCCTACTTCCGCCTCGATCAAAGTCGGCGCCAGTAACTGCAACTCGCGCCGCACATGGCTTTCGAGCAACCGACTTGCTTGTTCGAGGAAGCCTTCGCCAGACGCGGGCAAAATCCACTTGGCGGCGACACTGGCATCCACCACGAAGGTGGTCACCGTTCTCGATCCTCGCGGATCATTTCCTCGGTACTTTGAAACGGGCCGGGGCCAGGAGGAGTGGAGGCTTGCACCTGTTTCAACTCCTCATACGCTCGCATCCGTCGACGCAATTCCGCGGGGGTGGGAACGAACTGCTCCAGCAACTCAATGACCTCGGCGGCAATCGAACTGCGGTTCTTACGGGCGCGGGCGCGCAGGGCCTCGTAGAGGTCTTTGGGCACGTTTTCCACGTATAGGGTAGGCATAGGGATAGTCTAGCACATCCCTAGGGAGAGGTTTGGTCCGGTTGGCTTGACACCCCCTTTTGAGCCCTTTATTCTTAGACATTGCTCCCTGAGAGACTTTCGTCTCTGTGCGCACTTCCGCAGGCCTTTGCGGTAATTGGAATTGGGGGCGGCGGAGGTTCCGATGCTCATCGAACTTAAGGATCTGGAGATTCACCCGGTCGATTTCCGGGAGGAGTTCAGCCCGGGTGCGATCGATCTGGGTGACGAGGTGCGGCAGCGGTCACCGTTGCGCAGCGAGGGCCGAGCGGACCTGGTTGAGGAGCATCACGGCAAGCATAAGGTGGTGCAGGACATCCGGGTGAAAGGCAAGCTGGAGACGAGCCTGGAAGTGGCTTGTGCGCGATGTCTCGATCCGGTCGTGCACCAGGTGGAGCGCAGTTTCGATCTTCTGTACCGGCCGCTTGGAACCGACTCCGGGCACGAAGAGCTTTCCGTCACCGACGCCGAGGCCGAGATCGGGTATTACCAGGGCGAAGGGTTATTGCTGGAAGACACTCTGCGCGAGCAGGTGTTGCTGGCTTTGCCGTTGAAGACGGTTTGCCGCGAAGACTGCAAAGGTTTGTGTCCGCACTGCGGCAAGAACTTGAACGAAATTCAGTGCTCGTGCGTGGACGAGGTTGAGGATCCGCGGTGGTCGGCACTGAAAGAAATACGAGACAAGCTGAATCAATAAAGGAGAGTTCTCAGTTCTCAGTTCTCAGTTCTCAGTCAACCCGTTTTACTGAGAACTGAGAACTGAGAACTGAGAACTGAAAATCATGCCGAATCCAAAACGCAGACATTCGCAACAGCGCACCGCCACTCGGCGGGCGCATGACTCGCTTTCCAAGCACTCGCTGTCGGAGTGTCCGAACTGCCACGAGAAAAAGATGCCGCATCGCGCCTGTCCGAAGTGCGGAACGTACAAGGGCCGCGAAGTGGTCGAGGTGGCAGAGAAGTCCTAGTTCCGTTCTTCTTTCCATGCCTAGCGTAATCGCATTGGATGCGATGGGGTCCGACAAGGCGCCGAAGCCGGAGATTGAAGGCGCGTTGCAGGCGGCGCGCCATCACGGCATCCGCGTGCTTCTGGTGGGCCCGGAACCGCAGCTGCGAGCCGAGTTGGCGCGTTATCCCGGCGCGCGGCGGCTGCCGGTGGACGTGGTGCACGCCAGCGAAGTCATCACCATGGACGACAAAGTGGAGGCGATTCGCGCCAAGCGCGATTCGTCGATCCGCGTGGGATTGCGGCTGGTGCGCGAGGGGCGCGCAGGGGGCTTTGTGACGGCGGGCAACACGGGCGCTGCCATGGCCACGGCCAAAGTGGTGCTGGGCGCGCTGCCGGGCGTAGATCGTCCGGCGCTGGCGGCGGCGTTTCCCACGGTGCTGAACGCACGGCGGCGGTTCTGCTCGATGTGGGCGCGAACGTGGATTGCACGGCCAACAATCTCGAACAGTTTGCGGTGATGGGCGATATTTACTGCCGCTCGATTTTTGGCATGGAACATCCGCGGGTCGGGCTGCTTTCGATCGGAGAAGAAGAAGGCAAAGGCAACGACCTGACGCGCGCGGCGTTGCCGCTGCTCAAGCGGCTGCCGATCAACTTTATCGGCAATGTGGAAGGCCGCGATTTGTATAACGGCCATGTGGACGTGATCGTGGCCGACGGATTTGTCGGTAATGTTGCGTTGAAGATTTCCGAAGGCCTGGCGCGAATGGTGCGGACGGTGCTGAAAGAAACCTTGAAGGCGACGATCACGCGGCAGGTGGGAGCATATCTTTCGCGCAACGCGTTTTCCGATTTCAAGAAGCGGCTGGATCACACCGAATATGGCGGCGCGCCGCTGCTGGGTGTCAAAGGCGTGTGCATCATCACGCACGGATCGTCGAATGCGAATGCCATCAAGAACGCAGTGCGAGTGGCGGCGGAATTCGCCGAAGGCAAAGTCAACGAGACCATCGAGCGCGAACTGGCGCAACTTAGCGCGGCGGTGACGCTAGGGAAGGTCAGAGGTCAGAGGTCAGAGGTTAAAACCTATGTGTGTGAACGGCATTGGCGATCGCAGGATTTTTACCTCTGACAATCTGACCTCTGACCTCTGACCTTCCTCATCTTAATATGACAAACAATTCATCTCCAATCGCATTTCTCTTTCCCGGCCAGGGTTCCCAAGCGGTTGGCATGGGCAAAGAGCTGGCCGCCAACTACCCGGTGGCGCGTCGAACCTTTGAGGAAGCGGACGAGGCGCTGGGCTACAAGCTGTCCGAGCTTTGCTTTGCAGGTCCGGAAGAAAAGTTGAAGCTGACGGAGATCACGCAGCCGGCGATTCTGACGGCGTCGGTGGCGGCTTGGCGCGTGCTGCAGGAAAAAGGCTTGAAGGCGGATTTTGTTGCCGGACACAGCCTGGGCGAATATTCGGCGCACGTGGCCGCGGGTACGCTGACGTTTGCCGATGCGGTGCGGACGGTTCGCAATCGCGGACGGTATATGCAGGAAGCGGTGCCGGTGGGCGTGGGTGCGATGGCGGCCATTCTTGGCATGACGCTCGACCAGGTCGGCGAAATTGCGGCCGAAGCTGCGAATTCCTCGGCGCAGGGAGAAGTTTGCCAGGCGGCCAACATCAATTCGCCCGAGCAAATCGTGGTTTCGGGACACGCCGGCGCGGTCGACCGCGCGATCAAGCTGGCTACGGAACGCGGAGCGAAGAAGGCGGTGAGCCTGCCGGTGAGCGCGCCTTTCCATTGTGCGCTGATGCAGCCGGCGCAGGATCGTCTGGCGCGGGATCTGGGCGCGCTGAGTTTTCAGAATCCGTTATGTCCGGTGGTCTCGAATGTCGATGCCGCGGTCATCACTTCGGCGGAGGCTGCGCGCGACGCTCTGATTCGCCAGGTGACGGGCGCGGTGAGGTGGGAGCCGTCGGTGCGGCTGCTGATCGAGAAGGGAGTTGGCCGGTTCATTGAAGTCGGCCCGGGAAAAGTTCTGTGGGGATTGATGCGGCAGATCGACCGCTCGAAGACCTGCGCGACGGTGGGAGATGAGGCGTCGCTGCAGAAGACGCTGGCGCAAGTTGCTGCGGCGTAGGCCGAGCACGAGGCCTTGGCGGGACTTACAGAGTGCCGTGGCCGCTGGCGCTGCCGAGCTGCGCTCGGCTGGACGGGCGAGTCGCCCGTCCCCACAGGTACCCGCCCCAAACGTGCCTGTCCCCACACGTGCCTGTCCCCAGCCCGCTCGTCCCGACACGAACTAGAACGGATACACGGTCAGGGTCTTATCTGACTTCTGCACGAACATGCGGGCGTGCTCGGAGCGCTCGTTGACGACGACCTCGACCACGACGCCTCCGCCGCCAAAACCCTTCGTGTTGGCCGATCCGTAAATCCTGTAGGACTTGATTAAGCCCCACTCGCCGCCCGGTCCCCAATCGCGATAGAAGTCCGCGTAGGTGTATTGGGAATACTTCTGGCGGTGCTGAAGCCAGCCGGGATCGTTGAAGTAAATGCCGTAAGCGCCTCGTAGTGCTGATGTTCGAGCGCGGCAAAGAACTTGTCCACGCAGTGCTCTTCGGGCCAGTTGCGGTACATCCAGGCGAGCGCGGCCATGACGATTACGACCGCGACGGTGGCCGCGATCTGGATCTTGCGCCGCCGGGCTTTTGCGGGGTCATAGGGCTGGGCGTCGAGCAGGGTCATAGGTCTCGACTAAGCATAACGGATTCCCGGATGGTAAAGGTAGGTGGTTGAACCGGGGCCGGCAACGTCCTGGGAAAGGTCCCATCCCCACTTGGCACGTTCGCGAGGTTACGGAAGTCTGGGCTCTGCCAAGCTCTACCCGAGAGCGAGAGTAGTTTCATAAATGCCTTTCAACCTGGAAGGCACATCCCTCAGGGGCTAAGCCGCATGTTTATTGGCTCTGGGCGGCACGGCTGAAGCCGTGCCCTTCCCAAAAACCATTTATGAAACCAGCTCGAGGTTGGATGCGCTCTGCAACTGGCAATTGAGAACGGAAGCAGTTGCCCGCTGGTCACACGTTCCCTAAAGCGCCGGGTTGAACTGCCGATGTACAGCAAGGCAGGGAAAATTGCGGTGCGCGGTTTCCTGGCTCGCCGGTGAAAACCGCAGAGTGGTGGGAACGATGGATAAAGTCCGAGCGCTCATTATCGACGACTCCTCGGTGATGCGCAAAATTGTTGAGCGCTCGCTGCGTCAGGCGGGCGTCGAACTGGAAAAGGTGGTGGAGGCCTCCAATGGGGCCGAAGGGCTGGCCGCGTTGCAGGACAACGTGGTCGACCTCATCCTGTGCGATATCAACATGCCCGTGATGGACGGACTGGAGTTTGTCCGCCAGGTGGCTACCGTGGAAAACGCCAAAGGGGTTCCGATTGTGATGATCACCACCGAAGGCAGCGAATCGCACGTGGTGGCGGCGCTTTCCGCCGGCGCGCGCGGCTATATTCGCAAGCCCTTCACTCCCGATCAGGTGAAAGAGCATGTGTTGTCGTTGCTGGAGAGAAAACCGTGAGTACGGACCTCTCATCTTCCGCACGGGCTCATAAGGAGAGCTGGCTGCCGATTCTCGATCTTGCGGTCGAGGAGGTCTTCGAAATCATGCTGGGTTGCCGGGTGAAGGCGGTCACGCCATCCGAGCATGCGGTGCACGGGGAATTCACCGCCATGGTCGGTTTGGCCGGGTCGCTGTGCGGAGTTCTGACGGTCCGCTGCGACGCCGAGACCGCCCGCCAGGTTGCCAAGTCCATGCTGGGGGACACGGCCGACGCCGAACAACAGGTAGCGGACGCGCTCGGAGAGATCTGCAACATGATCGCGGGAAACTTCAAGAACAAGCTTGCCGGCACGGATGAACGCTGCCTGTTGAGCGTGCCAACCGTCATCAGCGGCGGAGAATACAGATTCCGTTCGATGGCCGACGGGGATGTGGTGGACACGGTTCTGCTGTTCGAGGGCGCGCCGGTTGCCGTTTGCCTGCAACTGCAGGGCTGAAGGGCCCAGGTCTTAGGTCTCAGGTCTTAGGAAAAGCTTGGGCGCGATTTTCCTAAGACCTAAGACCTAAGACCTAAGACCTGCAGTTCCTGCCGGGTTCACGGTGCTGCCCGGCAGAGTTTTCCCGTCGGCGAACTGCGCACGAATTTCTAAGACGCCTGCAATGTTCCTTCCTGGGCGGCTGCTCCTAAGCGGTTCAGAACAATGTTCTCTGTGAAAGCCTTAACCTCCGCGTCATGGCGATTGGCTTGCTTCCTGTCTAACCACAAGGAGCCGATGTGGACAGCGGATTCTATGCAGCGTGTGCGGGGTTACGGGCCGAGAGCCAGGCGCTCGAAGTTTCGGCCCACAATCTTGCCAACCTGAACACGGCCGGGTTTTGTCCCACCATCGGGATCATCGGGGCCGTGCTCGGCTTGATCCAGGTGATGCAGCACCTGGACAAAATCGACGAAGTTGGAAAAGGGATCGCCGTGGCCTTTGTGGCCACCCTATATGGAGTAGGCGCCGCTAACCTCCTTTTGCTGCCGGCGGCTGGAAAACTGAAGATTCGCATCCGCGATGAGCAGATCATCCGCGAAATGACGCTGGAGGGGGTCGTCTCCATCCTCGAAGGCATGAACCCTCACATGCTGGAAGAGAAACTGCTGGGCTTCCTCACCGCGGCTCACGAACCCGCCGAGATTGCTGAGGGGTCCAGCCTATGAGCCGGCGAAAGCGCACCAAGAGCCGCGCCAATCGCGATCGGTGGATGGTTTCCTATGCCGACTTCATCACCCTGTTGTTTGCCTTCTTCGTCGTGCTCTACGCCTCGTCGCAAGTGGACAAGAGAAAAGTCGGAAAGCTGGCGTTAGCCATCCAGGTCGCCTTCCAGGAGATGGGCGTTTTTCAGGATTCCACCACAAAAGTGCCGATTGATGTGACCGAGCCGATGCCCTTCAGCACCGTGCAAGCCATCGAAAACACGGAGCGCACGGCGAGCCTGGGCCGAATCGTGTCTCACCCCGAGGGCGCGCTCGGCGCCGGTGTGGGCATCGAAAACGGCGATCTGGCGGAGTTGCAGACGGAACTGGAAACGGCGCTCGCTTCCGAAATCAAGCGGAAGGAAATCGCCATGCGCCGCGAGCCCGACGGACTGGTGATCAGTTTGCGCGAGGTGGGGTTTTTCGAGAGCGGCTCAGCCCAGATGAAGTCCAGTTCGCAGGCCGCCTTCGATCGCATTGCCGGCATGCTGCGCCAGCGCGACTATCGCTTGCGCATCGAGGGCCACACCGATAACGCCCCCATACACAACGCCCAGTTTGCCTCAAACTGGGAGCTCTCTGCGGCGCGGGCGACCGAAATCGTGCGGCTGCTCATTGTCCGCGACGGCTTCAGTCCCGATCGCCTAAGCGCAGCCGGATTCGCCGAATATCACCCGATTGCATCCAATTTCACCAAGGAAGGCCGCGGCATGAACCGCCGCGTGGATATCGTCGTTCTCGGCCATTCCCTGACACCGGGTCCCCTGACCGAAGCCGGAACCCCATCGCCGCCTCCCGTTGCTGCCACCCCGAAGCCCGCAGTGGTGAGAGCCGTGGACCGTCGCCTACAACAGTAATTCCATCCAGAGGGCGCTTTCGATGGGAATGGAAGAATACCGCGGGATTTCCCGGAATCCCATCCTGCGATAGAGCGCGATCGCATCCTGCATTGACGATGCGATCGTATCCAGACGCATGCGCTCATAGCCGATGATCCGCGCTTCGGCGATCAGGCGTTCCACCAGCATCCGGCCCAGGCCCAGGCCGCGATAGTCGGGCCGTACGTAAAGCCTCTTCATCTCGCAGATCCCGGTGTCAAGTTTGCGCAACGCAATACATCCAGCGGCGTGGTCCGCGGATCGAGCAAGCAGCAATCTGCCGCTGGGCGGGGCGTACGCGCCCGGAAGGTTCTTCAACTCCTCATCGAAGCTCTCGAAACACAAGCTGAAGCCGAGAGACTCTCCATACTCGAGGAAGAGGGCGCGGACTTGTTCGATGTGTTCGGGCAGTGTGGCCGGAATCAAATCGATCCGGCTCCGATGGGCTTGACTGTGATCGTCCTGGTTCAAGTGGCCGTGTGCCCCATCAAATTCAGGAGGCTTTTGTCTCAAGGTTCTTGAGCATGTTGGACGCCATCTCAATAAGGTTGCTGTGGTCCGGCACCGACCCGTTCGGCGACAGCTTGTCCACCAGTCCCGGCAGCAACTGGGCGATGGCGGAACCGGCGCCGTCAGGAGAGATTCCGGCCTTGGCTGCGAGCGCATTCACTTGATCGCTGCCGAGAACCTGGTGAATCTGGTCGGCGGAAATCGGCGGATTCGGCCCCGTGGCGATCCAGGAGGACACTAAACCACCCATCCCTTTGTCGTGAAACGACTGCACCAATCCCTGCATACCGCCGGGCTGATTCTGAATCATCTGCAAGAGGCCCGATGCCAGCGGACTAGAGCTGCCACCCAAAACCTTGCCCAATGCCTGGCTCTCCAGATTGTCGAGCAAACCCATGACGCACTCCTTGTGCTCCGGCACTAAAAGCGTTTACCGCAGAGAACGCCGAATTCGCGGAGGTTTTTAGAACTTTCTTTCTCTGCGCACTCTGCGATCTCCGCGGTTAATTTATTTCTGTTTTGCGATGATCTTGTCTTTGATCTTCGCGTAGGTGGCTGCGGGAATAATCTTCTTCCTCGTCAGGTCGGTCTTCTTGGCATAGGGGCGCCCGTCGATGATCTTCTGGGAGTAAGCCGCTCCAATACCCGGCAGAGCATCCAGCTGCTCTTTGGTCGCCGAGTTGATGTCGACGAGATCGGCATTGGCGGCGGCGGCCGTAGCAGCTTTGGCCGGCGTTTTGGCGGCCTGGGCCACAGCCATTCCGCTGATCAGGCTAAGCGCGAAAAGCGCGACGAGAATTCTGGTGATGAACTTCCTGGTCATCGTCATATTCGTTTTCTCCTTATTCCTTCTGAGCTTCTTTGTAGCCGGCAGCCTTGGCTTCGGCTTCGGTCATAAACTTTCCAGTCTTGGTCTTGCCATACCAGCGGCCACCCTTGTGGTAGACACCGCTGTCGGTGTTGACCCAGACCTTGCCGCTGGCTTGAGCGGCGGCGATCTCCGGACTGGAAGCTGCGGTGGCGGCGGTTTTAGTTGTCGTCTTCTTGGGCGCCGCCATGTTGCCGGTTGAAGCCGGGGCGGCGGGAGCAGCCGGAGCGGCAGCGGTACTTGCCGTAGCCGCGGGAGCTTTCGCGGCGGGGGCAGTACTGGCAGGCGCGGCACTGGTATCGGCGGCTTTCGATTTCTTGCTGCTCTTCTTGGCGGTCGTGTCGGCTGGAGCAGCCGTGTCGGCAGCCGCCTTCGGGGCGGTTTCGTCTGCTGCTGCGGCCTTCTTGCTCTTGCGCGACTTCTTCGTAGTCGCGGCCGTGGTATCACTGGCGGCGGTTTTGTCCGTCGCGGCGGCCTTCGAGGTGCTCTCGGCAGCTGCGGCCTTCTTGGTTTTCCCCGACTTCTTCGCAGAAGTCGTATCGCTGGCCGCGGTCTTGTCCGCGGCAGCGGCCTTATCTTCGGCAGCCGCCTTTTCCTTCTTGGCTTTCTTCTTGGACTTCTTGGTGGTGGTATCGGAACTGGTGTCCGTCGAGCTGGCTTGTGCCTTCGCCAATGCAGGCGAAATGGCGACCGTGAGCAGCAGACAGAAAGCGAGCGTCCACAGGGTAAGCTTGCATTGGGAGTGATTCATTTTTCCTCGCGAGATGAGAGGCGTGAAGCCCCGTTTTTTACGTACCAATACGGTTTGGATATGTGTGCAAAGAAGCAGCGATGAAGAGATCCCCAGCATGATTACACCGGGAGGGACCGGGGGTCAAGCAAAACGTCAATCCGAAATATGAGGGGCCTCTCTGCTGGAGGCCCCGAGAATATGGCTAGCTAGGCATAGATGCCGCGCTGGCGGATGGTGTAGGCCACGCGGTCGATGGCCAGCATGTAGGCGGCGATGCGGTTGTTCACGCCGTGCTTTTCAGCGTAGCGGACAACGTCGTCGAACGCCTCATCCATGATCTCTTCCAGATGTTCGTTGACGACCGATTCCTTCCAGAAGTAGCCCTGGCGATCCTGTACCCACTCGAAGTAGGAAGTGGTGACGCCGCCGGCGTTGGCCAGGATGTCGGGAATCACGAAAACTTTCTTCTCGGAGAGGATATCGTCGGCGGCGGCGGTGGTGGGACCATTCGCGCCTTCGGCCAGGATCTTGCACTTCACGCGGTCCGCATTCTGGCTAGTGATTTGGTTCTCGGTCGCCGCCGGGATCAGAATGTCGCAATCGACCAGCAAAAGCTCCGCCGGATCGTACTTCTCGGCGCCCGGGAACCCGTGAACGGTGCCATTGTGCTCGCGGAATTTCGAGAGCGCTTCCATGTCGATGCCGTCCTTCTTGTACAGGCCTCCGCCCACCTCGATGATGCCGATGATCTTGTATCCGGCCCGCGCCATGAGGAGAGCGGCGTTGGAGCCGACGTTGCCAAAGCCCTGCACGATGACGCGGGTCGTGTCGCGATTCAGGCGCAGTTTCTTGATGGCCTGGTCGCAGACCATCAACACGCCGCGTCCGGTAGCCTCGCGGCGCCCCCGCGACCCGCCAATGTTGACGGGCTTGCCCGTGACCACGGCAGTGCAGGTCTGGCGCGCATGCATGGAATAGGTGTCCATAATCCAGGCCATCGTCTGTTCGTTGGTGTTCACGTCGGGGGCGGGGACGTCCTTTTCCGGCCCGATGAAATCGAAGAGCTCGGCGGTATAGCGGCGAGTCATGCGCTCGAGCTCGCCCTGCGACATTTTGTGCGGATCGCAAATGATCCCGCCCTTGGCGCCACCGAAGGGAATGTTCACCACCGCGCACTTCCACGTCATCCAGGCCGCCAGGGCGCGGACTTCGTCGAGGTTCACGTCGGGCCCGTAGCGCAATCCTCCCTTGGCCGGGCCGCGCGCAATGGAGTGCTGCACGCGGTAACCGGTAAAGACCTCCAGGTGCCCGTCGTCCATCTGGACGGGAATATGAACGATAATTTCGCGGCTTGGGCTGCGCAGAACCCTCCACAGCCCTTCATCCAGGTTCAGCTTTTGGGCGGCGAGGTCAAAACGGGCGCCTTGCGCCTGCCAGGGATTGGTTTCCTGTTCGAGGTCGATAGTTTTCATAAAAGTCTCCGTATGATTGCGATTGGGATTGCCTGCCAAGTGATCAGGGAAGCCTCGCAAAGTATATTGCCGCTCCGCAGGCTAGGCAAGCGAAGGGGAACCTAAAGAGGAATACCGTATTTACAACGTACGCACACTTGTGTATAGTCGTTGTGTAGACATGGGAGGGGCGAATGCCAGCGACAGGAGCGAAAACCGGGAACACGCGCGATGAAACCATTAACTTGCGCGCCAGCCGACGGCAGAAAACGCTGATCGATCGGGCGGCGGATGCGCTGGGGCGAAACCGGTCGGATTTCATGCTCGAAACGGCGTGCCGGGAAGCGGAAGCTGTATTGCTCGACCGCCGGTACTTTGCCTTGTCGAGCGAGGAATTCAAGCGCTTCACGTCGATGCTGGACAAGCCTCCGGCAAGCAATGCCAGACTGCGGCGCCTGCTGAAAACGAAAGCGCCCTGGGAGCAATAAGGAATGCCCCGCGGCGATCGACCGCTGAGCCCTCCCGAGAAGTTGCGCGCGGAGCACAATCTCTCGGAATTCACCTGCGGGGAGCCGTCACTAGACGACTGGTTGCGGCGGCGGGCCTTGCAAAACGAGGAGAGCGGCGCTTCGCGCACTTACGTCGTTTGCGCCGGCGAGCATGTCGCGGGCTATTATGCCCTGGCGGTTGGCGCTGTGGCCCATGCGGAAGCGCCCGGCCGTGTCCGGCGGAACATGCCAGATCCAGTGCCGGTCATGATCATCGGCCGGCTCGCTGTCCACCAAGATCATCAGGGGAGACAGATCGGGCCTGGTTTGCTGCGCGATGCCGTCTTGCGCACGTTGCAGGCGGCGGAAATTGCCGGTGTCCGCGCCATCCTGGTGCACGCGATTTCCGAGCGAGCGCGAAAATTCTATGAAGACTGCGGATTCATTCCTTCCCCGATGGATCCGATGACGCTTATGATCACGGTGGTAGAAGCTCGGAGAGCGTTCGTAGGCTAGTCTCATGATCCGTCCTGACTACAAAGAGTTCGCCCGCTTATCGCGCGGCGCCACCCTGGTTCCGGTGGTGAAGTCGATCTCCGCTGACCTGCTGACGCCGGTTTCCGCCTTCCTTGCGGTCTCGGACGGAGAGCCCGATGCCTTCCTGCTGGAGTCGGTCGAAGGTGGCGAAAAGATTGGGCGGTACACGTTTCTAGGCGTGCGCCCGTTTCTGCGGCTGGAGTCGCGCGGCGCCGGGATCAAGATCGAACGTGGCCATAAAGTCGACCGCCGCACCGGAAATGTTTTCGACGTCATCAAGGAACTGCTGCAGCAGCATCGTCCGGCGGCGATGGAAGGTTTGCCGCCCTTCACCGCGGGCGCGGTCGGGTATTGCGCGTATGACATAGTGCGGCGGCTGGAGAACATCGGAGAACATGCTGCGGACGATCTCGATGTTCCCGATTGCGTGCTGATGTTTTTCGACCGCGTGCTCGCCTTCGATCACCTGCGGCACCAGATCCACATAGTGGCGTCGGCCGATGTGGCGCAAGATGCGACGCGGGAAGCGACCAAACTCGCCTACGAGCGCGCCGTGAAAGACATCGCGCGCATCGAGAAGAAGCTCGCCGCAGGATGGAAGCCGGAGTACTGGCGTAACGCCGCCGCGAAGTCAAAGCCGGCGAAATCAAAGCTAAAACTGAAGATGCGGGCGCGCACTCCAAAGCTGAAGTTTCTGGAAAGCGTTCGCCGAGCCAAGGAGTATATCGCCGCTGGGGACATTTTCCAGGTCGTACTGTCGCAGCGCTGGGATTTTGAACCGGGAGTCGCTCCGCTTGATCTCTACCGCGCGCTGCGGACGGTGAATCCGTCGCCGTACATGTATTTTCTGCGATTCGGGGCGGGTGGGAATCGAGAAGGACTGCACGTGGTGGGCTCGTCTCCCGAAATGCTGGTGCGTGCCGTTGGCAGAAAGCTCGAATACCGTCCCATCGCGGGGACGCATCCGCGCGGCCGCGACGAAGCGGAAGACGCGGCGCTCGAAAAGCAGATGCTCGCCGACGAAAAAGAACGCGCCGAACACGTGATGCTGGTAGACCTGGGCCGCAATGACCTGGGCCGCGTCAGCGACTATGGATCGGTAAAAGTTCGTGGTCTGATGTACGTGGAACGCTACTCGCACGTGATGCACCTGGTTTCAGCGCTCGAAGGGCGGCTGCGTCCCGAGTTGAATGCCATGGACGCGTTTGCCGCGTGCTTTCCCGCGGGAACGCTGAGCGGCGCCCCCAAAGTTCGCGCCATGCAGATCATCGAAGAACTGGAGCCCACGCGGCGCGGAGTGTATGGCGGAGCGGTGCTCTACGCCGATTTCGCGGGCAATCTCGATTCCTGCATCGCGATTCGGACTCTGCTCATGAAAGGCAAGAAGGCCTACCTGCAAGCGGGCGCGGGGATCGTGGCCGATTCCGATCCGCAGCGTGAGTTCGAGGAGACGGAGAACAAGGCGAAGGCTGTTCTAAGAGCCGTAGAGATGGCAAGAGCCACGTAGGGACGGACGCATTCGTCCGTCCAGCCGAGCGAAGCTCGGCCCTCTCCGCGAACTGAAGCACCGGCACGAAAGGGAGCGCCCTATCTGGTGTGGGGACGGGCGCCCTCGCCCGTCCAAGCCGAGCGAAGCTCGGCAGCGGCCCGTGGCTAGAGCAACTCCGGACCCGTTTCATGGCCCTTTTTCCTTTGAGAGAGTGTCGCCAAGTTTGGAGCGAAGACTAAGATAACTGCGGAGGTCCAAAGTTGGCTCCTGCGGGCAGGAAAACCGCGATGGGCGGCGCAGAGGAGGCGGGCAAAACCAATTCCGAAGGGTTTCGTCCCTCTGATTTTATGCGGGCAAGACGGCCGCAGCTATTCTCTGACTCCAAAGTGTCCCGAGCGTCCAACCTCTCTCCTGCCGTTTTGGAGTACCACCTCAACACCTTAACAAGCCGGAGTCAAGAGCGGGACTTCGAGCACTTCTGTCGGCTCTTGGCGCAAAAGAAGGTCTGCCCGAACTTACTTCCACAGACCGGTCCAGTCGGAGGCGGCGACAGTAAGGTTGATAGCGAAAACTACCCAGTTTCCGACGAGATCTCGATAAGGTGGTACGAGGGCCTGTCCACTAGCGGTCGTGTAGAACAAAGGTGGGCCTTTGCATTTAGCGCCAAGGAGAAGTGGCGCTCAAAGGCCCAAGCTGACGTTCAAAAGATCGCCAACACGAAACGCGGCTACAAGCTCATCTATTTCATAACTAATCAATTTGTCAAAGACAAAGTGAGAGCCGAAGTCGAGTCCGCTCTAACAAAGCGATATCGCGTGCGAGTGTGCATCCTTGACCGGCACTGGATTGTGAAGTGCGTTTTTGAAAATAACCTCGAAGAACTTGCTATCGAGGCCCTTCACATCACGGGCTACGAGTCCGATCAAAAGGTAACCGGCCCTCGAGATCTCAGGCGGCAACGGGAACTCGAGGAACTAGACAAGCAGATTGAAGACTCCGACCACTACAGGGGCGTAGAGTACCAACTCGGTGAAGACTGCCTTCGCGCTGCATTGCTAGCGCGCGGGATGGAACGTCCCCGCAATGAAATCGAAGGTAGATTCGCACGAGCCGAGAGGATCGCCCTAAAGTTGGGACATCGCCAACAGAGGCTTCGCGTCGCCTACGCGAAGGCATGGACCACATTCTGGTGGTTTGATGATTTCGAGCAACTGGTCAGCTTGTACCAACCCGTCGAGGACCTGGCGGTCGGCAGCGACAACGCAAATGAGCTAGAGCTGCTGACAAACATCTGGACCTTACTCACGGCATGCGTCAAAACACACGGAATCGACACGGAAGTCGCAAAACTAGGTTCTCGAACAACTGCACTCCGAGGTGAGCTTGAGCGGTTAGCATCGGACAAAGAGCGCCCGAACAATGCCCTATGGGCAAGAACGAACCTAATTCTAATGGGTCTGCAGGAGACACCCACCGACCCGCAGATTGCCTCTAGGCTTCTCCGCGAACTCAAACCCATCGTCGCTCAGACTGACAGCCTGATCTCCTACCCCGTGGAGGTGGTGTCCAAAATCATCCTTGAGCTAGGGGATTTTATGGGTGGTAACCCTGATTATGATGAACTGTTCGAACTGCTAACGGATACTATGCGCCGACGGACTAGCGACGGCGAAGCGGGCCGAATGTTGCTAGCTCGGGCCCACCAAAAGCTCCGTGCGCATAAGACCTACGACGCCATCCGACTATATGGCCGAGCGCAACTTATGCTTGCAAAGCGCGAATATCGGATGGAATTAATCGCCGCGTTGGTTGGTGGTGGTTTGGCTTACGAAGCCGCTGGCCTACTTTGGGCCGCACGGGCCAACGTGATTGCTGGCGCGAACCAGGCATTCTCCGAATTTATGGAGGAGGGCGAAATCCTTCCGCAGGCCCTCGCATGCCTGCGAAAGCTGGTGTGGCTTGAACTTCAGTTGGGAAGGGTGCCCGCCGTTCTGCAGTGGATCGAGGCGGCCAGCGGCGTCGCACAGAACCTCGCGCTAACTGGCAAGCGCGCAAAAGCCTACATTGAAGAGAGAGTCACACAAGACGCGATCTTAGGAATCCTCTTTTTAAAAGCTGATTTCAATGACTTGGCTTCGCTCTCGGCCTTGCCCGCCGTTCTCGACCGCCTCGAGCTTGACCGGTCGCGGATGGCATTACTGTACTCATTGGGCTACGAAGATCTTCTAAGAAAGGAGGGTACCATCCCCGATGGTGAGAGCCGAGAGAGTGTGCAAGATCTATTCGTCAAGTGGATCAGACAGCCTGCAAGCCACGACCTTCCGGTGAAGCCAGAGTTCGCGACTGGGAGTGAAGTGACGCTTCGCTCGTCCGTGCTTGGCTGTCAGGTAGAGGCGCGAGTCGCTGTTGGGCTTGAATCCGTCTGCCTCGGCGAGCGAATACTCGCCTCCCTCGAATCGCTGCTCGCCACGAGCTTGGATGGAGGGGTATTCCCCTACAAGCAAGAGTTCACCTTGAGGGTCGCTCCTTCGGAGAAGTTGACCCGCCCTGAATACAAGTTCGAGGCTGCGCCAAGTGGTGAAGTCCTTGTTGTGAGCCATCCTACGACAAAACCTGCCGGATCACGCCGAGCGATGGACATGCACTGGATGCGAGACCTCATAGTCGAAATGGCATTGCGGATTGCGCCCCCGAACAATCCCCAGCGATTCGCGAAACGAGTCTTCGGGGAAGAACAAGGGCTGGGACGTGCGATTACTTTTTCGGATCCATCCCTGCCCGTGGCCAACATCCTCGGAAATAGTCCGCGAATTCTTATGTCAGAGTGGATACCGCAAGGGGATCACGAGCAGTATCCTCCCTTGCGAAAGGAGGCTTGGTCCCACGGACTACGATTGGAGCCTAAGGACAGCGAGGCCCCAAGAACTTTCGACGATATCGCCGACAACCTCGGAGATGGTGAACCGCCATCAGAGCTACTCGACTTCTCATCTGTGAAGCATACCGAAACACGAGTCTTTTCTTTGATCGACCTACCCCTTTGGGAGAAGGCGGGATGGGTCGGAGTCGGCTACGCGCTGACGCCTGATCTCAGTGAACCTCCCATACTCGCATTGGCGTTTCGTAACGAGGAGGCTGCGCGAACGATATTCACACAGTGGCAAGCCAAACTTGGCACGGTTGATCAGGAAGAGCAGCTTCGCGTCACGTTGATAACTGGAGTCGCCCAAGAACGCCCATCCAGCTACTCGATTGTGATCGGATCGAACTTTCCCATGCCGAGCACGCCGGCATTCCATCATTTTGTGTGCGTCTCAAGAAGTCATCGGATGGATGTAGTCGATTCGAGAAATTTGGATTCGTTCCTAGCTAGGTATGAACGAATTGGAGGATACTGGCTTGCGCCAGCCAAGTTCGTAAGCGAGTCGCAGCTACCCGAGTTCTTCTTTGATTTGTCCATTGCAAAGCGGAGCCTCCGAGTCCTGCCAGCATGGAAGCTGGGACGGAATGACCCAGATTCCGCTGGGCTCCGGCCCGACGACGACCCGATTATCCCTGAGGGAGTCGAAGATGCACCTGTTCTCGGGCTACTCGAGCGGCGGAAACAGCAGAAATAGGGAAACGAGCCTTATGATTCGGTCCAACTGAGAACTCAGAACCGAGAACTCCCCTAAGTCTTTGGTTTATAAAGACTTTACATCTAAATCCTTATTCCTCAAAGACCTAGCGCCTGGCACCATCTAAGTCTTTGATTCCAAAAGACCGGAGAAAGGGGGGCCGAGAACCAGCCCCGAAAGCGCAGAAGGGTCTTGCTGACAGCTGAGAGCTGGAAGCTGAGAGCTAACAGCCCAGCGCCAGAAAATTCGCAATCATCTTCTTCCCTTCGTCCGTCAACACGCTCTCGGGATGAAACTGCACTCCCTCGACGGGGAAATTCCGGTGTCGCAAACCCATGATCACCCGCGTTCCGTCTTTGTCGCGGGTCCAGGCGCTGACTTCAAGATCGCTTGGCAGGCCGTCTTCGGCGACGATCAGCGAGTGATAGCGGGTCGCAGTCATCGGTGAGGTTAATCCGCGGAAGATGGTCTTGCCGTCGTGCTCCACCTGACTGGTTTTGCCGTGCATCAGGTTCTTCGCACGAACCACCTGACCGCCGAAGGCAGCGCCGATCGCCTGGTGTCCGAGGCAGACGCCGAGTATGGGCGCCTTGCCCGCGAAATGGCGGATCAGTTCGATGCTGATGCCCGCTTCCCGCGGCGTGCAGGGTCCGGGAGAAACGACAATACGTTCGGGATGCATCGCCTCGATCTCGCCGACGCTCACTTCGTCGTTGCGGCGAACCTCAACCCGAGCGCCCAGTTCGCCCAGGTACTGGACGAGGTTGTAAGTAAACGAATCGTAGTTGTCGAGGACGAAGACCACGGTGTTAATTGTAGCGGTTGCAGGAAGATCAAGAGTGCTCCGCTGTTGAACCACATTAAAAGTGTCCCCCTGCGACCACATTAGAAGTGTCCCCTTTTAGAGTTCCTTCGGCGAGGAGGAACGAAGATTGGGGAGAACGGGATTGAGCAGGAGAGAGTTGAGTCGGGTCGAGGTGATGAGCCGGGTGAAGGCGCGGAGTTTGCGCTTGCGCGAAGCGGCGGAGTTGTTGGAGTTGAGTTATCGGCAGAGCAAGCGGATCTGGGCGCGGTATCGGGCGGGAGGAGCGAAAGCGTTGCAGCATGGGAACTGCGGGCGAGTGTCGAACCGGGCCTACCCAGCGAAGTTCCGAGCGGCGGTGCTGCAACAGGTGCAAGCCCGCTACGAGGATTTCGGGCCGACGTTGGCGGCCGAGCACTTGGCCAGCGATGACGGACTCGAAGTGCAGGCCGAGACGCTGCGGCGGTGGCGGAAAGAGGCGGGGCTGTGGCCGAGACAGCGGCGGCGGAAACCGTATCGGCAGCGGCGAGAAGCGAAGGCGCACTTTGGCGAGTTAGTGCAGTTGGACGGCAGCTTTCATGAGTGGCTGGAAGAGCGCGGGCCCCGCGGCTGTCTGATGCACATGGTCGATGACGCGACGACGAAGGCGCTGGGGTGTTTCTCGGAGGAGGAAACGATCTGGGCGGCGGCAGGAGTATTGCGGCGCTGGATCGAGCGCTACGGAGTGCCGCAGGCGTTGTACACAGACTGGAAGAACGTGTACGTGCGGCCGCCGAATGCCGAAGAGCGGGAGCGTGGAGAACCGGCGGTAACGCAGTTTGGGCGGATGTGCGCGAAGCTGGGCATCCGGATCATCGCGGCCAGTTCGCCGCAAGCGAAAGGACGCGTGGAACGGGCGCATGGCACGCATCAGGATCGGCTGGTGAAGAAACTGCGGCTGGCCGGGATCGCGAACTACGGCCAGGCGAATGCCTATCTGGACGAGCACTATCTCGCCGAGCACAATCGCCGTTATGCGCATGCGGCATTGGCCAAAGCCGATTACCACCGGCGACGGCCGACGGCGCGGCAACTGGACGCAGTGTTCTGGCTGGAGGAGGAACGAGTGGTGAGTGAGGACTGGGTGGTGCGCTACAACAATCGACTGCTGCAACTGGCACGGCAGAGTCAGCATTGGGCGCCGGCCAAGAGTCGCGTGCTGGTGCGGGAAAACGAAGCCGGGGAAGTTGCCATTCACTACCGCAATCAGCGTCTGGGCTTCCACGAGTTGAAGGCCTCGATAGCGCTGGGCGAGGGAAGGGGCGCTGCCCCTTCCCCCGCGCCCCCTTCCCCGATCCTAAGGCGGAGCCTTCCTCCAGCTTCGAATCATCCTTGGAGAAAAGGCTTTTCCGCCAAGGCACGCGCCCTCTTTTCCGGGGCAGCATGAAACCACAACCCAGGGGACATTTCTATTGTGGACAAGACGGGGACATTTCTAATGTGGTATGACAGATCAAGAGTGCTCCGCTTGACAGGCTGGCCGCTAATTGCCATGCTTACAGGCGATTTCGACAGGTCTTTGAAACTCTGCAACCTTGAAGCTTTGAACCCTTGCCCTTGAGGAGGTCCGATGGCCGAGACCCAGCAGGACCAGGACACTAATAATGACAAGCGGGCTACGCGCCGCTTTGCGCTTCGCCTGCCGGTAACCGTCCGTTACGGAGAAAATGAGCCGGAGCATGTGGCCCAGACCCGCGACGTCAGCGCACGCGGAATCTGCTTCTATGTCGATTCCGCCATCCAGGCCGGTTCCGCGATCGATTTCACGCTGACCCTGCCGCCCGAAATCACGCTGACGGAAAGTATCCGGGTGCGTTGCAAGGGCCGCGTGGTGCGGGTTGAGGGAGGCAATCCCGCCAGCAAGTTGGCGGTCGCCGCCGTCATCGACGAGTACGAGTTCCTAGCCGACTCGTGATTCTTCCCGCTCTTTCATAGGCCCTTTTTCACATGCCCTTCTCCGTGCATCTTTCTCGCTGAACCTCCGAGTGGTATGGTTTCTCTAACACTCGAGCGCTTCCGTGAAAGAGTTCCCGCCGAATCCTCGGTTCCGCGAGCCGACCCTGACGTCGAAAAGCACGACGTTAGGATGGGGTACACACGTGGTTCTTGTGGTCGGAATGCTCGTACTCGGAGCGCCGTGGCTTCGGTCCCAGACCGCCAAATCACACTCCAAGCCTGCCGCTTCTTCTCCGGCTGCGAGTAAGGTTGCCGCGATTAAGAGCCTCCGGATCGTGCTGGAGAAAGATGGCCCGGCGGTTGAAATTCTTTCGACGAGGCCGCTGGTCCCTTCCATCCAGGCGATCAGCGACCCCGATCGGCTGGTGATCGACCTGCCGAACGCGCGGCTGGAAACGCCGGACACGCGGATCAACGTACAAGCCGATCAGATCCGCACAATTCGCGCCAACCAATTCCAGCAGAATCCGCCGGTAGCGCGCGTGGTTTTGGATCTGCTCGCGCCGCGCGCCTACACCTGGGATGCTGCCGGAAACCGCCTGGTCGTGCATCTGGGAAAAAACCCCGGTCAGGCGAGTTCTACGTTTGAGGCACCGACGGTTCCCAGCCTGACGTCTGGGCCGCGGCCAGTGGTGACGGCGGTGCGTGCGACTGGCCCGCTGACGCTGAGTGGAAATGATGGAAGCTCGGGTTCCGCGATCACGGCCGGTCCCGATACCGCCGTTGTCCGCCTGTCGAGTGGCGGCGAGGTGCATGTTTGTCCGGGAACGACTGTGTCGATTACGCCGTCGCAGAACCGGCACAATCTGATGTTCGGCATGAACACAGGCGCGCTGGAAGCGCACCTCGCTCTCGATGCAACTTCCGATTCCGTGATGACGCCGGACTTCCGCATCCTTCTGGTGGGGCCGGGAGAATTTCACTATGCCATCAGTGCGGACAATCAAGGCAACACCTGCGTGCGCGCGCTGCCGGGCAACACGGCCTCGGCGATGGTGACGGAGTTGCTCGGCGATCGCACTTATCAGGTCAAGGCAACCGACCAGCTTATGTTTCATTCCGGGCAACTCGACCGTGTGGATATGGCGGTGCCGCTCGAGTGCGGATGTCCGGCACCGCGAGATACCGTGCTGCGCACGGCCAACGATCTGCCGGCCACGGATCCGCCCATGCAGAGCCGCGCGCCGGGAGAACGCGGCGCTCTTCCGCCCGTGAACGCAAGTCCAGCGCCGATTGCCGAGAAGAAGGATCCTGCGGAACGCACGCCTGCGGACGGTTTACCGGCAGCGATGCCGGCGTCTGCCGCTCCGCATGACGCATCGGTTGCGTCGAACGAGCTGCACGTGCAGATAGAGGCGCCGCTTGTGTTCCATGCAAACGGGCCTCCGCCGGCGCCGGTTGAGGAGGTGCGTGCGCTGCCACTGGATTCGCGTCTGCCGTGCGGCCACGGCTGTGGCAGCTCCGCTTCCTCCGCCTGCGAAGGAAGCGGAGAAACCGGCTGGCTCGGAAACTCCACCGGCGAAGCACGCACCAGCCCGCGGGTTCTTCAGAAAAGTTGGCGGATTTTTTGCCGCGCTGTTTCGCTGACCTGCTCCATGCCAGGGGAGACGCGGCAAGCCGCGTCTCTACAGAAGCGTGCCCTTGTGTGCGGGGCGGACAGGCAAATTTTGCTGCCTCGATTGCATCTATATTCTGCTTTGGGTGCATATCAATCGCGTGCGTCATAGCGCACGCGAGGAGGAAAACGATGCGAAGGCTGTGGACTCTTGTTTCTCTGCTAACGCTGCTGGCTGGCGCCGCCTGGGCGCAGATTCCGACGAAGGGAAACGTATTCTTCGGTTATTCCTATGACCGGACTTCGATCGTCTCCAACGACACCGCAAACTTGAATGGGTGGGATTTCACGCTGGAAGGGAAGTTCCTGCCGTGGATTGGACTGGTAGCCGATGTCGACGGCCATTATGGTAACCACAATTTCGGCGGGACCAGCGCCGACGTCGCCGCGCACAACGTTCTGTTCGGCCCGAGAGTGTCGGTGCAGGTCGAGCGCTTCCGCCCGTTCGCGGAGTTCCTGGTCGGCGCCGGGCATATCAGCCTGAGCCACGGAATCTCCGATTCGGATACTTCGTTCGTCAATGGAGTTGGCGGAGGGCTGGATTATCGGATTGCCGGGCCGGTAACGTTCCGCGGGCAGCTCGATTGGATCAACACTCGTTTTTTTGGCCACGGGCAGAATGGCGCGCGGTTCTCAACCGGCATCGCAGTGCATTTCTAAAACCGTCGTGTCGAGATTCCGGACGATCGGGCGCTACCATGTAGTATGACTTCGCTGAATCTGCCGTTTACCCGGCTCAGCATGCGCCGCCGCTATGAGTCGTGGTTCCTGCGCTTGGGGTTGGCGGACGGTTCGGGCGCGTGGTGGTTGCGGTATCTGCTGGCGAATCCCGGACGCCTTGGCTGTCCCGGCGTTCCGGGTGCTGCTCCGGTGCAAGTCTGGGCAACGTGGTTCCCGCGGGGCGGCCGGCCTGAAACCTTCATCCAGGAGTTTCCCCTCGACGCGCTGCAACTGAGCGAGCGGCGCGGTCCGTTTTTTCTGGAAGCCGGTCCCAACCGCATCGAAGATGCCTGCTGCCGCGGAGTCCTGGAAGTCCGCGGACACCGGCTGTCGTGGGATTTGCGTTACCGCTCCAATTTCGGGATTACGCTGAGCAACAAAGGCTGGATCGGCTTTTCCCGCACGCCTCATTCCGACGCCGTATTCTCCGGAGAGATTCGGCTCGACGATCGAATCTTCCGGGGCGATCCTCTCGGCTTCGGCGTCCAGGGCCACAACTGCGGCTTCCGCCATCGGCATTTCTGGACCTGGGCGCACGCCTGTTTTCCGCAGCCCGATGGCCGTCTCAGCACGTTCGAAGCTCTGGTTTATGAAATGCCTTTTGGGCTGGTGTTTCGGACGGCCATCCTGTGGCACGAAGGCCGCTCCTACATTTTTCGCAAGCTGCGCGAGAGTTGCCGCGATCTCGAAGCGATGAGCTGGGTATTTCAGACGACCTCCGCAGCGGGAGCGATCGATGCGGAAATCGATGGCGGCGGCTCGTGCTTGCACCGCTTGCCCTACGCCAAGACCGATTGCTCCGGCAGCTCTGACGTGGCCAATAACAGCCTGGCGCGGGCGCGGCTCAAGCTTCGTTTGGGAAATCCAGCGCGAGCCGAAGAATTCGTGACCGACGGCGGCTCGGTGCTCGAGATGACCGGAGAGAGCTGACGACTAGACAGCGATCCGAGATTGCGACGAAGTCGCACCGCGCTCCCAGCATTGTTCCAGGATTACCGGCACTTCAAACAGCGCTCGATTGGAATATTCGTGGGCCTTCCGACAAAATTCATCGTAAGTCGCGCCCTGCAAGAGGCGCTGAACGGCGGGGACAATCTGTTTGAAGGTCGGTACGACGATCCCGTAACCGTTCTCCGTCACCCATTCCGCGTTGTAGCGCTCTTGCGGCAGTGTTTTGGAATTGCATTCCACAATCACGGGCAAGTGGAACTGCAGGGCCTCGCTGATCGAGCCAGGGCCTGGCTTCCCGATGAAGAAGTCGGCCAAAGCCATGTAGTATTCAACGTTCTGGGCAAATCCGACGACGGCGACGGGCTTTCTGGTGGGCAGCTTCTTGAGTTCGGCGGCGAGCTTTTGGTTGTGTCCACAGATCAGAATCAGCTGGACGCCACTGCCGCCATGGTTGAGTTTCCTGGCGATGTCAACCATCACCTGAGAGCCGTGGCCTCCGAACAGGACAATGCCCGTTGGACAATCGGGTTCCAGGCCGAGCCGCTTCCTTTCTGCTTCGCGATCGACGGTGGTCTTCTGGTAGAACCTGGGCTTAAGAATCATCCCCGAGGTTTGGAAGATATGGTCGGCGGAGTGGCCGATCGTTAACGCCTGCTGCCGGGCGCGGTCCGTGCCGACGATGATGTATTCCGATTCGCGTTCAATCCAGAAGTGCGGCGGGTAATCGGCCAAATCCGTGATTAGAGTCACAAAGGGCGTCTTCGTATCGTCGGTGCGAAGGCTGTCGGCGATCTCGCGATTAAAGTGCGGGATCACGGAGAGCACGAGATCCGCGGGATGTTGCGCCCAGTAAGCCCGGAGCGCTTTCACGATCGGGGAATGGTAGGCACGGATGGTTCCTTGCAGAACGACTAGCAGTTGCGGAGTGAAACGCGTCCAGCCTTTGCGGAGGATCAAGTTGTAAGTGTCCTGAATGCGCAGGCCTGTGGCGCGGCGAATCAGGTCGAGAGGGTCGAGTAACTCCTGAATATCGAGAAGAGTAACCTCCCAAGGATGTTCTTGCTGGGTGAGAGTGTCTCGGAGGGCTTCAGCGGCACTTTGATGTCCTCCGCCGGCGTGGTGGAAAACGATGGTTAGTTTGCGCAAGAGTCACCTATCGTCATCTTCGCGGCATGAGTTGGCGTCAGAGGCCGACGGGTTCGTACTCGCCATCTTCGAGTTGTCCTTCGTCGCCGGTGAATTCGGCGAGTTCGGAACTATCCCACCACTCTTCGTCTTTGGCGGGATGATGTGGGTCGGGCCCATCGACATATTCGTGGATTTGTACCCCCTCTTCACCAACGGTGATATAGGTAGGATGCTCGTCGATCCAGGCTCCGCAATTGAAATAATCGATTCCGTGATCCTGCTTGTGCATAGCGGCATGGGTGTGGCCGCAGAAAATACGCGCCGCCTGGTGGTGACGGGCATGGCCCAGTGCGCCGTGGGCGACCTTCTCCGACAAGCGCTGCCAGCGTGTGCCCAGCCGGTCGAGAAAACGCGTCACGGTTTTGTTTTTCGAATCCCACTTCTGCATTTGCAGGTAGAGCAGCGTCCCGATCAGATAGCTGACGTGGACATTGCGCACAACGAAACCGTCGAACTGGTGACCGTGGACAGCTATGTGGCGAAGGTCCTGGTATTCCCATTGATATTCCTGGTACACGCGGACGCCGACCAAGTGGGACATGATGGGGGCCAGGCCGTGGTCGTGATTGCCTTCGACCCAGACCACTTCGACGTGGCGCTTGGGATTGGAGAGCTTACGGATGTAGCCGAGAAATTTCCAGTGCTCTTTTTTCAGGCGTCCGAAATTAAGGTCGGCGAAGATATCGCCCAGCAAGATGAGGCGGCGAAATTGATTTTCCTGGAGAACGCGCAGCGCCTCGCGCGCGCGGCTCATGTCCGCGCCCAGGTGCAGATCCGAAAGGATCAGCGTGTCATAGGTGACCTGCGGCGCCACCCTTAGATTGTGGCCGACGAGTGTTACGAGGTGATGAATCGGGGACGAGGTGAGGGCTAGAGGTAATCAGTCAGTAAACTAACGCCGGCACCGGCTCCGACGGCCGCTGATGGCTTGTCCTGCGCCGCTTTCGGTTGCTCCGCTTAGTGCGTTGGGGGAACGTATTCGGCGGGACGCGCCGCTCCCTCGCCGAAGAAGAACTGCTCCATCTGCTTCACGATGACTTCCTGATCCTGCTTGCGCGCCGGGTTCAGGCGATATTCGTTGAGCAACATTTTGCAGTGTTCCATCCACTGGCCCCACGCCTGTTGCGAGATCTGCTCGTAGATCTTCTTTCCCAAGTCGCCGTCGAACGGAGGCTCGGAGAGCCCAGGCAATTGCTGTTTCAATTTTGCGCAGAAGACTTTGTGATCGGACATAGATTTCTTCTGAAATTATCGCACAGGCGTTACGCATTCGCGGGCTGTGGACGGAAAGGCTCTGCCGTCATGGCGAAGTTCTGCATGAGGCCGCCCGAACAAGGTAAGCACGCGCCTCGCCAAAATCGCCCGGTGCCGTGAGATTTCTATTGACAATTCACATACGAATGGCAATATCTTGTGGTAGGACAGCTGCTCATACAAGAAGTTGAGTAGCCCGGGCATCAAGGTGCCCTGTCGAGAACCTTGGGAGAACAAATCGTTCAAACGGAGGAAACACTTCATGGCAACCAAGAAGAAAGCCGCCAAGAAAAAGAAACACTAAGCGGACCGATGCTCGTTGAGAATTCCCCCAAAGCCTCTCCGGAGAAGCACCTCCGGAGAGGCTTTTCCTTTCGGTCGTTGGTCGATGGTCGTTGGTCGTTGGCAAACCTTAGGACGACCCGCGAAGGACTAACGACCGTCGACCATCGACTAACGACTGATTTCGGCTGCCGGCCGTACTTCTCGACACTTTTGGGGGTTGTCCCGCGGCACGGCTCGTGCTAGAAACGCGTATACAGGAACGCGGAAGCGGCCTCCATGACCGTCCGAAAGAAAACTTCGAAAAAAGCGGCACGCAACGCAGAAATCATCATTCCGGACAAGCTCTATTTCCGCATCGGTGAAGTCGCCGGGTTGTGCCGCCTGCCGGCTTACGTGCTGCGGTTCTGGGAAACCGAATTTCCGCAGTTGAAGCCGGTCAAGAGCAGCACCGGGCAGCGCATGTACCGCAAACGCGATGTGGAGTCGGTAGTCCGGATCAAGAAGCTGCTTTATGAAGATGGGTTCACGATCGCGGGCGCCCGGGTGCAACTGCGCGAGGAAATCAAGTCCGATCGGAACCAGAGCGCGCTTCCATTTCCCGGGAGACCTTCTGCGAGTGTGGCGCACTTGCGGAATGAACTGCGGCAGATCCTGCACATTCTTTCCGCGCGCCACTAGCCGGAGATAACCGGCAAAGAAAAACGCGGGCCGTGAAGCCCGCGTGAAGTCGCAAATCAATTCTGTCTTACGCTGATTCCCGCAGCGGCTCGGCTTCGACCAGGGGCGCATCGACCAGGTGTTCGCTGAGGAACCAGACCTGCAGTTCGTTCGGGCGAAGCACATCACTCACTACCAGATCATTCGTGCCGGGGTCGCCGACCTTGTTGGCAAGTTCCGCGAGTTCGCGGCATTGGGTGATGATGACCTCGTGCGCATCCAGCAAGCGAGAGAGTTGGACGGGAACCTCTTCTCGCCCTTTAGGTGGGCGCGGGATACGAGTCAACTCGGCTACGTCAGCCGCCATGGCGATACTGACTCCGCCTAGAAGCTGAATTCGTTCCGCGATCGCGTCGACGATCTCGCTTTGTTCTCCAAAGTGCTTATCGAACAGGAGATGCAGTTGATAGAACGTGGCTCCGGACACCTGCCAGTGAGACTTCTTGTAGAGATCCCGAAGCGTCATGGTGTCGGCTAACAGTTGATTGAGTTGCTCGGTCATTTCCAGCCGGACTGGTTCTTCCAGTTGCAACGGCATGACACTGGTGACCGTGCCAAAGGCCTGGAGTTCGCGAGCGGTCTGGTGGTAGCGGGGTTGGGCTGAAGTTTTGTGCGAATTGGTGGAGAGTGGTTTCTTGGCCATGGAGTTCTCCTGACGCCACAAATTTGGGGCAAGGCAGATAAGGAGGGAATGGCCGGAAAGGGGGCATCCGCCTCCGGTCTTCTTTGCCGGTTCATCCCCTTGGATGCAAACCGGAGGAAACGGATTCCCCAGCTTTCCTGAATGGCGAGTCAGTCGGCAGCGCTGCGGTGGACGTTATGCACCTCAGTGAGGAAATCAACATGAGGCGCGCCTTTAACCCCGGCGCTCGCCATTTTGGCTTTGAGTTCCTCGGAAGCTACGAACGCGCGCGCCTTTTCCAGATTCTCCCATTCGAAGAACAGGGTGACGTTGTTGACGCTTCCGGCGCTGCGGAAAATGTGGCAACTGCGCTCGCCGTTCTTGCGCCGCCAGTCGAAGGCGGAATCGAACGCCGCTTTCCAGGCCGTATAGTCGGAGACTTCGTGGTGGATGAGAACGTTAATCATGATGGCGGAAGGCCCTCCTTAGCTACCCTAAAAACGTTGCTCCAAACGCGGGAAAAATGCAAGGGCAGGGAGTCACAGGGGAAGGAACGCACACCCAAAGGAAATGGTCGGGACGGCGAGATTTGAACTCGCGACCCCTTGCACCCCAAGCAAGTGCGCTACCAGGCTGCGCTACGTCCCGATGGAATCCGCTGCCGAGGATGACGATGACAGCGTGGGGTCAACGTTCAAATTCTACACTAGTCGGCAATCGCGGCGGAGTCCACTCAGCGTCCGGTAGTGGCTCAATTTCAAACTGAGCCACTACCCAGCGTCCGGCATTCCTCTGTCACAAACGGAGGGTGATGACCGTCACCTTGCGGCGACCGCCCCTCGCGACAACATGATGGCCAGGGTGCGGAGCTTCGCTCCGCGGGGCGGACGAATGCGTCCGCCCCTACGTAGACCCGAATGATGAGAGGGTTTCTTGGCGATCTTAGTTGTGGGCGGAGCGGGCTACATCGGCAGTCATGCGGCGCGCGCGCTGCGGCGTTCCGGCTATGAGGCCGTGATTTATGACAATCTCTCCACCGGCTTTCGGCGACTGACGCAGGGCTTTGAGTTGGTAGAGGGCGACATCGCCGACGAAGTCAGGCTTCGGCCCGTGCTCGCGCGGGTGGACGCGGTCATGCACTTTGCCGCCCACGCTTACGTGGGAGAGTCGGTCGAGGATCCGCGCAAGTATTTCCGGAACAATGTTGCCGGGGCGCTCCGCCTGCTGAACTCCGCGCTCGACGCCGGGATCCGCCGCTTCGTGTTTTCCTCCAGTTGTGCCGTGTATGGCGTCCCCGAGAGAATTCCTATTAGCGAGCAGACGCCGCGCGAGCCGGTCAATCCCTATGGCGTCTCGAAGCTTTTTTTTGAAAATGCGCTCGAAGCTTATGGCCGCGCTTACGGATTACGCTCGGCGAGCCTCCGCTATTTCAACGCCGCGGGAGGCGATGAAAGCGGCGAGATCGGCGAGATGCACGACCCCGAAACCCACTTGATTCCACTGGCGCTGGCCGCCTCCGCGGCGAACGCGCCCGCCTTGCAAATTTACGGCTCGGATTACCCGACTCCGGACGGCACCTGCATCCGCGACTACATTCATGTGAGCGATCTCGCCGACGCGCACGTGCGGGCGTTGCAATACCTCGAAAGAAACGAAAGAGACTGCGACACGCTGGTCGTCAACTTGGGAACGGGCCGAGGGCATTCCGTTCACGAAATCATCCAGGCGGTGGAAAAGGCCACGGGAAGGCCAGTTCGGAGGACGATCGGGCCGCGGCGGCCGGGCGACCCTCCGATTCTGGTGGCTGATCCGGCGAAAGCGCAAAGCGTGCTGGGATGGATCGCGCAGCGCGATCTCGCCGAGATGGTCACGAGCGCGTGGATGTGGATGCAGAAAAACTCACAACGATATGCGGCTTAGGCCAATGGCAGAGTGGGTGTTTTGTGTTTCTCCAGTTGCCAATTCGGGTCTCTCCGTTGACAGGGACGAAATTGGCGTCCGCGACGCAGCGCGGGGGGGTGCGTGCAGGTGGAACTGGTCCGGCAATTTAGGCCATTTGCAGCCGATGAAGTTTGATTCGATCAGCGCGCACTTGAGCCAGATCATAATGTGCCTGCTGCACCAGCCAACTCGCGGCGCCCCCTCCAAAAACCTTGGACAACCGCACGGCCATTTCCGGGGAAATCCCGCGCTTCCCGTTCACCAGCTCTGACAGCGTCGTGCGCGTAACCCCCAACGCAGCGGCGGCGTCCGTTATGGTCAGGCCCAAAGGTTCAATACACTCGCGCAGCACAAATCCGCCAGGATGCGGTGGATTCTTCATCGGCATGGTTTCTGCTACCTTTCAGTGGTAATCGGCGTAATCGACATCCAGCGCGTCGCCCTCGGCAAAACGGAAAATCACCCGCCAGTTGGCGCGAACCGTCACCGCCCAATAGCCCTTTAACTCGCCCTTGAGCGGATGCAGCCGGAATCCCGGCACGTCCAGGTCCGCGATCGTTTCAGCAGCATCGAGCCGCGCGAGAATGTCGCGCAGCTTTACCGCATGCTCCCGAATCACGCCGCGCAGATCGTCGTCCTCGTAAAGGCGCTTCAATCCTTTGTGGCGGATCGACCGGATCATCCTGTACCGTAACGCGTCACGTAACGGGTGTCAAGATAAGCTTCGTCTTTCTGTCATACCACATTAGAAATGTCCCCGTCTTGTCCACAATAGAAATGTCCCCTGGGTTGTGGTTTCATGCTGCCCCGGAAAAGAGGGCGCGTGCCTTGGCGGAAAAGCCTTTTCTCCAAGGATGATTCGAAGCTGGAGGAAGGCTCCGCCTTAGGATCGGGGAAGGGGGCGCGGGGGAAGGGGCAGCGCCCCTTCCCTCGCCCAGCGCTATCGAGGCCTTCAACTCGTGGAAGCCCAGACGCTGATTGCGGTAGTGAATGGCAACTTCCCCGGCTTCGTTTTCCCGCACCAGCACGCGACTCTTGGCCGGCGCCCAATGCTGACTCTGCCGTGCCAGTTGCAGCAGTCGATTGTGGTAGCGCACCACCCAGTCCTCACTCACCACTCGTTCCTCCTCCAGCGAGAACACTGCGTCCAGTTGCCGCGCCGTCGGCCGTCGTCGGTGGTAATCGGCTTTGGCCAATGCCGCATGCGCATAACGGCGATTGTGCTCGGCGAGATAGTGCTCGTCCAGATAGGCATTCGCCTGGCCGTAGTTCGCGATCCCGGCCAGCCGCAGTTTCTTCACCAGCCGATCCTGATGCGTGCCATGCGCCCGTTCCACGCGTCCTTTCGCTTGCGGCGAACTGGCCGCGATGATCCGGATGCCCAGCTTCGCGCACATCCGCCCAAACTGCGTTACCGCCGGTTCTCCACGCTCCCGCTCTTCGGCATTCGGCGGCCGCACGTACACGTTCTTCCAGTCTGTGTACAACGCCTGCGGCACTCCGTAGCGCTCGATCCAGCGCCGCAATACTCCTGCCGCCGCCCAGATCGTTTCCTCCTCCGAGAAACACCCCAGCGCCTTCGTCGTCGCGTCATCGACCATGTGCATCAGACAGCCGCGGGGCCCGCGCTCTTCCAGCCACTCATGAAAGCTGCCGTCCAACTGCACTAACTCGCCAAAGTGCGCCTTCGCTTCTCGCCGCTGCCGATACGGTTTCCGCCGCCGCTGTCTCGGCCACAGCCCCGCCTCTTTCCGCCACCGCCGCAGCGTCTCGGCCTGCACTTCGAGTCCGTCATCGCTGGCCAAGTGCTCGGCCGCCAACGTCGGCCCGAAATCCTCGTAGCGGGCTTGCACCTGTTGCAGCACCGCCGCTCGGAACTTCGCTGGGTAGGCCCGGTTCGACACTCGCCCGCAGTTCCCATGCTGCAACGCTTTCGCTCCTCCCGCCCGATACCGCGCCCAGATCCGCTTGCTCTGCCGATAACTCAACTCCAACAACTCCGCCGCTTCGCGCAAGCGCAAACTCCGCGCCTTCACCCGGCTCATCACCTCGACCCGACTCAACTCTCTCCTGCTCAATCCCGTTCTCCCCAATCTTCGTTCCTCCTCGCCGAAGGAACTCTAAAAGGGGACACTTTTAATGTGGTCGCAGGGGGACACTTTTAATGTGGTTCAACAGATAAGCTTCGTCTTTCGAGCTACGACTTACCAATGGCAAATGCTTTCCGAATCCGCTCCCAGGTTCCCTCCAGCGACTCGGGCATCACCCTGGTTTCGCCGATGACGCTGACGAAATTAGCGTCGGCTACCCAGCGCGGCAGGATGTGCATGTGAATGTGTCCCGCCACGCCGGCGCCTGCGGCTTTGCCGATATTCATGCCGAGATTGAGGCCGTCGGGCCGATAGAGAGAGCGCAGAACCTTCTCCATCCGCTGCGTCAGAGCCATCATCTCCTGAGCGGCATCGGTGGGAAGCTTTTGCAATTCGTCCAGGTGAGCGTAGGGCACGACCATGACATGCCCGTTGGTATAGGGATAGGTATTGAGAATGACGTAACAATGCGCCGCGCGATGAACGATGCGGGCCGTTTGGTCGCTTTCTTTGGGAGCTTGGCAGAAGATGCAATCCGGCTGCTGGTCGACGCCAGTGACATAGGCGTAACGCCATGGAGTCCAGAGATAGTCCATGGGGGCAGGGTAGCAGAAGCGGCGAGGGCTTGGCAGTGATGGAGCTTGAGAATCTTGAGCGTTTCTTGCTTGCGGCAGAAGAAGCTTCAACGCAAAGTGCGCCGAGGACTCGCTAAGGGCGCAAAGAAAACTACGCGGATGGATTTGAAATGTACCACCACCCTCGGGCTCTTCTGATCAGGGCGTTTCCGGCTTGGCGAAGTCGGCTGGATTCCTGTAAAATCAATGTTTCGGCAACAGGCCTGGAAGGATTTCAGAGTTATGGCTCGAGTTTGTGATATCTGCGGCAAGGGGCCGCAGTTCGGAAATACGATCAGTCACGCCCACAACGTCAGCAAACGGCGCTGGAATGTCAATCTGCGCCCGGTTCACGCCAAGGTGGGAGCCGCTACCAAGCACATGCGCGTTTGCACTTCTTGCCTGCGCAGCGGCAAAGTGGTTAAGGCGTAAGAGATCAGAGCCCGCAGAGATGTGGAAATCCTGCGGGCCTTTGTCTGCCTCAACGGCGGCCCGACAGTTGCCGAGCTTCGCTCGGCTGGACAGCCGAGGGCGGCTGTCCCCACGCGAGTCTTCCCACCCGAGCTACTTCACGTCCACTAATTGCACGTCGAAGATCAAGGTTGAGTTGGCTGGGATGATGCCGGGATAACCCTTTTCTCCGTAGGCCAGGTCTGGCGGAATGCGGAGTTGGCGCTTGCCTCCCACCTTCATGCCGGCTACACCTTCGTCCCAGCCCTTGATGACCTGGCTGGCGCCGAGCTTGAACTCAAACGGTTTGCCGGTGCCGACCGAGCTGTCGAACTTCTTGCCGTTGGTGAGCCAGCCGGTGTAATCGACTTTGACGTGCTGTCCGGTTTGGGCGACGGCGCCGGTGCCGACTTTGATGTCCCAGTATTCAAGACCGCTGGCGGTCTTGACGGGAGCTCCGGTGACCTTGGTGGGAGTGCTGGTGGCTGGCTTGGGTGTCGGCTTCTTGGCTGGAGTCGTTTGGGCAATGGCCAGGGTTGCTAGGGCAAACAGCGCTATGGCTGAGATCACGATGACGGTTTTCATAATTCCCCTTTTCTTAATTCCGCGTTCGTTTCTAGAGCAAAATTCCACATGCTTTGGCGCCGGCTATTGCTGCCGCGCTTCTCCACCCCGGTTCGCTCGGCGGGACGGACGAATGCGTCCGTCCCTACGTGAGCATTTACGCTAGCGCGATTACATCAATTTCTACCAGGACGTCTTTTGGAAGGCGGGCTACTTCTACCGTGGAGCGGGCGGGCGGGGCCTGCTGGAAGTAGCGGCCGTAGACTTCGTTCATGGCGGCGAAGTCTGCCAGGTTTTTCAGGAAGACGGTGCAACGGAGAACCTTCTCCATGCTACTGCCCGAGGCCCGCAGAACGGCGGCGAGATTCTTGAGCACGCGGTCGGTCTGGGCGCTTATGTCTCCGGCTACGACCTGCTGGGTGGCGGGATCGATGGCCACTTGTCCGGATGTGAAAATCAGGCCCTGGGCTCGAATGGCCTGCGAGTAGGGTCCGATGGCCTGCGGGGCTTGGTCGGTCGAGATCACTTCGCGCATGATTCCTCCTGCGTTTCCTGGGGACAATGACGAAGAGCGATTAACGCAGATTGCAGCGGTGGAAGTCAAACGGAGGGCGGGCTCCTTCCGGAGTCGGGGTCGCTCGTGGGGTAGGGGGTCCTTCGACTCCGCCGGGACTTCACTTCGTGAAGTTCCGGCTCCGCTCAGGATGACAGGTTGGATAGGTGACAGCTAGAACAACGAGCTTTGGCGGCGGTTGGGGGTTATGCCGAAGTGCTCGTAGGCTAGTTGGGTGGCTACCCGGCCTCTTGGAGTGCGGTTCAGGAAGCCTATTTGGATCAGGAAGGGTTCGTAGATTTCTTCTATGGCGTCGGGTTCCTCGGCCAGGGCGGCGCCTAGAGTGTTCAGGCCCACTGGGCCTCCTTGATACTTTTCGATGATGGTCAGCAAGAGTTTGCGGTCGACTTCGTCAAAGCCGTGGCGATCCACTTCCAACATGCTGAGCGCGGACTGGGCGGTGGGCAGATCGATCAAGCCGGCGGCTCGCACCTGGGCGTAGTCGCGCACTCGGCGCAGCAGGCGGTTGGCGATACGCGGCGTTCCTCGGGACCGACTGGCGATTTCGGTGGCTCCGGGACGATCGATCGTAACGCCTAGAATTTCGGCGGAACGTTCGACGATGACGCGGAGGTCGTCGTGGGTGTAGAACTCGAGGCGCAGCAGCAGGCCGAAACGCGAGCGCAGAGGCGCGGAGAGCAGTCCGGCTCGGGTGGTGGCGCCGATGAAGGTGAAGGGCTTCACGTCCATGGTGTGGGTGCGCGCCGAGGGGCCCTGGCCGATCATGATGTCGAGTTTGTAGTCTTCGAGCGCGGAGTAGAGGATCTCTTCGAGCGCGGGCTGCAGGCGGTGGACTTCGTCGATGAAGAGCACCTGGCGGTCGCGGAGATTGGTTAGGATCGCGGTCAGGTCGCCCTTGATCTGGAGCGTGGGGCCGGAGGTCTGTTGGAAGGCGGCTCCGAGTTCGTTGGCGATGATGTTGGCCAGCGTCGTCTTGCCGAGGCCGGGCGGTCCGTAGAGCAGGACGTGGTCAAGCGCTTCGCCTCGGGACTTGGCGGCTTGAATGGCTACGTCTAGATTCTCTTTGACCTTGGGCTGGCCGATGAATTCTTGCAGGCGCTGCGGGCGCAGCTTGAGTTCGAAAGAGGAATCGTCCTCGACCGGGGCGGCGGAGACTAGGCGGTCTTTTATCTGCGAGGCGCGGAGGGCGGGGTTGTCTTTGGCGGCGGACACTGGAGGCGATGGTAGCAGTTCCAAGTTCTAAGTTGCTAGTTGCCAAACCGCGCACCGGAAGCGGGTCTACAGGATACGCGGCACCAATGCCGAGACCCGTTGGGAGTAGTTTTCATACGACTCGCCGAATTGTGCACGCATCCATTTTTCCTCAAGCCGTAGTTTGCTCCACAGTGCGACAAACATAAGCGCTGTAGCGAGCAGCCCGCGCCATTCACCACGGGCTATTGCCGAACCGACAAATGCCAGCAGAAGCCCGGTATAGATGGGATGGCGCACAAGACCGTAGGGGCCACTTTGAATGAGTTCGTGATCCTCCTTCACCGTGACGGCCTGGCTCCAGTTGCCGCCCAGGTGCTGCCTTGCCCAAACAGAAAAGAGCAGACCAGCGGCGGTAATCGCCGCGCCGCTCCAGAAGCATAAAGCGCTGGGTGGAAGAAATCGCTCGTTCAGCAATTGAAGCGGAACCCTTGGCAACCCGAGAAGTAGACCCGCGACAACAATCAAGGCCATGCGTGTAAACCGCGACGGCATGGACTCAAGGCGCTCCGCAGCCTTGACATTCCTCGACATCGCCCACCAATAGGCGAAGAAACCAAGCCACATTGCCTGGAAAAGATACTTATATGAAAGCGGCACCATGCGTTTCTATTCTACTGCTCTACTGCCCAATCACTCCCAGGCGCACGCCGTGCAGCTTGCGCTCGTCGAACCAGGCGACCTTCTGTCCGAACCAGGTTTTGCCGCCGGAGAGTTTGTACTTCTTGGCAGCGGCTGGGAAGTCACGCGTGGCTAGCAGATAGGCGACCGGAGTTTCGCCGTACTTGGCGAGGTGTTCGGCGAGCCAGCCTCCGCCCGACGGGGCGGCCAGAATCACGGGCTCGCCGGGGAAGTAGGCTAGTTTGCCGATGTCTTTTTGGGTTTCGGTGAGCGGCTCAGACCACCCGTACGCCTTGCGGAACAAGGCAATGGCCGCATCCAAATTGTTGACGCCGAGGACTACGTTTTCGATGCCGTTGACGGACGCTCCCTGCACGCTGGCCGAAGTTTGGACGCGCCAGGCGCGCGGCGTCTGGTCTTCGATGATGAAGGGCAGCGTGGACCCCGGGGCTCCGGAGCCAACGTCGGCGGTCATCCACTCGACCGACATGCCGTCGGGGCGCTTGCGGCTGCCGCGCTCGGGAGCGGTGACAGGGATTCCAGCCTTCTTCAGGCGCTCGACTTCCTGCAGCAAGACGTTCGATCCTACCGCCCACGCGCAGGTGACGGCGTCGTCGGCCATGAACTTCGCCCAATCGGATCCCGCAGTCGTTCCCGACTTTACGGGCGCGATCAGTTCAATGTATGACGCGTCATCGAAGCCCAGGAGGGCCATCTGGGTGATGCCGTTGCCGTGGGCGCCGCCCACGTCTGGAGTCAGGCCGACATCGGTAAAGGCTTGGCGGAGCGTGTCGAGATTCGACCCACAGACGGACACGTGGTCGAGCTCCAGGACCACGGTCTTGCTTTCCTGGGTCAGGGCAGGGCGGGAGATGAGTAAGAGTACGAGCGTCGCCAAGTACAAGCGGGAACAGATCGGGAAACTCCGCTTGGGCATGCGTGCCTCCTTAAGGAAGAAGAAAAAGAAGAACATGGCATCGTACGCCAGAAAGCGCGATCAGGGAACGATTTCCTGCGAACGCGCGCTCGCTTGACCAATGATATATAATACTGCCTTAGAGTATAGAAATAAATAGTATGCCCCTGAGCATCAAAAACGAAGCTACCGAACGGCTGGCCCGCCAAGTGGCCAGAGAAACCGGCGAATCGCTCACCGAAGCCATTCAAATGTCGCTCCAAGAGCGCTGGGAACGGCTGAAGCGGCGGCGCAAAGGCCACATTCTGAGTGGCCAGATTGAGGATTTGCTGCGGCGAGTGGACGCGCTTCCCAGCCTGGACTCTCGTTCCGAAGACGAAATCCTGGGCTACGCCAAAGACGGCATTCCGCGCTAGGTCTCTCCAATGGTCATTGACACATCGGCGCTGGTGGCCATCTTTCTGGGTGAACCCGAGCGCAAGGTGTTCCTTGACCATATTCTGCAGGCAGAAACGAAGCTGATTTCGGCGGCGAACGCGCTGGAAACCGGAATCGTGCTCGAAGCCAGGCGTGGCGAAGCCGCGGGCCGCGAGTTCGACCTGTTCCTGGTGCGGGCAAAGCTGGAAGTGGTTTCGGTGGATGCAGAGCAAGCTGAGATCGCGCGTTCCGCCTGGCGCAAGTATGGCAAAGGGCGGCACGCGGCCGGTCTCAACTTCGGAGATTGCTTTGCCTACGCGTTGGCCAAGTTCTCAGGGCAGAAACTTCTAGCCAAGGGCGAGGATTTTCGGCTTACTGACGTGGAATTGGTTCCGTAACCCGGCTCTGCTCAAGAGCCAACATCGGCGACCTACTCTTCCTCTTCTTTCACTTCGCCGCGCTCGGCCTTTGCCTTCTCGATGATCTTTTCCTGTAGTTGCGCGGGGACGATGTCGTAGTGGTGCATTTCCATGGAGAAGCTGCCGCGGCCCTTGCGTCATCGAGGTGAGATCGGCGCCGTAGGTTAGCATCTCGGCCATGGGGACTTCGGCTTTCACGATGGTGTTGCCGGCTTTGTTGTCCATGCCCTGAATGCGTCCGCGGCGGCTGTTGAGGTCGCCCATGATGGTGCCGGCGAATTCGTCGGGGATGGTGATCTCGACGGTCATGATTGGTTCGAGCAGCGTGGGCTTGGCCTGTTCCATGGCTTTGCGGAAGGCGATGCGGCCGGCCATCTGGAAGGAAAGATCGTTCGAATCCACGTCGTGGTAGGAGCCGTCGTAGAGGCTCACGCGGAAGTTCACCACGGGATATCCGGCGAGGTAGCCGCGGGCGGCGGCGTCTTTGATTCCCTTTTCTACGGCGGGAATGAAGTTGCGCGGGATGGCGCCGCCGAAAATATCGTTGACGAATTCGAATTCGACTTCGGAGTTGCGGGGCAGCGGCTCCATCTTGATTTTGCAATCGCCGTACTGGCCGTGGCCGCCGGTCTGCTTTTTGTGGCGTCCCTGGACGTCGGCCTTGCCACGAATCGTTTCGCGATAGGGCACTTTGGGAGCCTTGAGCACGACTTCGGCGTGGTAACGCTTCTTCATCTTTGAGACCACGACTTCGATGTGCTGCTGTCCGGTGCCTGCGATCAGGAATTCCTTGGTCTGCGGATCGCGGAAGAAGCGGAGCATGGCGTCTTCTTCCATCAGCTTGTGCAGGCCGACGCCCAGTTTGTCTTCGTCGGCGCGGCTTTTCGGCTCGATGGCGAAGGTGATGGCGGGCTCGGGCAGCTGCACGGCGGGATAGCGGATGGGCGACGACTTATCGCCGAGCGTGTCGCCGGTGAGAGTTTCTCTCAGCTTCGCGACCGCGCCAATATCGCCGGCGTGAAGTTCCGAGATGGGAACCGCCTGCTTGCCCTGGACCAGGGAGATGTGCGCGAACTTCTCCAGCGTATTGCGGTTGTAGTTCTGCAGCGAAGCGTCGTTCTTGAGCACGCCGGAAAAAACTTTGAAGTAGGAGATGCGTCCGGCGAAGGCGTCGGACAGGGTTTTGAAGACGAAGACGGAAGCGGGCTCGGTGTCGGTGCCTTTGCGCTCGGCGGGGGCACTGTCGCTGCCATCGGCGGGCTGTCCGGTGATGGCGTGATGTTCGCTGGCGGCGGGGGTGTAATCGACGATGAAATCCATGAGTTCGTCGACGCCGATGTTGCCCAAGCCGGAGGTGAAGAGGACGGGGAAAAGTTTGTCTTCGCGAATGGCTTCGTGCAGCGCGGGAACGAGGTGCTCCTCGGGGATGGTGCCGGTTTCGAAAAACTCTTCCATCAACTCGTCTTTGCCCTCGGCGACCAGCTCGACCAATTTTTCGTGAGCTTCCTTGGCGGCGCCGGCCATGTCGGCGGGGATGGGGCCTTCCTTGCCTTTGCCGTTTCCTCCCATGTCGTAGGTGTAGGCCTTCATGCGGACTAGATCGACGATGCCGCTGAGACTTTTCTCGCTGCCGATGGGGAGTTGCAGCGGGGTGACGGCGCGACCGAAGGCTTTGGTGAGCGATTCCAGCGTGCGGTTGGCGTCGGCACGGTCGCGGTCCATGCGGTTGACGACGATCATGCGCGGCAGGTTGACCTCGTCGCAGTAATTCCAGACGCGCTGGGTGACAACTTCGACGCCCGCTACGCCGTCCACCACGACTAACGCCGCGTCGACCACGGGCAGAACCATCTTGGCCTCGTGAACGAACATGTTGAAGCCGGGGGTGTCGAGCAGATTGATCTTGACCTTGGAATCGGTCTTGCCCCACTCGACGAAAGCCAGGCCGGTGGAAATGGACATCTGGCGGGCGATTTCTTCTTCGTCGTAGTCGGTGGTGGCGGAGCCGTCGTCGACGCGGCCGAGGCGGGGCGCGGCTCCGGCGGTGTAGAGCATGGCGGACACGAGCGTTGTCTTGCCAGCATGCCCGTGTCCGATCAGGGCAAGGTTGCGGAGATTGGCTCCTGCGTACACTTTCACGGGTTGTCTCCTTCGGCAGGCTTGCGGGAAGAGTGCGACGGCCCGAAAGAGGATCAGGACAGGGTACAGGCCAGCCCAACATCACCTGCGAAACTTCTGATGCTAACACAGGGGTTGGGGAGGCTCAAAGGAAGGGGAAGGACAAATCGCACCATGAGAATCTAACAGTCTCTGTTAGATTTTCATCGTAGCTAAAATCGGGCGGAAGGTGCGTTTTGCGAGCTGCGTTCGCGGGGACGGACGAATGCGTCCGTCCCTACGTGGGTATGGCTTACAACGTCGCGCTTTTCTCAACGATCAGCTTCTTGATCTTCTCCACAAAGTCTGCCGTCGCCATGTCTTCGGTCTTCTCTTTGCCGCGGGTGCGGACGTTCACTTTGTTGGCTTCGGATTCTTTGTCGCCTACCACCAGCAGGAAGGGGACTTTCTGCATGGCGTGTTCGCGGATTTTGGCGTTCATCTTCTCGTTACGAGAATCCACCTCTACGCGCACGCCTGCGGCTCGCAGTTGCTGGGCTACTTTTTCCGCGTACTCGGTGTGGCGTTCGGCTATCGGGATCATTGCCACCTGCACCGGCGAGAGCCAGACCGGGAAGGCTCCGGCGTAGTGTTCGATCAGAACGCCGAAGAAGCGCTCGACCGATCCGTAGAGGGCGCGGTGGACCATGACGGGCTGCTTGCGGGTGCCGTCTTCGGCTACGTATTCGAGCTGGAATCGCTGCGGCAGGTTGAAGTCGAATTGCACGGTCGAGAGCTGCCAGAGGCGTCCTATGGCGTCGACGAGTTTTATGTCGATCTTCGGGCCGTAGAACGCGGCCTCGCCGGGCATAACTTTGTATTCGATATTCAGTTTTTTCAGTGCGCTTTCCAGCGAGTGGTTGGCCAGGTTCCACTGGTCCTCTGAGCCTAGAAAACTCTTCTTGTCCTTCGGGTCCCAGGTGGAAAGCTCGGTTTGGAATTTGTCGAAGCCGAAATCTTTCAGCACTTCGAGCGCGAACTCCAGACAGCCTACGATTTCCGCTTCGATCTGCTCGGGAGTACAGAAGATGTGAGCGTCGTCCTGGGTGAAGCCTCGTACCCTCAACAGACCGTGCATTACTCCGGAACGCTCGTAGCGATAGACCGTACCTAGTTCGCCCAGGCGCACCGGCAAATCGCGATACGATTTCAGTGAATCTTTGTAGATCAGGATATGGCCGGGGCAATTCATGGGCTTCAGGCGATATTCGGCGTCGTCGAGTTCCATGGCGTCGAACATGTTCTGCGAGTAGTAGCCCTCGTGGCCGGAGGTGTGGAAGAGTTGGCGGCGCGACACGTGCGGCGTGCAGACGAGAGAGTAGCCGCGGCGCAGGTACTCTTCGCGCATCCAGTCTTCCATCTCTTTGCGGATGATGCCGCCCTTCGGATGCCAGAAAATCAGGCCGGGGCCGGCTAGCTCCTGGATGGAAAACAGGTCGAGCTGTTTGCCGAGCACGCGATGGTCGCGCTTCTTGGCTTCTTCGATGCCGTTCAGGTAGGCGTCCAGATCTTTCTTGGAGAAAAACGAGGTGCCGTAAATGCGCTGCAGTTGCGGGTTCTTTTCGTCTCCCAGCCAGTAGGCGCCGGCTATGTTGAGCAGTTTGAAGGCTTTGATTTTTCCGGTTGACGGCACGTGGGGGCCGCGGCAGAAATCCTGGAACTTGCCGGTCTTGTAGACCGAGATTTTTTCATCGGGCTTGGTGAATTGCTCGATGAAGTGGCACTTCATGAAGTCGCCTTCGGCCTTGAATCTTTCCAGACCCTCTTTGCGGGGCAGGAATTCGCGGGCGTAGGGCAGGTTCTGCTGGACTAGCTCCTGCATTTTCTTTTCGATCTTTTCCAGGTCTTCGGGGGTGAATGCGGTCTCGCGATGAAAGTCGTAGAAGAATCCATTCTCGGTCGCGGGGCCGTGGCCGAGCTTGGTTTCGGGAAAGAGTTCCAACACAGCGGCGGCGAGCAGGTGCGCGGAGGAATGACGGTAAACTTCGAGCGCCTCCGGGTCGCGGTCGGTGAGGATGCGGAGGTCGGTGTCCTGGTCGAGCGGGCGGGTGAGGTCGATGAGGTCGCCATTCGATTTGGCGGCTAGAGCGGCGTCGGCTAAACGCGGGCTGATGGACTTGGCAACGTCGAGCGCCGTGGTGCCCCTTCGGGACTTCCTTGGTGCTGCCGTCGGGGAGCTTGAGATGAATGCTGTCGGACATGGATTAGCCCTTGTATTCTGCTGAATCTTTTGAGTTTAAAGGAGCGATTTGGGAGGGGTCAAACGCAGCGCACGGCGCCTTCTACAAATCGCGGCCAAAGTCCGGCGGACTCTGCCCAAACTTTAGTTTTATTCGTATGTAACTTCGGGTCGTATTTGCGTTTGATTGGTGCTCTAGTGTTGGACTAATGGCTTGTCGCAGCCGGGATTTTGAGCGGGCGAGTTCCGGTTGTCGACGCAGTGGAGATTTTGAAATGTCTATGTTTCGCTTCATACGGGAAATCCGGAAATGGACGTGGATTTGTTCGGTGTTGATGGTTTGCAGTTTGGCCGCGCTTGCCGCAGCGCAGGCGCCGGGAGTCAGTGCCAGCCAGATCAAGATTGGCTCCTGCACCGTGCTTGACGGGCCGAACCGCCAGTACGGCATCCAGATCGTGCTCGGAGCCACCGCCTACTTCGACTACATCAACGATCACGGTGGCGTAAACGGCCGGAAGCTGATCCTGTCTTCGTTCGACGATGACTATGATCCTGAAAAGACCAGCGCCTGCTTCGCATCGCTGAAGCGGGAGAAGGTGTTTTCCGCCGGCTTTTTTTTCGGTTCGGCGACTACCGCAAAGTATCTGCCGCTGCTCGAAGCGGAGCACATGCCGCTGGTGGGCACATACTCGGGAGCGCCGTTCATCTATGAGCCAGTGAAGCACGGGATCTTTAATCTGCGGGCTTCGTATAACGACGAGACGCGGGAACTCGTGGACAATTTGTGGAAATCGGGCGCACACAGGATCGCCGTGATCTATCAGGACGATGCCTTCGGCAAGACGGTCCTCGACAGCGCCAAGCGGGCTCTGGCAAAACACAATGCCGCGCCGGTGGCCACCGGCTCTTACACCCGCAACGCGCTCGATGTGGGGCCGGCAATCGAATCGGTGCATGCCGCGAAGCCAGGAGTGGTGATCCTCGCCAGCACCTATGCGTCAGCCGCTGAAATCGTGAAACGGGCGCATGGCCAGGGCTGGCGGCCGCTGTTTGTGTCCGGCTCCTACATCGGCACCGACGCTTTTATTACGGCGGCTGGACCAGAGGCGGAAGGGGTCATCAGCATGCAGATCGTGCCCTCCTATGACTCCACCGATCTCCCCGCCGTCAAGCTTTACCGCGAGTGCCTCCAAAAGTACATGTCGTCCAGCCAGCCCAGCCCAACCAGCCTGGAAGCGTTTGTGAATGCCATGGTCATGGTGGAGGGACTGAAACGGGCCGGGAAGGATCCCACGCGGGAAAAATTCATCGAGGGGGTCGAGTCGATGAACGGCTTCGATATTGGCCTGGGCTCGTCGGCGCGTCTGGAGTTCAGCCCGCACAGTCATAAAGGCCTCGACCGGGTGTACCCGACGGTGGTGCGTGACGGGAAGCCGGAAGCGTTCGGCGACTGGGCCATCATGCTGGCGCGAAAGTGAAAAGGGCGGGCTAGCTGCTCCAAGACAGCCGAGGGCGGCTGCCCCTACGTGGTTCTTGGTGCTGCGTGCAGCGCTTCAATCGCCGCCTTCACTTTGGCCGACACCACTTCCGTATCGCGCACGGTCAAACCTGCGGTGGGGACGGGCGCGCCAACCCGCATCTCCAGCGGCTGGCACTTGATGTGGTAGGTGTTCATGGGCAGCAGGTCGAAGGTGCCGACGAGCGCGATGGGCACGATCTCGGCTTGCGCTTTGATGGCCAGAAAAAATGCGCCCGGCAGAAACGGTTGAACCTCGCCATCCCGGGTGCGGCCACCTTCGGGAAAAATGACGAGCGGCATGCCTTTGCGCAGGCTTCTGAGCGCCGACTTTACCGCTCCGATCGAAGCGGCCGGATTCTGCTGGTTGATGCAGACTTGTCCCGAGCGCTTCAGATGCCAGCCGATGAACGGGTACGACAGCAACTCACTTTTGAAGATGATGCGGAATTGAAACGGCAAATAGACGTAGAGAATCGGAATGTCGAGCGCCGAGGCGTGGGTTACCGCATACACGCGGGGTTTCGAGTTGTCGATCTGGTCGCAATCCATGCCGGTGACTCTTACCGGCGACAGGATCGTCTTCATGATGAGCCAGGACCAGAGGCGGGCAAGATTGTGCTGGACGCGCCCGTTGCGGTCGAAGAACGAGGAGAGCAGGGAAAGCGTGCCCAGAACCAGGGTGTAGGCCCAGATCAGCGGGTTCAAGATGAAATATGAGCGCAGACGGCTGGGCCAGCCATGCGGATTCCTGGGGGCAGCAGCGTGGCGGTTATCGGACCATGCGGGGACGGGCTCTGCCGACGGCACATTGGAGTGCGGCGCTCCGCGCTCTTTTTCGGGCTCCGCGGTTGTGGCAATTTTGTTCAAAATAAATTCTTCGGTTCGCTCAGTGATAACCATTCATGAATTGGTTCTTGCAACCTTGTATACTTCGCGGCGAAAAGCAGCATCTTCTGTAGGGCAAGGCCGTCTCTACTTGGATGCGCCTAGCGTTCGCATCGCTTCTCCTACAACGTAAATCGAGCCGGTAACGACGACCAGGCCGCCGGGTCCGGCCGCGTTCCGCGCCCGGTTCAGGGCCGACGCTACATTTTCAGCCTCTGCAATATCCATGCCTGCAGCGACACGCGCGGCTGCCTGCCGAATCTCATCGGGGCTCGCCGAGCGTGGGTTGCTGGCGTGGGTCACAATCACGCGCCGGGCAATCGGAAACAGAATCTCGGTAATCTCCCGGATCGCCTTGTCGCGCATCACGCCAAACACCATGGTGATCCCGCGGCCGTTTTCCAAATCGCGGTAGGCGGCCGAAAGCGTCGACCGCAATGCCCAGGCCCCGGCCGGATTGTGCGCCACGTCGAGCACATACTCGGGATGGTCTCCCGTGGACGGCACCACCTGAAAGCGCCCTGGCCAACGGGTCTGGCGGATTCCTTGTGCGATGGTCTTAGGCGTGATCTGGGCCATTCCATGTCCTGTCCAAGCCCTGGTTGTGCAGTTCTTCCGCCGCCGCGATCGCCAGCGCCACGTTGCGCAACTGATGGCGTCCCACCAGCGGCGACTCGACCTGGATCGTCTCGCCGCAGACGTCCAGTGAATACCGTTGCCGCTGACCACCGGCCACTGGCCACTGGCCACCGGTGGGCGAGACCGGCGGCACATAGGGCACGGCATTCGCCGCCCGCGCGCCCGCATTCAAAATCGCGTTTCCGATCACGTCGTTGGCTTCGGGCAATTGCGGCAGAGTCACCACGACCCCGCCGGGGCGGATGATGCCGGCTTTTTCACGCGCAATCTCGGCGACCGTGCTGCCCAGATACTTCTGATGATCGAGCGCGATATCGGTGATGATGCTGAGGCGCGGCTCCACCACGTTGGTGGCATCCAGACGCCCGCCCATGCCGACCTCAAGCACAGCTAGGTCGGGCCGGTTCCGCGCGAAATATTCAAAGGCCATTGCGGTCAGCGTCTCAAAGAAGCTGGGATGCCAGGGCAGATCGCCTTCCCCAACCAGCCGCTCGGCGGTGCGGTCGACCACATCGTGGAGCAGCGCGAAATCGTCGTCGGCGATGGGCTCGCCATTGAGGCAGATCCGCTCATTGATGCGAATCAGATGCGGCGAAGTATAGAGTCCCGTCTTCAGCCCGGAAGCTTGCAGGATGGATGCCAGAGTTGCAGCGGTGGAACCCTTGCCGTTGGTGCCGGCGACCAACACGGCTGGAAAGCGATTTTCCGGATGTCCCAGCGCCGCCAGCAGCACGCGCATGTGGGCCAGATCGAATTTGTGCGCCGGCGTCTGCGCCAGTTCGTGGCCCAACGCGTACATCTGCGCGACTGCGGTTTCGTAGGACAAGGGCAGCTCTTGGCTGTCAGCCATCAGCTTTCAGCTTTTAGGTTACCAGTTTCGATGTTTGTTCCCAGGCTATCCAGAAAACCACACTCAAGGGTCAAACCTTGCACTGAGCAGGGTATGGCGCGACTTGACAGGCATTCATAATTTCGTTGGTAATTGCGAACTTCGCTGCCATCACCGCTGAAAACTGAGAGCTGATAGCTGAGAGCTGACAGCTGCTACGCGGCCTGCACCATAAAATCCAGCGCCCTTGCAATGTAGGCTTTCAAATCCTTGCGCACGACCACGGCATCCAGCATTCCGTGCTCGAGGAGAAATTCAGAGCGCTGAAAACCCGGCGGAAGTTTTTGCCGGATGGTCTGCTCAATCACGCGCGGTCCAGCGAAGCCAATCAGGGCGCCGGGCTCGGCGATGTTGAGATCGCCGAGCATGGCAAACGACGCGGTCACGCCTCCGGTGGTGGGATCGGTTAGAACCGAAATGTAGGGGACTCGCGCCGTGTCGAGACGGGCCAGCGCGGCGGAAATCTTGGCGAGCTGCATCAGGCTGATCGCGCCTTCCATCATGCGCGCGCCGCCCGAGGCCGAGATGATGATCATGGGCTTCCGCGTCTCCATGGCCTTCTCAATTGCGCGGGTAATCGCTTCGCCCACCACCGCTCCCATGCTCCCGCCGATGAACGAGTATTCCATCGAGCTGACAATGACCGGGCGGCCGTTGAGCTTGCCCTGGGCATTGATGACGGCGTCTTTGAGGCCGGTGTTGGCCTTGGCCTGCTTCAGGCGCGAAGAGTAGGGTTTCAGGTCCACAAACTTCAACGGGTCGTTGGAGGCGAGATCGCAATCGAAGATCTCGTATTGATTATCGTCGAGAAGTTGCGCCAGGCGGGCGCGGGCGTCAATGCGGAAGTGCTTGCCGCACTTCGGGCAAACGTTGAGATTCTCTTCGAGGTCCTTCTTCCAGATAATCTGGCGGCAGTTGTCACACTTCACCCACAAGCCCTCGGTGCGGACTGTCCGCTCGCCCGAAGTGTCTAACTCACCGGATTGTCGCTTGAACCAAGCCATAAAAGCAGCTATCAGCTATAGCGTCAGCTCTCAGTAAAACCTTTCCGGGCTATGTCTTAACTGACAGCTGAGAGCTGACAGCTGAGAGCTAATATTCGATTCCTTTCTGTGCCATCACGCCTTTCTCGTAGGCATGCTTGACCTGGCGCATTTCGGTCACGGTGTCGGCTAGCTCGACAATTGTCGGATGCGCGCTCCTTCCGGTCAAGATGACGTGGACCGCCTCCGGCTTGCGCTTCAGCGACTCGGCTACTTTCGCCGGGTCCAACATGCCGTAGCTGATGGCGTAATTGATTTCATCGAGCACCACCAGGTCCCATTCCCCGGACCGGATCGCTTTTTCGGCCTCGGCCCAGGCTTCCTCCACCATGCGCACATCTTCCGGGTCGGGCTTCTCGGCGCCGACTTTCACGAAGCCGCGTCCCATCTGCTTGAGGATGAACTTGTCGCCGAACGCCTTGACCGCATCGAGTTCGCCGTAATGCCACGAGCCCTTCAAAAATTGCAGCATCAGGACGCGCATCCCTTGCCCGACGGCTCGCAACGCCGTCCCCATGGCGGCGGTGGTCTTCCCCTTGCCCGGACCGGTGTTTACGATGATGAGACCACGATGGAGATCCGACATAAGCCGAATCGATTATTGTACGCGGACAGTGATGCACGCGCTAAGGAATTTGTGATTTGAAGACCCGAGATCGCGGCCCAACCCTAAGGGGCTCAGGTTACCAGATTGCCAAATTACACAGTTACAAAGTCAGCCTTAGACCTTGAGGAAGATCTTCTTGCGCCAGAGAAGCCATAGCAAAACCCAGCAAAATAAAATTGCGGCCACGGAATATAACAGGGATGCGTTGGCGGGATTCGGGACCCACTGCAGCAATCTGGCCTGGGCGGCGTCGTGCCAGAGAACGGCGGTTCCATTCGCTCCTTTTACGGTGAAGGTGTAGCCGGGCCCGTACGCGAACGAGTCGGCGACGAATCCCGCGATTGCATTCATTCCGAAAACCAGAATCGGCATCGTCCACGCGCCGCGCCACTGTTTGATTTCGAGTATCCAATACAGCAAAGCGAGAAACACGAGAGCGAAGCCAGCGCTGAATAGCGTGAACGAACTGGTCCAAAGATTTTTGTTGATGGGGAACCACACGTTCCAGACCTCGCCAGCAACCAAGCCGAGAATTCCGAAGAGCAACATGCGGATTGCGATGGTGCCGCGGCTTCGTCCGGAGCGCAGCCACCAGCCAGTCAGCACTCCGATCAGGGTGGTGGCAATGGCGGGGATGGTGTGGATGATTCCTTCTGGATCGCGGTTGCCGTTGTAGAGATGTCCCATGAACAGCTTGCGGTCGAGCCAAGCAGCGATGTTTCCATTCTGGTCCATGAAGGGTATATCGCGTCCGGGCATGCCGAAACCTGGCACCGGCAGAAAGCGCAGTATCGCCCAATATCCTAATAGACAAGCGGCGATGGCGATGATTTGTCCGCGGCGGTTGGACCACAGCACGAGAATCGCGGCGGCAAAATAGCAAAGTGCAATGCGCTGGGTCACTCCCTCAAAACGATAGCTGTGCCAATCGGCGCCAATAAATGGAAAGCCGTTTACGAAAAGCCCCACCGCGATCAGAATCAGGCTTCTCTTGAAAGCGTGGAGCAAGATCTGTCCACGCGATTCGCCTCGGCGCAATCTTGCCGAATATGAGAACACCATGGACACGCCGACCAGGAACAAGAAAGACGGAAAGATAAAATCAGCGGGCGACCAGCCATTCCATTCCGCGTGTTTGATGGCCCAGTAAGCCTTGTCGTCGCTGCCTGGGTTGTCGACGAGAATCATGCCGGCGACTGCGAGCCCGCGAAAAACATCGAGGCATACCAGCCGTCCGTCATGCGGTTTTGCGTGATCGCCTGTTACCGCAGGTGCGGTCAGCGTTTGCGTGGTTGACATGACAGGACAATATAGTCCCGTCTGCGGAAATAGTCGTTATTAAATCGATTTTTTCCACACCAACAAAAAGGCGGACGGTTTTGGCTTCCGTCCGCCTCCGCGTCAAACGGGGAGCAGATTTCCTGTGCCCAGCCCCTAAAGGGGCGCGGTATTCGAAGAACCTGCGGTATCGCTAAAGCGATACCCTGATACGAAGCCTTAGTCTTCCGCGGCCTGCTAGGGCATTTCGACGACTCGTGACAGCTGAGGCTGACCTTCGCTTTTGGCTGCGGCCGGATCCTCGGCGCCCAGCAAGCGCGCGGCGATCCGCAGAGCTTCGATCTCTTTGCGGACCCGCAACAGTTCCTGTTCTTTCATTCGTAGCACGTCGTACGGATTTTTCATTGGGGGAGGGCCTCGTCAACCGATTCAGGCTTGTGTCGCCTGCTCACAAATACAGTAAGCCAGGTTTGCGATGCTGAGAAGCTGCCAGAGGTACATCGGGGCTCGAAATCGAGTCGGGCGGCCATGGGGCTGACTGGACGCTGCCCCGTTACCGTAAAGTTAATGCCCCAAATGGTAGGGATGACGCTTGAGAATGGTGAAAGCACGGTAGAGTTGCTCGACCAGAACCACACGGGCGAGTTCGTGAGGCAGTGTCATCTTCCCGAGGGACAGGGTGAAAGCAGCGTGATGCCGCGCTTCTTCGCTGAAGCCGTCGCTGCCACCAATGGCGAACACGAGCGGTATCGCGTTCAGCTGCTCGCGTTCCAGAAACTCGGCCAGCTCTTCGGATGAAAACTGTTTCCCGCGAGAATCGAGGAGAACGAGCTTGTGCCGCTCTTTTCCGCGGACGAGCGATAAAATTGCGGCTTCGTCTTTTAGGGACAGTCCGGCAACGTCGGCGTAGCGCGAAATGCGTTTCAGATACTCGTTGGTTAAAGCCTCGATCGCCGGCTCTTTCGTCTTCCCGATCCATGCGACTTTGATCTTCATGGGAATATCGGGGTGCGGGCCAGAACTCAGTCGTCCCCTCCCGAGTCTGTGTCATAGGGACGTGTCATCCCTCCGGGATTCGTGATCGACCCACTTCAGCCTTCCCAGCGCTTACGCGCTGGGCTAATGAATGCCGCCGCTTCGCGGCTGGTGCATCGCGCACTCCACTTTTTCGATTGGACTCAAGCTATGACACAGACTCCTCCGGGACTCGCTCGGTCTTCCAACTTCTCCCCGGCGCTGAAGCGCCGGGCTATGGGCAGGCGCCCCTCCGAGGCTGAATTCTCGCAGCCGTTACGCTACTCAAGCTTTTCCCGACGCCAGAACCACGTCAGCGCCGAAGCGGATCTCGCTCCCTACGCGATAGCGCTCGATCGCCGCCTTTGCCTGAGCGCGGATCACTGGCCACTGGTCCGCCGGAACCCGCTCCAGCATCGGCCGGAACGGAGCAGACACTGCGCAAAAATAATCGAACACTTCTTCCTCGTCTCCCGGCCACGCCCAGGGCAGATTCTGAGTCGACTCTTCTGCGTCGTGAAATCCCGCCGCGCTCAGCACTTTCGAGAGAGAGCCTGCGGCCGAGAATCGAAAAGGATCGGAGCCTCCCGGCGGAAGCATGGCCCCGCCGGCGTGCTGGTGGACAATCTTCATCGTGGTCTGCCAGTAGGGCTGTTCCATCGAGCCCCAGGCGGCGAAACAGGCGCGAGCACCGGGCTTCAAGACGCGGCGCAGTTCCGCCAGTGCTCGTGCGGCATCGCTGAAGAACATCACGCCAAAGCGGCAAGTAGCGAGATCGAAGTTCCGGTCCGCAAGCGGCAACTGGTGCGCGTCCGCCTGCTGAGTCGTGAAGTTGGAAAGTTTCTTGTTTCGGGCGCGCTCGGCGGCAATGGCAAGCAAGTCCGAACTCTGATCGACAGCAGTGACAGTACCCTGCGGACCCACTCGCGCTGCCAGGCTGATCCCAGGCTCGCCGGTTCCGCTGGCCAGGTCGATGACGCGCATGCCTGGCAACGGACGCGAGTAGGCAACCAGAGCGTCGGTGACCGCACGGCCCATCGCCGCCGATTTTGCCTTCCACTTTTCCGCCGCCACCAGGCGGAACGAAGAACTCCACGGGGCTGGATTCGAAGCCGGCATTTCAGATTTTCTTTTTACGCATTTTCTTGGGCGCCGGAGAAGGGGATGTGGATGGGATCGCCGTCGTCCGCCGCGCCTTCGGTTTCGGCAGCAATTCCGCCGGCTCCAGGCGTTTGGCCGACTTCCACAGGCGTTCCAGATCGTAGAACTGGCGGGCTTTTTCGGAGAAAATATGAACGACGAAGTCAACGTAGTCGAGCAGCACCCACTCCGCCTGTTTGTAGCCCTCGGAGTGAGTTACGCGCAGACCCAGCGCTTCCAGGCGTTCGTCCACCGCGTCGGCAATGGCCTGGATCTGCCGGGGATTCGCGCCGCTGCACATCACGAAATAGTCGGTGAACGCTCCCGAATCTTTTTCCAGTTGGAGAACCGCGACATCTTGCGCTTGTTTGTCCTGGCAGGCGAGGAGGGCTTCAGTCACCTGGTGTTGGAGGTCGTCCTTTTTTCTCATACGGGCGTATTGATTGTAACCTGCGTGCGGCGGAGTGGGGAGCGAAGGTCCGCCGCGCCCTTTCAATGAATGGAGGATGCTTGGAAGGAATGTGCGAAACCCTGGCGAGCCGCGTTCGCCTTGGACGGACGAATGCGTCCGTCCCTACGCGAGATATTATCTGCGATACAGTCCGTGCTTCCGGATGTAATCCGCTACGCGCGGGTCGAGCCATCGTGCCAGCGGCTTGCCCTCGGCCGCGGCTGCCCGAATCGCGGTTGCGGCGGCGCTCTGGTTGACGCCTTCCAGCAGGTGCAGGGTGACGCCGGGAAGAACGAGGTCACCTTTTGCGGGCTGCTTGTGAAACGGACGCGTCACCGTACTCGGAGGGCGCAAACCTTCCGGCAATGATTCGGCCACGTCGCGCAATGAATATCCGGGACGGCTGGCGACGATGAAATCGCATTCTCCGAGAAGGGCGCGCGCCTCGTGCCATTTCGCGACTTCGCGGAAGGCATCGATTCCGATCAGGAAAAAAAGGCGATCCGATTTCTTGAGGGTCTGTTTCAGGCGTCGGACCGTGTCGATGGAGTAGTTCGCGGCTGCCTCGCTTCGCTTGGCGGGACGGACGAATGCGTCCGTCCCTACGTGTGTGGTTGCGAATTCTGGGGCCTCCAGTAGCGACGGCACGAATCGTTTTTCGTCCTGGGTTGCGAGCGACACCATGGCATAACGATGGATGAATGCTGTGAGCGGCTGTTTCTGTTTATGCGGTGGGACATTGGCCGGCACAAACAGCACCTGCCGCAGCGAGTAGCGGCTAGCGGCCGCCTGGGCCAGGGCCAGATGTCCGCGATGGATGGGATCGAAGCTGCCGCCGAAAATACCGATATTCATTCGGGTATTCCCTGAAGTGCTGCCGGTTATGCCCCGTTAGTTTCGTCGTTGCCGGCCGTGGTTGCAAGTCCTGTTGCCCGCCGATGTTCGCCAAACGGAAATTTGTACGAAAGAGTTTTGCGGGAACGAGGTTTGAGATTAGGCTGTTGGCAAGACGTTTCCCTTCTGGCCGAGCGTTGCCCCAGGTTGAGCGATTTATGGAGGCACGGGTATCTCGCGCGTCCAGCCGGGCGCGGATACCCGGCACTCCATCGTTCTTTTGTTCCTTCTGGTTGGTGTACCTATGGCCACTGTGCCACCGAGAATCTGCGGTGGACTGGCGTAACTCGCTGGGCGCGCGGTAGGCGCTTAGCATGAATCTATGCGAATGAAACTCCCCCTCATCCGCAGCTTGGCCGTACCTCCTTCGCGCGATCCCCTCTTGCGCTATGGAGTCGCCCTCCTCAGCGCGGTTCTGGCCCTCATCCCAACCTTGTTTTTCTCCGATATCGCGGAGAGCCGCCTGGTGGTGTTCGCGGTCGCGGTCATGGTGAGTGCCTGGTACGGAGGATGGAAGCCCGGACTCGCCGCCACCTCGTTTGCGCTCACCGTCAGCGCCTATTATTCGTTCGCGGGAGAACTGACTCCGAGCGAGTATCGCAAGGCGATTGCGCACCTCGCCTTGTTCTTCGCGGTGGCCCTGCTGATCTGCTGGTTCAACGCCGCCCTTCGCGCCGCTCAGGAAAGCTTGCGCCGGTCGGAGACCAATTTTCGCTCGCTGGTGATGAATGCACCGTACGGCATCTGCCGTTGCAATGCCTTCGGTACGCTGCAGGACGCAAACCCCGCGCTGGTGGCGATGTTGGGCTATGACAGCGCCGCCGAGCTCACGGGCCGGCATCTGGGAAGCCTGTACGCCGATGCCCAGCAATGGTTTCAAACTGCCGATTATTTTCATGCAGGCAAAGAATTCAACAACCTGACCACGGAGTGCGTACGGAAGGATGGCGCGGCGATTGTGGCGCGCATTTCCGGCCGCTCGATTGCGAACGGCAAAACCGGAGGCACCTTCGAGATTTTTATGGAAGACGTTACGGAAACCCGCACCCTGGAACTGCAATTCCGTCAGGCGCAAAAGATGGAAGCGATCGGCCGCCTCGCCGGCGGCATCGCGCACGACTTCAATAATCTGCTGATGGTGATCTCCGGCTACTCCGAGTTTCTGCTGGAGCGTCTTGGACCCGATCCCCGACTGCGCGGACCGGCGCAGGAAATCTCCAATGCCACGCAGCGCGCCACTTCTCTGACCCGGCAATTGCTGGCCTTCAGCCGAAAACAGATGCTGGCGCCCAAGGTGCTCGACCTCAACGAGGTAGTTGCCGAGAATCTGAAAATGCTCACCCGCATGATCGGCGAGGATATCGATCTGGTGATGGTTCCCGGCCCCGGATTGGGCGCGGTCCGCGCCGATCCCGGGCAGATCGACCAGGTCATCATGAACCTTGCGGTGAACGCTCGCGACGCCATGCCGCAAGGGGGCAAGCTGACGATCGAGACCGCCAACGTCACGCTCGACGAAAATTTCGCACGGACTCACACCCCGCTTACCCCGGGCGACTACATCATGATCGCCATTAGCGACACCGGCATCGGCATGGACGGCGAAACCCAGTCCCGCATCTTCGAGCCTTTCTTTACCACCAAGGGCGCCAAAGGCACCGGCCTCGGCCTCTCCACTGTGTACGGCATCGTGAAACAGAGCGGCGGGTTTATCTTCGTCGACAGCCAGCTGCAGCGCGGCACGGCCTTCCGTACCTATTTCCCGCGAGTCGATGGCCGCGAAGAGGTTGCTGCGGCGCAGGATTCTCTCGGCCTTCCCCGCCCCGATCACGGGCAGGAGACCGTTCTGCTGGTCGAAGATGAAACCCATCTGCGGCGTCTGGCCCGCCAATATCTGGAAACGCAGGGTTACAAAATCCTCGAAGCCGAAGACGGCGCCGCGGCCCTGCAAATCGTGGACGGCTACCAGGGCACCATCGACTTGCTGCTCACGGATGTGATTATGCCCGGGATGAATGGCCGCGTATTGGCCACCAATATTGCCAAGCTGCTCCCTGACATCCGGGTGCTCTACATGTCGGGTTACACCGAAAATGCCATTGGTCATGACGGGACGCTCGATGCCGGCGTTAACTTGCTGCAAAAACCGTTCAGCCTTCCGGCGCTGAAAGACCGCGTCCGCGAAGTGCTGGAGTCCGAACCCATCCCCCTGGAGGTCGCGATGCCATCCCGCACTGGCGTAAGCGTGGTTGCGGAAAGAAAGGTTCCACCGTTCCGAGCTCGCCGTTTCAACCTCCATCTGCCGCTGCGTTATCGTCCGCTGGGAGAAGAGAAATGGCGCCCTGGCACCACCGAGAACATCAGTCGCTCCGGATTGCTGTTCCAGGCGCAGGAATTGCTCAGTCCGAACGCGATCCTGGAGATCAGCCTGGTGCTGCCGGCGGAAATTGCCGGGCTCGCGGCCACTGAAGTGATCTGCCGTGGAGAAGTGGTGCGTTCGGTCGAAGCGCAAAAGCAGGGTGTGAGCCCCGCCCTGGCCGCGAAGATTCTGCAATACCACTTCCAGCACGGCACCCGCGTCGCGGAAGCGTAAGAGCACGCCGAGCTTTGCTCGGCTGGACGGACGAATGCGTCCGTCCCTACGCGGGCTAATTCCCTTGGACAACTTCCTCTGGGGCTGGTACATTGCGGCGAGTAGTGCTGCCTCGGGGTGAGGATAACGATGTCCCTGGTCGTAAAGCTGGAAGACGATCTCGGCGAACGCAGCGAGTGGGTTATGCTGCACGGCGTGGTTCCCGCCAACAGCCCTGAAGATTTCGTGCTGCTCAGCGGCATTGATCGTTTCGGCAAAACCGTGTTCAACCACCTGCAGATGAAAGCCTTCCTCCAGGAATGGGATCGTGCGAAAGAGCGTGTCCGCGACGAGTCGCAGTTAGAGGCCTGGGAGAAGGTGAAGCAAATGGCGGAAACCTGCCGCGACGACCGCGACCTCTATCTGCGCTTCGTCGGCAACTAACTCGTGTGGGGACAATTTAAGATGTGACACTCCTTGAGTCATACGGTGGAGGGACGGGCGTCTCGCCCGTCCAGCCGGGCGGGGACGCCCGGCTCTCCACCAACCGGCGCTACTTCTCGGGCAAATTCGCCTGCAAGAACTTCATCACGTTTTCTCCCATGATGGCGCGGATTTCCTGCTCGGAATAGCCCGCCTCGAGCATGGCATCGGTGATCTCGACCAATCCGGTCGCGTCAAAAGGAACGGTGGTGGCTCCATCAAAATCCGAACCTAACGCCACGTGTTCCACGCCCACCCGGTCGGAAACATAGCGCATCGCTTTTACTATCGCCCGGGCATCGCTTCCGCAGGCTGCCGTGTCCCAATACCCAATGCCGATCAACCCGCCCTTGGCCGCGACCGCGCGAATCTGATCGTCGCTCAGGTTCCGGTTGTTATTGCATGTGCCCTTTACGCCGGTGTGGGAAACGACCACGGGACGATTGGCGATGGCCAGCACGTCGTCAATCGTCCTGGCCGACGCATGGGCCAAGTCCACGATCATGTGCCGGGCTTCCATTTGCCGCACCCACTCGCGGCCTTTGTCGGTGAGTCCGGTTTTATGCACTCCCGCCGAGGAACCTCCGATGTCGTTATCGAAAAAGTGGCTGGGCGACATCATGCGGTAGCCGGCGCGGTAGAGAACGTCGAGATTCTCCAGCTTGCCGTCGAGCGCGTGCGCGCCTTCAATCGAAAGCAGTCCGGCCGTGAGCCGGCCATTGAGCCGCCGGCGTTCCAGGTAGCTGGAGAGATCGGTGGAATTTTCAATCACCACAAAGCCGCCGTGCGATCCACCCGCGAACCGATGCAGGCGGCGCGCCTGATACAGAGCCCGCTCGGTGAGGCTGTTCCAGGTTCGAGGAGGCCAGCGATCGACAATCGCCAGCCAGAAAATCTGATCGTTCTTGTCTTCGTTGCTCTCCATGTTCAAGCCCGCCGGGCTCTTGGTGGGAAGCGAGAACACTTGCAAGGCAACGTTGCCGTCCGCCAGGCGCGGAATGTCGACGTGGCCGTAAGCGCTGCGCTCCAGCAGATCGCGGCCCCACAAAAGCGAATCAGCGTGAAGATCGGCGATGGTGAGCTGTTGGTGCAGATGCAGCGCCCGCGCCGATGCCGCGTAGGGCGGCTTCTTCACAACTTTATTCTGGTCCTCGTCCACCAGCCGCGGAATCGTCAAGAAAAACACGAGCACGATGCACAGGACGAACAGAGCGATTTGAACCGGCCGTCGGCGCACAACACCTCCCAGGGTCTAACCCCTTCATGAATTGTCATCCTGAGCGAAGCGAAGGACCTGCTTTTGGCGGCGAACAGCAGATCCTTCGCTTCGCTCAGGATGACAATTCATGAAAAGTGACCCTCGTGGACCTTCCCCCGACTTTCACCACGGGCAGCAAGTGAGACGCGGCAAGCCGCGTCTCGACAGGGCCGTATCGCTCGGCGTGGAATCATTTTGACAGCGAACCCAGCGCCTCGCGAAAGAGCAGGTCAAAACTCTGAGGACTTTTGCCGCTCCGCGCCGCCAGGAGCGCCTTCTCCGCCGCTATTCGCGGATAGCCCAGATTGACCAGGGCGGAAATGACATCTTCCTCGACCGGGCTGGCTTGCGGCGCGCTCATGGAAGTGTCGGAAGCTCCGGCGGCTGGCAGCTTGTCGCGCAGCTCCAGCACCATGCGCTCGGCCGTCTTCCTGCCGATGCCTGGAATGCGCGTGAGCCGCGCCAGGTCGCCTCCGCGAATCGCGCCCACCATCTCATCGGCGGGCATGCCGCTGAGGATCTTGATCGCGAGCGTTGGACCGATTCCGCTCACGGTCAGCAGCTTCTCGAAGAGCTGCTTTTCGGCCAGACGCAAAAATCCGTACAGGCTCAGGGCATCCTCGCGAACATGGGTGTGGATGTGGAGCGCGACGTCAGCGCCCGCGGCGGGCATCTCCGTGAACGTCGGCACGCTGATCGCAACGTCATAGCCGACTCCGTGCGTTTCCACAATTGCCTGGTTCGGATGCTTCGCCAGCAGCGTTCCTCGAAGATGCGCAATCATCGGGGGTATTGTACGGCAGACGTACGGCAGACCGCCGGTTTTCCCGCCGCACGCCGCGCCAATAAAATACACTTTTCCTTTCCGTTCCACAGGAAGTTCCAGTGCTTCACAGTATTTACACAGTGCAGCCGCAGTTTCCCGTTGCGCAAATCTCTCCGCTGCCGCAAAGTGCTTGCAGTCAAAAGCGTGAGACGTTCTGGATCTGCTGCGACAAAGGTTCAGCGTTGCCGGTGATTTCTCGAGAGTGAATCACCGGGGGAAATTCGGCACATGTCCAGTGTGCCGGCGCCCGGGCTTTGCGGCCTCCCCTGACATCCTTCTTTCCAGAGGGATGGAAGCGCTGAGCTCTGACCCTAAAGCGCGAGCCTTGGGGAGCATCGATGCTGGCACTTTTGCGAGTGCGGTGGCGCGATGTGCTTTTGCCTGGCGATCTCGCTTGGCGAAAGACGGCAGATAGAACGTCCGCGATAACAATGCGGCTTGGGTGGCTGGCCCGAGCCGCATTTGTTTTTAGCTGTCAGCTCTCAGTTGTCAGCCGTCAGTTGAAACCTCTGAGAGCGACTGGGTTGGTTCCTCTGCCAGCGACCTGTGAAGCTGAACCATCTATCTAGCTTGCGGCGGTTGCACCAGTTCCGGGAGGCTCGCAATCGCTGCCGGATCGGGGGGCTTTAGATTGAGCTCCTTGACCAGGAATGCGATTCGGTCGCGGCGGGCTTCCGCGTTCAGGGCGTGCGGAGCCTCATAAAACTTCAGGGACTTCGGTTCACTCACGATCGCGAAATACTCACGCGCCCGTTCCGGCGTTAGGAAATCTTCTTTCGTTGCGTATTGCAGAAAGACCGACGCCGGGGCTGCGTGGGCCACGTACTTGCCTTGGTCGAGCCATGAGTACTTTGCTCGGTAGGTGTCCAGTTTCTCTGGGCCGATGCGTTTTCGGAATTCCTGAAATTCTTCGGACTTCATGTCGACTTCGTCCGAGAGGTTGCCGGCCATCAGCACAAACGCCTTAAAGCGCTTGTCGATCCCGGCGAGAAACGCGCCCGTCGCGGCGTTGTAACTGTGGCCGACGTAAGCCAGCCGTTTCGGATCCACGTCGCTGCGTGCCACGAGGAGGTCGGCGCCGCGCCGCATGTCGAGAATCTGCTGCACGCGATCTTTGATGTAACTGTCGCTGAGCGGATCGGGATCGCGCACAAATCCGGGCCGCGCGATTGGGCCATCGGTGAGCAGCGAGACTACGCCGGAGGGGGCCAGCGCTACTGCTTCGTCGAGAAACTCCTTGCGGTTCAGAAAGGGAGAGCCGTCCTGATACCAGTGTCCCCAGATCACGGCGGCGAAAGGCCCTTTGCCCTTGGGGACGACCAGATAGGCTGGCACGCGTCCGCCCTTCGGACTGGCGTAGGAAATGTCGTGGATCGTGACGTCGCCGCGCTGCTCGACGGCGGCTTCCTTAATTTCGACGGGAGCTTTCTGGTCGTAGTCGAAGTGGCGGAGGAGTTCGGCATCGACATTCTGGGCAAAGAGGGCCGAGGCAAAGAAGAAAATGGCGACCACAACCCGAGTCATCGGGACCTCCCGTGCAGCGCTGATATCTTAACCTCCCACGCATCAAATGACGTATTTGCTTTTTGTTCGCCCTATGGCATACTGCGTGGAAGCGCTGCCGAGCTTTGCTCGGCGGGACGGACGAATGCGTCCGTCCCTACGCGTTTCTTGGAAACGCGCGGGAGGTCATCGGCCAAGAATATTCATTTTCGGACCGGTTTTCCTGTGGTGCTCCTCATACGTCCACAGGCGGAAAAGATTTACGATGCAACGCACTCACTTAAACATCGTGGCTACTCTGGAAACCAGCATCGGGCGGTTGCCGGCTAACATCGAAGCCGAACGCTCCATCCTGGGCGCGGTACTGCTCGACAATCACGCCTTCAACGATGCGGCCGAGCATCTGAAGCCGGAAGACTTTTCCATCGACTCGCACCGGCGGATTTATTCGCGGATGATGGATCTGGCTGAATCTTCCCGGCCGATTGACATCATTACGCTGGTCGAAGAGCTGGAGCAGAAGAAGGATCTGCAGGCAGTCGGCGATGTGGGCTACATTTCCGGTCTGCTGGATGGCGTGCCGGACCGGCCTTCGATCGAGCACTACGTGCGAATCGTCCGCGACAAGGCGATTCTGCGCGGGCTGATCAATGTCTCGAACACCGCTATTGCGAAGGCCAGCGAGCAGGCCGAGCCTGCCGACGAAATTCTTAACGACGCCGAAGCCGCCGTCTTTCAGCTCTCGGAGAAGCGGATTGGCAAAGGCTTTCAGAGTTTCAAGGAGATTTCGCGCAACTCCGGTGGGATCGACGCGCTGCTGCAGCGCGGGGCACGCATCACCGGACTGGCTACCCACTACACCGATCTCGATGAGATGACCAGCGGCTTCCAGAAATCGGACCTGGTGATTCTGGCGGCGCGGCCTTCGATGGGCAAGACGGCTCTGGCTATGAACATCGCCGAGAACGCGGCCATCGACGATGGCAAAGTGGTGGGCATCTTCTCGCTGGAAATGTCGAGCGAGGCTTTGCTGCAACGGCTGCTTTGTTCCCGCGCCATCGTCGATGCGCACAAGCTGCGCACCGGATCGCTCTGGGGCGACGACACTAAGAAAATCGTGCGCGCATCGGAGGAACTGGGTAACTCGTTCCTGTTCATCGACGACGCGCCCGGCGTGACCCTGAGCGAAATGCGCGCCAAAGCGCGGCGGCTGAAACAGTCGCAAGGACGGCTGGACTTACTGGTGGTTGACTACCTGCAGCTTATGTCCGGGGGCAGCAAGCGGTTCGAGAACCGGACGCAGGAAGTTTCCGCCATCTCGCGCGGACTGAAAGCCATTGCCAAGGAACTCGGCGTTCCGGTGCTGGCGTTGTCGCAGCTTAGCCGCGCTCCCGAAAGCCGTGGCGGCGACCACCGGCCGCAGCTCTCCGATTTGCGCGAATCGGGGTCGATTGAACAGGACGCCGACGTGGTCATGTTTATCTTCCGCGAGGAGATCTATAAGCAGGATGAGCCCGAGCTTAAGGGACGGGCCGAGATCATCGTCGCCAAGCAGCGCAATGGCCCTATCGGCAAGTTCAATCTGGCGTTTCTGCACAATTCCACCCGCTTTGCCAACATGGTCGAGGGCAATAGCGAACCCGGCGAATAAACTGGAACCGGCGTCCGTATCCATCCCGTTCAGCGTCCCGATTGGCATCCCGATTACCGACCGGCGAAATTCGACCCTTGGATAGTTCCATCCTGTGGAAAATGTTGTGGATGAGAAGGCCAGGGTGCGGTATCGGACAGAACCGACCGGCTGGTCGGGACATTTAAGGGCCGCCGAGTTGTTCCTAAAGCTATGTTTCTAAGTTGGTTACCTATCGCTTGGGGGGAGAGTGGTAGAACCGCTTGCGAATCAGTACTTTCGTCACACAATCTGAGATTTGCACATAAACCAAAAGCTTCGGACCCGCATCGCCAGCGGTTCCGGCTCGTGTAACCTTCCCCTAGGCCACTCCCGATCCGGGAAAAACAACGGTTTCCAGGCGATTAGAGCGGTTTCGGAGTTGCTGTGGCCACGGGCAACTGCCAAGCTGCGCTCGGCTTGGACGGCCGAGGGCGGCCGTCCCTACGCGAGCGGATACAGCAACGGTGAATCCGCTCTAGCCCTTACTGGAGGGGCAACCGTTTGTGTCACCACTAGCTGTGACGAGCCTCACGGCGGGGACCCTCGACCAAGACATACGCTCGTTCAGAAAGGAGGATCTCGCGGTCCTCATAGTCCAAGTCAGCCTGCCGCCGAGAGTGCTGGCGTTTCCTTCTGTTCCAACTCGGCAGCACGTACAAACCCCTCTTTTATGCTCGTGGTCGGCAAGGAACGCGCCACAGTGACGGTTATTCGAGCGCCATCGACGCATGACGTTTGGGGAGGGTTGTGACTGGGGACTTCGACAGCGGATCCTCATAACTTCTAACTTTGTGGTTCGGAGAAATTCCTATGCTGCATCTCGATACTGGTAACACGGGGTTCATGATTCTATGTACCAGCCTGGTCATGCTGATGACACCCGGCCTCGCGTTTTTCTACGGCGGCCTGGTCGGGCGCAAGAATGTGCTCGCCATCATGATTCAGAGTTTTGTGTCGATGGGCTGGACGACGGTGATCTGGTATTTGTATGGCTATTCGCTGTGTTTCAGCGGGGACTGGCACGGGGTCATCGGCAACTTCCACCTGGCGTTTCTGCGCGGCGTTAATCTCACTACCCCGTCTTTGCCGAGCGACACCATCCCGGCATTTGTGTTCATTGCGTATCAGATGATGTTCGCCATCATCACACCCGCACTCATCTCGGGAGCGTTCACCAACCGGGTCACGTTCAAGGCGTACATGCTGTTCCTGACGGGCTGGCTGACTTTTGTTTATTTTCCGTTCGTGCACATGGTTTGGGGTGGAGGTTTCCTGCAGCAATGGGGCGTGAAGGATTTCGCGGGCGGCATTGTGGTGCACAACATCGCGGGCATCGCCGCTTTGGCGTCGGTGCTGTACGTGGGGAAGCGGCACACGGCGGATCGCGGGCCGCACAGCATCCCACTGGTTGCCCTGGGAACCGGCCTGCTGTGGTTCGGATGGTACGGGTTTAACGCGGGCAGCGAAATGCGAGTCGATTCAGTGACCGCCACCGCATTTCTCAATACCGATCTGGCCGCCTCGTTTGCGGCGGTTGCCTGGTTGCTGGTGGCATGGTTCAACGAAAAGAAACCTAAGCTCCTCGGCTTGCTGACTGGAGCCGTTGCCGGACTGGCCACCGTCACGCCCGCGGCGGGGTATGTTTCTCCGACCACGGCGGTCATCATTGGCGTGGTTGCTGGAGTGGTTTGCTACTACGCGGTGGAGATGAAGAACAAACTGCAGTGGGATGACGCGCTGGATGTTTGGGGAGTCCACGGAGTCGGAGGCTTTCTCGGCATCGTCATGCTCGGAATCTTCGCCAACAAGCAATTTAATCCGGACGGGGCAAACGGACTGCTCTATGGCGATCCGACGTTCCTGCTGAAGCAGGTGGTGGCGGTGACGTTCTCGTCGGTATGGGCGTTCGTGTTTACCTACGCGATGTTGCGCATCATCGACATGTTCACGACGGTGAAGGTCAGCGAGATGAACGAAGAAATCGGCCTCGATGAATCCATCCACGGCGAACATGCCTACGAGGAGGGTCCCGAGCACGATTTTGTCCATGCGGGGATACGCTAGCCAAGTCTGACTGAGCAGCTGTGCCCAGGGCGTGGCTTCATCGGAGGCCATGCCCTAGGTTTTCGGAAGCCCCTAGCCGCTGTCCTCACCCACCTTGAGCACGGCCAGGAAGGCTTCTTGCGGAATGTCGACGCGGCCAATGCGCTTCATGCGCTTTTTGCCTTCCTTTTGTTTTTCCAGGAGCTTGCGTTTGCGGCTGATGTCGCCGCCGTAACACTTGGCGATCACGTTTTTGCGCATCGCGGGCACGGTTTCGCGGGCAATGATCTTGGCTCCAATCGCCGCCTGAATTGCCACCTCAAACATCTGGCGCGGGATCAGTTGCTTCATTTTTGCCGCCAGCGCCCGGCCGCGATCATAGGCGAAGTCGCGATGGATAATGGTTGACAACGCATCTACCGGCTCGCCCGCGACCATGATGTCGAGCTTGGCCATCGGCGAAACCCAATTGCCCGACAGATGATAGTCAAGCGAAGCGTAACCTCGCGACACCGATTTCAGGCGGTCGTAAAAATCGAGCACGATTTCATTCAGGGGCAGCTCGTACTGCAGCATCACGCGCGACGAGCTGACGTATTCAAAACTCTTCTGCTTGCCGCGCTTTTCCTCGACCAGCTTGAGAATGCCGCCTACATATTCCTCGTTGGTCAAAATCACGGCGAGAATCACCGGCTCTTCCACTTTCGCGATTTCGCTGACATCGGGCCAGCGGGAGGGATTATCCACCTCGATCACAGTGCCGTCGGTTTTCGTAATTTGGTAACGCACACCAGGGGCCGTCGTGATCAGGTCGAGATTGTATTCGCGCTCGAGGCGTTCCTGGATGATCTCCATGTGCAACAGGCCGAGAAAGCCGCAGCGGAAGCCGAATCCGAGGGCCACCGAACTTTCCGGCTCGAAGAAAAATGACGAATCGTTCAGCTTCAATTTTTCCAAGGCTTCGCGCAGCGCCGTGTGCTCGTGGGCGTCCACGGTGTAGAGGCCGGCGAAAACCATGGGCTTGATTTCTTCAAACCCGGGCAAGGCCTGCAGCGAAGGCCGGTCATCGTCGGTGATGGTATCGCCGATTTTCGTATCGGCTACGTTCTTAATATTGGCGATGATGAATCCGACTTCGCCTGCCACGAGTTCGTCGACCTCGACCGGCTTGGGCGTGAGCACGCCCAGAGTCTCTACCTGGAAAACGTGGCCGTTCGACCAGAGACGCACCTTCTGCCCTTTGCGCAACCGGCCCTCGAAGACACGCGCCAGCACCACCACTCCGCGATACGGGTCGAACCAGGAATCGAAGAGCAAGGCTTGGAGATGGCGTTCCGGCGCGCCTTTTGGCGGGGGAACGCGCTTCACGATTGCCTCGAGAACGTCGGGTACGCCCTGGCCGGTCTTGGCGCTGATCAGCAATGCGTCGGAGGCATCGAGGCCGACCGCGCTCTCGATCATCTCCTTGGTGCGCGGGATGTCAGCGCTCTGCAGGTCGATCTTATTAATCACAGGAATAATTTCGAGACCATGATTGATGGCGAGGTATGAATTTGCCAGGGTCTGCGCTTCCACGCCCTGCGACGCGTCTACCACCAGCAGAGCGCCTTCGCAGGCGGCCAGCGAGCGCGAGACTTCGTAGGAAAAATCCACGTGGCCGGGCGTATCGATCAGGTTGAGCTGATAAATTTGTCCGTCCTGCGCGGGGTACAACATGCGGACGGCGTGAGCCTTAATGGTGATGCCACGCTCGCGCTCCAGGTCCATCGAGTCCAGAACCTGCTCCTGCATTTCGCGCATGGCGAGCGACCCGGTCAGCTCCAGCAGGCGGTCGGCGAGCGTGGATTTTCCGTGATCGATGTGCGCAATGATCGCAAAATTGCGGATGCGAGCGGCTTCCATGAAGGGCTCGATTCTAGCAGGGTGCGGCGCGACCGCTGGCGTCCGCGGCCCTGGGCTAAGCGAAGGACCCTCCGCTAATCCGACGCCGCCTCCGGGGTAGGGGTCCTTCGACTCCGCCTGCTTTTCACTTCGTGAAAAGCAGGCTTCGCTCAGGATGACAAATTATGAAAGCGCCACCAGCGGACAACAACCAGACCAGAATCCGGTATCATATACACACATTCCTTTACACACATTCCTTCCGGAGGGGTGATGGCAGTTCCTGTATCCCAGATGTGGACGGTGGCCTCGTACGTCCTGCGACAGAAGCTGGCTGGACGCACGCGCTATCCGCTCGTGCTCATGCTCGAGCCGCTGTTTCGCTGCAACCTGGCCTGTGCCGGATGCGGCAAGATCCAGTACCCGGCCCACATTCTGAAGGCAGATCTCTCGCCGGAAGACTGCTTTAAGGCGGTCGATGAGTGCGGAGCGCCGATGGTTTCGATCCCCGGCGGCGAGCCGCTGATGCATCCGCAGATCGCCAAAATTGTCGAAGGCCTGGTGGCGCGCAAGAAATATATTTATCTCTGCACCAACGCGCTGCTGCTGAAAGAGAAGTTGCACCTGTTCAAGCCCAGCAAGTACCTGAGCTTCTCGGTGCACGTGGACGGACAGAAAGAACACCACGATTTTTCCGTGTGCCGCGAAGGCGGATACGAGCTCGCACTCGACGGGATCCGCGCCGCCGTCGAAGCCGGATTCCGCGTGACGACCAACACCACGCTGTTTGATGGTGCCGATCCCAATAGCGTGCGCAAATTCTTTGACGAAATGATGGACGTCGGGGTCGAGAGCATGATGGTCTCGCCCGGATATTCCTACGATAAGGCGCCGGACCAGAAACACTTCATGGGACGCGCCCGCATTCGCCGGATGTTCCGCGCCATGCTTTCGAATCGCAAGAAGACCTGGCGGTTCAACCAGTCGCCGCTCTTCCTTGAATACCTGATGGGCAAGCGCCAGTACAAATGCACGCCCTGGGGCATGCCGACCTACAACATTTTCGGATGGCAGAAGCCGTGCTACCTGTTACAGGATGGCTACGCCGAATCCTACAAAGAATTGATGGAAACGACGGAGTGGGCGAGCTACGGCACCGAGTCGGGCAATCCGCAGTGCGCCAATTGCATGGTGCATTGCGGATATGAACCTTCGTCGGTGGACGATACGTTCGGATCGTTGCGCGGATTCGTGGACACCGTGAAGGCGACTTTCTCGCTCTATCCAGACGCAGAGGCGCTGGCCGATCTGGATCGGGAGGTGCGGCCGGTGCACTCCTACAATCCGCTGGTGCAGATTGACGCACCTACTGCGACTCCGCAAGCGGAAGAAAGCCACGCATGAGCGGGCGGGAGCATGGGCACGATCCTGTGATGCACCACAGTGCGCAAGGCCTAGCTGTGCCGTCGCACCCGACCGACGAACTTGAAGTTGTCCCCGGATTCGAGCGCGAAAACCTTCAGGGATGGATTCCGCAGCTGGCTACCGAAGCCGATGTGCGCGCGGTGATCGAAAAGGCGTTTGATTATCGCGGGGATGTAACCATCACACGTAAGGACGGCGCGGCACTTACGGGATATCTCTTCGACCGCCGCGCTGGTTCGACGCTGGCGGATTCCGTCGTGCGCCTGATGCTCGCGACGAGCAATGAGCGGCCAGCTATCCCCTACTCCGAAATTGCCGCTGTCGCCTTTACCGGACGCGACACCGCCGCCGGCAAGAGCTACGAAGCCTGGGTGAAAAAATACTGGGAAAAGCGCGCCAAGGGCGAGAAGAATATTTCGATTGAGCCAGAGGCGCTGGAGTAGCCCAGGAATTCTATTATCTAATCTGAACTGAGTCGATGGAAGCTAAGAGCTCCACGTTATTGTTCGTCATTCCAACCCGTCTTAAAGCCTAGCTTTTCGTTTAGCTCCCATGGTCCGCACCACAGCACGTTCAGACTCTGGCATACATCTGGGACATGCCGATTGTGTCGTTGTTTGTTGGGCTTCGAGACTTCCGTGGTTACGATGCACCGTTCGGCATTTCCGAAGGCATAAGCAATTAAGAACGGATCGCGCCCGATCTTTTCGACCTCGTCATCGGTAAGATCTTTTGCGTAGCCCTCGGCGACGACGCGACGAACAAGTTCCGGATTTGGTATCTCATCCAAAACGAGCGCTGCACGATTTTTGTCGTTCTTCACCTTCGTCATCCTCTTTGCGACCCTCGAGTACCTCTTCATACATTTCAACCGGGATTTTCACGAGTCCAGTCTCAGCCTGATGCTGCACCCAGCTCCAAAACTCAGGTACTCGACCAATCGGGTAATAAGTGTTTGCCGCCGTGATCAGAATGTTCGCGTCAAGCAGGTATAGCACTATTCGCCCCCTCGACGAGGCGGTTCGCCTGACAAAAGCGGTTCGACATTTCTAGCGCGCACTCCGAGGAGCCGCCCTGCTTTCGTATACGTGAGAAGGCCCTCACCCAGCGAGCGCTCCGCAAGATCCAAAAGAGCTTTTCCTATCCGATGCCGCCTAACAACGTAATAGCTGGGGCCTCCTTCTTTGTTCGCCTGCTTTAGCGCTTCTCGCTCCTTGTGTTCCAACCAATCTCGTCTAAATCGCTCTTTCAGGTCGCTCCACATCTTGAAGCTAATAGCGCCCATTCGAAATACTCTGTACGCCACCATAGCGCGGCTGATTTTGCGCTGGCCTGCGAACTTACCTACGGCTTCCACGAGTTGGTCGAAAGGCAACCGCTCAATTCGAGCGAATTCCTCAAGTTCCCTTGGGGGGAGGAGTATTTCAGCGGCGACATCGCTGCAGTATTGCTCAATTGCTAGTTCGGTGGCCCATCCGCTTACGCCCGTATCGCCCAGCCACAAATGAGCTACCTCATGCAACATCGTGAAGGACCATGCAGATCGCGCATCATTGTCATTAACGATGGCAATTGGCGCTATCTCATCTGCCATCGCAAAGCCGCGAAAAGTATCGACGGGGATATTGGTGTGGTGGGTGCCCAAGTTTCCAAGGAGAAGGACAAAGATTCCCGTGTCCTCAACCCTAAAACGCAGATATGCAAATGCGTCTTCGACTGAGTTTTGCTGGCGAAACCTTGTCAAATCGAAGTCGATCTGTCGGACGATGCGTTCCGCCAATCTAGCTACCGGAACATGCATCGTTGCTGAGCCGATAAATGGCAGCTTTTCCGCCTCCGCATCCTCTAGAAGGGACCTGATGATGCTCTGTCGTCCGCGAATATCTCGAATCAATGCGTCAAGGACAGGATTGAAAAGAGGAGGCTCACCTCCCGGCAGCGTCCGAAAATCTTTTCCCCGGTCGCCCGTCTTTGGGGGGCTTTCCAAGTAGAAGACGAGTAAGGAACGACGATAGGCCTTAGCCATTCTCAGTAGCAGGGGTCGAGATGGTTCCTCAATACCGGCTTCAAGTGCCGCTAACCGGTCGGCACCAGACATTCCATGCGCTTCCTTCAGTTCTATTGCGTGGGCTGCCTCGTGGAGCGACAATCCGGCTCCTTTTCGTGCCCATTCGAAGATTTCGGGGTTTAGCGCTGGCATATATCTGTGATTTTACGCGCGGTTCCTCATGTCTGCTACGACCCGCCTTTATCGTACGACGCCACCCAACGACACCTATACAATATCTCCATGCTCGTGCTCGCCTCCGCTTCGCCGCGCCGCCAGGAATTGCTGCGCAACGCTGGGATTCGTTTCGAAGTGCAGCCTGCGCATATCCCGGAAGACCCGCTGCCTGGAGAATCCGCTAAAGAGTGTGCCGAGCGCCTTGCGCGCGAGAAGGCACTGGCGATTTCACATCAACGTCCGCACGATTGTGTGCTCGGGGCCGATACTGTGGTTGTGGTCGACGGCCAGATTCTGGGCAAGCCCTCCGATGCCGCGGACGCCACGCGCATGTTGCGCTTGCTCTCAGGACGCGAGCATCAGGTGATTACTGGTGTGTGTTTGGTGGCCGGTGGGCAGAGGTCGGTGGCAAGTGAAACCACTTCGGTGACGATGTCCGAAATCTCTGAGAAGGAGATCGCCGATTACATCGCCAGCGGCGAGCCTATGGATAAGGCGGGAGCCTATGGGATTCAGGGCATCGCTTCCCGCTGGATTCCTCGTCTCGAAGGGGATTATTGCAACGTGGTGGGACTGCCGGTGGCGCTGGTGTGGCGGATGCTGCGGGAAATCAGTTCCCAGTTCCCAGTTCTCAGTTCTCAGAAAACCCGCGGTTCGTAAGTTCTTACTGAGAACTGAGAACTGGGAAATGAGAACGTTAGGCGGCAGGCGGCTTGGGCGGGTCTGCTGGTTTTTCTTCGCCTTCTTTCATGGCTGACTTGAAATTTCTGATGCCCTCGCCCAAACCCTTGCCCAGTTGGCCAAGCTTGCTCGGTCCGAACAGGAGCAGCGCGACCGCAAGAATCAACAGAATCTCAGGCAATCCCAATTTTCCCGGCATAAGAACCTCCTGCGGGGTTGCCCGGCGCGGGCGTAACGGCAGTCCAAGGGCCCCAAAGTTGATTCTAACAGCCTGTGGCAGAAGTTAGAACCTGCTTCTTGACGCTCGATTCGTCCAGAGCGAAGGAGCTTTACTCTTCCGAAAATGCGTGCGGGAGTAGGGGTCCTTCGACTCCGCAGAAACTTCACTTCGTGAAGTTCCTGCTCCGCTCAGGATGACAACCCGTGAGTGGATGACAACCCATGAGTGGTTACACGGCCTCGATCAGCCCGGCCAGAAGGGCGGCTCGGCGGGGCAACTCCGAGATCAGGATGTGTTCGTGCGGGGCGTGGGCTCCGTCTCCTACGGCGCCAAGACCGTCGAGGGTTGGGATGCCCAATCCGGCGGTGAAATTGCCATCGGAGCCGCCACCGACCGCGGCTTCGCCTAGCTTCCATCCCAGGTCGTGGGCGATGGCCTTGGCCTGCTCGTATAACGCGGCGACCCCGGCGGTGCGTTCCATGGGCGGACGGTTGATGCCTCCGGTGACCTCGATTGTGCACTTGCGGTTGAAGGGGCGGAGGCTGCGCATCTTCTTATCGATTCCGGCGGCGTCTTTCATGCGCGCGATGCGGACATCAACCTGCGCCGCCGCTTCAGCCGGAACCACGTTGGTGCGCGATCCACCGCTTACAATGCCGACGCTTACGGTCACGCCCTTCTTTATTTCGGTAAAGCTGGACACTTTTTGGATTTGACGCGCCAGCTCTAGAATCGCGTTCACGCCCTTCTGGAAATCGAGGCCGGCATGAGACGCCTTGCCAGTAACTTTGACGAGGTATTCGCCAACTCCCTTGCGCGCGGTTTTCACGGCACCGTGGGGTCCATAAGAAGGCTCGAGGACGAGCACGGCCGCAGCCTTCTTCGCCAGCGACTCGGTGATAGCTCGCGAAGAATCGCTGCCGACCTCCTCGTCGGATACCAGAAGCACGGTCACGGGGCGCGGCAATCCGCCCTGCCAGTCTTCTTTATGCCAGTCTTGGAGAGCGGCGAGCGCGTGGAGCATCAATGCGATGCCCGATTTCATATCGAGGATGCCGGGGCCGGTCAGCTTGTCGGCGTTGGTGCGGCACGGCATGGCGGCGAGAGTGCCCAGCGGATAGACGGTGTCGTAGTGACCGAGCAACAGGATCGGTCTGGCCGACTTGCCTCCGAAGTTCACTTGCAGGTGGTTGCCGAAGTCTTTCGCCGGGTGAATTCGAACTTCGCCGCCGAGCTGGGAAAATTTCTTGGCGACCGCCTCGGCAATGCGGTCCACAGCGGCCTTGTTGTCGCTGGGAGATTCGATCTCGACCAACTCGCGGATGGTGGCGACGATTTCGTCGCGACGCTGGTTGAAATAAGATAGGCGGCACTGCGCCTCTTGAGAACCAATCGTCCCTCCGGGACTGCAATCATCTTGCCGCCCTTCCTAAACTAGAAGGTATCAAGCTATCGCATCCATGGCCATTCGGGATAGTTGAGTGCGACCAAGGTGGATGAAAGGCCCAGGTTCGTTCGGGAGGGCTCGTTACTTTAGTACGTAAGAGCTTTTCGCGGGTCACCTTATAATTTTCTGATGCAGCGCGGCACAAGACTTGGAACCTTCCTTCTCGTGATCGGCCTGGCGGTCCATTGCAGCGCCAAGCAACTCGCGGTGGTCGTGGAAAAAGCGAATCCGACGTCGGGTCTCACTTCTATAAATCTCGTCAAGATTCTCAAAGGTCAAACCCGGACTTGGCCGGACGGCTCGGCGGTCACGGTGGTGATCCGGGAGCCCGGGTCTCCGGAAATGCAAATCGCGCAGGACCGGCTGTACAAGGCTTCGTTGGACGAGATGAAGGCGCTGGTCGCCGCGCATAAAGGTTCCATCGTGGTCGCCAGTTCGGATGAAGACTTGCTGCGTTTCGTGGGATCCACGCGCGGCGCCATTGGCCTGGTCGACGTGTATTCCATCACCCATGACGTCAAGGTGTTGAAGATCGACGACCTGCTTCCCCTGGAAGCGGGATATTTGTTGCGAGGGAAATAGAGGCCTTCATGCTTAGCAAGCGTGCAGCGATTTTTGCGTTCGTGTTACTCACCGCCGGTCTGTCGATGGCTTACGCGGCGGAGCCAGCGCCGAAGGAAGAGACGCTTCCCGTCAGCACTCGCTCGGCCAAGGCGCGGCATGTATTCGAGCAGGGTCTGGCGCGCTTTCAGAGTGACCTGAGGGTTGAAACCACGGTGAATATCTGGGAACAAGCGGTCAGGAAAGACCACAATTTCGCTCTGGCGCACGGGTTTATCGCTTTCGTTTCCCGGGACCCAGTCGAACAGGCGAGCCACCGCCGGGCAGCGCTGGCGTTGTCGAAGAAGGTTACGAAGGGCGAGCAGTTGTTCATTGCCTGGATGGCGGACGCCAGCGACGGCCATTTTCTAGAGGCCATTGCGGACATGAACCAGGTTTTGGAACTTTATCCGCACGACCAGAACCTGACGTGGTTTGCGGGTTGGTGGCTGATCCACCAGAACGAGGACGAACGAGCCATCCCTTACTTTGAGCGCACGACCATGTTCCCAGGCTCGTGGAATGAACTCGCCTACTGCTATGCCGCTCGTCACGATTGGCCAAAAATGCAGGCCGCGGCTCAGAAATACATGGAACTGGTTCCGAAAGAACCCAACCCGCATGACAGCCTCGCCGAGCTCTCGCGGGTGATGGGACGATTCGACGATGCGTTCTCGGAGTATCGGGCGGCGTTGCAGCTTGATCCAACTTTCTCGTCGGCGCAGCTCGGGATTGCGGACACCTACGCGTTAGCGGGAGATCAGGTTCGAGCACGGGTGGAATACGACAAGGCGATTAAAATGGCTCCCTCGGAGGCGCAGGCGGCCGAGTGGGCGCTGCAGTCGGCGGCTACTTATGTGCGCGAGAAAAATTACGCGGCCGCGGATAAGGCTTTTCGCGCCGTCGCCAGCCAGGCCCGGGCCAAGGGACTGGGAGAGATGGAAGCCGAAGCGTATCGGCAGATGGCCCTCTATCAGAGGGGTCCGAAGGCGGCGCTGAAACTGCTGAGCAAGGCGAGCGATGTGTTGAAAGAAGACAAGAGGATGAGCCAAGCCGCACGGGACGAGGAAATGGCGGTTGTGCTCTATGCCATGGTTCTTCGCGATCTCGACGCGGGCAATCGAGCAAAGGCGGAAAGTTCGGTCGCTGACCTTAAGCAGCTGGCGACCTCGAGCCGGCGCACGACGATCCAGCATGCCTACTACAGCGCGCACGGCGCCGTGCTGGCCTCCGAAGGCAAGTGGGACAATGCGGTGCAGGATCTGGAAGAGGACAACCGCGATCCGTTCGCGCTGCGCACGCTGGTGGTGGCGTACCAGAAGCTCGGCAAACACGCGGAGTCGAACCAAGCGGCAGAAACTCTGTTGAATCTGAATCGCCCCACGCTGGAACAGGCTCTGATTGTTCCGGCCTTCCGGCTGCAGCGGCAGGGAGAACGCCGCGGACATTTTGGCGGCGCGGAACCAAAAACCGCCGATACGCCGGCCAGCCGATGAGTTAGCAGCGTAAGCCGGTGCTGGGTTCTGCGTTGGAGGACTCCCGGCCCTCCCCCTTACAAGGCAGTCAAGCGGCCAGAGCATTCAACCGGTCGATGGTTCGGGCCGCGATTTCCTCAGGAGATCCCTTGGCTAGAATCGGCAGCAGCAGGCCGAGATCTTTGTAGAACTGGATGAGGGGCGCGGTGCTTCGGTCGTAGGCTTCCAAACGGACGGCGATGGCCTCGGGGCGGTCGTCTTCGCGCTGCAGCAGGCGTCCGCCGCAGCGATCGCAGATGCCCTCGAACTTTGGCGGCCGCTCTTTCACGTTGAACACCGACTTGCATTTTTCGCAGGTGCGGCGGCCGCTCAGGCGGCCGACGATTTCGTCCACCGGCAGTTCGTAGTTCACCACTGCGCTGAGAGACAAGTTCTCGTGCTCCATCAACTCTCTGAGTGATTGGGCCTGGCCCAGGGTGCGGGGGAACCCGTCGAGGATGAAGCCGCCGCAGTGGAGGATACACTTGCTGCGCTCACGCACCATCTCCCAAACGGTGGAATCGGGCACCAGGTCGCCGCGGCGCATGTACTGGGTTGCCGCCTTCATGGCGGGGGATTGCTCGCATTCGGGCCGCTTGCTGGCCGCTCGAAAGACGTCTCCGGTCGAGAGATGGCAAGCGCCCAGACGCGCCGTCAGGATTTCGGCCTGCGTGCCTTTGCCCACTCCCGGGGCGCCTAAAAGGATCAGCCGGCAAGGGTTCTTGCTCTCGGCTGGAACAGCGGAGCAATCGGCCGAAGGGCTTTGTAACCACGCTGCGCGATCATTCTTGATAAGGGGGCTCATTCCCATAAGCTGGCACAGGGGCAAGCGGCTTGCAGTGATGGCGGTCACGGGGTGAGGTGCTGCGCTACGATGCCGATAAAGTCCCTGGAGGTGATTACCTTAGTCTGCTTCCAGAATCTCGGGAAATGCCGCTGGTTGCCGGTTACCAGGTAATCGGCGCGGGCGGCATCGGCGCATTCCAGGAACTTGTTGTCGTCGGGATCGCGCGCGAGATGGAGCGCACGCACAGGGGTAACGAGGTGCGCGCGGTTCTTGATGAGCTGGAGCAATTGCTGCCGAAGGCCCTTGCGGATCTTGAACTCAGGGCGGGCGAGCACGTCACGGTATTCCGCGAGAATGGCTTCGGTGACATACAGCCTGGCCGGTCTGGTGATCGCCGCCAGGAACACGGTGCGCTGAAGTCCATGCGGTTTTAAAGCCGCCGAGACGAGAATGTTGGTATCGATAACGAGGCGAAGCGGGATCATCGGCGCTTGGGCATTTTTGCCCGGGCGGCCTTGATGATCTGGTCAATCCGCCGCGAGTTGAGCGTGTTCGTGCCCTTGCGCCCGGACTCCTCTCCGATGAGCCGGAGCACTTCCGGTTCGGGAGCCGCGAGCCGCAGGTAGTCCCGGATACTCAGGAGGACCGCTTTCGGCATGCCGCGCTTTTCGATGACGAGCGAGCGGCGCTCGTTATCCACGCGACGCAATAGCTCGCCAAAGTTGGAGCGGGCTTGGAGCGCGGAGACGACGATGGGGTCATTTTCGCTGGTTCTCAGCATGGGAAAACTCTCCAGTTCACTAATTTGAACTGTACAGTTCAGTTTCCGCGCCGTCAAGCGGATCCGAAACCAAGTAGCGCGTCAATTTGCGGAACCGTTAACCACTAAAGCCACCCCCCTCGGCTCGTGAAGCTAACCTATTACTCGAAATTTCGTCGTACTCTGAGAGCGCTACTTCATCTAAACTGAATACCCAAAACGAGGGTCTCCTAACTTGCGCAAATTCCGGTCGTGTTTGAAGAGTGGTATTACTGCTTGTTCTTTTCTGCTGCTCACGGTTACGGTTCTCGCCCAGGCGGTTCCTCCGGAACTGGTGAATGGGCTCAAATGGCGACTGATCGGCCCTTTTCGTGGTGGACGCGTGGTGGCAGTGGCGGGCGTACCGGGCGACCCGGCAAGCTTTTATTTCGGCTCGGTCGATGGCGGCATCTGGAAAACAACCGACGCCGGAGTAGTCTGGACGCCGATTTTTGACGGCCAGCCGGTGGCCTCGATCGGCGCATTAGCCGTCGCTCCCTCCGATCCTAAAACCATTTATGCGGGAACCGGCGAGACCGACATTCGTTCCGACCTTTCTACGGGCAATGGCGTCTACAAATCGACCGACGGCGGAGCCACGTGGAATCACGTTGGCCTGGACGACACGCGCCAGATCAGCCGGATTGTGATCGATCCCCAGAATCCTTCCACAGTTTATGTCGGCGCTCTGGGGCACGCTTATGGGCGCAACGAAGAGCGCGGCGTTTATAAATCCATCGATGGAGGAACGCATTGGACGCGGGTTCTCGATCTGGGGCCTGAAGTCGGCATATCGGATTTGGCGATGTGTTCTTCCGCGCCGCGGCTCTTGTTTGCCGGCGCGTGGCATAGCCATCGTCCGCCGTGGAGCACGTACGCTCCGATCGATGGACCCGGTAGCGGCCTTTACCGCTCTCAAGATGCGGGCAAAACCTGGTCGCGGCTCGAGGGATACGGGCTGCCCGCGGGCGATTGGGGGCGGGTCGGCGTCGATGTTGCGCCCGACGGCAAGCGCGTGTACGCCCTTATCGAGGCTCAAGGATCAGAGGCGAAAAATTCCGGCCTCTATCGCTCTGACGATGGAGGCAACACATGGGTGCTGGCCAACGGCGATCCTCGGCTGACCAGCCGGGCGTGGTATTTCGCTCGCATCTCGATTGACCCGCAGAACTCCGATGTGATCTATGTCCCGAATATTGCTCTCTATCGATCCGAGGACGGCGGGAAGACGATTTCGGTCTTGCGAGGCGCGCCCGGTGGCGACGACTATCACGAGCTCTGGATCGATCCCAGGAATTCGGCCCGCATGGTGCTCGGAACCGACCAGGGAACCACGATCAGCCTGAATCGCGGCCAGACTTGGAGCAGTTGGTATAACCAGCCCACGGCACAGCTGTATCATGTGACGACCGACAATCAGTTCCCTTACGTTGTGTATGGCGCGCAGCAGGATACCGGCGCTGCCGCCGTGGTAAGCCGCACCGACCACGGCCAGATCACGCCGCGGGATTGGTTCCCGGCCGGCCCCAGCGAGAGTGGATACCTGGCGCTCGATCCGAAGGAACCCGACATCATTTATCTGAGTGGGGTTTTCGGTACCGTTGCCCGCTTCAACAAACGGACTGGCTTCAGCCAGGACATCACTCCATGGCCCGCATTTCGGTGGGACTCGGAAGTCCATGAGCGCAAATATCGCGCGCCCTGGACTCCGCCGCTGGTACTTTCCCCGGCTGACCTTACAACGCTCTATCTGGGGACGCAGTATGTGATGAAGACGGTCGATGGCGGTCTGCACTGGGAGACCATCAGCCCCGATCTCACCGGGGCGGCCGGTGACGCACGCGATTCAAAAACTACGAAACCGCCGAGTCCGCCAACGCAAGGTTCGCCAACGATCGAGGAAGCTAAACGCGCCGGTTATGGCGTGGTGTTCACGATCGCGCCCTCGCCGCTCAATCGCGATTTGATTTGGGTGGGAAGCGACACGGGATTGATTCATCTCACCCGTGACGGAGGAAAGAACTGGAAAGATGTCACGCCGCCGGGACTGAGCGACTGGAGCAAGATCTCGCTCATCGAAACTTCGCATTTCGATCCCGCTGTCGCGTATGCCGCCGTCGATCGCGGTCGCCTCGACGATCAGACGCCATACCTCTATCGCACACGGGACTACGGGGCTACCTGGCAACCGATCACGAACGGCATTGCGGCTCCGGCATTTTTGCGCGCCGTTCGCGAAGACCCGCAGAGCCGAGGGCTCCTCTTCGCTGGAACCGAATTGGGAGTGTACGTATCGTGGGACGACGGTGACCACTGGCAGTCCTTGCAATTGAACCTGCCCGTCAGTTCGGTTCGCGATCTTACCCTCCACGGCGACGACTTGGTGATTGCCACGCACGGGCGTTCCTTCTGGATTCTCGATAACATCACGCCGCTTCGCCAGGCACTTGAGGCGAGAAAAGCCGGCGGCCCGTGGCTTTACCGGCCGGCCGCAGCCGTTCGTGTGGACAACGACTTTTTTACCGGTACGCCGCTTCCGCCCGAGGAGCCAACGGCACAGAATCCTCCAAGTGGCGCGATGATCGATTATTTCCTTCCGTCTGCGGCGAGCGCGGTTCGGGTGGAAGTCTTCGATTCGCAGCAGAATCTCATCCGTAAGTTTTCTTCGGAGGAACATTCTTCAGAGAGTCAGCGCGCGGCGAAACACGCGACCCTGCCCGTTGCCGAGCGTTGGTTTCCCAAGCCTGAAGTCCTCGAGAGGAATGCCGGAATGCACCGCTTCGTCTGGAACCTGACGTGGGGTAGTTCGGGCGGTCCAGCCGCGGACGAAGACTCCGAGTACCGCAATCCGAGCGGGCCGAAGGCGGTGCCGGGACTCTACCAGGTCCGCCTGACGGTGGATGGAAAAACGCAAAACCAATCGCTAGAAGTCGTCATGGACCCGCGCTCGCCCGCGACTCCCGAGGAACTGACGCAGCAGTTGCAGTTGGGCCGGCAGATCTTTGGCGAAACCATCGACGCGAGGCGGGCACTGGCGGAGATTGGCTCGGTTCAGAAACAACTGGCTGACATTCAACAGAAGCTGGGGCAACGAAACTTACGGGTACAAGACGCACAGCTCAAGTCAGCGCTGGAGGAAGCGCGATCCGAGGCCAGCAAGATTCTTGTGAACAAGACTCTCTTGAACACGGGACACGCCGAGGAGGGGCCCGGGCTGGAAGAGGCCTACGCGGGCCTGGCATCGGCTCTGCGGGTCGTCGAAAGCGGAGATCGCGCCGTGCCCTCGCAGGCCATCGCGGTTTACACGGAGTCAAGCCAACAGGTAAAAGCGCGCATCGCGGAGTGGGACAGATTCAAGCAAACGAGGTTGGCGCAACTCAACCAGCAACTGCGTGAGGCTAACTTGGCTCCCATCGCGATCTCTGAAATTGAGCGGGAAGTCGAGTTTCTGATGTCGCGCTAGAATTTCTCACTGCAACGCTGGGGTAAGCTCGGGCTCCCGTCCGGGGCGGCACTCTCGCACAACTGCAGACGAAAAAACAAAACAATAACTTGACAAGTTCATGACAAGCGCACGCGGAGGATTACTTACAGTGTCTTCAGTCCCTTCCTGCGGACGTTCTAGTTATGAAGATACCGGCGGCGATCTGCGCGTTGCTGTTCTCGGCAGGATCGATGTTTGGTCAAGGCGCCGTCCGTCAAGATACTGCAGTCACAGCTGTAACCGGCGAAAGCTGGCTCCATCACCTTCACCGCTCGTTTGACGAAACCAGCATGGGCAAGACATTCCGTTTGGGGCCGCCCGATCCGGCGACGGACTTGGCCGCGCCTCAGCTTCGACGTTCAAGCGAGGGGGCGCGGACTCTGCACGGCTCCGACTTATACCGCCTGAATTGCCGAGGATGTCATGGCGAATCGGGTCTCGGGGCTCCGCCGGAAATCGGATCGTTGATCAACCCAGTCCGCGCAACCTCCAGTGTGCTGGTTAGTGAGCGCATGAAGAAAGCCGGCATGGAAATAAGTCGTCGGCAGACGGCTGAGTTAGTAAGTCAGTCCCGAGACTTATTACTAAAGCGGCTCCACGAGGGCGGACAGGACATGCCTTCCTTCCATTATTTGAGTAAAGCGGAAATTCGTTCGCTGGTGGCTTACCTCAAGCAGCTTGCCGGCGTGCCGGGTGCTGAACACGAACAAGTTGCCATTCAAGAATCGCACGATCGCATCGGCGAGCTGATCGTGAAATCCACCTGCCACACGTGCCATGGCGCAACGGGGCTGAATCCCACGCCCACGGAGCTTTTCGAAGGCGCAATCCCTCCTTTAAGTGTGCTCCCGGTGCGTGTGAACCGGGCGCAGTTGGTGCGGAAAGTCACCAGTGGCGCGCCCGTGGTTATGGGCACACCTTCCTCGGCCTATCGCGGACGGATGCCGGTATTCAGCTATTTGAGCGAGGACGAAGCTGCGGATATTTATAAATACCTCACTGAATATCCACCCGTCGAATTGGCCAGCGTTAACCATGGTGCGGAGAACCAGGGTGCGGAAACGTCTCGACCTGATGCAAACGATTGGCCGGTCGATCCCAGCGGAGCGCGGGCCACGACGCCACATCCTGCGCTTCATCCTGCGCTTCAAACCGCGCCGCCTCAATATCGAGTTCCGCGCGAACCGGCCGAATCGGTTGCTTTGTGGATCGGCGTTGGATTGTACGCGGCTGTCCTCCTGGGGCTAATGTGTTGGATCACGTGGCGTGAACTCCGAAGGCTTGCCGTCGAGAGTCAGGTCCGCAGAGCGCGCCCGCCGGGACTGGGCCCCGAGCCGTGGGTCACACACCATACTGCCCCCAATCTGATCGTGGACTCTCAAGGCTGGTGCACTGAGTCCGGGGAATGCGGCCCATCGGATTGGGTCCCGGGAAGACGAACGTCCTAGTCGTAGCGAAGGCGTGGACGGGTGGATAGAAGGCAAGAGGCCGGACCCCGCGCAAACGTGTATTACTGCTTTCTTCCTGATTCTGGTCTCGGCGTAGGTCACCGGCTCGCACACGCTCGATGGCAAAAGCGCTGGCGGAGAGGGAGGGATTAACATCCACCGCCTAAATTTTGCCAACAACACTGGCAAATTTCTGCTGTTACTACCAACGCTACCAGTCACTTGCGACCGTCGCGCACCTACATTTTACCAGTATCCTTGGAAAAACAAATAGGACACTTTTTGGTAGCAGTGGTAGTCATTTTTGCTGCCGGTGTCAACGGCGTTTCCGCGATACATTTGCAGCCCGGATTTGCGATTCAACGCCGGTGATCCTCATCCGATACTGCACAAGAATCTCAGTAACGCCAAACGATGCCGCAATGTCTGGAACGGCAACTTTTCTGCGCCTTAGCGACAGAATGGCCTCTCTCGGAAGAAGAAGAGCCCATCCGAGCCAGTTCGCTTCCTCTTCCTGTTTTTGATTGTAGCTGCGCATCACTAAAGTTCCATCAGGCGACATGATCATCGTTGCAGGTTGATGACCGAGCACTATGTGTGCGAGTTCATGAGTGATATCGCTCGCTTGGCGTCCGGGAGGATGTACCGGATTGTAGATCACGAGCGCGGAAAGTTCTTGATCAAGTGTCAGAGCCGACCAGCCCCATGGGTCCACGACGAGAAGTTGATGAAGGATGTCGTCGGTAATTCCGTCCACCTGATGCGGAGTGATCAACCGAACTTGCAGGTAGGCCGCGAGTCGGCGTGGGTCGAGCGGTTGGAATGGCGAAAGCGCAAGTTCACCTCTCAGACTGGTTGCTGTTCGTTCAGCCCACGACTTGAATCCACGTTCTAACGTAGCAGTCATTTTTCAATGTTGGTCGTGGGCTGCATCTTGAGGGCCAGGAGCATCATTTGCGCCAATGCCTGAACCGTAGCCGGCTGTGGAGTCTGATCTGTTTTGCAGTGGACCGAGATCGCCGTCAAGGCCGGCTCAGTTGCGCCAGCTTCGGGCTTCGGCTGAAAGCCCAAGAAAGATCCGGGGTCGACGTTGAGCCAGTGGCACAGCTTTCCGAAGGTCTCAACGTCAGGAATGCGGCCGTTTTCTACGCGCATTAGAGTTGCTGGTCCTATGCCTATATCTTTGGCGGTTTCCCTCAACTTGTTGTTGCCGCGCTTCTTGCGAACGAGAACTCCGAGGCTTTCGAGAGTCCGTCTAGGCATGCCTCCTCCTCGATATCTGCGAAACACAACTTGACGTAGGAAACCATGCTGTCATAAGATCATTATAGCTGCGGAACCGAACTGTACGAGTGAAACATCCGGTTCCTTCAGTTTGATTCCACGGCCCGGGAGTCATGGTTGCATGGGCACTAAGCAGCAAAAGCGCAGCAGCAATCCGACCGCAGTAGCGGCTGCCGCAGCCTCTCCGGTCATCCGCGTCAGCCGCGGTATCCGTGACCTGACGCGCCTGCTTCTGGTGGTCCGCGCCGGGGGACGCTGCGAATTCGACGACCACAACGAATACCTTTTGCAGCATCCGCTCACCCTAACTCCTGGGAACTTCGGGCAAATGGCGCACATCGTCGCCTTCAAGGAGGACGGGCCGCGCGGCAAGTCGCCCCTGCGTCCCGCCTATATCAACGATGTCTCGAACCTGATGCTGCTCTGCCCGCAGTGCCACAAGCTCATCGATGACCATCCCGACAAGTATCCAGTTTCCGTCCTCCAGAAATACAAGGAGTCTCATGAGGATCGCATCTTCCATGTCACCGGCCTCGGCCCGGACAAGAAGACCACGATCGTACAGCTCAAGGCCCGGATTGCGGGACAGACGATTGCCATTCCCGTCGCACAAGTCACGAAGGCAGTCGCGCCCCGGTATCCCACGGATGCCAAGGGCCACCTGATCGATCTCACGGCAATCAACTCGGAAGGAAAAGCCTTCATCGAGGAGGCCTGCCGGTGCATTAAGCAGAGAGTCGAACGCCTCTACGAGCCCGGCATGGATGTGCACGAGACACGGCACATTTCTCTCTTCGCGCTCGCGCCGATTCCACTGCTCATCTATCTCGGCAGCCAGCTCAGCAACAAGGTGCCGGTCGATGTGTTCCAGCGGCACCGCGATACGGAGGACTGGGTGTGGAAGGATTCGGGCATCCCGGCCGAGTACCGCTTCGACAAAGTCCGCGAGGGCACTGGGCGCGGCCGGATCGCCCTGATCCTGTCGCTCAGCGGCAAGATTAAGCCCGAAGCGCTCCCCTCCGAAATCGACGAGACATTCACGGTCTACGATCTGACGCTGGCGAATATGGAGCCGAATCCGACCTACTTGCGCCAGCGGGATGACCTCACGCGCTTCAAGGAAGCGTACCAGGCTGCGCTGCGCACCATCGCGCGGGAGTGCGGCCAGTGTGACGCCATCCATCTTTTCCCTGCCGTTCCCGCTCCGGTCGCTGTTTTCTGCGGCCGGGAACTTCTTCCAAAAGTCGATCCTAAATTGCTGGTCTACGACTTCGACAAGCGTCAGGGCGGCTTTACTCCAATTATTGAGGTGAACTACGTATGACTGCTGACGAGTATTTGAACGAGGTACTTGCCTCCCAAGAGTTGGGAGACGATAGCGATGAGGTAAAAGCGCTCCAAAAGCACCGCGCCGACGTGGAAAAACTGATCCGCAACAATTTCAAGGATGCGGCCCTGACCATCCGGTACGCGGGCTCGAAGGCCAAAGGGACGATGAACAAGGAGTCTTACGACCTGGACATCATCTCCTACGTCTCCTCCGGCGACAATACTGCCGGCGAGACGCTCGAAGATATCTACAACAACCACAAGACAGCACTCGCCAAGAAATATTACGTCGAGCCCAAGGGCTCAGCTCTGCGGCTCAAAGGATGCGACCCTGAGAATCTCGGGGTGGATTTCCATATCGACGTGGTGCCGGGCCGTTTCACCGATGAAACCAAGACGGACGCCTATCTCTATCAATCCGGCGGCGACAAGAAGCGCCTGAAGACCAATCTCGACGTGCATCTCGATCACGTGCGCGACAGCGGCGTCATCGACGCCATCCGCCTGGCCAAACTTTGGAAGGTCCGCAACAGCCTGCCTATCCGCACATTTGTACTGGAACTCGCCGTTATCAAATTGCTGAAGGACAAGAAAAAGAAGAGCCTCTCGGCGCAGATGGAACACTTCTGGACCGAACTGCGCGACAATTCCGCCAATCTGTCCGTCGAAGACCCCGCGAATCCCGACGGCAATGACCTTTCCAAGTGCCTCGACGACAATCTGAAGAGTCAGCTTGCGTCCGCAGCAAAACGTACGCTTGAGCAGATCGATTCGTCCGGGTGGGAAGCCGTCTTCGGGAAAACGGAAAAACAGGAAAAGGCGGCGCGGGTCGAGATTCTGCGGCGTGCTGCGGCCGTTGCCACGCCATCACGTCCCTGGCTTCCGAAAGCATGACGTGGCAGCGTGACGATCCGGAGCTCTACGAAAAGGAGAAGGCCGAAGTAGAGTAAGCGTCTGACCAACACACCTGTTCGACAGGCGGGGTCTGTGTTGAAGTGTCCGGATGACCGCAAAAACAGAGTTGTCAGCGCCCAAGCGACGTACCCGTGCGGAAGTTCAGCAGTTGGTGGCCGAGTTTGTGAGCAGCGGTATGCGGCGGAGCGAGTTTTGCCAGAGTCGAGGTTTGAGCTTCAGCACACTGGATCGCCATCTAAAGAAACTGCGTTGGAAGAGAAGGCGTAGAGCCAATTTCTTCGGCCGGTCGTTTGGTGCCGGTGGAGTTGGCGGCCAGGAAATCGCCGACGCAGCAGGAACCGAGTTGTGGGCTGGCCGTGGTGCTGCCGGGCGGGCGCCGGATCGAGGTACATCCTGATTTTGATACGAGTACGTTCGAACGCCTGGTGGTGCATCCTGGAGCGGGCGTAAGCCGTGTTTGGACTGGGTCCAGCTACACGGATCTATCTGGCCGCCGGAGTCACCGACATGCGCAAGGGGTTCGAAGGGCTGTACGGTCTGGTCCGGGATCGATTGTCGTGTGAGCCTCTGAGCGGGCACCTGTTCTTGTTCTGCAACGGCCAGCGCAATCGGCTGAAGGTCCTCGTCTGGGACGGAAGCGGACTCTGGGTCTGTGCCAAGAGGTTGGAGAAAGGGCGTTTCACCTGGCCGCAATCCGGTGATGCGCAGGGCAAGGTCATCCTGAGTCACGAAGAGCTTTCGCTGTTGTTGGGTGGGATCGATCTGACCAAAACCAAGCACAAGCGGTGGTACCGGAAGGCTTCCACCGGAGGGACATGCTGCCGCCTGAGTTGCTTGAACGATTCGAGCGACTCTGGTAAATCAATAACCCATTGTGAGTGTCGCCTCCCATTCCTTCCGCACCAGCCGATCTGGAACTCATCGCACAACTGAAGAGCAAGCTACAGTACGCGGAGCTGCGGATTCGGGTGCTGGAAGAGCGACTGCGGCTGATGCGGATCGAGAAGTATGGAGCGGGCGGCGAAAAACTTTCGCAGGCGCAAATGCAATTGTTCGAGCTTGAGCCTGTCGTCAGTGAAATGATCGAGCAGGCGGAGAGCGAGCACGCGCCAGTGCATCGCTCGACCAAGAAATCCGTCAAGCATCCGGGCCGCCAGGAGTTGCCGGCGAATCTTCCTCGCGTTGAGCGGATTCTGCCCTGCACACCGGATCAGCGCGTATGCAAACGCTGCGGCAAAGAAACAGTGGTGATCGGCTACGAGGAGAGTTCCCAACTGGACGTGGAACCGGCGAAGTACTTCGTACTGGTCACGAAACGAGAGAAGCGGGCTTGCCGGTCGTGTGAGGATCTCGGCGTCGTCTCAGCGCCCCTGCCGCCACGGATCATCGAGAAGTGCCTGGCGAGTGACCGGATCGTCATCGACACGGTCGTCAGCAAGTATTGCAATCACACGCCCCTGCATCGGCAGAGCATGATTCTGGAAAGGGACCTCGGCTTGGAAATCAGCCGCGCAACGCTGGACGGCTGGGTCCTCAAAGTCGGCGAGTTGCTGATCCCGATGGTCGCGGCAATGAGGCGAGAGTTGATCAGCGGAAGTTACATTCAGGCGGATGAAACCCCGGTCGATGTGCAGACACGCGAGGGCCGAGGAAAGAATCACCAAGCGTACCTCTGGCAATACAGTCGCCCCGGAGGAAGCGTGGTGTTCGACTTCCGCTTGGGCCGTGGACGCGATGGGCCGAAGCGGTTCCTGGGACAGTTCGAAGGCATTCTCCAAACCGACGGCTATGCAGCGTATGACCAAATCGGTGGGCCGAGAATGGTACATGCCGCTTGTTGGGCTCATGCAAGAAGACAGTTTTTCGAAGCAGTGCAGCTAAATCCCCGAGATCCGGTTGCAACCCCGATTGTGGCTCAGATGGACGAACTGTTTGCCGTCGATGCAGAAGCTCGCCGCAAAACGCTGACTACTGCGGCGCGCCATATCCGGCGTCAGGAAACAGCGAGACCTCTTCTCGATGATATCCGCAGCAAGATCGAGGCAGCGCAGTCCGTTGCTTTGCCTTCCAGCGCACTTAGCAAGGCCTGCCAGTACGCGCTCGCACTGTGGAAGAAGCTCACCCGCTTCTTGGAGTATCCCGAATTAGAGCTAAGTACTAACCTGGCGGAGAACTCCATGCGTCCGGTAGCTCTTGGTCGAAAGAATTGGTTGCACATCGGCAGCCCACAAGCGGGACCGAAGGTTGCGGCGATTCTCTCGGTCGTGGAAAGCTGCCGCCGGCTGCAAGTCCCGGTGCGCGATTATTTTGCCGCGATTCTCCCCGGGCTTGCCGATCTCCCGATCCGGCGCCTTCCAGACCTTACTCCCGCTGCGTGGGTCGCCCAGCATTCATAGACTCAAGCGACCGGGGTATTAGCGTGAAGTGATTTTGCGACAGCAATCGGCAGCGCATGCCGCCGGAAAGCTTTCTTGTCGATTCTTTTTTGCCAACGGCCTAGAATTGTTGGTTGAGATCAGGGGGAGGAGTGCTCTTCCTTATGGCCAGCCGAGCTTCAGGCCAGGATTCACTCGTCGGCAGTGAACTGGGCCACTACCGCATTGTCGAGAAGATCGGCGCTGGCGGCATCGGTCGAAGTCTATCGCGCCTGCGACCAGCACCTCGACCGCGATGTCGCCATC
>CAVQHM010000023.1:0-18028 GCA_963712295.1 uncultured Acidobacteriaceae bacterium
TGCGGGCTGCCAGCCATCAGCCTTCGGCAGCCGGGGTCGGTCCACTATCAAAATAAGTGACTTCCGGTGCCGTTGACTTGTCCGTGACAAATCGCTTCGCAATCTCCACAGAACTTTACGTGGGAACGTGTTTAACTCATCAAAGTATCTCGGAAGAAGAGATTTTGATCTCGAGACTGCAAAGAGCTTAACGGAGCCCAAGGATGAGCAGGTTCACGTTACAAGCTTTCTTGCCTATCGCAGGAATCGTCTCCATGCTTGGGCTGAGTGCTTGCACGCCGATAAAAGTGCGGCTGGGGATGAAGGTCTATCTCGACAAGACGCCGATCACATCCATAGCGGCCAGCCTACCGAAAGGCCCGGGAATCGCTCCGGGAGAGAAGTCTCCGCTGGTGCTCGTTGTAACCGAACCGGACGGCAAAGTATTACAAACGGAAGGCGCGGGCCACGGCAAGGTTCGGTGGAAGGACCTCCATGTCGTCGCAACTGTCGTAACCGCCAACCAGAAAGGCGTTGTTTCGCTTCCCCATGATCCGAGGAAAAGCGAAGGGAAGGTAGGCCATGTCACCATTACGATACCCAGCCATCCAGACCTCCGCGCCGAGCTCGACATTCCCGTGCGCTACAACTACGCCTTCACCTCGAATTTCTCCGGCAGCAGCGGCTCCAGTGGCATGAACGGCAGCGATGGGATGGCCGGATCGAGCGGCAGCATGGGATCTACCGATCCGAATAATCCCTCGGCGGGCGGGAACGGCGGGAACGGCACCAACGGCTCCGATGGAGGGGATGGGGGCACGGGAGAAGACGCGCCACCAGTGCAGGTCCGAGTCGCACTCAGATCAGGGAGTCATCCCCTCCTTCAAGTGAGCGTATCTGCAGCAAGCAAGCAGAAGCTGTACTTGGTAGATCCCCAGGGAGGTTCGCTGACGGTGAGGGCTGATGGAGGCCCCGGAGGGTCAGGAGGAAGAGGCGGCCGCGGAGGCCAAGGAGGCTCCGGCGGTATGGGAACTCCCAGCGGATCGAGCGGCAGCAACGGTTCCGATGGACGGAACGGCTTTGATGGGTCGCCGGGGAGGGGCGGAAGCATCACCGTGACCTACGATCCGCAAGCCAAACCCTTCTTGGCTGCGATCCGACTCTCCAACAAGGGTGGCCCTCCTCCGGCATTCAAGGAAGAACCAGTGGCTCCCCTATGGTGAGCCGCGACTAGCCGTCCGCCTATAATTTCTCCCATGACCGTCGAACTGAAGAATCGGCATGGGGTGCTCTTCTTCGCGTTAGCTGTGGTCCAGTTCATCGGATTGTGGATGTCACTGACGCGCTCACCGTACGGGCCTGCCGTTTTGGATTTTGCCCATCGTGCGGGCTGGACGATGTTCGTGCTTCCGGTCGCTTTAGTATTCAACTCGGCGTTCGCTACCACGGTGATTCTTGCGAAACTCACTGAGGTTTTCACTAAACGACAATAGCCTCAAGGAGAGGATCTATGGAGCTTCGCTCCGCTGGGCGGACGAATGCGTCCGCCCCTACGCGGGTTTATTCAGAGCTGACACCTGACAACTTCTACGCGTGAACCATCGCGAACGCCTGCTTCGCTGCCGCGATCGTCTGCTGCACATCTTTCTCGGTGTGTGCCGCGCCAAGAAACGCGGCTTCGAACTGCGACGGCGGCAAGTAGATTCCGTTTTCGAGCATCGCGCGGAAGAAACGTCCAAACGTTTCGGTGTCGCACTTGGCGGCGGAAGTCCAGTCGGTGACTGGGCCTTTCGCAAAGAACCAGGTGAACATCGAGCCGACGCGGTTGTGGCACATGGTCACGCCGGCGTCATGGGCTGCGGCCGCTACTCCAGCGACCACTACTCCGGCAAGCCTGTCCAGGATCGTGTACACATCTTTGTGGTCGCGCAAGTAACTCAACGTGGCATAACCAGCGGCCATCGCCAGAGGATTGCCGGAGAGCGTTCCAGCCTGGTACACGGGACCTTGCGGAGCGATCAGATCCATGATCTCGCTCGGGCCGCCGTACGCGCCTACGGGCAAGCCTCCGCCGATGATCTTGCCCATGGTAGTTAGATCGGGCTTGATTCCATACAGTTCTTGCGCTCCGCCGTAGGCCAGACGAAATCCGGTCATGACCTCGTCGAGGATGAGCAGCGCCTTGTCGCGCTGGGTAATCGCGCGCAGAGCTTCGAGGTATCCTCGGGCCGGAGGCACGCATCCCATGTTGCCGACTACCGGCTCCACGATGACACACGCAATCTGGTGCTTGAATTTCTCGAAAGCTTGCTCAAGCGCGCCGACATCGTTGAACGGAAGCGCTAAGGTGAACTGCGTGAATTCTTCCGGAACGCCCGCCGAGCCCGGAATGCCGAGCGTGACCACGCCCGATCCGGCCTTCACCAAGAGCGCGTCGGAGTGCCCGTGATAGCAGCCTTCAAACTTCACGATATATTTGCGCTTTGTATACCCGCGCGCCAGGCGGATGGCCGACATGGTCGCTTCCGTGCCGGAACTGACGAAGCGAACTTTTTGCATTTGCGGAAACGCGGAAATTACCAGTTCGGCGAGATCGGCTTCGGCGGGAGTGGACGCTCCGAAGCTGGTGCCCTTGCGCGCCGCGTCAATCACGGCATTGATGACGGCGGGCGCGGCGTGCCCGAGGATGAGCGGACCCCAGGAGCCGATGTAGTCCACGTACTCGTTGCCGTCGGCATCCCAAATGTGCGAGCCCTGGCCGCGGACGATGTATAGGGGATCGCATCCCACGCTGCGGAAAGCCCGCACCGGGGAATTCACGCCTCCGGGAATCAACTGTTCCGCACGTTTCTGCAGCGCGCGGGATTGCTCGGTCTTGCGGGCCATGATTCCTCCAGACAAGCAGTTGGCACTCCGATCAATATAACAGCGGTGAGGACCAGGGAGGTCAGAGGTTAGAGGTCAGATTGCAGAGGTAAAAACCTATTCTTCAATCTACACATTCGCATCACAGGCAGGCCTCACTTCTGTAATTTGACTTCTGAAATTAGGGTCTTCACCTCTGCAATCTGACCTCTAACCTCTTCTCTCGTGAATTCACCGGACTTTCACGAAATTGCAATACTCCCGCAACCTCGCGCGGCTATCGTGATGCCAGTTGCCCTTCTAACCGGGAGGGTTTATCAGGACGGCCTTGGGGGGCTCCGGGCTGTCCTTTTTTATTTATTCTCCGCCTTTTCCGCCCGATCCCCGATTTTCGCAGCCAGCGCTGATTTGAATGACGCCAGGCCTGCTTCAGGTAAGCATGCACCATGCTGACCGGCCCCGCTCGAGCCGAAACTTACGAGCGTGCGAAACGCCGATATTAACCATAGTTAACGATTTGTGATATGCATGCGTTATTTAACAGCGAGGCGCGGATTGCGCGGGTATTGTGACGTGGAGCCAGGTTTGATGATTGGCTTTGCCATGGGGGACTGCGGCTCCCGCTCGCGCGCGCAACTGTAACGTTCCATTAACCGGCTGAGCGCATACTGGTCGACTCTATGGGCCGGGCGTGATTGTAATCACATCCGGGGGTGACCGGAGGCGTTGTGGAGCGCGGCAGCCGGTCGTTAATGTGTTGTCATGATATTGAAATTGAAATTCATTTTCATTATAGCTGAGGTTATGGGCCGCGCCACTCGGCTGGCCTTGGCGCTGGCCCTCTTGCTGGGCACCGCCGTTCCCGCCTGCCGGGCGCAGGCGCAACCCGCCTCCGATTCCACCCAAACCACTGCTGCCGCCACGCCGAACGCGGAAGATCCATCCGGCTCGCCCGCGAGCGCCGATCCGGAAACGATGCTGCCGCACTTCCGGGACTCGCGCTTCTGGCTTTCCGGGCAGATGAACTTCATCTTTCAAACGCATCCCGACTTTCACGCCGACTACAGCGGTCCGAACAGCCTCAGTCCGCGGTATGAGAAGGCCACTTCGCGCGTGATGACGCTCTACACCGGAGTGCGGATCAATCATTCCACCGAGGTTCTGGTAGACATTGAAGAAGCAGGCGGCTCGGCTCTGAGCACCGGCCTGGGACTGGCCGGGAATACGAATCTGGACATCGTGCGCAATCCGTTGCTGAGCAAGGCCCCATATCTGGGGCGCGGCATGATCCACAAAGTGTTCGCGTTGAGCAAGGACAAGGTTGAGAACGAGCGTAGCTACCTGTCGTTGTTCGATGAGTTGCCGCGACGCCGCCTGGAGATTCGCTTCGGCAAGTTCAGCATGCCGGATTTCCTGGACGTGAACTCAGTCGGCTCCGATACGCATTTTCAATTCAGCAACTGGTCGGTGGACAACAACGGCGCCTGGGACTACGCCGCCGACACGCGCGGCTATACCGTGGGTGTGGTGGCGGACTACGAGGACCGCAACTGGGGGTTTCGCTTCGCCGAGGCGCTCATGCCGAAGGTCGCGAACGGAATCGATCTGGTGTGGCGGCCGTGGCAGGTTCATGCGGAGAATTGGGAATACGAACTGCGCCATGGCATCGTGCCGAAGAAGGCTGGAGTCATTCGCTTGCTGGCGTACACGAACTACGCCAATATGGGCGTCTATCGCGATGCGGTTGCCCAGTTCAAGGAAGGCCTGGTTCCGGTCCCTGATATCACACACCACCCCTGGCACGTCACGCGCAAGTATGGCTTCGGCGTGAACCTGGAGCAGAATCTTACCCGAAACTTCACGGCCTATGCCCGCTGGGGATGGGACGACGGGAGAACCGAATCCTTTGCCTACACCGAAATCGATTCGACGTTCAATCAGGGCGTAGGGGTGAATGGCGCGCTATGGCATCGCAAGCAGGACCGCGCCGGCTGTGCCTTCGTGTCGAACGGGATCAAGAAAGATCACCAGGTCTACTTGGCCGACGGCGGACTCGGGTTCCTTCTCGGCGATGGACCGAACCATGTGGGGCTGAACTACGGACGGGAGAACATCGTCGAGTCGTATTACACGGCCCACGTTTGGCGCGGAATCTATCTCGCGCCCGGAGTGCAGCACATCAACAATCCTGGCTACAACCGCGACCGCGGGCCAGTCGTGGTGCCGAGCCTGCGGGCTCACGTGGAGTTCTAGAGCTAGTTGCCGGCTGCCAGTTGCCAGTTTTCAGCTTGAGAGCTTGCACTTCACCCGTTCCGCTGGATTCCGGCTTCTTGTTCTTGTACGGTACGGATCGCCCAGGCCATGCGTGGGGTGTTGTGGGCGATTCCGAAGCGGCCCTGAGCATCGAGCAGAATGATTCCGCCGTGGCCGTTGAGGCGCTGCTTCAGATAGTTCATGGCTTCTTTCGCAACCCACTCGGGTAAACTGCCGGATGCGACGCGGTCCGCCGCCCACTTCGCCAGCACCAGCTTCATGATCGGTTCTCCCCATCCGGTGGTGGAAGCGGCCGCGCTGGCGTTATCGGCGTAGCAGCCGCAGCCGATCAACGAAGAGTCGCCGAGGCGGCCGGGAGCCTTGTTGAGCGTTCCTCCGGTCGAAGTCGAAGCCGCGATATTGCCGTTGCGGTCGAGGGCTACGGCTCCGACGGTGTCGTGCGAAATTTCGGGGGCGAACAGATCGTTGCCGTGGGTTCGGTCCTGCGCCTGGTATTGCCGCAGGCGCTCGACTTCGCGAGGGATTACGAGGTCTTCGTTGCGGCAAAGAGCGATGCCTTGTTCGGCGGCAAAACGCTCGGCGCCTTCGCCGACAAAGTAGACGTGCGGGCTGTCGCTAAGAATCTTCCGGGCGGCGCGAACCGGGTTGCGCAGACGCTCGACGCAACCCACTCCGCCGCCGCGAAGGGTCGAGCCGTCCATGATGAAGGCGTCGAGCTGCACCTTGCCGTCGCGATTGAGGAAGCTGCCGCGGCCGGCGTCAAAGGTTTCGTCATCCTCGAGCACGACCACGGCCTCTTCGACCGCGTCGAGAGCGGAACCGCCGCGTTCGAGCACGCGCCATCCAGCGGCGGAAGCGTTGCGCACGCCGATGAGGTGCGCCTCGACCATGTCGTCGGGTATGGCCCAGGCACCGCCGTGTATGACTAGAACAGGATTGGTTGGCACTTTCAGTCCTTTGGGGAAAGTTGCGGTATTAGTGTAATGTCCCGCAGAGTCATGACACTAGTGGACGGTCGCAACGAGGTACGCCTGGCTGCGCTCGGCGGGGCGGACGAATGCGTCCGCCCCTACGTCGCTTGCGGTAACGCTCTCGTTGCGACGGGCCACTAGTCCGCACTACGGCGGCCGTGTGATGGTTGCTGCTGTCGCTCTATCGCGGGACTCATCACGCGGCCGCGGGACTTCTTCTACAATGGAATGCGACTTCGTTTGAATCCTCGCCAACAGGAGATTGGAATGCAACGCAAAGCGAGTGCGGTGTGGAAGGGCGGTCTTAAAGACGGGAAAGGGACAGTTTCGTCCACCAGCGGCGTGCTTTCGAATACGCCCTATTCGTTTACCACGCGGTTTGAAAATACTCCGGGGACGAATCCGGAAGAACTGATTGCGGCGGCGCATGCGGCGTGCTTTTCGATGGCACTGTCGGCGCAACTGGGAACCGCGAACCTGACGCCGGAGAGCATTAACACCGCGGCGACGTTGACTATGGAAAAGCTCGAAGCGGGATGGACGATCACGGCGGTGCATCTGGATGTGATTGCGAAAATTCCGGGCGCGAGCGCAGACGCGTTTAACACGGCGGCACAGAATGCGAAGGCGGGATGCCCCGTCTCGAAGGTGCTCAACGCGAAGATCACGATGGACGCGAAGCTGGGATAGAAACGATTCAAGATGGCGGAAGAGGCGGACGTTTTCGTCCGCCTTTTTTTGTTACGGCTTGTGGCTCGAATGTGGAGGCTGTCTGACCTGTCCTGATTTGATTGGCGCTTTCGAGTTGTGCGTGAGAACTGGGTCGTCCCTCCGGGGTCCCGGTCGTAGCCTGGGTGCCATCCCTCTGGGATTGGTGATCTACCCACTTCAGCCTTCCCAGCGCTTACGCGCTGGGCTAACGAATGCCGCCGCTTCGCGGCTGGTGCATCCTGCATTCTGCCATGGCCAAGCAAAACGTATACATTGGACGCATCTGGCCGGTACGCAAGCTTGGGCTATAACATCTAGTCATGCTGAAAAAACCTGCCGCCTCCGCTAAACACGCGGAGCCCTCTGTAAAACTCTCGCTGCGCGGAGCCACGCGCCTCGAAGGCCGCCACCCTTGGGTTTACCGCTCGGACATTGCCGGGGCGGATGACATCCCATCCGGTGCGCTGGTCCGCGTTCACGATCCCCGGGGGAAATTCCTCGGCACCGCGCTCTATAGTTCTTCGTCGCAAATCGCCATCCGCATGATCTCGCACGGCTCGGTCGAGGATCTGCCGGCTTTGGTCGCCGAGCGGATTCGCGCCGCCATCGCCTACCGGAAGGAGCTGGTCCGGAATACCGACGCCTATCGCATCGTCTTTAGCGAAGCTGATTTTCTGCCCGGGCTTATCGTCGATCGCTACCACGACGTCCTCTGCCTACAAATTCTGACCCAAGCGATGGACGCCGCTCCCGTGCGCGACGCCATCTTGCAAACGTTGCGTGACGAACTGCAACCGGCGGGAATCGTGGAGCGGGTCGAGGCCCGCATTCGCGAACTGGAGCAGTTGCCGCCGAGACCGTCGGGGCTGCTTTGGGGAGAGAAAAGTTCAACTGCCGTCAGCATGAATGGCGTCCGCTTTCATTACGACGGCTTCGAAGGCCAGAAGACCGGCGCGTTTCTCGACCAGCGGGAAAATTATGCGGCGGCGGCCGAATACGCACACGGCGAAGCTCTCGACGCTTTCTGCTACCAGGGGGGATTCGCGCTGCATCTCGCAGAGAAGTGTTCCAGGGTCACGGGAGTGGACAGCTCGCGCCCGGCGCTTGAGATGGCGGAGAAAAATGCGACCCTGAACGGGCGCGAACTGGAGTGGATCGAGGCCAACGCCTTCGATCTTCTCAGAGACTACGCAGCCGCGAACCGCCGCTACGACACCATCGTTCTCGATCCTCCCGCCTTTGCCAAAACCAAGCGCGACCTGGAAAAAGCCCTGCGCGGCTATAAGGAGCTCAACCTGCGCGCCATGAAGATGCTGCGGCCGGGAGGGATTCTGGTGACCTGCTCGTGCTCGTTCCACGTGAGTGCCGCGGAGTTCCTCAGAGTGGTGGCCGATGCCGCCCGCGACGCCCACAAAGACCTGCGCGTGTTGGAGAGCCGGGGAGCGGCCAAGGATCATCCAATCCTACTGAACGTGCCTGAAACCAGCTACCTTCAGTGCCTGATATTGAGCGTAAGCGACTGAAACATAACAAGATAAACTGCTTGACAATAACACACTAAGATTTTATGATTTGACGACACTAATTAACAACCTGGGGGCTTCCGATAGCTCCCCGAAATGAACTTCAAGTAGGAGGATTTGAGCTATGAACATGATTACGCGTTGGGACCCTTTCCGTGAGTTTGTCACACTGCAGGACCGCATGAACCGTTTGTTCCGCGACCCTCGTGGGCCGGTAGGGCAGGATGAATCGCTAACCACGACCGCATTTGCTCCGCCCGTGGACGTCTACGAAGACGAGCACAACGTCACGCTGAAAATCGAAGTGCCGGGAATCGACGAGAAGGACATCGACGTCCGCATTGAGAACAACACTCTCACCGTGCACGGCGAGCGCAAGTTCGAGAAGGACGAAAAGGAAGAGAACTACCGGCGCGTGGAGCGGCAGTATGGCAGCTTCACCCGCACCTTCAGCCTCCCGAACACCGTCAACCATGACAACGTTCAGGCCGACTATGACAAGGGCGTGTTGAAGATCAAGCTGGCCAAGAAAGCCGAAGCCAAGCCGAAGCAGATCAAGGTCAACGTCAGTGGCCAGAAGACTTTGGAGGGCAAAGAACCGAAGGGCGTCGGCAAGGCCGCATAAGCAATGCTCGATAGCTGTAAACTCAGCGGGAGGCGAGAACTTGCGCCTCCCGTTCTATTTGTAATTTGCAATTGGTAATTTGTAATGGAGTCATAACGTTGTGATCGGCCAAGGAGACTTGGCCTTGGCCCTGTGGGGGTGAGCGCGATGGCGTATCGAGTTTCAGTGGGGGACGGGATTGGTGTTTTTGGCATCATTCTGGCCGTCTTCATCTTCGTCCTCGACAAGGCGGGCAAGTTGAAGGGCGGATGGTTGGTTGGCCTTCTCCTTCTCGCGGGAGCGATGACGCTCTTTGTGGCAATCGGCAATTCTTGGGTTTTGGACGCGCCAGCGAAGTGGAAACTCTGGTGGGGAGTGTTGATGTTCAGCCTTGTTGCGCTTACGTATAGCGGAATGGCAATTTGGATCTCGGGCAGTAGCGCCGATGCGACGGAAGTGCAGTCGCCAAAGCCCGCAGAGTCAGCGGTGACACAAAGTCCCTCCCCGTCGCCAACAGGAGTGCTGGCGGACAAGAACAAAGCGTTAGCTGGTGAAATCGCGAAAGAGGTGGCCAAGATGGTGCCTCGACAACATGACTACCAACTTTTTCCCCAGGAGCAATTGCACACGTCCGACAACTTGGGGACGTTGCGCAAATCACGGCTGCCAAAGTCTGGGGGAGTGAAATCAGCTGATCACTCGGTTATTCAGCAAGGGAACTCTGGTGGGATCAATGTTCAGCAAGCGACTACAGGAGAAAACAGTCCAATTGTAAATAGCCCAATTACGGTGAATCCGGTATCGCCTGAAAAGAATTGGGTCATTACAGAAGAAATTTGTGGAAAGATACTCGCCCCAATCAGTAAAGCGCCACAAACTCATATTCACGTCTCTATCGGAGCCTTCATCTCTGATCCCGACGGCGCGAACGTGGTAGATCAGTTGCTAAGATGTCTGCCGAATGTCACTTGGTGGAATGTTTCAGGCGCGGTTCTCCCAAATATTCCAGATGGCGTTGTCATTATTGCTGCCGAAGAAGACCGACTAATCGGAGAAAGTATTGGTGAGGGATTACGCGCCGCTGGCTTTAGTGTATCTCCGATACAAGTCGCGCCTATTCTGAAGCAGAAGAATGGGAATGAGATCGATATATCAATCGGGAAGCACTCTCTCCTGCGACCTTAAGAAGGCTTTTGTGAGTCGTTTGTATTCGAGATTGTCAGAATGGATGAGTTTGGGCAACATGTCGCGGATCCGGAAGCCGTTGTAACGAGTTCTCGGTCACAGGCTAGAAAAACGCAGTTAAGTTTCGAGTGAAGGAATTAAGATATGCCAATCCGTTGGGATAAATTCACCGTCAAAGCGCAGGAAGCCGTCCAGCGCGCGAACGAGCTCGCCTCTGAGCACGGCAATCCGGAGCTCGCTCCGGCGCATCTGCTGGCCGCGCTGGTCGAGGACCGAGAAGGCATCGTGGCGCCGGTGCTGGAGAAAATCGGCATCGGGCCGCAGGCCGTGCTTAGCGACCTCTACAAAGAAATTGAAAAGCTGCCCAAGGTTTCGGGCAGCGGCGGGGCGCAGCAGCCGTCGATGTCGGCACAGATCAACCAGGTTCTGGAGAAATCTTTCAAAGAAGCCGATTCGTTCAAGGACGAATACGTCTCGACCGAGCACCTGCTGCTGGCGCTCGCCAGCCTGAAGCGCGATCTAAAGCACGGAGACCCAGCCCAGGAGCTTTTGGCGCGGCACGGGGCGACCCACGACGCCATCTTGAAGGCGCTCACGGCGGTCCGGGGATCGCAGCGCATCACCGACCAAAATCCTGAAGCCAAGTACCAGGCGTTGGAGCGTTATGCCCGCGATCTGAATGAACAGGCGCGACGCGGCAAACTCGATCCCGTCATCGGCCGCGATGAAGAGATTCGCCGGGTTGTGCAGGTGCTGTCGCGGCGCACCAAGAATAATCCGGTGCTCATCGGCGAGCCGGGGGTGGGCAAAACGGCCATCGTCGAAGGACTGGCACAGCGCATTATTTCCGGCGACGTTCCCGAAGCCCTGAAGAACAAACGGGTGGTGGCGCTCGATCTGGGGGCGATGCTGGCGGGCGCCAAGTATCGCGGCGAATTCGAAGACCGCCTGAAGGCGGTGCTCAAAGAAATCGAGGACTCCTCGGGCCAGATCATCCTGTTCATCGACGAACTGCATACCCTGGTCGGCGCGGGCGCGGCCGAGGGAGCGATCGACGCCTCAAATATGCTGAAGCCGGCGCTTGCCCGCGGAGAGCTGCGCGCCATCGGAGCGACCACGCTCAACGAATATCGGAAGTACATCGAGAAAGACGCCGCGCTTGAACGGCGATTCCAGATCGTTTTCGTCGGCGAGCCGAATGTCGAAGACACGATCGCGATTCTTCGCGGACTGAAAGAAAAGTACGAAGTGCATCACGGCGTGCGCATCAAAGATTCGGCCATTGTCGCGGCTGCGACTTTGTCGCACCGCTACATTTCCGACCGCTTTCTGCCGGATAAAGCCATCGACCTGATCGATGAAGCCGCCTCGTCGCTGCGCATCCAGATCGACTCCATGCCCACGGAAATCGATCAGCTGGAACGGCGGGCCACGCAGCTCGAAATCGAAAAGCAGGCGCTGAAGAAAGAGGACGATCCGAACTCGAAAGAGCGCCTGGCCAGCGTCGAGAAAGAACTGGCCGGCATTCGCGAAAAATCGAATGCGCTCAAAGCCCGGTGGAAGCAGGAAAAAGACGTCATCGCGAAGGCTCGCGCTTTGAAAGAAAAGCTGGAGCTGCTCAAGATTGAAGAAGCGGCCGAGGAGCGCAAAGGAAATCTGGAGCGTGTGGCGCAGATCCGGTATGGCCTGATTCGGCAGACGGAGCAGGAATGCAAGAAGATCACGTCGCAGATCGACGGCGGCGTCGACAAGGCAGCGGGCGGGGGCGCCCGCTCCACACAAACACGGGCACGGATGCTCAAGGAGGAAGTGGACGAGGAAGACGTTGCCCGCATCGTTTCCAAGTGGACTGGCATTCCGGTCTCGAAGATGCTTGAGGGCGAGGTCAAGAAGCTCATCAACATGGAAGACCGGCTGCGGCTGCGGGTCATTGGACAGGACGCGGCGCTCGAACGCGTGGCCAACGCCATCCGCCGTTCACGGGCCGGGCTGAGCGACCCGAAGCGGCCGATCGGATCGTTTATTTTTCTCGGGCCCACTGGCGTCGGCAAAACTGAACTGGCGCGGGCGCTCGCCGAATTTCTTTTTGACGACGAGCGCGCTATGGTGCGCATTGACATGTCCGAATACATGGAGAAGCACGCCGTGTCGCGTATGATCGGCGCGCCTCCGGGATACGTTGGCTACGATGAGGGCGGACAACTCACCGAGGCGGTGCGGCGGCATCCTTATGCGGTTGTGCTGTTTGACGAGATCGAAAAGGCGCATCCCGATGTGTTCAATATTCTCTTGCAGATCATGGACGACGGGCGCCTCACCGACGGCAAAGGGCGCAAGGTGGATTTCAAGAACACGGTCATCATCATGACCTCGAACCTGGGGTCGGCGTACCTGCAGTCGGAAAACATTCGCTCCGGCGATGGCTTCGAGCGCGCCTCCAAGCAGGTAATGGAGGCGCTGCACGGGCACTTCAAACCCGAGTTCCTGAACCGCGTGGACGACATCATCATTTTCCATCCGCTGGGCAAGGAACAACTGGTGAAGATCGTCGATCTGCGGCTGGAAGACTTGCGCCGGCTGCTTGCCGACCGCAAGATTTCTTTGGAGCTGACCGACGGCGCGAAAGAGCTGCTTTTTACCGAAGGGTACGACCCCAATTTTGGAGCGCGTCCGCTGAAACGCGCGATTCAGAAGCTGGTGCAGGATCCGCTGGCACTGAAAATTCTGGACGGCGCGGTGCTGCACGGGGACCATGTGGTGGTGGCCGCTGATAAGAAGGCGGGCAAGATGACGTTCACGGTCAGCGAGCGGGTGGGGGAGAAAGTGGCGGCGCGGGCCAGGAAGTAGAAATCGGGCCGAGCTTCGCTCGCCTGGGCGGACGAATGCGTCCGCCCCTACGTGGTCTTTGGTCGCGTTTTGAACTGGTCTACGGTCTCTCCTCGCGACAGGTACCACGCCACCATTACTCGCACGATGATCCCCAGACCGCCGAACGCTAGCGCTTTCGGTTGGACGGTCACGGTCGCGGCCGAAACTGACGGCACCAGCATTACGATTCCCACGATGGCGATCAGCAGCGCGGCGTGGCGCACGATGTTATTGAGTTCGACCAGGCCCCACGCGACTCCGCCTCCGATGACCGCCATGAGCAGGAACATGTAAGGCCCCGCCAATTCGAGCCCGAACAACAGCGGCGCGCCTGCCGACATCGATATCGTGCCGGGACGAACCAGCATTAGCCCGGCCACGATCCCCAGATAAATTCCGCAGAGAGCAAACAATGCCGCGATGGCTCGCACTCCTTTGGGGGCCGGGTTGGTAGGGTTACCGGACATGAGTCGCGAAATCCAGAGTTGCTTTGGCCGCTGGCAAGCTGCCGAGCTTCGCTCGGCTGGACGGGCGAGGTCGCCCGTCCCCACACACTTCCCCCGCTAGCGTGTCCGACTTTTGCTGCCTTCTTGGCCCCCGATCTTGAGGGCCGGCGTGCGCCGGGGACCTTCCCGATTCTTGGATCTCCGGCCAGAACGAGTTCGCAGGCGCGCTGCGCCGCCTCTTCGAAATCGTCGGCATCGGCGGGAAGAACCTGCCATCCCGTCACCTTCTTCCCCAACACTTTGATGGAGCGCATGTTGGGGAAGTCCTGCCGCAGACTCTGGTGGTGCTCCTCGGTGGTGGCGAGCCAGACTCCGTTGTCGGCGGTCTGGTCGCGCTTGTCTTTGTTCCTGAGGATGAGGACGATTTTGTCTTTCACGTAAATTGCGAGACAGCCGAACATGGGGCGGGTTGTGGGCGACAGGGGAGCGAGCGCGTCGAGCACGAATTCATGCGGGATCGGCTTGCGCGGCTTGACGGCGAAGAGGACGTCTAGCGGGAGTGAAGCCGTCTTGCTACGGGATTTCGACATACGAAAAGCGAATCGGATTCCGTTTTGCTTGCAACCCATACCGACTGTACATCACGGGCCGGTTACGGGGCGAGTCGTCGCCCGCTTCATCGGTGTCTTGAGCCGTGCCCTCAGGAGGTTGCATTTCCTGCTCGTACCAATGTACCATGGTACCAGAACAAGGAGAAGATCCATGATCGCCGCCGAGCTTATGATCCTCGCATTTGTCCTTTCCACCATGAACAACCAGTCCAGCGCGGAAACGCCTCCAGCGCCGGTTGCCCTGGCGCGCGTCAGCAACAGCTTTCATTTCCTGATTCACGCGCCCCTCAGCATCGCGGCTCCGCTGTTCGGGCCGGAAGGAGAGCGGAACTGGGCGGGTGCGGAGTGGGATCCTCAGTTTCTGCACCCGCGTCCGGCGAAGGACGTACAAGGCGCGGTGTTCACGGTGCAGCAGGGCGGCCGCAAGAGTGTGTGGGTCAACACGCGGTTCGATGTCGACAGCGGCAGGATGCAGTATGTGTCGATTGTTCCTGGCATTCGGGCATCGACCGTCGATGTGCGCCTTGCCGCGGTCGATGCTTCGACTACGAGTGTAGAAGTGACTTATGTTCGCACGGCATTGGATGGCTCAGCGAATGAGGAGGTACAAGCGTTGGGCCAAAGCGACCGCCAACAAGGTCCCCATTGGCAGGAGGCGATTGAAACTTACCTCGGAGGGCAGCGGGGCCGGAAGCATTAACGAGCGCGAAGTCGCCGGCGATGCCGCGATGGAATTGCCGTTTCCGGCTCCAACCTTGTAAGGTACTCAGTCAAGATCAACACAGAGAGGGATGGAATGAAACTCAATCGTCGACTGTCTTGGTTGGCTATCGCGCTTTTCTGCGGCGTAACGTTTTCAATTAACTTGTCCTGGGCGCAAGCCGCGGCGCCCGCCGGAAAAACGGTGGCGATCCGCGCCGGGCATTTGCTGGATGTAAAAACCGGCAAGACGCTGGCGAAGCAGATCATCGTGATTCAGGGCGACAAGATCGCGAGCGTCGGCGCCGACGCCCCGATTCCCGCCGGAGCGCAGGTGATCGATCTCTCGAACGCCACCGTGCTGCCGGGATTGATTGACGCGCACACGCATGTCACGATGCCCACCAATTTTGGCTACTCGCGTCTGGCGACTTCGGTGCCGCGCGAGGCGCTGATCGGAGCGCGCAATGCCCGGGTGACGCTCGAAGCCGGGTTTACGACCATCCGGAACGTGGGCGCCAGCGGCTTCACGGATGTTGCCCTGCGCGACGCCATCAACGCCGGCGACGTGCCGGGGCCGCGCATGCTGGTCAGCGGACCGGCGCTGAGCATTACGGGCGGACATTGCGACAACAATCTGCTGCCGTTTGAGTACCACGCGCAAAGCGAAGGCGTGGCCGATGGGGTCGAGGCGGTCCAACACAAGGTGCGCGAGAACATCAAGTACGGCGCCGACCTGATCAAGATTTGCGCTACGGGCGGAGTGCTTTCGCATGGCGACAATCCGCAGGCCTCGCAATTCACGCTCGAAGAGATGAAGGCGATCGTGGCCGACGCGCACCGGCTGGGCCGAAAGGTAGCGGCGCATGCGCATGGCGCGCAGGGCATCCGCTGGGCGTCGGAGGCGGGCGTGGATTCGATCGAGCATGGCTCTTACATTGACGAGGCGGCGATCGCCACGATGAAGAAGAACGGTACTTATCTGGTGCCTACGCTCTATCTGGGGGATTGGTTCCTTGAAAATGCGGAGAGGATCGGCGACGCCGGCGGAGCTGATTGCCAAGGCGCGGGAAGTGATGCCGGCGGCGCGCAAGAATGTGGCGCGCGCTTTTGCGGCGGGAGTGAAAGTTGGATTTGGCACCGATGCCGCCGTATATCCGCACGGCCTCAACGCGCATGAATTCGCGGTGATGGTGAAGCTGGGGCTGACGCCGCTGCAGGCGATTCAGGCGGCGACTATTAACGACGCCGATCTGCTGGGATGGTCCGACAAGGTCGGCACGATTGAGGCGGGCAAGTGGGCCGACATCGTTGCTGTCGATGGCGATCCGCTGGCCGACGTGACCACTCTGGAACGCGTGAAGTTCGTGATGAAGGGCGGCGAGGTGGTTAAGAATCAGTACGCGGGAAGTCAGAAGTAAGAAGTCAGAGTGCAGAAGTGTCTAGCCGGGGCGGAGAAGGTGGAGTAACTTGTTCACGCCTAGCCGTCGCCACGTTAACCGTTTTGCGCGTCAGGGGCCGTGATTTTCAAGGTTTTTTCTTGAGCGCGCTGGTATGACTGGCGACGCACACCCATTTGCCGTTCAAGTACGCCCACGTGTCCGTGAATCGCCCATAGTGGTCGAAGGGCTTACCTTTGTTAAGGCCTTTGGCATGATAGATTCCAGCAACCACGGCCACATTTCCATAGAGGAAAATCCGTTCGTCACTATTTGCCATCAGGCTGGGAGCGTACGAGCGGTCTTGATTGTCAGCCAGGAACTGCGCCTTCGTCATAACGGTGCCATCATTGTCGGTGCTGATGAAGGTATCGGCCACCAGTCCATCGAGAGCTTTCGAATCGTGATGCAACTGTGCCTGGTTCCAGCCATTCTCCAGCGCAATCAATAGACTTTCGGTCGCCTGTGGGGACGCGGCGGAATTCTGCGCGTGGGCCAGAGAACCCACGAGCCACAGCAGACACACTAGAACCTTTGTCTTCATCATGGGAACGGGCCTCACGGGTGGAGAATCCACGCCTCTATAATACTGAAGTGATGCTCGAGCCCGGTGGCACGAAGGGCTCAATCCTTTAACATCCGTTAGAATCCCCCCGTGTCGGTTCACCTGCAGATTGACGCCACCCGTGGCTCGGCCCGCACTGGCAAGCTCCTTACTCCTCACGGAGAGGTCGAGACGCCTGTCTTCATGCCGGTCGGAACCCTCGGTTCGGTCAAGGGTGTTTCGCAGGATGTGCTCGAAGAGCTGGGCGTCGAGATTCTGCTTTCGAATGCCTACCATCTTTATTTGCGGCCTGGGGTTGAGACGGTTCGGCAGATGGGCGGGCTGCACCGGTTCATGGCGTGGGATCGAGCCATTCTCACCGACTCCGGCGGGTTTCAGGTTTTCAGCCTGAACGATCTGCGCAAGGTCAGCGAAGACGGGGTGGCGTTTCGCTCGCACCTGGATGGGTCGGCACACTTTCTGAGTCCCGAGGAGGCCATGGAGATCCAGATTGGCCTGGGTGCTGACATCATCATGGCGTTTGACGAGTGCACGGAATATCCGGCCGACGCTCAGCGTGCGCGGGATTCGATGGAGCTGACCTTGCGCTGGGCTGGGCGCTGCAAGAGTTATTTTGAAGAACACAAGGGCGAGGTGCCGTGGGGCGGCTCTCAGCCGTCAGCCATCAGCCGTCAGGAAAAGCAGGTCCTTCGCTCCGCTCAGGATGACAATTCTAAAAGCCAGTGGGACGGACAGACCCAAGCGCTGTTCGGCATTGTGCAGGGCGGGATGGACCGTGAACTCCGCCGGGAGTCGGCGGAGCGGACCATCGACATCGGCTTTCCGGGATACGCTATCGGCGGGCTCAGCGTCGGCGAACCGCGTGAGCTTACTCGCGACATTGTCGAATCCACGCTGGAGCATCTTCCTCCCAACCAGCCGCGCTATTTGATGGGAGTTGGAACTCCCGAAGAGATTGCGCGGTATGCGCAGATGGGCGTTGACATGATGGATTGCGTGCTGCCTACGCGCGCTGCACGGCATGGATTGCTGTTTACGTCCGAAGGCAAAGTGTCGATCAAGCAGGCGCGGTACGCGCAGGACGAAAGCGCGCTCGACGCGGCCTGCGGCTGCCGCGTGTGCCAGCGTTATTCGCGGGCCTACCTGCGCCATCTGTATGCCTCGAACGAACTGCTGGCGCAGGTTTTGAATACGGTCCACAATCTGCACTATTATCTGGCCACCATGCGGACAGTGCGGGCGTGGATCCGGGCGGGCGGCGAACCCTCGAGCGGCGTTCGCCCCTTTG
>CAVQHM010000024.1:0-66026 GCA_963712295.1 uncultured Acidobacteriaceae bacterium
GTTCGTTGAACTTTTCCCAGTTGGAAAAATGGCCGACGAGATTCGCGTTCGCAATGAGCACGCGAGGAGCATGCTCATGCGTCTGGAACACTCCTACTGGCTTGCCTGACTGCACGAGCAGCGTCTCGTCGTTCTCCAGCGCCTTCAGCGAGCGGACGATGGCGTGATAGCAATCCCAGTTGCGCGCGGCTTTGCCGGTTCCGCCGTAGACGACCAGGTCTTGCGGGCGCTCGCCAACTTCTTCATCGAGATTGTTCATCAACATGCGCATGGCTGCTTCCTGCTGCCATCCTTTGCAGGAAAGCGTGGTGCCGCGGGGAGCGCGGATGCGGGTGTAAGAGGACGTTTGAATTTCGGTGTCAACTGGCATGGAGATATGGTAGTTCGTCGGGTGGGGAATCTTCAATCAGAGGACGACCGCGAGCAACCCCAATTCTTGTCATCCTGAGCGAAGCGAGGACCTGCTGTTCGCCGCGAACTACAGATCGCTCACTCGAATAGCCGTTTCACTCCCACTCAATCGTTCCCGGCGGTTTCGAAGTAATGTCATAAACCACCCGGTTCACGCCGCGCACTTCATTCACAATCCGATTGGAAATCGTCTTCAGCACCTCATACGGCAGCGGAACCCAATCGGCGGTCATGCCGTCTTCCGAATGCACGGCGCGGATGGCGCAGGTATAGGCGTAGGTCCGTTGGTCGCCCATTACTCCTACCGACATCACTGGCAGGAGGACGGCGAAGGACTGCCAGATTTTCTGATAGAGGCCGGCCTTCTTGATCTCGCCTACTACGATGTCGTCGCACTCGCGGAGCAGGTCGGCACGGTCTTTGGTTACTTCGCCCAAAATGCGCACGGCCAGGCCGGGGCCGGGGAACGGCTGGCGCTGCAGAATGTCTTCGGGCATGCCTAGATCACGGCCTATGCGGCGCACTTCATCTTTAAATAGGTCTTTCAGGGGTTCGATGAGCTTGAGCTTCATCTTCGCGGGCAGGCCGCCTACGTTGTGGTGCGACTTGATGACCTCGGACGGGCCGCGTACAGAACGCGATTCGATTACGTCGGGATAGAGCGTGCCCTGGACGAGCCACTTGACGGTGCCTTCCTGCTTGGCGATGCGGCGCGCTTCCTTATCGAAGACAGCAATGAATTCTTTGCCGATGATCTTGCGCTTCTTTTCTGGATCGCTTACTCCCGCCAGCTTCTTCATGAAGCGGTCGGTGGCATCGACCGCTACCAGGTGCAGGCCAAGATTGTCACGCAGATTTTTCTGCACTTTCTCGAACTCGTTCTTGCGCAGCACGCCGTTGTTGACGAAGACGCACGTTAGCCGCGACTTCCCGGACTCATCCCGCATCGCGCGATCGACCAGCACGGCCGCGACCGAAGAATCCACCCCGCCAGAAAGCGCACAGATGGCGCGTCCCTTGCCGACCTGCTGTTTCACCTGAGCCACGGTCGCGTCGATAAAATGCTGCGGCGTCCAGGAAGGGTTTGCGCCACAGATGTTCAAGGCGAAGTTGCGCAGGATGTCTTTGCCTAGCGGGGTGTGATGCACCTCGGGATGAAACTGCACGGCCCACATTCTTCTCTCGGCGTTTTCGATGGCGGCTACAGCGTTGGGAGTTTTCGCCGTCAGCCGGAAGCCGGGAGGCAATTCTTCGGCCGAGTCGCCGTGCGACATCCAGACGGCTAGCAGCTTGGGCAGTCCCTGAAAAAGTTGCGAGTCGGATTCCTGGATTTCCACTTTGGCGTGGCCATACTCGCGTTTCGCGGCGGGGCGCACTTTGCCGCCGAGAGCGTAGACCATGAACTGCAATCCGTAGCAGATGCCGAGCACGGGGAGGCCCAGGTCGAAGACTTTCTTGTCGGCATGGGGCGCGCCTTTGTCGTAGACCGACGACGGGCCTCCCGAAAGAATGATCCCTACCGGAGAATAGCTGCGGATTTCTTCCAGGCTGGCGTTGAAGGGGAGGACGACCGAGAAGACTTTTTGTTCGCGGATGCGGCGGGCGATCAGTTGCGAATACTGCGCGCCGAAGTCGAGGACTACGATTGATTGGGTTTCCACGGATGAGTGTCTCACGAATCCGATTCGGAAGTGTAAAGGGATCGAGTGTCAAAATCAGGTAGATGTGGTCATCGGTCGAGTCTGGCATCTAAAACGAAGCAACGGTTTGCCCGGCTGCGGGCCGTGCATCGGTATCATCGAACATTAGTGAAATTTCGAAATTCTTTTCACTTATGGATACGTTGTTCAGCACCTGAGTGGTCGTAGTATCCCAATCCATCGTCTTAGTGAAGCCACTCCCAAGCTCCTCCTGAAAACGGAGATCGTAGTGCGAGGGAAGCGACAAGCCGTCCACCGTCTTGAAGTCGCTGAATCGCTCCTCGATTCGATACCGTGTCTGCTGCTGGCGTGCGCTACTCACGTCGCCGCCGCCCGCGACGGGGTTGGGGTTGCCCCCGAGGTCGGATGGAGCAGCCGATGGTCGGGAGTCGCTCGTATCGCCCAATCCGGCATGGACGCTGGCCGAGTACACGGTGCGCACGTGACGGAAGGTTTCTGGCTCAAAGTAGAGTGTGATCTGCAGATCGGTATTTTTCTTCGGTATGATAAGCGACCGCGTAAAGTTCGGTGCCATCGATTTTCTTCAAACCCTGATATTTCAATTTACCCTTGCGGGCGTCCAAATCGAGCAAGGACCAACTGGTGGAGAGTACGCCACCAAGCAGGCCCTCGCGTAATGGAAGATCCTCGGCTCTCAGGAATTCCCCAAACTCGGAGCGATGCTTGTCGGAATATGTGCCGGCCACGCTGGTCTTCTCGCCATCGCATATGAACCTCTCGCCCGCATATTCGGGGGCGTTGATTTTCAGCATCAATTGCATCTTCCGCCCATCGGAAACCATCACCGCCTTACCGTCAATCTGGCCGGACCGGCCCACCAGGATCCGATAGGAAGTCGTCCCTTCCACTACACGGGACTTGGCCGCGGCGCGCACGGGCGCCGTCCCGATCGAATCCAGATAATGCCGGAGCACATCTTCCGCAGTCATGTGATCTTCGCCAGGCGCGGCGCCGGTCAGCATAAGAATAATGAGGAAACAATTTGATCGAAGGATCATCATAACTTCGTGACCAGCATAACATACAGCTACCTCTTCTTCAGTCCATTTAGCTGAGACGGTAGCAACTCTACGCCGCAAAAAAACATTTGTAAATGATAGCCGCTGATCCCAGCAAACAGCCTTCCGCCGGTTGGTTCAACGCACCACAATATTTACCAGCTTTTTCGGCACCACGATGATCTTCACGATCTGCTTGCCAGCAATCGCCGCCTTTACTTTTTCGTTCGCCAGCGCTGCCTGCTTGATTTGATCGTCGGTCGCACCGGCCGGCACCACGACCAGCCCGCGCAGCTTCCCGTTGACCTGCACCGGAATCTCGATCTCGTCCTCCGCCGCCAGCACCACATCGTACTTCGGCCACGGAGCTTTCAGCAGAATGCTGGTCTCGCCGGTCATCTCCCACAATTCGTGCGCGAGATAGGGCGCCATCGGAGCGAGCAGCAGTGCGATGTTGCGTTGCACGTCCGAGACCAGTTCCGCGGGAATTCGGCCGGCTGTAATCGCTTCCTCGGCGGCGTAAATCTCGTTCACCAGTTCCATGATGGCCGCGATGCAGGTGTTGAAGTGCCAGCGGCCCTGGAAGTCGTGGCTCACGCGCTTGATCGTCTGGTGCAGCTTGCGCTGGATGGCGCGGGCCTGAGGTGACAGCGACTCGCTCTGTAGAGACGGGGATTGTGCCGTCTTCGCCGCGTCAGGCCGCGCCGGGTTCCGCAGGTAGAAACGGTAAACACGGCCCAGAAACCGCTGAATGCCCTCGATGCCCGAGTCCTGCCAGTCCAAGTCGCGGTCCGGTGGCGCTGCGAACAGGCTGTAGAGGCGGGCTGCATCGGCTCCGTAGCGCGCTACCATTTCATCCGGCGACACTACGTTTCCCAGATTCTTCGACATCTTGGCGCCGTCTTTGATCACCATCCCCTGGGTGAACAAGCGCGCAACGGGCTCGTCGTTTTTCACCAGGCCCATGTCGCGCATGAACTTGGTCCAGAAGCGCGAATAGATCAGGTGGAGAATGGCGTGTTCCACGCCGCCAATGTACTGGTCAATGCCATCCTTCCCGAACCAGTAGGCGATCTTTTCGCTGTCGAACGGCGCCTGGTCATTGTGGGCGTCGGCGTAGCGGTAGAAGTACCAGGACGAATCGACGAACGTATCCATGGTGTCGGTTTCGCGGCGCGCCGGGCCGCCACATTTCGGACAGGTCGTGTTCAGGAACTCCGGCACGCCGGCTAACGGCGATCCGCCCGCCAATGTGATGGGTACGTCGTGCGGCAAGATCACGGGCAAGTCTTTTTCCGCGACCGGCACAACGCCGTCTTTCTCGCAATACACCATCGGGATGGGAGTGCCCCAGTAACGCTGCCGCGAGATACCCCAATCTTTTATGCGGAAGGTGACGGTCGCCTTGCCAAAACCTTTTTCTTCGGCGCGCGCCGACATTGTTTTGATCGCATCCTCGCAACTCAGGCCGCTGAACTCGCCCGAGTTCACCACAATTCCGTCCATCGTGGTAAAGGGCAACGGGGGCTCGACCATGGTTTCTTCCGGGTCGCTCGATTGCGGCAGAATTACCAGGCGGATCTCCAGCTTGTACTTTTTGGCGAATTCATAATCGCGTTCATCGTGCGCGGGAACGCTCATGATGGCGCCGGTGCCGTAGTCCATCAGAATGTAGTTCGCCACCCACACGGGCACGGCTTCTCCGTTGTAGGGATTCTTGGCATAACGGCCGGTGAACACGCCGTGTTTCTCGATGGCGCCAACGTCGCCCGCTTCTTTGGCTTTGCGCTGTTCGGCGATCAGTTGGTCGACCTGGCTCCGCAAGCCGGGATTGCGGGCGGCGATATCCGTCACAATCGGATGCTCCGGCGCCAACTGCACCGAGGTGGCGCCGTAAATCGTATCCACGCGCGTGGTGAACACCGTGATCGTCGATCCTGCGGGGCCGACGGTTCCGCCCAGATCGAAATCGACCAGCGTGCCTTCGCTGCGCCCGATCCAATTCTGCTGCATGATGCGGACTTTTTCCGGCCAGCCCTGCAACTTTTCGAGATCGCGCAGCAACTCGTCCGCGTACTTGGTGATGCGCAGAAACCACTGCTCCAGTTCGCGCTGCTCGACCGGAGTGTCCTCGTGCCGCCAGCACATCCCATTCACTACCTGCTCGTTGGCCAGCACGGTGCAGCACTGCGGACACCAGTTCACCTTGCTCTTTTTGCGATACGCGAGTCCGGACTCGTAGAGCTTCAGGAAGAACCACTGATTCCAGCGGTAGTAATCGGGCAGACAGGTCGTGACCTCGCACGACCAGTCATAGGCGAACCCGAGGCGCTTCATCTGCACCTTCATGGCGGCGATATTGGCAAGAGTCCACTCGCGCGGCGGAGTGTTGTTCTTGATCGCGGCATTCTCCGCGGGCAACCCGAAAGAATCCCAGCCCATGGGATGGAGCACGTTGTAGCCGTTCATCCACATGTAGCGAGCCAGGGCGTCGCCGATGGAGTAATTGCGCACGTGTCCCATGTGGAGCGCGCCGGACGGGTAGGGAAGCATCTCCAACACGTAAAACTTCGGCTTGCTGGAGTGGGGCTCGGCGGCATAGAGGGACGGATCGCTTTGCCAGCGCTCAGTCCATTTCTGTTCAATACGCTGCGCGTCATAGCGCTCATCGTTATTATTACGCGCGGTGGGGATCGGTTTGTCTTCCTGTGGCATAGATCCGGGTAGTTCGGTAATGAGTAATCCATGATTTTACAACGCCCGACTGAGATCTGTGGTGCGGACCCAGCGGCTGAGGACTGCCCTAAGTCCAGTCGTTCACCACAGAGTCACAGAGACACAGAGAAACCCAACTGCCTGGAAAAACTTCCCCCTAGGTTTTTACACGTTCGAGGTTTTCTCTGTGTCTCTGTGACTCTGTGGTGAAAAAAGGCAAATTAGGACGCTATCACAGGCCACGGAAGTTACTGGATTGCGGCGTGGTGGTGTAAGTGTATACACTGGACGCGAAAATGCCGCCCCCCGAGGCGTTTTCGAAAACCCAACGGTAGATTGAGGTTAAGAGATGCCCGGGCATCGCAAGTCCGCGATCGCGGCGGCGGCAATTCTGAGCGTTGCGCACCTGGTTCTCGTCACCGCCAGGTACGGCACCCACTTTGCGTCGCTGTGGGGTGACTGGGTTCAGGCAGCGGCCATCCTCTTGACCGCCATCGCCTGCTGGTTTGCCGCACGCAGATCGGGGTTCTTTGGCAAGCGGGTTTGGCGCCTGATTTCTTTTTCGCTGGCTCTCGGTTTCTTCGGCGACGTTGGTTACATCTACTATTACGACTATCTGCATTCTCCATCAGGCACGCTCTGGCCCGTCGACTTTTTGTTTTTTTTCTGGGCTGTACCCGCCATGATGACGCTGTTTTTGAGTCCGCAAGACGCGAACAGCGGACTGCGGTGGTTGCGTTTCTGTGATTTTGTGCAAGTCTGCACGCTCGCGCTTGCCCTCGAACTTTCTTTGCTCTATGTACCCTCCCGCTGGCAAATCACGGGACGAGCCATGGAATACCGCGCTTTTTATGCCGGGCTCGCTTTCTTCGGACTGTTGGCTGTGAGTTTTCTGGTTCGAGGACTTCTGACCCGCTATGGCACGGCACGCGCGTTCTTTCTTCGTTTGGCAGGATTCTTTTTCGCCTTCGCCATCACCTCCAGCAGGACTCTCTATACCTTCGCGATCGGGAGCCATCGGGAGGGGACTTGGTCCAGCCTGATGTGGACTGTCACGTACTGTATTCTGGTCGTGATTGCCGCGACTTGGGACGGCTCCGAGGATCATCCACCGGAGACGACCGACTCCTTCGCACCGGGCATGCAACTGCTGGCGCAGTTCTCTCCCTTGCTCATCCCCGCCATCGTCTTTCCGCTGGTCTTGCAGATTGCGCAGGAACAGTTTCTCTGGTCGGTGTTGCTGGTGATGGTTTCTTTCGCCGCCGCCGGCGGCCGCTTGTTCGTGGTGCACAGGCAGTTGCTCTACAGTTCGCAGGAATTGCAGAAGAACCTATCTCTTCTGCAAGGCATTACCGAGGGAACGACAGACGCTGTCTTCGTCAAGGACCTGCAAGGGCGTTACCTGATGATGAATTCCGCGGGCGCTCGTTTTCTGGGACGGAGCGTGGAAGAGGTCGTGGGCAAGGATGCCAGCCAGCTTTTCTCTCCGGAAAGCGGCCGTCAAATCATGGAGCGGGACCGCAGCGTCCTGCAGTCAGGCGAGATTTCGACCTACGAGGAAGTTGGAGTCTCGGACGGCGTTGCCCGGACGTATTTTTCCACCAAGGGCCCGTATCGCGATGCGACCGGCCGGGTGATTGGCCTGCTGGGAATTTCGCGCGACATCAGCCATCGTAAACGCGCCGAAGAGGCGATTCACAAGTCGGAGCAGAGGTTGCGGATTCACGTCGAGCATACGCCGCTGGCGGTGATTGAATGGGATCTTCAGTTTCGCGTTGTGGCCTGGAATGCGGCGGCTGAACATATCTTCGGATACTCCCGCGAGGAGGCCATGGGCCGACATGCCCACTTCATCGTGGCACCCGCCTTCCGGCAGCGTGTGGACCAGGTGTGGCAAAACCTTCTCGAGCAAAAGGGCGCAACCCGCAGCACCGCCAACGACGACAACACGACCAAGGACGGCCGGACCATCTCGTGCGAGTGGTACAACACGCCGCTGGTGGATGAATCCGGACGCGTGTTCGGCGTGGCCTCGCTGGTTCAGGATGTGACCGAGCGGGTGGCGCTTGAAGAGAAGCTCCGGCATTCCCAGAAGATGGAGGCGATCGGCCGCCTGGCGGGAGGCGTTGCCCACGATTTCAACAACCTGTTGACGGTCATCATGGGTTACAACCAGATTCTAAGCGATGGAGTGCCTGCGGTCGGCCGGTTGATGAGCGCTACGGTGCAGATCCGAACCGCCTCGGAGCGCGCGGAAGAAATCACCCGGCAACTGCTGGCCTTCAGCCGAAAGCAGGTGCTGCAGCCGCGGGTGATTGATTTGAACGACGTCCTGATGAACCTCGACACCATGCTGCGGCGGTTGATCGGCGAGGACATCGAAGTGCTGACCGTCCCCGGCCGCGACTTAGGCGCGGTGAAAGCCGATCCCGGGCAAATCGAGCAGGTCATCATGAACCTGGCGGTGAATGCGCGCGACGCGATGCCCCGCGGGGGAAAGCTGAGCCTGGAAACCGGAAACGCAGAACTGGACGAGGCGTATGCCCGCGAACACCCTCCCCTGCAGCCGGGACGCTACGTCATGCTGGCGGTGAGCGACACTGGAATCGGCATGGACGCGGACACGCAGGCGCATATCTTCGAACCGTTCTTCACCACCAAGGAAGTCGGCAAGGGCACGGGCCTGGGACTCTCCACGGTCTACGGAATCGTCAAACAGAGTGGAGGGTACATCTGGGTGTACAGCGAGCCGGAGCGGGGGACAACGTTCAAGATCTATTTTCCCCGAATCGATCAAGAGGTGGACGGAGCCCGCACGGGGAAGCGAGAGACGGGCATGCAACGCGGAACGGAGACGATCCTGTTGGTCGAGGATAACGAACAGGTGCGGCAATTGACGTCCTCAGTGCTGGCGGACTGCGGCTACAAGGTGTTGGCCGCCGCCGGTCCCGAGGAGGGCCTGGCGTTATGCCGCGCCCATCAGCCCGACATCCAACTGCTGGTTACGGATGTGATCCTGCCCCGGATGAAGGGCCCACAGCTCGCCGAGCAAGTGAAACAGATATCCCCGCGAACCCGGGTGCTCTACGTCTCCGGCTTCACGAGCGACGCGATCGCGCATTATGGCGTGCTCGATGCTGGACTGTGGTTTCTGGGCAAGCCCTTTTCGGTGTCGGAGCTGGTGGCCAAGGTTAGGGAAGTTTTGGATGCGGAGTCGCCGGAGGCAGGTGGCGCACCGCTCCCCTGATCCCAGCCAGATAGTCTTTCTTACTTGCCTTTTTCACGCGCACGAACGATAACTAAAGGCAGTTATGATTAATCGTTGGTGCGCTCTTTCTCTTACTGTTGTGATAGCGGCATTACTGTCCGGTTGGGCACAGACTTCTCCACCTCACGCTGCTGCCACGGACGATTATTCGCAAGAAGCCGCAGTCATTGAAGAAATGTCGACCCGGGTTGCCTTCGAGAACGACGGCAACTCCACTCGTGAGCAAACCACCCGGGTACGCGTGCAAACCGACGCCGGCGTGAAACAGTGGGGCCTGCTGACCTTTCCTTATCAGTCCGCAACGCAGACGGTGGAGATCGATTACGTGCGGGTCCGCAGGACGGACGGCAGCACGCTGATTACTCCGGCCGACAACGTGCAGGACCTGGATTCGGAAATCACCCGCAGCGCTCCCTTCTACAGCGACCTGCGGGAAAAGCATGTTGCGGTCAAGGGGCTGGGCAAGGGCGACATTCTGGAATACCAGGCGCATTGGCGCACTATCAAGCCGCTGATTCCGGGACAGTTCTGGTTCCAATACAACTTTCACCACGACGGCGTCGTGCTCGCCGAGCGTTTGGAAATCAGGGTGCCCGCCGAACGCGCCGTCAAGTTGAAAGGGCCGCAAGCCACGCAGACGGTCACCACGGAGGCAGGCTCCCGCGTCTATGCCTGGACTTATTCAAAACTGAAGAGCGCCAAAGAGCCTGAGAACGACGAGAAGAAACAAACTGACGCGGCACTCGGTCGTCTTGCCCCGCCGGACGTGCAAATCAGCAGCTTCCAAAGCTGGGAAGAGGTGGGCCGGTGGTACTGGAACCTGCAAAAGGACCGCACCGAACCCACCGCCGCCATTCGCGCCAAGGCGGCCGAACTCACTAAGGGCATGACGGACGACGCGACGAAACTGCATGCCATTTACAGCTTCGTAAGTACCCAGTATCGCTACATCGGAATCTCGTTCGGCATCGGGCGATATCAGCCGCACGCAGCCGACGACGTGCTGACCAACAACTACGGCGACTGCAAGGACAAACACACACTGCTGGCTTCTTTGCTCCAGGCTTCGGGCGTTACGATCTATCCGGCGCTCATCAATTCCAGCCGGAAACTCGATCCCGACATTCCGTCGCCGGCGCAATTCGACCACATCATTGGCTATCTGCAGCAGGGCAAAGACAAGGACGCTGTCTGGCTCGATACCACACTCGAAGTTTCACCCTTTGGCTATCTGGCCCCGCAGCTGCGGGACAAACAGGCGTTGGTTATGAGGGGAGAGAAGTCGATACAGCTAGTGACTACGCCTGCCGACCCGCCTTTCCCCAGCACTACAGCCTTCAAAATCGAGGGCAAGCTCAGCGACGACGGCACGTTCGAAGCAAAAGTGGAGGACACGACCCGGGGAGAGGTAGAGGTCCCGATACGCGCGGTTTTCCGCCAAGTACCGCAACCCCAGTGGAAGGATTTGGTGCAGCAGATTTCCTACGAACTTGGTTATTCGGGCACCGTGAGCGACGTCAGTGCGAGTACACCTGAAGCAATCGGTGAACCGTTTCATTTTTCTTATTCCTACAACCGCAAGGACTATCCCGACTGGAAGAGCGATCATCACTTTACCGTCCCTGGATTGCCGTTCTTTATGCCGCCAGTCAGAGACGATGCCAAGTATCCGATCTGGCTTGGCCCTCCCCTGGAGACCGTGTCCGATTCCAAGGTGGAGATTCCCCCAGGCTATAGGCCGCAGTTGCCCTCAAACGTGGACCTGAAGTATGACTTCGCGGAATACCATGCCTCCTACTCCCAGGATAAGGATGGGCTCGTCGCTAAACGCCGGTTGCTGATTAAGCTGCACGAAGTTCCGGTGGCTGAGTTCAATGACTATAGAAGTTTCGTCAAGAACCTGCAGAATGATGTGAACCGATATGTGGAGACGTCGTCTGCCAATGCGGCCGTCACCCCGAACGCTCCGTTCCCTGGGGCATTTCCCTGCATTTCGAGCGGCATTCGCGAACTGCCCGAGAGCAACTCTTCCGATGCGAACCGGATGGAAGCCGATGCTCGCAACTCCATGAGCCAGGGTGATCGTGTCGCTGCCGTAAGCGCATTTAAGCGCGCCGTTGAAGCGGATCCGAAGTTTACGCGTGCATGGATCGAGCTTGCCATCGTGCACATGGCATCTGGTCAGAGCGATTCCGCTCTTGACGCTTTGCGCAAAGCCATCGATTCCGACCCGAAACAGATAGTGGTTCGCAAGACTTACGCATTCGTGCTTATGGGTTTGCGCCGCGCGGATGCGGCGATCGATGCCTGGCGTGAAATTGTGAAGATCGCCCCGGACGATCCCGAGGCAAGCTCGAGGCTGGGCGGGTTGCTCATGCAGCAAAAACGCTACGGCGAAGCCTTGCCGTACTTGGAAACCGCCGCGAACTACGACCAATCCCCGACCGCTCAATACCGGTTAGGTGCGGCCTACCTACGCGCCGGACAAATCGAAAAAGGCACAGTCACTCTCAAAAACGCCGTCGAAGCCGACCCGGGTCCAGAGATGTGGAACGACGTCGGTTACGAACTTGCCGACGCCAACATCAGTCTCCCTAAAGCTTTGGAATACGCGCAACACGCGGTCGATGCGCAGGAGATGGAATCGCATGACATAGAGCTTGACAACCTGCTTCCCGAAGACCTCGCGTGCACGCGGAAGATCGGTATGTTTTGGGACACCCTGGGATGGGTTCATTTTCGCCTCGGCCATCTTGACCAGGCGGAAAGCTACCTCCACGCAGCGTGGTTGCTGTCGCAGGGCTCGGTGGAGGCCGATCATCTCGGGCAAGTCTACGAGCAGCAAAAGAAAACGGAGAAAGCCATCCACATGTATCGTTTGGCGCTCGCTACACCCGAGGCGAACGCTCCGGGCGGTTCATGGGATGAAACCCGTCACCGTCTCGAACACTTGACCGGAACGAAGGCCCCAACCGCGATGGATCTGCTTCGCGGAGATCCGAATGGTAGTGAATTGAGCCAGTTGCGCACCATCAAGCTCAAACGCATTGTTCCCGGATCGGCGACAGCCGAGTTTTTTCTGCTCTTCAGCCCGGGCCCGAAGGTCGAGAGCGTCGAATTCATCAGCGGCTCAGAGAAACTGAAATCCACCGACGAGTTCCTATCGACGGCGAACTTCCAGGTTGCTTTCCCGGAGGGCAGTTCCGCCCGCCTGGTGCGGCGCGCGATTGTGATGTGTTCGGATGTCTCGGGATGCGATGCGGTGCTGTTTACTCCGGAATCCGTCAAATCGGTGAAGTGATCGTGGCATGTCCGCCGCCGTCCTTCGCCGTTTCTTGAGTTCCGAGGCGTTCCTGTCCGTCTTCCACCTACCTGCAGTCCGCCCGCCGTTTGCCCTGTCCCACACTCGGACGCTAAACTTAATAATTCGGGGTATTCACCATGCTGGTCGTCATGCAAGCGCAGGCCACGGAAGAGCAGGTCCGCGCCGTTTGCCAGAAAATCGAAGCGCTTGGCTATCGCGCCCACTCCATGCCCGGGGCGCAACGCACCGCCATCGGCATTACCGGCAACAAAGGCGAAGTCGAATCCGGATCGCTGGAAGAAATGCCCGGCGTGCAGGAAGTCATCCGCGTCACCAAGCCCTACAAACTGGTCAGCCGCGACACCAAGCCCGATAACACAGTGATCAAGTTTCCTAATTCAAGCGCCAGCATCGGAGGCTCCGGGCTTGCCATCATTGCCGGACCCTGCGGCATCGAGAGCCGCGACCAGGCATTCACCATCGCCGAGCGCGTTGCCCGAGCCGGAGCCCAATTTTTCCGCGGCGGGGCGTACAAACCTCGAACTTCTCCTTATTCTTTTCAGGGACTCGGCGAAGAAGGACTGAAGATCATGGCCGACATCCGCGACCGCTTCGGACTGCTCATCGTCACCGAAGCCGTGGACTACGAGTCGCTGGAGTTGGTCGACCAGTATGCGGATGTCATCCAGATCGGCGCGCGCAACATGCAGAACTTCTCGCTGCTCAAGCGCGCCGGACGCGCTCGCAAGCCGGTGCTGCTGAAGCGCGGCATCTCGGCGACGCTGGAAGAATTTCTCATGGCCGCGGAATACATCATGAGCGAGGGGAATTACAATGTCGTCCTGTGCGAGCGCGGCGTGCGTACCTTCGCCGACCACACCCGCAACACGCTCGATTTGAGCATCGTGCCCGCCGTGCAGCGGCTCAGCCACCTGCCTATCATCGTCGATCCCAGCCATGGGACCGGGAAGCGCAACAAAGTGACGCCACTCTCGCGCGCCGCCGTTGCCGTGGGAGCTGACGGGTTGATCGTGGAAGTGCACCACGATCCGGACCGCGCGTTGTCGGATGGGATGCAGTCGTTGTTCCCCGACCAGTTCGACGCGCTTATGGCGCAGGTGCGGCAGATTGCGGCGGTGCTGGGGAGGACCGTTCCAACACGCGAGACTGCGGCTGTCGTCAGCTAGTCGATTATGTATTTGTCGATACCACGGATGACTAGGAGCTTTGGAGGGGTGCTGTTCCTCTCCGTCGCGGTTGTTACTGCCGCTGGACAATCAGCAACCCCGGCTGCCGCCGATTCGAAGCCCTCCGTTCAATCTGGATCCGACTCATCCCATCGCGTTTCGCGTCCGAGGGTGCTCAAGGTAAAGCAAGACAAACCGGCTCACGATAGTGATGACGTTGCTCCTGCCTTGGCGCCGACAGACATGGTTCCCGCACTGCCGACGTTTCCGGACCCTTCAATTCCCACTCTTGGCCGGGATGACTCGACGAAGGCCGCGCCTGATCAGGTCTACTATGTGGGGGGAATCGTGAAAGGTCCCCACCCGATTTATGATCCCGACCCTGAGTACACGGAGAAGGCGCGCAAAGAGGGGCGGCAAGGAGTTGTCGTGCTGAGGATGGTGGTCGGATCCGACGGCCTGCCACGCGATGTCAAAGTTTACCGTTCCCTGAGTGCCGATCTCGATGAGTCAGCCATGAATACTGTGAAAAAATGGAAGTTTGCTCCCGGAATGAAAGATGGCAAGCCGGTCGCTGTACTGATCCTTGTCGAAATAGAGTTCCATCTCTAGTGAATAAATTTTGTTATCTCTGATACCATCATCTGCCCTCTGCGAGGCTTCGTAGTTCTTGCGCAAACTTCTCTTCATCGCCGTCCTCGTCCCGCTCGTCCTGGCGGCTGGCTGGTACTACTTTCACGAGCGCACGCTGCCCGCCTACGGACCGCTTTACCGCGAATTCGCCTACATCTCGAATAGCAAGAGCAACACGGTCACGGTGATCGACCTGCGCAGTTTTCGGCCGGTACGAACTCTGCAGGTTGGCGTCGAGCCTACTGGAGTCGCGGCCAATCCCAAGCGCAACGAAGTTTACGTGGTCAACAGCGGCTCCTCGAATGTGAGCGTGATCGACGCGGAGCAGAATAAAGTTGTCGCCACCATCGGCGTCTACGGGCGTCCGTATTTCATCGACGTCTCTCCCGACGGACGCCGCGGCTACGTCGCCAATTCCGGCTCGGGCAATGTGTCCGTGCTTGATCTCGAGCGCCGGACGGTTGCGGCTACGCTCCGTGTTGGCGCCAGCCCAGGCCTGGCGCGCGTGTCGCCGGACGGATCGGCCGTCGTCGTCACCAATCGCGCTGACAACACGGTCTCGATCATCGACGCTGCGCGGCTGGCCGTGCGCTCGGCCGTCAACGTTTGCATTCATCCCGAGGACATCGCCATCCTGCCCGATTCGACGAAGGCGTTCATCTCGTGTTCGGGATCGGGGCAAGTGGCCAGCATCGCTCTAAAGGCCGAACCCCGGCAGAATGAACCTCAGAAGAACGAACCGCAGCAGAATGAACCCCAGAACGACAAACTGCTGGCGCTGCTGGATGTTGGAAAATCTCCGGTGAGTCTGGCGCTGAAACCCGATGGCGGAGAACTGATTGCGTTCAACTTCGATGCCGGCAGCATCTCGATCATCGAAACTGCGGCCAATGAAGTTTCGGGCAGTTATCTGATCGGCAGCCAGCCGACCCGCGGTGTTGTGTCGCTCGATAACTCGCGCTTGTATGTTTCTAACTTCGGATCGAATAACATCGCGGTTTACGATATCGACCTGGGCAAGATCATCGCGTATCTGCCGGTGGGGACGCATCCCGACGCGCTGGCGCTCTCGCAAGATCAGAACTACCTGCTGGCGCTCGACTCCGGCTCGGGAGACCTGGTGGTGATTCAAAAACGCCAGCCGAAGAAGAAATTTGAGCCGTCGGAATATTCGTTGTTGACCATCATCCCGGTCGGGATGCAACCGAATCAGATCGTGGTGAAGTCGTTCCGAGCGACGAAGCTGATCGACGGGCGCTAGGGCCTGCGCTCTTGGCTGCTTGCGGCGAGTTCAGGAGTCGGCGAAAATCTTGCGCGGTTTAGGGCGCTCAAATCCCACCCTTGTGCACAGAGCGCGCAAGGATGGGGCACCCGCTGCCTTCGCTCTTATCGAGGGGCATCCGCGATTCCCAACTGCGTTCTTACCTTGATCTTCGTCTAACTCTTCTTCCCGGTCACGGCGTAGAACGCGGTCACCTCTTGCTCCACGTTCTTGCTGCCGCACTTGGGGCATTTCACCTCGACTTCGTGTTCCTTCAGGGTGAGGATTGCTTCGAAGGTTTTGTGACAATCGTTGCAGACGTAGTCGTACACGGGCATGGGGGCCTCCCGCTCGAATCGCGATCACGAGCTACGATTGGAATTGTACGCCGACAGGAGGCGCCTGTGCGGGAGCTTACGGTAGCGGCGACGGCCTGGGCGATCAGGGCTTTCTCCCAGAGTTGCCGTGGCCACAGGCGGCCTGCCGAGCGTTGCTCGGCCTGGACGGGCGAGGGCGCCCGTCCCCACACGAGCGTTGCCTACGCGAGCTTTCTAAAATGTTCGAGGATGGCTTCGGCCTGAGGCTTGGTCACTACTGCCGAGAGGGCGGCTGCGTCGGCTTGCTTCACGGCTTGCAGGCTGCCGAAGTGTTCTAACAGACGGCGGGTAGTGGATTCGCCTACGCCGGGGATTTCTCGCAACTCGGTCGAGCGGTCGCGGATCTGGCGGCGCTTGCGATGGAAAGTTACGGCGAAGCGATGGGCTTCGTCGCGGATCATTTGCACCAGATGCAGGACGGGAGAATGATGGTCGAGAACTACGGGGTCGGCTTCTTGTCCATGGACGTAGATGATTTCTTCCCGCTTGGCGATCGCGGCCAGTGGTTGGTTGATGATTTCTAGGGCTTCGAGTGCCTGGGCGGCGGCGTGGAGCTGTCCTAGGCCTCCGTCGATCAAGACCAGGCTGGGCATGGGCTTCTTTTCTTCTTGAAGGCGCTGATAACGGCGCGTCACCACTTCGCGCATGGAGGCGAAATCGTCCACGCCCGCCACCCTCTTGATGATGAACTTGCGGTAGTCGGAGTTTTTCATCTTGCCGTCTTCCCACACCACCATCGAGGCGACGGTTTCCGCTCCCTGAATATGGCTGATATCGAAACACTCGATGCGCTTGGGCCGCTCGGGGAGAGCCAGGGCGTCCTGGAAAGCTTCTTGAATGGTGCGTGCGTTTGGCTTCAGGACGCGGAAACGCTGGTCATAGGACTGCTTGGCGTTGGTGCCGGCCAGATCGATCAGGTCGCGCTTGTCTCCGCGCTGGGGGACGGTGATGTGGACGCGGGTCGCCCGTCCTCCCTCTCCGGCTAGTTGCTCGCTGAGTGCTTCTTCCAGTTCTTCGCGGTCTTCGAAGTCCACGGGGACGTAGATGTTTCTCGGGATGTAGGGCTGGGCTAGGTAAAGCTGCTTGACGAGGGCGGAGAAGAATTCGGCGGGATTGAAGGAAGTCGTTGGCTCGCTTTGCTCGCCGGGGCGGACGAATGCGTCCGCCCCTACGTGGTTCGTGCCGAAGTCGGGGAGGTCTTCCCAGAAAAATTCGCGGCGGTCCAGGACTTTTCCTCCGCGCATGTGGAACAGATTCACGGCCAGCATTTGATTTTCGTAGTGATAGCCGAAGACGTCGGCATCGTCGCCTTCGGCGGCGGCGATGCGCTGTTTCTCCTGCAACTGCTCGACGGTGGAGATGAGGTCGCGATAGCGGGCGGCGCGCTCGAACTCCTGCGCTTCGGCGGTTTCGGACATGCGCTCGCGCAGAGACTTCACTAAGTCGGTTTGACGGCCTTCGAGGAAGAGCTTCACGTCGCGCACGGCTTCGCTGTAAATCTCGGGCGTGGTCAGGTCTTTCACGCACGGACCGAGGCAGCGCTTGATGTAGAACTGCAGGCAGGGACGCGGATGAGTGCGGGTCAGGTCCACCTTGCAGGACGGTACCATGAAGTGACGGTGGATCAGGTCGACGATGCGGTACGCGAGGTTGGCAGGGAAGTAGGGGCCGTAGTAGGCGCTACCATCCTTGCGCAGGCGGCGGGTCACGTACACGCGAGGGAAGCGCTCGGCCAGGGTCAGCTTCACGTAAGGGTAGGTTTTGTCGTCGCGCAACAGGATGTTGAAGCGCGGTTTCTTCTGCTTGATGAGGTGGTTCTCCAGGGCTAGCGCTTCTTTATTGTTGGCTACGACAATGTAGTCGACGTCGACGGCTTCGCGGACCAGGGTGCCGGTTTTGGCGTCTTCCCAGCGGCCTTCGTGGAAGTAGGACCCGACGCGGGAGCGGAGGTTCTTGGCCTTGCCTACGTAGATGACTTCGCCTTCGGCGTTTTTGTAGAGGTAGACGCCGGGGGATGTGGGGAGGGAGCGGATTTTAGCGGGGAGATCCATCTGCGTATCCAGTGTAAGGTAAAACAATTGTACAGAAATGTGTTACAATAATGCCATGGGTAGTACAATCACAATTCGTCTTACAGATGAGCTGGCAACCTGGCTGCGGGCCACCGCCCGAAGGGCCGGTATACCGATGGGACGTCTGGTTCGCGACCAACTTGAGGTCGCCAAGCGGGAAACGGGCGACAAGCCATTTCTTCGCTATGCCGGGGTGATGTCTGGCCCGCCGGATCTTTCGTCCCGTAAGGGCTATTCCAAGAAATGAAAGGTATAGCCGATACCGGTTTGATCGTTGCGCTTCTTAATCGCGACGATCGTCATCACAAGTGGGCGCTAGGAATCGCGCGGACAGTTTCAGAACCGTTGCTTACCTGCGAGGCTGTCTTGAGTGAGGCTGGTTTTCAAGTGGGATCGATACAGTGGGTACTGGGCTTGGTGCGCGAAGGGTTCTTGAAAACCGCATTTGATTTGTCCAGAAACTTCGAAGAGGTTGCGGCGCTGGCGGAGCGATACCAGGACCGGACACCGGACCTGGCGGATTTGTGCCTCATTCGCATGAGTGAACTCTATGAAAATCTGCCTGTGCTAACGGTGGATGAAAGCGATTTCCGGGTCTATCGGCGGAACCGGCGAGATGTGATTCCGATCATTTGTCCGCCACACGTTTGACCTGCTTTTGAAGAATATCGGTACCCGAGGCCGCGTCTTTACGGGGACGGCGGGAGCGGGCGGATGCAATAGGGGGTTGCGTCGAGGCGCCGCCAGCCGGAGGGGATTGGGGACGGATCGAGCGGGCAGGAAATCACCAGCAGTTCCGCGTGAGTCTGGGCGAAGGCTTGATATACGTTCTGCTTCACCTCTTCGGGAGCGCTCCAAAACTCTCTGGCGCCGTTATTGGCGTCCATGATTTCGGCGACAATGCGCAGCTTTGCCAAACGCGCCCAGTAGGCATCGGTTCCATCGCCGACCACGGCAACCTTGGTTCCGGGCTGAATTCCGATTCGCCACAGTTGTTCGGCGGCTCTCGAATCCTGCAGCGTCGAGGTGGGGATGGAACCTGGGACCGCGTAATGGTGCGTGACGACGCGAACGGCGTAGTCGAGCGTGCCCAGCATCATGGTGACAAACACGGCCACGACCACGTATATGGCGGCGGTTTGAAAGTCGGGACGAAGGCGGGCGGCGGCCAGCAGCGTCAGGAAGAGCACTAGAATAAATCCTCCCAGATAGCGATCGTTGGCGGCCAGAGGAAGATACATGGCCATGCCGACCATTGACAGGGCGAGCAAGGGCCACAACCGGCGCAGAGTTGAGCGCCATAGGTGTCCCGTAAGGAGGGCGAGGACGACGAGGGCGGCGACCAAGTCCGGGCGGGCGCGGAGTAACAGGCGGGTCTCGCTCGAGACCGTACCAGCCAACACCTGCAGTTGGGACTTGAGATTGAAATGCCCGCGCAGGCCCTCATTCCAATACGAGGGGTCGGTCCACGGCGGATAGGTGCCAACCACAGGGCCGTCGAACTCAAACAGGGGAGGGTGGAGCAGGAGTTGGCGCGTGGGATGCGCGGGGGTTCCGCTGCCTGGGGGCTGTCCCTGCCAATTTCTGGAAGGGGATCTGGGAGAGATTAGCCATGCGTAGTTGATTTTGCCGGAGTCGCCAAAGGTGAAACGGCCTTTCTGATGAGAGAGCAGGAAGATCAAGGGAGCGCAGGCGCAGAGAAAGGCGAGGGCGGCTACAGCGATTCCGCGTCCCCAGCCGGGGCGAGAGCGGCGCCACCAGAAGCTCGTGGCGAGAATGACAAAGCCTAGTGGGAACAAGACGGCTTTCAACCAGTAGCCGAGAGCCAGGATGAGGCCGAAGAGCGCAAACTTCCATAGTGCGGCGCGCCCGCTCAGGCGCAACAGCATTCCGGCCGCCAGGCAGACGCACGCCAGAACGGCGAGATCGGGCGTGACCTCGAACAGTCTTTCCACTTCCAGGGCGATCCAGAGGAAGATGGCATAGGCGAGGAGGATCAGCGCCCAGATTGGCAAGGGTTCGCAGTTTGTTGAATTCGCGGCTGGCACTGATTCGCTTTCGAAGGCAAGCAGCGCGTGCAGCAGGAAACGAAAGGCGAACAAGGCCGCGACGAAGATTCCGAAGTTGACCAGGTGGACGAGAGGGAACTCCCACTTCGGCGAGGGCTGGGCGATCCCCAGAACCAGCCCGACGGTCCAGGGGTAAAGGGGGCTCCAATAGGCGTTGACGGCGTTGGCCCAATCGCCGCGAGAGAACGAACTGCCCACGTCGAGGTACGACATGCCGTCGTGATTCATGGCGTAGCGGCCCAGCCAAGCGTGCACGAGGCCGAGAGCGAGGCTCACGAGCAAGAGCGCGCGTTCGAGTGTGACCTTGGAAGCAATGCGGATTTGCATGAGCATGCTCGATTGAGCATGCCTCGCACTCTGCTCGGCGTCTGTGACCGCGCCCACAGTGGTTTTGTTCGATTAACTGGCGGACGTTTTTGGGGCTGCTGTAAGCGATGCCGAGAGCCGAGAAGCGCTGCCGGCGCCGCCTTTAAGACGCGAGCAAAGGCAAGCGTCGTAACGGCGCGACTAGGGCTTGTCGGCACTCGAAAACGGGGCAAGCCCTTTTCTACACGAGAGTTCTTGCATGGAGCCCGTCCCTCTTAGTGGTCCTACGCGCTCCATCCTTTTACGAACTCCACCAGACTGCGCAGAGCTATACCGGATGGGCCTTTGGCAATCCACGGCTTCTGCTCTTCCATCCAGGCGGTGCCGGCTATGTCGAGGTGGATCCAGGGCGTTTCTTCGGCGAATTCTTTTAGGAACATGGCGGCGGAGATGGCTCCGCCCCAGCGGCCGCCGGAATTCACCATGTCGGCGATGTTCGATTTGATGATCTCTTTGTATTCGTCGTCGAGGGGAAGACGCCACATCTTCTCGCCGGCTTGCCGGGTGGCTTTCGCGAAGCGTTCGTAGAGCGGGTCGTCGCTTGCGAAGATTCCGGCGTTTACATAGCCGAGGGCTACGACGACCGCGCCGGTCAGGGTGGCGGCGTCGACTAAATGAGTGCAGCCGAGTTGACGGGCGTAGCAAAGGCCATCCGCGAGGATGAGGCGCCCTTCGGCGTCCGTGTTGATGATTTCGATGGATTTGCCGGACATGGCGATCTGCACGTCTCCCGGCTTTTGCGCTTTGCCGGAGGGCATGTTTTCGGTGGCGCAGACGATCGCCGTGACTTTCACTTTCGGCTTCAATAAGGCGATGGCGCGCATGACGCCGATCATCGTGGCCGCTCCGGCCATGTCGTACTTCATTTTTTCCATGCCGTCGGCGGGCTTGATGGAGATGCCGCCGGTGTCGAAGGTGACGCCTTTGCCGACCAGACCGAGGTGAACGTCTTTTGCGGCGCCCTCAGGGTCATACTGCAGGACGATCAGCGCGGGAGGTTCGTCGGAGCCTTGGGCCACTCCCCAGAAGGCTCCCATCTTCAGTTGGCGGATTTTGTCGCCATCGTAGACTTCGCATTTCAGGCCGACTTCGGCGGCCATTGTTTTTGCGCGCTCGGCGAGGATGGTTGGCGTCATGCGGTTGGAGGGCTCGTTGACCAGGTCGCGGATGAAATTCTGCGACTCGGCGACGATGCGGGCAGACTGCAGGGCCGCTTCCAGAGATTTGTGTTCGCCTTTGGTGACGATGGTGACGGCGTCGATCTTCTGGTCGTTGTCGTTGCGATCGCTCTTGTAGTAGCCGGGTTCGAAGTTGCCTACGAAGGCGCCTTCGACAATGGCACGCACACCTTCCGGGGCAGCGATGCCGTTCTCAGGCAGAACGAAGGCAAAGCTGCGAAGACTCTTGCTTTTCAGGGTGCGCACGGCGGCGCCGGCGAGCTGACGCAGTTCGGCGCTGGAAAAAGTCTTGGCCTTGCCGCCGCCGAGGAGGAGCAGGCGTTTTGCTTTCAGGCCAGCGGGGTGATGCAGCAGCGTGGTTTCGAACGCCTTGGCGGTGACTTCGCCGCTGGCCATGACGTCTTTGGCCGCCGCGCGCACGGCTGCGTCGGCGCACTCGACGGAGGGTGCGGGCTTATCTTTTTCGCTGGGGACTTTTTCGCTGCGATCATTCTTGCTGTGATCGTTTTTGCCTCGATCGTTTTTACTTCGATCCAGTACGACGACGACGAGGCAATCGGTTTCCAGTTGGGACGGAGCGGAGGACGAGAGATTGGTATTCATGGTTGATTGTGTTCAGTATCCACGGTGCGAGGGGGAACGCGCAACTCTACTATGGGAAAACGCGGCCAGTTTCCGTTGTGCCGACTATACATGCTCGATCAGCACACTTCGGCTTGGTAGCTGTTAGTTTGCGGGTCCAGCAAACAGCAGCAGATTCCCGTCCGGATCCTTGACGACGAAATTCTTGCTGCCCCAAGGCTGTTTTTTCAGCGTCTGGTAAAAGGCAACACCAGCGCACTGAAACTCAAGAAACAGCAGTTTGATCTCATCTGCTGTAGCGACGGTCATAGACACCGACAACAGTTCCTCCCGATCGCGGACCGTCGACTCGATTACTGGTTGCTCGACACACCTTAGATTGAGACGCGCCGCGTCGCGAGCCACCTGTGCATAGTAGGGAGGTTTGCCGTAACTGAATACAAGCGAAAAGCCTAACTTCTCACGGAAAAACTCGCATGATCTCTTGATATCGGTGACGAACAGTTGCGGTTCTGCACTGACAATCGTTGCTTTGGATGGTGATGATTTCACCTTGAGCGACGTGGTCGAAAGCCCAGTTTTCAGAGCTTGCCAACTATCGAAACCTTGCTGTTTTGCGACCATTTCCTGCGCATCGCTGAGCTTAAAGCTCGCCGCAAGAATCTCGGAGTCGGGCATATTCAGGAAACGAGGCAAACGCCTGCGGATTTGTGCGGCGACGGGATAGTGGCGTTCGCGATGCCACCGCAATATGAGTTTGGCTTGCTTTTTGAGGTTCTCTAGATTGGGCATGCAGGCCTCCACGATGAGATCGTAGGTGGGCATTGCCCTTCGGCGACGTGCCGTTGCATCCTACATGCGCAGATTGCAGTATCTGCGACGGTGTCAGCAGTTGTCAATTGAGAACGGCGCCGGGCGACACGTGGGCCGCACTTACGCATTTTGTCGTATCACGGGCTAACGGGAAGGAATCCACTCGGCCATTTCTAACTACGCGTGTTTCCTTCCTCGGGAGATGGCTTCGCGGGCTTCTTTGTCGGCGGTGCGACGGCGCTCGGTTTCGCGCTTGTCCCATTGCTGCTTGCCCTTGGCCAGGGCTAGCTCTACTTTGATTCTTCCGTTTTTGAAATACATGCGGGTGGGGATCAGGGTGAGTCCCTTCTGCTGGGTCTTGCCGATGAGCTTGCGAATTTCTTCCTTGTGAACCAGAAGCTTTCGCGTGCGGAGTGCGGCGTGATTGGCGTAGTTGCCGTGGTCGTAGGGGCCTATATGGCAGTTGAGGAGCCAGAGTTCGCCGTCTTTAATCAAGCCGTAAGCGTCCTTGAGGTTGGACGTGCCTCCTCGGACCGACTTCACCTCGGTGCCGGTGAGCACGACTCCGGCTTCGAATTTTTCGAGCAAGAAATAGTTGTGGCTGGCGTTCCTGTTGACAGCGGCGTCCTTCTCGCCGGAGGCGGTAGGCTGCCGGCGCGGATTCTTCTCCCGATTAGGCTGGGTCTGGTGGGTGGTCTGCTTGGCCATGGTACTGATGAGAAAGTATCACGGCAGGCCTCGCGTGTCAGGGTGCGAGCTACGGGCTACGAGCTGCGAGCCCCGAGCTGCGAGCAACCCGAGCCCGCTCGGAGCGCGAAGCTCGTGGCGCGCAGCTAGCACCTGAAAACCTGACCCTGAAAGGACAGGTACTAATGAGTGTAAACACCTGCCGGCCAATCACTTCGGATGCACGTTGATGCGATGCTATAATCCGATTTTCCGGTACTTTTTGCGGGTGACGGCTTCTGGGAGGCCCGGCCCTTTCCCTAGTTCGGGTGGTCGGATGGGTTTTGGCTGGACTAGTCCTGGGCCGGTGCCGCCCGGCGAGAGAGATTTTCATGAGGACTGCTTGATGAAACCCCTGATCCGACCAGCCCCGTTTGTTCTGCTGATGCTCTGCATGAGCTTGCCTGCTTTGGCCAAGAAAATTGATTCCGCCACGGCGCTCTACAACAAGGGTCAAGATGCCGAGGCGCGGCAGAACTACGAGCAGGCCTTTGACTATTTCAAGCAAGCCTACAATCTCAAACCGAAAGACCTGAGATATCGGACGGCGTTCGAGCGGAACCGCTTTCTGGCGGCTGCGTCGGAGGTGCATCGCGGGCAGATTCTGAGGGATGCGGGCAAGCTCGACGAGGCGCTGGCGCAGTTCCAGAAGGCGCTCGAGACCGACCCTTCTTCCTTCATAGCACAGCAGGAGCTGAAACGCACCCAGCAGATGATTCGGGAAGCGCAGAATCCGCAACCGCAGGCCTCGGCGCCGGGTGCTACGGCGTTGCGTAGACGGCTGGAATCGGCGCAGGGCCCGGTGGAGCTGGCTCCGATCGCCAACGTGCCGATCACCCTCAAGGTCACGGAAAAAACCAACGTGATCTACGAGACGGTGGGCAAACTCGCGGGCATCAACGTGCTGTTCGATCCCGATTACACCCCGAAACAGGCGCGCATCGAGCTGAATGGGGTGACGCTCGAAGACGCTTTGGAAATCATTTCGTTCGAGACCAAAACGTTTTGGCGTCCGGTGACGCCGAACACAATTTTTGTGGCGCAAGACAATCCCGCGAAGCGGAAAGAGCTGGAACAAAACGTCATCAAAACTTTTTATCTTTCGAACCTTTCCCAGCCTACCGAGTTGCAGGACGTCGTCAACGCGATGCGCACCATCCTGGAAGTGAGCCGGATTCAGCCGTTGCCCTCGCAGGGAGCGATCGTGGTGCGGGGCACGCCGGACCAGATGGCGCTGGCGCAGAAATTGGTGGACGATCTCGACAAGGCGAAGCCCGAGGTGCTGATTGAAGTGGCGGTGATGCAGGTGAGCCGCGACAAAACGCGCCATCTTGGAATCAGCCCTCCGACGAGCGCCTCGGTGTCGCTCCAGCCCAACGTGAACACTACTACTTCCACTACCACCACCACGACGACGACTACGCCAGCATCGACGAACGGCATCAGTCTGAATACTCTCGCCAACCTGAACGCCACTGATTTCCAGGTGACGATTCCGCAGGCGACGGCGACGGCGTTGTTGAGCGACACGAACACGAAGATCATCCAGAACCCGCAGATCCGGGCACTGGACGGGCAGAAGGCGACGCTGAAGATTGGCGATCGGGTGCCGGTGGCGACCGGATCGTTCCAGCCGGGCATTGGCGGCGTGGGCATTAACCCGCTGGTTAATACTCAGTTTCAATACCTGGATGTGGGCGTGAACATCGACATCACGCCGCGGGTGCAAGCGGAACGGGAAATTTCATTGAAGCTGACCATGGATGTCTCGGCGGTGACTTCGCACGTGAGCATCGGCGGCATCGACCAGCCCGTGATCGGGCAGCGCAAAATCGAGAACGAGATTCGCCTGAAAGATGGCGAAGTCAGCCTGCTGGGCGGCATGATGGAGGACACGCAGACGAGGGCGCTGAACGGAATTCCGGGACTGGCGCAGATCCCGATCCTGAAATACCTTTTCGGAGAGACCGACACCGAGCACTCGGAAAACGAAATCGTATTTGTGCTGATTCCGCACATTATCCGGGGGCGGGATGCGGTGCATGACAACCTGGACATGATCGATGTGGGCACGGCGAATGCCATCGAGTTGAGACACAGCAACAAGGTGGCAGTGGTAACGCCGGTGTCGCAAACCGCGCCTGCACCGGCAGCGCCGGCCGCTTCCGTTTCCGCTCCGCAGCCGCAGGCGGCGGTTCCGCCCACGCCAGCCCCGCCGGTTTCTCAGGGCGCAGCTTTACAAAATCAGGCTGGAGGCGCTGCAGGGTTTCAGTTCGATCCGGCTACCTTGACCCAGGCCAAGGGGTCGACCTTCACGGTAAATGTGCTGGTTTCGGGCGGGCAGAACGTGTACTCGGTGCCGGTGCAACTGAGCTACGACCCGAATCAGTTGGCAGTGGTCAACGTTTCGAACGGCGGATTCTTGTCGCAGGACGGGCAAGCGGTGGCGCTGGTGCATCGCGACGATCCCACGAGCGGCACGCTGCAGATCACGGCCACGCGCCCTCCGGGGGCGGGGGGCGTATCAGGGCAGGGGGCGGTGGTGACGCTCACTTTCATGGCGAAGGCAGCGGGCCAGTCGGCGCTGACCATCACGCGGGGCGGAGCGCGGGATCCGGCCATGCAGCCGATTGCGATGAGCGGGGCGCAGGCGGCGATTACGATTCAGTAATAAGAAGTTCTCAGTTCCCAGTTCTCAGTTCTCAGTGAGAACCGGGGTGCTTTTACTGAGAACTGAGAACTGAGAACTGGGAACCGGGAACTGTTCGATGAATATTGGCCGACAACGCGGGTTTACGCTGATCGAGTTGATTGTTGCGACTGGCATCCTGGCCATTCTGGTGGCGGCGGCGTTTCCGCTGGTCAAAATGACGATCTACCGCGAGCGCGAGCACGAGTTGCGCGAAGATTTGTGGATGATGCGCGACGCCATCGACCGCTACAAAGACGCCGCCGACCGGGGTGGGTTCCAGACCAAAGTGGGGAGCGAAAACTATCCTCCGGATCTGGACACGCTGGTTACCGGGGTGGATGTTGCCGGCAAGAAGCTGAAGTTTCTCCGCCGGATTCCCGTCGATCCCATGACCAAACAGGAATGGGGAATGCGCTCCATGCAGGACGATAAAGACTCGGATTCCTGGGGTGGCCAGAACGTGTTCGATGTATACACGAAGTCGGACCAAACCGCTTTGGACGGCACGAAGTACAAGGATTGGTAGATGAAAGTCGAGTCCAAAGCGGGCCAAGCCAAAGTTCACAGTCCCAAAGTCCACGATCCCAAATTCCGTGATCGCGGCTTCACGCTGATTGAGATGTTGGTGGTCATCACCATGATTCTCATCCTGCTGTCGATTGCGCTGCCGATGTACAACCAGAGCATCATCCGGGCGCGCGAAACCACGCTGAAACAGAATCTGGCGACGATCAACAAAGTCATCGATCAGTACACGCTGGACAAACAAAAAGCGCCGCAGTCGCTGTCCGATCTGGTCTCGGCGGGATATCTGAAAGCGGTCCCGAAAGACATTACGGGCAGCAGCGACACCTGGCAGTGCGATCAGGAAGACTCACTCAAATCGATCGACCAGACCGAGCCTGGCATTGTGGGTTGCCACAGCGGCTCCAGCCAGATGGGCAGCGACGGCACCGCGTACTCGAGCTGGTGAGAGCTGGTCTTAGGTTAGTCTCAGTTCTCAGTTCCCAGTTCTCAGTTCTCTGTAAGATCTTTTCATTTTGTGTGCTCGTTGGTTCGGGGGAGGCACATGGCGTGCTATTGACCATCCATTCGCATGAGGTCATCTTTTCCTGAGAACTGAGAACTGAGAACTGAGAACTGAGAACTGAGAACTGAGAACTGTTCTGGAGGTTGCTTGAATTTTCTCAATCGGCTGCAGCCTTTGGCGCTGCTTGTGATGCGGCTTGTTCTGGGAACGATCATGATCGCGCATGGCTATCACAAAGTGTTTGGCGGATTCCATCACCACATGGACATGGTGGGCTCGCTCGGCATTCCGCGCTGGCTGGCGTATTTTTCCACGGGAACGGAATTCTTTGGCGGAATCGGAATCGTACTCGGACTCTTTACGCGCTTCTTCTCGCTCGCGTTCGCCATTGAGATGGGCGTGGCCATCTGGAAGGTGCACTTTAGGAACGGGCTGATGGGCAATGGCGGATTTGAATTTCCGCTGGCGCTGGCGGCGATCGCGTTGGCGCTGGTCTGTTTTGACGGTGGGCCTTGGGGAGCGAGTTTTGGGAGGGTTGGCGGTGCGCGAAAAACGAAGAATAGCTGAGCGTGCAGTAACGAAAAAAACGCGGAGAGTCCGCAACAAAAAGCGCCCGATCCTTCATACGCGCAGACGCGTAACCCTGCCTCTGGTTGGCTCCAAACAGCCGGGCACTGTTGCGTTGGACAATGCCAACATCTTTGAGATTATTCCGTTTCCCTGATGTGAAACGGCTCCTGAGTTTTGCGGCGCCGCGGCCAGCCCCGTCTCTACAGAAAACTGAGAGCTGAAAACTGACAGCTGACGACTGCCCTTCAGAATTCCGCCAACTCTTTCATCGCCCGGAACAGGTCGCTGGACTGAGGCAGGATCGCGTTCTCCAATATTGGCTGATAGGCGACGAACGTGTCGGTGGCGGCTACTCGCTTTACCGGGGCATCGAGGTGATGGAAGAGCTGGTCGGCGATGCGGGCGGCAATTTCAGCGCCGTATCCCCAGCTCAGCGAGTCTTCGTAGGCAATTAACGCGCGGTTGGTTTTCTTGACTGACGCCGCGATCGCATCCCAATCAAACGGATTCAATGTGCGCAGGTCGAGCAGTTCGACGCTGACGCGATGCTCGCGCTCGAGTTTTTGCGCGGCCTGCAGCGCGCGCGGAACTACCGCGCCGTAGGTGATGACCGTTAGGTTGGTGCCGGGCTGCACGATTTTCGCTTTTCCGAACGGGATCATGTAATCGGGGCCGGGGTAGGGCGCGCGTCCGTAGGTTTCGCGATAGAGGCGTTTGTGTTCGAGGAACAGAACCGGGTCGTCGCACCGGATCGCGGTGCGCAGCAGGCCGGCGGCATCGAGTGCGTTGGAAGGGAAGACGACGCGCAATCCTGGAGTATGGGTGAAGATGCTCTCGCCGCATTGCGAGTGGTAGATCGCGCCGCCCGTCAGATAGCCGCCAATTGCTACGCGGACTACCACCGGCGCGGAGAAGGCGTTGTTCGAGCGCCAGCGGATGATGGGGAGTTCGTCGCGCAACTGCATCATCGCCGGCCAGATGTAATCGAAGAACTGGATCTCGACCACGGGCTTCAATCCGCGAGTGGCCATGCCGGTGGCGCGGCCGATGATGTTGGCTTCGGCCAGGGGAGAATTGAAGACGCGGTCGGAGCCGAATTCCATCTGCAATCCGGAGGTCAGTTTGAAGACTCCGCCCTTGCCTTTGATCACCTTCTGCTTGAGATATTCTTCGCGGCTGGCGTCGGCTACGTCTTCTCCGAAAATGACGATACGCTCATCGCGGCGCATCTCGTCGCGCAAAGTGGCGTTGATGAGGTCGGCCATGGTTTTGTTTTGCGAAGCCTTATTCGGTGACGCCTTGCTCGGCGAGGTGGCTGCGGGCTTGTTATCGGCTGCAGCCTCGGCCGCGGCAGGTGCGGGATGAGTATCGAAAGCCGCCGAAGTGGGATCGAGATCGGGTGAGTAGACGTAGTTGTAGATCGTTTCCGGCTGCGGCAGGGCGGCGTCGAGCGCGCGGTCGGCGTCGGCCTGGATTTGCTCTTCGATCTCGCGCTCGATCTCGTTGATTGCTTTTTCGTCGAGGATTCCTTCCCGCAGCAGGAACATCTGCAAGCGCGGGACGGGGTCGCGCGCAGCATCGGCCTGGCGCTCGGAGTCGGGGCGGTAGAGGCGCTCGTCGTCCGACAGCGAGTGGGAATAAGGGCGGATCACATGGGCATGGACAAACGCCGGACCATGCCCCGCGCGGCAATATTCGGCCGCGCGCCGGAAGGCGGCGTAGGCGACGACGGGGTCCGTGCCGTCAATCTCTTCGAAATGGAAGTTGGGGAAGCCGGAGACCAGGCGCGAAATGTTGCCGCCGGAGGTCTGCACCTCTACCGGCACGGAAATCGCGTACTGGTTGTCTTCCACGCAGAAGATTACCGGCAGGCGGCGGTTGGAGGCGGTGTTCAGCGCCTCCCAGAATTCGCCTTCGCTGGTGGTGCCGTCGCCGAGCGAGACGTAGGTGATTTCGTCGCCCTGGAACTGGACGTCTTTGAACTGGCGGTAATCGCCTGCGGCCTTTTGCGCGGCGTTGGGATGCTTGGCTAAATAGCGGCCGGCTTCGGCGCATCCGACGGCTTGCAGAATCTGGGTGCCGGTGGCGGACGATTGGGTAACGACGTTGAGGCGCTTGTAGGCCCAGTGCGAGGGCATCTGGCGGCCGCCGGAACTGGGGTCATCGGCCGCGCCCACGGCACCGAGCAGCATTTCGAGAGGAGTTGTGCCCAGGGCGAGACACAGCGCGCGGTCGCGATAGTAAGGATAGAACCAGTCGTAAGCGGGCTTCAACGCCAAGGCCGCAGCGGCGCCCAGGGCTTCGTGGCCCGCACCTGAGATCTGGAAGAAGACTTTCTGCTGGCGCTTGAGCAGGATTTCGCGGTCGTCCACGCGGCGCGAAGTGAACATGATGCGATACGCATCGATGAGTTGCTGGCTGGTCAGGCCGTCATACGTCTTGGCCTTTTTCGCGATGTTGGTTTCGTTCAGCTTGGGATCGACTTTGGTCGTGGCCATGCTGCGGTCTGACCCCACGGAGTTTCAGCCCCGCAACATTGTAAATCAGGTCTCAGTTGTCAGGTCTCAGTTCTCAGTAGATCTCTTCATCTTAAGTTCCTGGGGCTTTCCGCGAGCGTCCGGGGCGCTATTGACTGTCGATTCGCGTGAAGTCCAGCCTTTTCTGAGAACTGAGACTGAGAACTGGACTGAGACTGAGAACTAAGAACTGGTTTATCCTGAAATCTCATGATTCGTTTTCTGCGTCCGTTCGATCCGCATCGCGTCCGCTTGCTGGTGTTTGATCTTGACGGCACCCTCATTGATTCACGGTTGGATTTGATTCACTCGGTGAACGCGATGTTGCGGCATCTTGGGCGTCCGGAGCTGGACGGCGATGTCATTGCGAGCTATGTGGGAGATGGAGCCCCGGCGCTGGTGCGGCGCGCGCTGGCGGACACGGATGACGAGGCCTTCCTCCAGGGCGCGCTGGAGTATTTTCTGGGCTACTACCGGCTGCACAAACTCGACCACACCACGGTTTATGAGGGGATTCCGGACGTGCTGGCGGGCTTGGCTCATTCGTCGAATGGAGTGCAGCGCCAGATGGCTGTGCTCTCGAACAAGCCGGTCAATCCTTCGCGCCTGATTGTGCAGGCTCTCGGGCTGGGGGATTTCTTCGTGAGTGTGTACGGCGGCAACAGCTTTACGACGAAGAAGCCTGATCCGCTGGGGGTGCAGACTATCTTGCAGGAAACTGGGGTGGCGGCGGATGAGGCGCTGATCGTTGGCGATTCGTCGGTTGACGTTTTGACAGGGCGCAATGCGGGGTTGTGGACTTGCGGCGTGACGTACGGGTTTGCTCCGCATACGCTGGAGGAGGTGGCTCCGGACGTGGTGGTGGAGACGCCTCGGGAACTGGGGGAGTTGTTGCGGTAGTTGTAAGGGATCTTTGTCTAGAAACGTAAACTTGCAGCCTCCATTCAATTGTCTTGCATCTCTACGTATTGGAGGCCTCAAAGCTATGAAGATGCAGAGGAGGTTCCAGAACATGAATATTTTCGAAAATGCCGGCGGGGTTGCAATGCTTCGATGGGGCAAGCAGAGTTTGGTTTTCCTGTTGTCATTGGCTCTTTTGTTCACAACTCTGCCGCAGAACCTGTCGGCGCAAGATGCGCCAGCCCAGCCACCTCAGAACGCGCAAGCCCCGGCGCCGGGCCCGCCAGCACCGTCCTATGCGCAACAGAGTCCGGAGCAGTTACAGCGGCTGGTGGCGCCGATTGCGCTCTACCCGGATTCGCTGGTGGCGCAGATTCTGGCCGCGTCCACATTTCCCGAGGAAGTCGTCGAGGCCGACCGATGGGTGCAGGGACATCCTGATTTGAAGGGTGCGGCTTTGGGCCAGGCCGTGGATCAACAGCCTTGGGACCCGAGCGTCAAGGCTCTCGCTGCCTTTCCGTCCGTCCTGGGGAATATGGACAAGAACCTCTCCTGGACGTCAACTCTCGGCGACGCCTATTACAACCAGCAGCAGGACGTGATGGATGCGGTGCAGGTGATGCGCCATAAGGCGCAACAATCCGGCAACCTAAAAACCACGCCGCAGGAAGTCGTAAGGGACGATGGCCCGGACGTGGACATTGAGCCCGCTGATCCTGACGTGGTTTACGTTCCTGCGTACGATCCGTGGCTGATTTACGGGTATCCGATCGCGGCGTGGCCGGGATGGTATCCGTACCCCGGAATCTGGTTTGGCGGCCCGTATCTTTCGTTCGGACTCGGCTTCGGAGTCGGCTGGTTCGGAGGCTTTGGTTGGGGCTGGGGTCATTGGGGATTTGACTGGCATCGGCGATATGCAGTGTTTGGCGGCGGCAGGTACTACTCCCGGAGCAGGACGTTCTATAACCGGAGCAATTTCTATCGCGGGGCAGGCGGGCGCGGAGCTTACGGTGGGCGCGGTGGAGTCGCACGCGCTGGTGGTGAGCGCGGTGGAGCTTACGGCGGCCGCGGCGGAGTTTACAACCATCCCGGCGCAACCGCCCGGCCTTTCAACGGAAACCGGCAGGCGGCTCGCGGATACGCTGCACCTCATGGTCAGAGCGGCGTCCGGTCGGGCGCATTCAGTGGCTATGGGCATGGCGGACAAGCCAGGAGTTTTTCGTCACGCGGAAGGGCCAGCGTCGGTGGCGGCGGGTCGCACGGCGATGGTACGCGTGGCGGCGGATCTCGCGGCGGCGGCCATGGCGGCGGGCGTCATTGACCTGCGATCTGCGCGCGATCGATAGTGAGCGGGGTTCGTTAGGTTCCTGTGTGGGTTGACAAATCTGAGAATGGAGCGAAATTTTATGCGGCCAACTAAGTTGAACGTCGATAAATTTCATTGGGCCAATCTTGGTAAATTCGCCGCCGTCGCGATCATCTTGGCGATGTGCCTGGCGAGGAGTGCGACGGCGCAGCAACCAGGGCAGAAAACATTTTCCTCGGCGGAAGAGGCGAGCAATGCGCTGGTCACGGCCGCGCGGAACAACGATGAAAAGGCGATGCTCGGGATTCTCGGACCCGCCGGAAAGCAAATCGTCTCGTCCGGAGACGATGCCGAAGACGCCGAGAACCGTGCGAATTTTGTGCAGAGATATCAGGAAATGCACCGTCTGGTGAAAGAGCCGGACGGAACCACTGTTTTGTACATCGGTGCGCATAATTGGCCGACCCCTATACCGCTCGTGAACAAGGGTAAGGCGTGGTATTTCGACACCGAGGCGGGCAAGAGAGAAATCCTATACCGGCGCATTGGACGGAATGAACTGTCGGCCATTCGCGTTTGCCAGGAACTGGTGGCGGCGCAAAAGGAATACTCCGCACAGCACAGCGAGTACGCCCAGAAAATCTTCAGCGATGAAGGGCAGCACGATGGCCTTTATTGGAAAGCTGCCAATGGCAACCCCCAGAGTCCTATCGGCCCGCTGGTAGCGTCGGCCGTTGCCGCGGGCTATGCCAAGAGCCAAGAGGGCGCTCCGACGCCGTACCGCGGCTACTATTTCCATATTCTGACGCGTCAGGGCAAAAACGCCAGCGGCGGCGAGAAAAGTTACCTGGTAAACGGCAAGATGACCGAGGGCTTCGCGTTCGTCGCGTATCCGGCGGAATATAGGTCGTCGGGAGTGATGACGTTCATCGTTGACGAGAGTGGATCTGTATTTGAGAAGGACCTCGGCAAAAAGACCGATGTTCTCGGCAAAGACATGGCAGAATACAACCCCGGTTCCGGTTGGCAGAAGGCTGAAGAGCAGCAAGAAGAGACTGCCAGCGAGCCGACCAAGTAAAAAGGACGTCGCACTGTGCAGACGGGGCACGGAGTTAGCGTCGCAGTATCGTCGTCTTCCGGTTGAGCCCTCGCACGGGCTCGTTCCTCTATTCCCAATCCTTGCCCGATCCTGCTACCTTCAAAATGACTCTTTAATCCGCGGAAGCCGCGGCGAGCCGCGTCTCTGCAGGAAGATTTGGGATGACTGACAACAATTCCTGGGGCCTGACCCCGGCCGAACTTCGCAAGCTGCGCTCACTGAAGACTCCGCATGGGATTCAGCGCTTGCTGGACGACATGCCTTATCACCTTGCCGACAACGCCTGGTCTCCACGACTGGTGCTGCGGGAGAATACTTCGCATTGTTATGAAGGGGCGCTGTTTGCGGCGGCGGCGCTCCGGGTCATCGGATATCCTCCGCTGATTCTCGATCTCGAAGCCGAGCATGATACCGATCATGTGATTGCGGTGTATCGCAGTCCCGACGGCGGGCATTGGGGCGCTTTGGCCAAATCGAATTACACCGGATGCCGGTATCGCGAGCCAGTGTATCGTTCGCTGCGCGAACTGGTGCTCAGTTACTTCGACACGTACTTCAACCTGCGCGGGGAGCGGACTTTGCGGACTTTTTCGCGTCCTGTGCACATGAAGCGCTTCGATCCTCTGGACTGGATGACGACGGAAAAGCCGGTGTGGTTTGTGGCGGAATATCTGCTGACTATTTCTCACTACCCGCTGATTACTCGCGCCCAGGCTCAGCGGTTGCATCGGCTGGATGGGCGGTCGTTCCGGGCTGGGTGTTTGGAACGGGCCGAGAAAAGCAATTTGTAAGTTCTGATTTGTAATTTGGAACTGAGGATGGGATTGGCTCGTACTTCTATCATGTGTTTTTGTCGATGCCAAGAACGTGGGTCTCAGTGGCTAAAGACCACTTTTCTTGCGCCTCCGATCGGCACGGCTGAAGAGGCTGCGGCAGAAGTCGTTTCTGAGCGTGAGCAGTGCCCTCAGCGGCTAAAGCCGGATTCAAAACAGTGCACTTACCGCAGCGCTGAAGCGCTGCGCCACCCAAAATCAAATGCGACGGCGACTTTTTCGGCAGTCTGTGAAGGCGTGCCCTTCCCAAAACCTTTCTTGAAGCCGGTCCAAATCGTCGCGGTGGTTCTGCTGGCGGGCTGCGCTTTCGGTCAGGATTTACCTTCGGCTCCAGTTTCGACTCCTCCTTCAACACCCACTGCGCCGGTTTCGCCTCCCGACGATCGCAAGCACACGGATCTGACACCCATCGAACTGAAGCCCGATGCCAGCGGCGTGGTGCCGGCAGGGCAGATTCGGGAACTGCTGCTTCGCGCCGAAGCGAAAGAACTGGAAAACGAGAAGCGGCAGCGCGATTACACGTTCATCCAGCGCGAAGAAGAGCACAAACTCGATGGGCACGGCGGGGTGAAGAAGTCCGAATCCCGGACGTCGGAGATCCTGGAGATTTATGGAGAGCCGGTCGAGCGGCTGACCGCCAAGGATGATAAGCCGCTGTCGGCCAACGAAGCAAAGAAGGAAGAGGAGAAGATTCAGAAGATTATCGACAAACGCAAGAACGAATCGGAAGAAGACCGCCGCAAGCGGATGGAGAAAGACGAGAAGAACCGCGAAGAGGGCCGCAAGTTTGTGCTGGAGATTGCCGATGCGTTCAACTTCCGGCTCGTGGGTTCGGAAGCGATGGACGGGCGCGACACCTGGGTGCTGGAGGGTGAACCTCGTCCGGGTTACGAACCCAAGCAGCGCGGCGCCAAGATGCTCAGCAAGTTCAAGGGGCGCGTCTGGATCGACCAGGGCGAAGCGCAATGGGTGAAGCTCGACATCGTTGCGATTGACACCCTATCGTTTGGATTTGTTTTGGCAAGAATCCACAAGGGCACGCGGGTTCTGGTCGAGCAGACCAAGGTGAACGACGAAGTTTGGCTGCCCAAACACATTCAGTTCCACCTCGACGCGCGGATTGCGCTCTTCAAGGGGTACAACGAGGATGTCGAAGTGAACTTCCGCGATTACAAGAAATTCCGGACGGCTACGAAGATGACGGTAGTGGGGGAGGAGATCCGCGAGCCGTGACGGGCTGTCTTGTAACGGACGATTTCAGGCCGGAAGGCGCGGCAGGGGCTAAAGCCCGCATTCAAGCCGATGCAGTTCCCGCAGCGCTGAAGCCCTTCACCCCATCACGCCAAAAAACGGGCGTGCTGGGGACCTGGGCGCTGCGCCACCCAAAATCTGGGAACGCCTTAGCCGCGGCTTGGTAGCGCGGACGGATCGCTGCGAGTATCTTCCGTCACTTCCACTCACTCCCCCGGCGTCATATGCTGGCATAAGCAATTTGGCTCCGGAGAGTCCGTGATTTCCGAACGTATGCAAACCAGTCCGCAAAAGTCAGGCGCGCGCCGCTTCCCGCGGCTGGCGCTTTCCCAGGTGTGGGTGAGATTCCTGCTGGCCATCGTGGGCCTGATGCTGGCGTTCGGGGCGGCGTTGTTTTCGACGGTATCGCGCGAGGCGGGCAACTTCTGGGGAACCCTGATTCTGGCGTCGGTGGCGCTGTTGCTGGCCACCTTCGTGGGCCTGACCACGGTGCCCTATCTGGCGCGGCGGGTCGTCGTCAGCCATGTCCGTGAAGCGATGGACTACGACGTTACGCGCGCCGGCACGATCTACATCCTGATCAGCGTCGTCATCGGAATCGCCGCCATCAACACCGGCAACAACCTGCTGTATGTTGTCGTCGCCGCGCTGCTCTCTGCCATTCTTGTTTCCGGAGTTGCCTCGGCGCTGGTGCTTCGCCGTCTCCAGCTCGACGTGCGCTTGCCGGAGCACGTTTTTGCCGGGCGGCCGATGCTGGCGCGCTTGCTCCTCGGCAACACCAGTTCGTGGCTGCCCTCTTTTTCCGTGCGCGTGGTTCCTGCCAAGCGCAAGAAAAAAGATCACTGGGGTTGGGAAGCCACGACCTTCGGCTGGCCCCGCAACCGCGCGCCTCAGGAGCAGTGGCTCCGCCTGCCTGACCGCCGTCTGCGCCGCGTGAGCGAAGAGGCGGAAAAACCGATCCTCGAAGAGTCCGTCTATTTTCCTTTTCTCGCTCCCGGACAGGAACTCCGCGCCGACCTTGAGATGACCTTCCCAGCCCGCGGCCGCTACGCGGAGAAAAACTTCGGCCTGGCCACGCGATTTCCGTTCGCCTTTCTCATGAAAACCCGGCGGGTCAATCTGGCCCGCGAAGTGATCGTCTATCCCGAGGTCGAGTCCACGGAGCAGTTCCTCGAAGTTCTTCCCATGGTCACCGGCGAGTTTGAAACTTTTGTGCGCGGCCGCGGCAACGATCTGTACCTCATCCGCGACTACATGCCCGACGATTCCGCGCGCCATGTGGATTGGAAAGCCACGGCGCGCACCGGGGCGCTCAAGGTGCGCGAGTTCAGCCGTGAAGATGAACGCAAGCTCCGGGTCGTGTTTGACAATCCCGCGCCCGGAGTGCTGCCGCCCGACGTTTATGAGCGCGCCGTGGGGCTGGCAGCGTCGCTGGGATGGCACTTCCATCACGAAGATGTCGAAGTCAGCTTCGTTGCGCCGGGGCTGGAGCCTACCGAAGACGTCTTCGCATTTCTGCGATACCTGGCGCTGGTCGAGCCGCAGGAGGCAACTCCGGTGTTCGGTCGTTTGCGTGCGAGCGACGATTACAACGTCATCATTACCGGCCGCGCTGCCGCCGAGATGCCGGCCGCTCTGGTGGCCAGGTCCTACATCATAAGCAGTTGCCAGTTGCCAGCGGCCAGTTCTCAGTTCTCAGTTCTCAGTTCTCAGTAAACCCCGCAGATCCCAAGGTTTTTCTTGGAACTGGCAACCAGCAACTGTCTTTGCATTTTTTTCTTTCCCTCGGCCGATTTTCGACATATACTCCGCGCCGGGGTCGAGACACCAAGCGGTTTTGCTTCCTTCGTTGCAGACGAATTTGAAGCTGTTCGCCGGGCGCGGTTTTTCCACATGCCCACGGGAGGCGCCAATGCTGATCCGCGATCTGCTTAACAATCAAGTCACCATATCCGCCGAAGTTCATCAGACCGTGCTGGAAGTTGCCCGCCTGATGGCGGAACACCACATCGGCGCCGTACCCGTTCTCGAAGGGGGGCAAATGGTCGGCATATTCTCCGAGCGCGACCTGATGAACCGTGTGGTGGTCGGTGGCAAGGATCCCGCCCGCACTCCGGTTGGCCAGGTTATGACCGACGATCCTCTGACGGTCGCGCCTGACGATCCCCTCGAGACCTGCATGACCCTGATGAAACGGCATGGATTCCGGCATCTGCCGGTCTGCGCGGGACGTGACCTGAAGGGTGTGGTTTCCTTGCGCGACATCCTTCTCCACGATCTCGACGAAAAGGACGATGAAGTGCGAATGATGCGCGCCTACCTGCATTCCACGCCCGAAGCCGGATAGGGAGCGCCCCTTCTGGCGTTAGAGTCGGGGTTTACCCCGTTTTCGCCGGCGACAGAGACGAGGCGAGCCGCTTCTCTCCGGGTATGGTTACCAAAGTTACCTTAGGTGGGTTGACCCCCAGGGCGCCTGGCCTCAGGATATAGAAGATCGAGATGCGGCAGTTTCGGCGGTTGGCCGCTACTTGACCTGCGTGACCCATGAATTGGCACAGCCAAACCGTCGTGTTCTGCTTGTGGGGCGTGCAACCGATTCTGCAATCGGTGGTGGCGGCGATCTTCTGGCGTCGTAAGCTGCACCGCCAGTTTCCCGCTTTCTTCTTGTTCCTTCTGGTCCAGGTTGCGAATTTTGCCGTCACCTTTCCCCTTTGGCTCATGGGCAGTCGCACCTCGTATTTCTGGCTCTTCTGGCTGGGAGAAGCGGTCAACGCGGTTCTCGGCTTCAAGGTGATTCACGAGATTTTTCTCGACGTATTCCGTCCCTACCACACGCTGAAAGACCTGGGGACGCTGCTGTTCAAGTGGGCGGGGGTGGTGCTGCTGCTGCTTTCGGTGGTGGTCGCCTTCTCAAACTCGTCGGATCGCGATCCGCAGGTGCACGCCCTTACTACTCTGCAACGCTCGGTCGGCGTGGTGCAGCTTGGGCTGATCCTCTTCTTGCTTTTGTTTTCGCGCTTTCTGGGCGTATCGCGAAAGCAAGTGAGTTTTGGCATCGCTCTCGGCTTTGGGCTCTTTGCCGGCGTGGAGCTGCTGATGCTCGCTTTGAATTCGGGGGGATTTATCGCGCAGGACAGTCTGAACCTGATTGACATGGCGACCTGGAACATGGCCATTTTGATTTGGTTCGGATACTCGCTCTCGCGCAAAGCGCTCCGCCCAGCCACCGTCAACCATTTGCAGACTCAGCGATGGGAACAGGGCCTGGCGGAACTTCAAACTCCGGTGGCATCCGATTCGCTGATCCCCATGTTCGAAGGCATGGTGGAGCGCGCGTTATTGCGGAACTCGAATCTGGAGCCAGCGGAGGATGTTCCCGCACTCGACGACCGATTTCCTCGACCCAGGGCCAGCTCCGCTGCGGCCGGTTCCAAAACCCGGCCATAGCCTCGCCGACCCAAAAACAGCCCCCGCCAAAAACCCTGTCAAGAGGATTTTTTGGCTCCTCCCGACCCTCTGCTCAAAGCCTGAAGCGACGTAATTCGAATCAAACCATTACCTTAAGAAACCCGCGTAAAAACCGCTTATTTGGCCTACCGGACGGCCTCGCCGATTTTCGGCATGCCCGACAGCCGGTCGCATCGTCGGCGCTTTTCAGGTAACCCCCAATGAATCAGAAAGTTGCAGGGTTGTGTATAATTCCCGGCACCGGAAGCTGGCAGCTTCAAGCCAGTTCTTCGGCAGACCCTAAGCAAGAAAGAAGCAAGACAATGAAACGTTCACTCAGGGCGTTACTGCTCCTGGTAGGCCTGGTGGGCACATTTGCGTATGCGGCTGTTCCGAAAGCTCCCGCTCCGACGGGGCCGTTTCCGCTATGTTCCCCCTATCATCCGAACTGCGGCGCGTAACCGCGAGATGTACACAGCCACTTAAGTAATAAGAAGACGTAAGTTTAGATCAGCAATGCAATCTTCCGGGCTGGCCCCCGTGGCCGGCCTTCTTTTTTACTTTCCTTCTTTTTTCCCAGTGGGTTCAGATTCCGCCTTTTCGCCGGCAGCGGGCGGTTTTGCGACACCCGATTCTTGCGCATCCGCTGCGGAAGATTTGCCTTCGCCGGTTTCATTGCCGGCGGCGTCCTTGGCAAGGGTCTGCACGATGATGGAAATGCGCCGGTTCGACGGGTCCAGCGGATCTTTTTTGTTGCGCAGACGCTGGTCGGCGAAGCCTCGCACTTGCGAGACCTGATCGGGGCGCAATCCCGACTGCTGCATCAAGCGCCGCGCAGCGTTCGCGCGATCCGCGGAGAGTTCCCAGTTGCTGTAGCTGCTTTTGCCAGCAAATGGTTTGGCGTCGGTGTGCCCCTCGATCGAAAGATGGTTGGGAGCTCTTCCCAATTCCGCCGCCAGCAACGTGGCAACCTGTTGGCCACTCTTGTTAAGCGTGGCGCTGCCGCTGTCGAAGAACGTTCCATTCTCCGACTCCATCAACTCGATGCGCAGGCCTTCAGAGGTGACCGTGATCTCGATGTTGTTCTTCAGCTTGGCGAGGTCGTTGATGTCCTGGATACTCTTTTGCAAATCCTCTTTGATCTTCGCCATGTCCTGCTTGGCCGGTTGCACCTTCTCGCCGGTTCCATCCATGGTGGTTCCGGTCTGCTTGCCGGTTCCGCTGGGATCCTTGAAGTAACCGCTGATCGCCACCTGAATGGGCTTGCTGCTGTTCATCAACCACAACACGATGAACAGCGCCATCATGGCGGTGACGAAGTCGGCATAGGCAACCTTCCACGCGCCGCCATGATGGCCGCCGTGGCCGCCCTTTTTCCGGATGACGATGATGGGTGGTGTCGGCATGGCGGTGCCTATCCCGCGGCCGGCTCGGCGTCCGGCGCCGCCACTGCGGCGGCTTCGGCTTTCGCGCCCCGGCAAGCCTCTTCGACCGCCTGGAAGGAAGGACGCACATGCCCGGGCACGGTCCGCCGCCCAATCTCAACCGCCATGATCGGGGCTACGCCTTTCAGAAAAGCAATCATGGTCACGCGCAACACCAGCAGGAACGCGTGTTGCTCGTCGGCCATCTTGCCCATGCGCGACGCCAGCGGGCCGACCAACCCGTAACACAACAGAATGCCGAGAAACGTCCCCACCAGCGCCGCCGCCACTTTCTTTCCAATTTCTTCCGGAGGTCCGCCCATCGCACTCATGGTGATCACGACGCCCAGCACCGCCGCCACAATGCCCAGGCCGGGCAGCGAGTCGGCCATCGTACTCAACGACGTCACCGGTTCGGTGGCGCCATGATGATGGACGTCCATGTCCACCTCGAGCATCTGATCCAGATCGAAGACTTCCACGCCGCCGCTGACCGCCATGCGCATGGTGTCGCACACGAAAGCCACCGCATGGTGATCCTTCACGAAAGCTTCGTACTTGGAGAACAGCGGGCTCTTGTCCGGCTCTTCAATGTCGGTCTCCAGCGCCACCAAGCCTTCCTTGCGCGCTTTTTGCAGGAGTTCATACATCATCTTTAAGGAATTGGTGTAGTGTTCGGTGTTGTACTTCGAGGAGCCAAATACCCCAACGACCCCGGCGATGATGCTTTTCAGGGTGTGGATGGGATTCGAGATCAGCACCGTGCCTACCGCCGCGCCGCCGATGATGAGCAATTCCGCCGGCTGCAGCAGCACCTTGATGTTGCCGTGCTCCATCAGGTAGCCGCCCACAATGCAGCCGAAAACCACCACGATGCCAATGATCGAAAACATCGAACCTCATCCTCGCGAATGTTCAGAATCGTTGGCGGCGCCCGCGGCCGCCGCCTTCGCCGTTGCACTCGAATGCGCGGGCTTCATCTCTTCGAGAAGGGATTCCAGGTCGCTTCCCGCCGTGGCCATAGCGCAGGCCACCTCGCTCGCAATCGGAAAACGGTCGCCCCACCACAACACTTCCGAATGAGATAGCAGGTTCCATACCGTTTCCGCCGTAGTCGCCACCGTCACCGGACTCGCGGTGGGCAGCACGGCCAGAAACTCGTTCTCTCCCCAGCATCCCAGAAAAGTTTCCGCATCCAGGCTGTGCCGCAAGGTGCGCGCCGTAGTGCGCAGGAAAGGTATGACCGACTGCGGACCGTGCTTGGCGCGAAATTCCTCCAGCCCCAGCACCCGAATGCCGAGCACCCCAAAGCCGAGATGCGATTCCTCCACTCCCGCCATGCATTCGTGGAGCACGGCTCGCGTCAGACGGCGCGACGCAATTCCCGTGGTCGCGTCCAGGCATCCGTACATGGGCGGACCGGACAACTCCTCGGGGTACATAAATGCTTCTTCCAGCAGCACCGCCGCTCCCTCGATCGCGTCGCTGTCTTTCAGTACCGCCTGCGTGCAGATCCGCAACGCCACCCGATGGCCGTTCTTGTGGAGGTAGTACGCGGTGCAACGCTGCGGCACCCCCTGCCGGAGGGTGATCGTCACCGGACAGTGTTCGCCGATCGAGCGGTGGCCCCACCGGTCGCAGGCCTGGACAATGTCCTCCAGGACATGTCCCACCACATCCTGCCCCAGATGTCCCGTGAGGTGTTCCGCGTGACGGTTCCAAAAACGGATCCTCCGTTCCCGGTCCACCAGGTAAATCCCCACCGGCAAGTCTTCCAGCACATGCCGGAACAGCTTCGGATTTTCGAGAAGATTGGAAAACATGGCTCGGGCGTGCTGTCCTCCAGTTCCATCGGCAGGGAAAATGAGGAACTTCAGGGGCCAAAAGGGCGGCACGCAAGGGCAAAGCATGGGTCGCCCAGCGGGGGTCGCGCCCGAAATTCCATTAGCCTATCGGCCGGCGTGGAGCCGCCCTCGCGGTCCGTTGCTTGGGAATGGCGCGCTTCAAGGCCGCGATGAGAGCGGGTCCATGCAGGCGAAGTTCTGCCCGGTGTTGCAGGGAGAGCTTCCGCAACACCTTTTCGCCCTTGGGAGTCAGGGAAAGCCATACTTCGCGGCGGTCTTCCCCGCTGCGATTGCGCCGGACATAACCTCCCACGGAGAGCCGGTTCACCAGTTCAACCGTACTGTGATGTCGAATCTGCAGCCGCTCGGCCAACTCTCCGATTCGCGGGCGGATGCTTCCCGGCAGCCCTTTCAGGGCAAGCATGAGCTGATGCTGGTGAGGCTTGAGGCCAGCCATGCGCGAGGCTTGCTCACTGAAGTGAAGAAAACGGCGGATCCGATAACGCAATTCCGCGAGCGATTGGTAGTCCGCTAAGCTAAGGGCCTTTTCCATGCGGCAAAGTATATCGTGTCACGATTAGTGGCGGGATCGGAATCCAAAATCCGTCGCCCCAGCTCACGCCGCCGGACGCGCCCGCGAGCCCAACGCACGCGCCAGTTCCTTCTCATCGAAAATCGGCGGCTGGCACGCGAACCCGGAGCACACCACGGCAAACGATCGTCGTTCGGTTAGCGCGGGGAGATTGGGGATCGTCTCCGCCAAAGCCGGCGGTAAATTCTGCGCCACAACTTTGCCGGCGTCCAAACGCAAAACCGCCGTATTCAAACCCAGCGGACGCGTCGCGGCGCGATACAGCGCGGTGGCCGCTTCATCATTTCCGACGACCACGACCTGGGTGTGCGGCTGGAAGAACCGGGCTACCGCCAGCCCGTACGTCGCCGCAAAGATGCCGTGCTGTCCCGCGAGCCCGGCATAGATCTCCAAAGTTTGCTCGGCCTTGTCGCGATATGACTCGTCATTCGCGTAACCGTGCAGACGCAGCAGCGCAATCGCCGCGGCCGAGTTTCCTGCTGGAGTCGGCGAATCCTGAAACGGCTTCCGCCGCGTTCCCAGAATGCCAAGTGCGTTCGGTTCGCCGGACGCCGCTCCACGGGTATCGAAGAATCCGCCATTCACGGGATCGAAGAACCCGGCCACCATCCCGTCTGCAATCGCACGCGCAAAACGGAAGTAGCTGAGGTCGGCCGTCGCTTCGTAAGCGTCGAGACACGCAATTACCGCGAACGCGTAGTCATCGAGCAGGCCCGCAATTTCGCGCTGCTCCGCCCGAACACCCGATGGAGCCTCCGAGTAAGCGATCACGTGCCGCATCCCGCGCTCCGCATTCCATCCCGCGGAAAGCAGGCGATCCAGCGAGCGCAGCGCAAAATGGCGCGCCGGCGCCAGATCGAGCACTTTGGCGGCTTCGAGGTAAGCCGAAACGCACATCGCATTCCAGCCCGCATAAACGGTCTTGTCCACATACGGCGAGGGGCGCAGCAAGCGCGCCGCATACATCTTCTTCTGAGCTGCAGTCAGCAGCGCGCCCGCCCGTTCTTCCGGAATATTCAGGCGTCGCGCAATTTCCTCCACGGAGTTTTGAATATGCAAGACATTCTTTGCCGGATTGTGATGCATGTCGCCGGTTTCCTGGATGTCGTAGTAAAGCTCTGCCACCGCGGCTTCATCCTCGGCGAGCGCGGCTTTGGTTTCTGCCAGCGTCCAGGTGAAATAATCGCCGTCGTCATCCATCGAGTAGTCGGCATCTTGCGAAGCGTAGAAGCCGCCATGGGCGCGGTCGCTGAGCCATTCCTCCATCCAGCGGATGATGTCGCGCGCCACCCCAGCAAAGAATTCATCCCCAGTCGCCTGATAGGCGTGAACATAATTCTTCAGCAACTCGGAGTTGTCGTAGCACATCTTCTCGAAGTGCGGAACGATCCAGCGTTCGTCCACCGAATAGCGATGGAAGCCGCCCGCCAACTGGTCATAGATGCCGCCGCGCGCCATCGTCTCCAGGGTGTGGACGAAGATGGTGCGCAGTTCCTCATCGCCCGTACCGCGGTTCAACGATCGAACGAATTGATCCATCACCAGATCGAGCACGGCCGGATGCGGGAACTTGGGCGCGCTTCCAAATCCGCTGTTGACCTCGTCAAACATCTTGCGCGCCGATTCCAGAATCGCGTCACTCACTGTCGCGGATACTTTGTCGCCGCCCGAAAAGGATTCCGCCCGCGCGATTGCGCTCTCGACCATCTGCGCCTGCTCCAGCACCTCACCGTGTTTTTCGCGATACGCCTGCGCAATCGAAAGCAGCACGCGCTTAAAGCTGGGCCGACCGTAACCATCCTTCGGGGCGAAGTACGTGCCCCCATAAAACGGTTTGCCGTCGGGCGTGAGAAAAGCCGTCAGCGGCCACCCGCCCTGCCCCGTGAGTGAGGCCACCGCCACCTGGTAGCGGCTGTCAATATCGGGACGCTCGTCGCGATCCACCTTTACCGCGATGAAGTGCTCGTTGACAATCGCCGCCACCTCGGCATCGTCATACGACTCGCGATCCATGACATGACACCAGTGACACCACACCGCGCCGATATCCAGGAGCACAGGCTTGTTCGCCGCCCGAGCCGCGGCAAAAGCCTCCTCACCAAATTCGTGCCACTGGATGGGCTGATGCATCGCCGAACGCAAGTAGGAAGAGGATGCGCGGGCGAGGGAATTGAGGGAGCCGGTGGTCATCTGGAGAGTCTACCGCGAGATGAGCAACAGGGGGACTGCCGGTGTCCTACGTCTCGCGGATTTCGAGACCGGAGGAGTTTGCCGTTCGCCTCATTTCGTCAGGCCCAGCCGCAGCGGATTCACCACCCGGACTGCTCCGTACCTCTGGCCCGCCGCGAGGTCTTCGGAATAAAGGGTCGCGGCGCCCGCGCTCTCGGCAGCCTGCAGAACCAGGGCGTCCCAATAGGAGATCTTGTAACGCACTTCGATTTCCAACGCCTGAATGATCGATTCCGGACTGTTGACGACGATTTCCCAGCTCAGGTAGTCCTGCACCAACCGGCGAATCTCATCCACCGCGAGTGGGGGCTTAACCTTGCGCCGGAGATTGACGCAGAGTTCCTGCAGAACCTGTGTACTTAGCACGCCCTCTCCGGTCGTCCACAAGTGGGCAAGCAACTGGCGGGCGCGGTCCCGCTTCAACCCGGCGGAACGATCGTGCGCGTAGAGAAGAATATTGGTATCGACGAAATACTTATCAGCCATCGGCAATCAAACCCGGGCTATGGCGACGTGGGCTAGCGTTCGTGCAACTCGTCGCGGGAGCGAGGAGGAGTCCACTGCATGTCGAGTCCTTCTCGCAGCCGAGCCAGAGCGCGCCGGCGAGCGCGATCATACGTCTTGCGCTGGCGCACGATTTCTTCCAGCCGAGCCGCCAGCAAGGCGCTGATCGAAGTATCCTGTTCGGCGGCCAGAATCCTGACCTCGCGCAGGAGGGTGGCGTCCAGTTTGAGAGTGATATTGGTTCTCATAAAGCACGTAAACACGTGCAGCACGATTTTACGTGCTATTAGAAGCTGATGTCAAGAAGAGGTTGTTCGTAAAGAGCCAAGAGACAACAAGTAAGCAGCCGGAACTAGGCCACCCCCAGCCTCTTCGCCACAGAACAATAAATCTCCACCGCCTCCGCCAGTTGCGCCTTCTCCACAAACTCGCCCTCGGTGTGCGCCACGTGAATCGAGCCTGGACCGAGCAGCAGCGGTTCGCCCCAGTTGGTCAGCGAGGGGACATCGGTGGTGAAAGCCGCGACCATCGTCGGCAGGCCATCGAGCGTGCGCAGCCGCAGGAATGGAGTCTCGCGCGTGAAGCGAACCTCGGCCAGGTCGCCGACGGCCTCCGTGATCTCGCGGCGCAGCGCGTCCGCCGGGCCCACCAGACGATAGAAGAGATCGGCCTGGGCAAAATCGGGAATCACATTCGGCGCGCGCCCGCCTTGAATCGAGCCTACGTTTTTCGTGCAAGCGCCCGCATCGGGATCCTCGGGAAGTTTCATGGCGTGCAAGCGGTGCAGCGCTTCCACCAGTTTGTCGATGGCCGACTCGCCCAGTTCCGGATACGCCGAGTGCGCCATTCGTCCGTGCGCCACCAGTTCCACGTGCAACGCGCCTTTGCTGGCCAGCGCGAGCTTGTTTTCCGTGGGCTCGCCGTTAATCATGAAGCGCGCGCCCAGCGGTTGCCGGTTGGCCGCCTTTGCTCCAATTGAGTCCCGTTCCTCGCCCACCAGAAACAACAGTCCGACGAAAACGCCCGCCCTGCACAGCTTCTCCGCCGCCAGAATCTGCGCTGCAATAATTCCCTTGGCATCGCACGCGCCGCGCCCGTAAATGCGCGCGTCATCTTCGGAGGAGGCGATGAACGGCGGCACCGTATCCATGTGCGTGGAGAAGAAAAGGTCCGGACGATCATGCCCCGGCCACCGGGCCAGCACGTTCGCGCGCGCGCCTTCGACGGGCATTTTCCGAGTTTCGAATCCGCGCCGCCGCAACTCATCGCAGAGAAAATCTCCCACCGCAGCTTCATTCGGAGTGATGGATTCGATGTCGATGAGACGGCGGGTGAGCGCGAACAGGTCCATGCAGGAAAGCGTAACAGTCGCTGGTCGCTGGTCGCTAGTCGCTGGCCGGCAAATTCTCTGCAATACTAACGACTAGCGACGAACGACCAACGACAGCCCTTGCTCCACGAAAGCTCCAGCATCCGCTCGCTCTTCCTCGCCGGCCCGGCCGGACGCCTGGAAGCCTTGCTCAATGCCGGATTGCCGGGCGCGACCCATGCCGCCTTGGTATGCCATCCGCATCCGCTCTATGGGGGGACGCTGCACAACAAAGTCGTTTTCCACACCATGAAGGCGCTCAACCACTTCGGATTCCCCGTGCTGCGCTTTAACTTCCGCGGCGCCGGACTGAGCGAAGGCGAGCACGCCAACGGCATCGGGGAACTCGAAGACGTGCGCGCCGCCCTCGATTGGCTCGAACGCGAGTTTGCGCTGCCCGTAATCTTCGCCGGCTTCTCCTTCGGAGCCGCCGTCGGATTGCGCACCGCGTGTGCGGACGACCGCGTCCGCGCGCTCATCGCCCTCGGCCTGCCCGCCGTCGCCTTTGAAGACTGCCTCTACGATTTCGAATTTCTGCGCGAGTGCACGAAACCCAAGCTGTTCGTCAGCGGCTCTCGCGATCAGTTCGGCCCCATGGGTAAACTCGAAGCACTCGTCGGCACCTTCGCCGATCCGAAGAAGCTTGTCCGCATCGAAGCTGGAGATCATTTTTTCGAAGGAAGGCTCAAGGAGATGCGCGTGGCCATCGAAGAATGGGTAAGGGTGACGGCAGCCGCGCAAGAACTCGGCCGTCCCTCCGGGACTTGAATCAATTCTCGCACTTTACCCGGCGCTGAAGCGCTGGGCTAAGTTCGGTCGCCCCTCCGGGGCGCTCACGACTTTATAATCCCCACCATGCCCCTGATCTCTCCCGCGCGCGACCAGCAATTCCGCCGCATGCGCGACGTGCGCCCGCGAAATCTTCAACGCCGCATTGAAGAACGCCTCCATCGAAAGCGCCTTTGCCCGTAACGTGCACTGCGAACGCCGCATCTTGCGCATTGGCGACGACCTGCACGATCTCGATTCCTACAATCGTGTCTTCGTGGTCTCGATGGGCAAGGCCGCGCACACCATGGCCGCCGCTCTCGAAGCCCAAGTCGGCAGCAACAGTTTCGAAGCAGGCATCGTTGCCTCGTCGGTCGATCCTGCCAGTCAGGTGCGCGGTTTCCGTTATTTTCGGGGCGGACACCCTACGCCGACCGCCGAATCGATCCGCGCCGCCGATGCCATGCTCAAATCACTCGGGGCTCTCGACGCCGCTTCGCTTGTCATCTTTATGATCTCTGGGGGAGGCTCTTCCATCGTCGAAAAACCGGTCGACGGCGAAATCTCGCTGCCCGACCTCGCCGCCACCTACCAAACGCTGGTGCACTCCGGCGCGCCCATTGCCGAGATCAATGCCATTCGCAAACATCTCTCGGCCGTCAAGGGCGGACGCCTGGCGCAGGCCGCCTATCCTGCCCAGCAGGTTTCGATTCTTGTCTCCGATGTGCCCGACGCCACTCCCGACGCGCTCGCCTCCGGCCCCACCATGCCCGATTCCACTTCCATTCATGACTGCGAGCGCATCGCCGCCCAATACAACCTGGTCGACCAGTTTCCCTCGTCGGTTGCCAATCTCTTCCGCCAGCATGCCCTCGACGAGACGCCCAAATCCGACGACCCCGCGTTCGTCCGCGCGCGCTGGTGGACCGTGCTCTCGAATAAGGTGGCCATCGATGAAGCCGCCGTAGCCGCTACCCACGCCGGTTTTGCCGTCGAAGTCGATAACTCCTGCGATGACTGGCCCTACGACAAAGCCGCGGACTACTTGCTGAACCGTCTGCGGGAACTGCGCCGCAACGTGTCGCGCGTCTGCCTGATCTCCGGTGGCGAGGTGACCGTGACGGTTCGCAATGGTGGCATCGGCGGACGCAACCAGCAGTTCGCCCTGGCCTGTGCAGAACGAATATCCGGACAAGACATTACCGTGCTCAGCGCCGGCACCGACGGCGTCGATGGGAACAGTCCTGCCGCCGGCGCCGTGGTCGATGGCAGCACTGTTGTGCGAGTTGGCGATTTAGCCGGCGGTGAAGCCGTGCAGCACGCGCTGTCCGGCTTCAATGCCTATCCTCTTTTCGACGCGCTGGGCGACACCATCGTCACCGGACCCACCGGGAATAATCTTCGCGATCTGCGCATCCTACTGGCTTACTAGGACGCGCGCAACTTTAGTTCCTATCGCGGGTTTATACTCCGGAGGTTGTAACGAATGACAGGTAGTCGCGAGTGGCCATGGGTACATGGACTGTCGATGCCGGGAAATTCTTGTAAATCTTGCTCTACCCGGCAGCTTTGCGCCCACGCCCTGCATCCAAAGCTATTAAACCCAATATTGCACTGGAGGTTTCGCTTGAAACAGACATTGCGCAGTGCCGTTCTTTTGTCGTTTGCCTGCGCTGCCTTGGCAGCGTTCTCGAATCTGGCGCAGGCCCAGAAAATCGACCTTGCTTTCGGCGTCAGCACGATGGACGCGCCCGGAGCCAGCGCGGCGAACGGGGATCACCAGCCTGTTTCACTCAGCGGCGGCGCCTATACCGGCTTTAGCGGCGACGTGCTCTTCTATCACAATCTCGGTTTCGGCAGCGAAATTTACTGGAAGGCAACCCAGGGTAACTACGGAGGCGACCCCACCCTCCCTTTTCGTCCAATCTTTTTTGACTTCAACGCCGTTTACTCGCCCAAGCTCGCAAGACATGCGTATCTTGAGCTGACGGGCGGCATCGGCGCGCTCGACACCCGCTTCTACTGTTCCTCTTGCAGCAATGGCTACACTAACTTTGTGTCCGACAAACACTTCATGGGAGACTTCGGTGCGGGCATCAAGTTGTATCCCAAGGGCGGATTCTTCGTGCGCCCCGAGGCCAGACTCTATCTGGTCAACAACAATCTGTACTTCAGTTCGCCGCGCGTGACGCGCTACGGATTCTCCATCGGCTACACGTTCAAGTAAGGGCAGCAGTAATTCTTCCCAATCAAGGAGGGACAGGCGGGGTGGCTGCCCCTCCCCGGCAGGGCTCTCTCCTGCCTTTTGACTTTTTTCCCCCTTCCGCTTCACAACTGGCCGGTTTCACTCGTTCCGCATTATGATAGAGGCATGAATTTCGGCTTTTCTGGCGAGATGCTCTTCCTGTTTTTTTTGGCGCTGATCCTTTTCGGCCCCAAGAAAATGCCGGAGATCGGCCGCCAGGTTGCGCGTTTTCTCAACGAATTCCGGCGCGCTTCCAACGAATTCCGCTCGCAGATCGAATCGGAAATGAATTCGCTCGATCGCAGCAGCAACGCCAGCGGCAGCAGTTCGCGGCAGCAGATTCTGCCGGCCCTGCAGGCTCCGCTCGGATCGCTGGCCAATCGCATCTTCAATCCGCCGCCCGCCGAGAAGCTCGAGGCTGCCGAAGCCACCGAGGCCGCTGCCGCAGCGTCGGCTCCGGAAGGCGCCGCCACTGTAGATCCGGGGCTTGCCCCGTCTCCCGCTCCGAAAGTAGCGCCCGATGCCTGAAGCGGCCGCCTCCTCACCTGTCGACGATTCCGCCAAGGAGCAGATGCCCACCATGGGCTTCCTCGAACATCTCGAGGAACTGCGCAAGCGCATCATCTATTCCATCGTTGCCATCGTGATCGGATTTTTCGCCTGCTGGGGCTATGCCGAGAATATCTATAACGTGATGCAGCGCCCTATTATGGACGCGCTCCAGAGCAATGGTCTTTCGGCCAAACTCGTCTACCTGAATCCCACTGAGCCTTTCAATCTGTATTTGAAAGTCGGCTTCATGGCGGGCTTGTTTGTGGCTTCGCCCTTCGTGCTCTACCAGGTTTGGTGCTTCGTTTCGCCCGGTCTTTACCGCAACGAGAAGCGCTACGTTGTGCCCTTCATGGTTTCGACCGTGGCCCTGTTTCTGGCTGGGGGATACTTCGGCTACAAACTGGTTCTGCCCGCGGCGCTGGTGTTCCTGATCGGCTACGGAAAAGCGTTTCAGCCGATGATTACGCTGACCGAGTACAGCTCGCTGTTTTTGACGATCATCGTTGGCATGGGCGCGATTTTCGAAATGCCCATCCTGGTATTTTTTCTGTCGCTCATGGGTATCGTCAGCGCCGGCTGGATGTGGCGGAATTTGCGCTATTCGATCCTGGTCATCTTCATCATCGCCGCCATCATTACGCCCACTACCGATATCCTGAACATGTGCATCTTCGCCGCTCCCATGGTCGCGCTATATATTCTGAGCATCGCCATCGCCTGGCTCGTGCATCCCAAGCAGCGCAAGAAACGGGCAGAGAAAGGCTCTTAACCACAGAGTACACAGAGGATCAAAGAGGAAACCATGAAACCACCAAGGACACGAAGGTCCACGAAGGAAAACGTCGCAAAGGCCCTTCGTGAACCTTCGTGTCCTTGGTGGTTAATGGGGTTGCTTTATCTGTTCGGAATGGTCACGCTACTTTCCTGCTCGCGTGGAACCGATGCTCAACCAAAGGCTTCGTTTGAATCACAATCTTTAACGCGAACTGCCCCTCCACCTCCACCCGAAGCCGCGCCCCAAGACTCGGCCCCGCTTCCGCACATCGATTCGAAGCGGGCCTTCCAATACACCCGCGAGGTTACCGCGTTCGGACCGCGCTATATGGGCAGCGAGAATCACAAGAAGCTCGAACGCTACATTCTCGACCACCTCAAAGGCGATCAAGTGGAAGACGACGCCTTTACCGCCGACACCGTGGAAGGGAAGTTTCCCGTCCGCAACCTCATCGCCAAATTTCCCGGCAAGAAAGATGGCATTATTGTCATCCTCGGCCACTACGACACCAATTACCCGCTGCGCAATACCGGATACGTCGGGGCCAACGACGGCGGCTCTTCCACCGCGATTCTGCTCGAATACGCCAACCAATTGCGCGGTACCAAGCGCGACGGCTATAGCGTTTGGCTAGTCTGGACCGACGGGGAAGAAGCCGTGAAGACTTGGTCCGACACCGACAGTCTTTATGGCACGCGCCATCTCGCCGAAAAATGGGAAAAAGACGGCACGCTCAAGAAGATCAAAGCGCTCATGGTGATGGACATGATCGGCGATGCCGACCTCGACATCAACCGCACCACCAATGGCGCAGCCTGGCTGCTCGATCTCATCTACGCCGCCGCCGAGCGCGGAGGCTACCAGTCCCACTTCTACGCCACCGAGGGCGCCATTGAAGACGATCATCTTCCCTTCGTGAAACGCGGCGTTCCGAGCGCTGATGTGATCGATCTGGACTACGGTTACAACAACGTCTTCCACCACTCCCCGCAAGACACCATGGACAAGCTGAGCCCCAAGAGCCTGGAAATCGTCGGCAATACCATTCTTGAAACCATCCACATGCTCGACCAACGGTAGGCGGTGCTGCAAGTACGATTTGTATCAGGGTATGCCTTCAGGCATACCGCATGTGCCGTTTTATGAATGCGCCTTTAGGCGCTGATCTGCGGTTTCAGAGTGCCGTGGCCACGGGCAACAGCCGAGCTGCGCTCGGCTTGGACAGCCGAGGGCGGCTGTCCCTACGCGAGCGGAGCCGCCACGGTCCCCTGCGGTTTTGCTTCTCCGCGCAGCAATGCCACAATTTTCTCGTACAATCTTGCGCGCGTGACATATCGCTCGTTGGCACTCGTGATATATCGGATCTGCATCTCCACTCCTGCCGCCGTCGGCCGCAAATGAATTGCCGGGGACACGGTCAGCGACTTCCGATAGCCGGCCGATTTCTGCCACTCCTGCTCGGCCTGCGCAACACTGGAACGCGTCTCCTCCTCCACCAGATGCTGGATCGCCTCTACCAGAGGATAGGGATTCTCGCCCTGCGCGACCTCCACCTGGAGTTCGTCCCACAACCACTGCCCGGCAGTCGAAAAATTAAAGTAGTGCCCCTCAATGGCAAAGCTATTCACGAACGCGACTTTGCGTCCGGTGGGATGCCCGGTGTCCGTCCAGTTGCCGCTTTCGAGCAGTACGGTACGCAGCAATCCGATCTCGATTACTTCGCCGACCACGCCGTTGATCTCCACCCAATCGCCGACTCGGATTCCGTTTCGTCCCATGAGCACGAACCATCCAAAAATCCGACGATGAAATCCTTCAACGCTACGGTCAGCCCCGCGCCCGCTAATCCGAGGATGGTCGGCATCTGGGCCGGCATTCCAAGAATCACGAATACGATCAGCAGCACCCCCACCGCTTGCAATGCAAATCGAATCAGCCCACGCAGGGTGAGAAGCTGCTTCTTCCCGGCAGCAGCAAGGGTGTAGACATGGTCCACCAGCAGGCTGCCGCAGTACACCAGGACGACCACCAGCAGAATCCAGAGCAGAGACCGCAGCATGAGGTGAAGAACCGCCCGCTGCTGGCTGGCCGTTACATCGAGCCATTTGCCGTAGATGTGCTGCAGTTCTTGTTGATCCTGGATGCGCTTGTCGAAGTCGGAGACCAGTTTCTGATCGCTGGAGAAATGTTTCAGGGAGCTGAGGGCAGCCGCTTGATCTTCTTTCGAACTTGTCCCCGCCGCGGCTCCTTTTCGAAGGTCGGCCGCGCGCTGCCTGGTTTCCTCTCGTTGCGACCTTTCGGCCTGAATGCGGTTTTGGAAAACTTGATGTTGCTCCGCTAAGCGGTTGCCAATTTCTTGTGCCTGGCTGCGCGCCGAGTCGATCTGCGCGCGCTTGTCTCGCAGCCACATCCAGGCCCGCACCTGGCCCGCCAGATTATTGGCGCTGAGATCGACCGCGGGCGCAGGCGCCACAGGATTCTGACTCTGGCGTTGGTCGACCTCGTGCTCCCCGGCTTCGTGCTGATCCCGCTGCCGCTGAACGGCAGCCTCCGGATCGGCTCCCCTCCGGATCAATTCCTGCTGCGCGTCTTCGATTTCGTCTTCATCCAGCGCCTGTTCCGCGTCCAGCAGAGCCTTCTGGTCCTGGAGCGCGTCTTTTTCGTTGGGTTTGGCGGTGGCGATCTTCGCCTTGAGCTGCTCGACCCGCGAGAGAACGTCGGTCAGAGCCGTCTGCGCCTGCTGCATCTTCTGGTACAGGTCGCGGCTTTTGGGATCCTGGGCGGGCGGTTGTTCGGCGGCTTGGCGCAGCGCATCGGCAAACGCCAGGTCCACTTCGTGGTCCGCGATGCGCGCCGCTGCCTGAGCCAATCGCTGCTCCTCCGGAGTGATGGCCAAAACCGCCAGCGCGCGCGCCGTCGGAAGCGGCCGCTCGTCGACCACAGGGACCTCGGCCACCTGCGCCGCCCCGGTTTTACTCCCTGTCTTAGCCTTCGGGCTACTGCTCTCGCGCGTGGCCAGGTAGGCCACTCCCGTCCCCAGCACCAGCGCCAACAACGCTCCTGTGATAACCCATCGCCGCCATTTCATTTCAATACCCGATCCTTCGTCTCATGATAACGTGAGCGTCGGGGTCCCAGGTCTTAGGTGTCAGGTCTTAGGTCTTAGGAAAACCTTGGGATGAATTTCGGGGTGAATTTACCTAAGACCTAAGACCTAAGACCTAAGACCTGACTCCTGAACCCGCCGCCGCTGCGGCCCGAGAACTTTCATGAAAAGAATTACCGTTGCCGTTCTGCTTTTCTTCGTTGCCTTGTCGTTTGCTACGAAACAGAAGGCCGCGGCCGGTCCAGAGCTCCTCATGCGACTCGAGGCTGAATTCGCCGAAGATGTTGCCAGGCACGGCCACGACGCCTTTCTTACCCACTTCGCCGAAGATGGCGTCGAAGTCGTGGACGGCGGCGGCTTCGACAGCCTGGACGCAATGCGCAAACAACCCCAATGGCCCGAAGGCACGACTCTCACTTGGACGCCGGTCAAAGCCGACATGGCCGCTTCCGGCGATCTCGGCTACACCTACGGCAACTACGTCTACACGGCCAAGAATAAAGAAGGCAAGCTCGTCGCCAATTACGGCAAGTACACTTCGATCTGGAAGAAGCAAAAGGACGGCCAATGGAAGGTGGTCGTCGACATGGGAAACTCCAGTCCCGACCCAAAAGCAAAGTAGATACGGAGCTTGCCCCGTCTCAGACTGCGGAACGATTGAATGTCCCCTTGATTTTGGGTGGCGCAGCGCTTCAGCGCTGCGATCGCAATCCTACTTGCAGACCGGCTTTAGCCGCTGAGGGCGTCGCCGCCGCGCACCTGCAGTTCTCCCCAGTCCGAGACGCGGCAAGTCGCGTCTCTACACAAGATTAGCTTCTCTTTGACCGAATGGCCGCCCTCAGATTCAAATTTCCTAAGACCTAAGACCCAAGACCTAAGACCTGAGACTTTGACCGAATGGCGGCCATCAGGTTCGCTGCGGTCGAGACATCGATGCCGTAACGCTCGCCGCCACGCACGATGGGACCGCCGATGGCGTCCAGTTCGAGCTCCCGCCCCGCGGCTAGATCTTTCTGCATGGAACTGCGCATTCCCGGTGGCCCGCTGCCGATTGCCGTGAGAATCGGCGCCGCGTCAACCTCCGCGCCGCTCGCATTGGCCACAGCGCAGGCCTCGCCGATCGCGGAACTCAATTTCGCTTTCCACCCGGTATTTGCAAGGACCTCTCCGACATTCATGCCCGATGCGGACGTTACCAGCGCAATTGGCGCAAGGAAACAGAGCTTGCCCCAAAGCAGCGTCTGTTCATTCGCAACGAACTGGCAAGTGAAGCCAAGATTGCCCAGCTGTCCGATGATGCCTCCCAAGAGCGGCTGTAAGCTGGCGGCCAGGTTGAAGCGAACGAATGGCGATCGCTGGATGAACCGCCCCGGCGCAATTCGCTCCGCTTCCACCGCGATCGTTGCCGGAGCCACGCGCTCCCTTCCAAATCGCGCCCGCAGCACGGCGACATGGTCCACTCCGTTGAGCAAAGGAACCATGTGGGCTGGCGACACCCGCACCGCTTCCAGCGCCGTCTGGAGCTGATAAGTTTTGGTTGCGATCCATAACACGTCGACCGGTTCCGTCAGCACAGGAACTGGCTTCGCCGGCGCCGCGATTGAACCCGACGGACGTTCCAACAGCAAATTCGCGGGATAGTGCGGTAACTTCTCCGGTCGAACCACCACCGTGACGTCCTCGCCCAGCGATGCCAGTACCGTGCCGACCAACCCGCCGATTGCTCCCGCTCCCAAAATTGCGTGTTTCATCCGAGCGCTCCCCCAACCAATACCATACGGTACTCTTGGATGCGGCCGCTACCAACCCCGACCCACCTTTACGCTGCGCCGTCGATTCTGTCACACTGGCAACTGGCCATTGACGACTGGCTACTGGGTTCCATGGGCAAAATTCACGTCCTTCCCGAGAGAGTTGCCAACCAGATCGCCGCCGGCGAGGTAGTGGAGCGTCCCGCGTCGGTGGTGAAGGAACTACTGGAGAACGCGCTGGACGCCGGTTCCACGCGTATCCGCATACAGGTCGAGGCGGGCGGGAAGAAGCTCATCCAGATCATCGACAACGGCTGCGGCATGGTGCGCGACGATGCCATGCTGGCCTTTGAGCGCCACGCCACTTCGAAAATAAAAGACACCGAGGACTTGCTGAGTATCTCGACCCTCGGATTTCGCGGCGAGGCTTTGCCTTCGATTGCTTCGGTTGCCCGTCTGCATCTGGAAACCCGCGCCGAAGAAGAAGCGGCCGGGACGGTGCTCGAAATTAACGGCGGCAAAATCATCCGCGTGGAAGAGGCGGGATTGCCGCTCGGGACTTCGATCACGATTCGCGATCTCTTCTTCAATACGCCGGCGCGCAAGAAGTTTCTAAGATCGGAATCGACCGAACTCTCCCACATCGTTTCGCTCGTAACCCACTACGCGCTGGCGCATCCGGAGAAGCATTTCGAGTTGCACTCGGCGACCAATGCCTTGCTGGTCGCGCCGCCCGTGGCCGGTCATCGCGAGCGTGTGTACCAGGTTTTTGGACGCGAGACTCTTGACCAGTTGATTCCACTGGCGGCCGTGCAACCACTGGAGCGAATCGGATTGCCGCAGCCTCCGCCGTGGCGGCGCAGTGCGGAGAACGTCGTTGGCGCGGGCACTCCCGCCGAACTCGCGGATGAGGCCACGCGGGCGGGGGCCCCTTCGACTACCGCTCAGGGTAGGTCCGCGCCACACGATTTCGGCGAGGTGCGGCTGCATGGCTTTGTTTCCAAGCCGGAAATTCAGAAACTCAACCGCAATTCAATTTTTATTTTCGTGAATGGACGCCTCATTCGCGACCGCCTCATTCAGCATGGGATCACCGAGGCCTATCGCAACATCCTGGCGCCAACCGTGTTTCCCGTGGTTCTGCTCTTTATTGAGATGCCGACGGCCGAAGTTGATGTGAACGTGCATCCGTCAAAAACCGAAGTGCGTTTCCGCCAGCAGACGGTAATCCACGATTTCGTGCGCGAGTCGGTGCGGGCGGCGCTGATGAAGGCAAGGCCGGTACCGCAGTTCCTGACGGAAATCGGTGCGCAGCCCACGGCGAGCCCGGGCCTCAGCAGTCCCGGCGTGACGAATCGCCAATTCAGCGACGGCTCGCGCGGCGGCAATGATCTGCAAAACGATGAACTGCAGCGAGCCCCGTGGCGCGACCTGTACGAGCCAGCGGCGGCGGGCGGCTTCGCGCTGCAGGCACCGGCAGTTCCCCCGGCGACCGCGCGGCTTGCATTCGAAGGAGGAATTGCCGTCGAGGCCAACGCCGCAGTATCGCTCGCGCACGCGCCGGAAGCGTCGATCCTTCAACCGACGATCGATCCTCAGCCAATTCCCGATCACGGCTGCGCGCCGCCGATTCCGCAGGAGGCGCAAACGGCGCCAACGCTCGAGTCGCTGCGAACGCTGCGGCCCCTCGGCCAGATTCGAAATTCATTCATTCTTGCCGTCAACGAAGACGGCCTCTGGATCATCGATCAGCATGTGGCCCACGAGCGCGTGTTGTTCGAGCGAGTACTGCGGCAACGCTCGGCGCGGCGGGTCGAGAGCCAGCGTCTGCTCATGCCGCTGGTCATCGAACTCACTCCCGCGCAGCAGGCGATCTTCAGCGACATTGCCGAGGAACTTGCCCACAACGGTTTTGAAGCGGAACCCTTTGGCGCGCGCAGCGTGGCGGTGAAAGTCGCGCCGGCGGGAGTGGACGCGGCGCGCATCGAGCACATGCTGAACGAAATCTTCGAACAGCTCACCCGCGAAGACCAGGCCATCAATCTGGAAGCGGTGCGAACGCGCATCGCCGCGTCGATTGCGTGTCATGCCGCAATCAAAGTCAACATGCCCCTCGAACAAAACAAAATGGAGTGGTTGCTCGCGGAGCTGGCGAAGACCGAACATCCCATGACCTGCCCGCACGGCCGGCCGGTGGTGCTGCGCTATTCCATGCAGGACATTCAGAAGGCATTCAAGAGAATCTAGTTCTCAGTTGTCAGTTCTCAGTTCTCAGTAAAATCTCACCAACATGGGGCGTTGCATTCTTCTCGGTTGCCCAATTGGCTATTGACTGCTGACGGTCATCGTGCGAACTCTTCTGAGAACTGAGAACTGAGAACTGAGAACTGAGAACTGAGAACTGAGAACTGAAAACTGAGAACTGACAGCTGAGAGCCAGCCTGTGTTCTAATCGAAATCATGACCGACGCGGACCTCATGCTGGCTCGCACGCGAAAGTGGCGTCTGGATGGCCAGCCCGTGCGCACACTCGATGAGGCGCGAGCCTTTCTTGAGTCGGTCGGATTTTGTTTGATGTATCCGATGCGGCCTGCCTTGCTGTTGCCGACTTTCGTCGGAGCCTGGGTGGGGACCGAGGATAAGTTGCCGATGCGCCAGCACGCCTACGCCGATCCGCGGGCGCAAGAAGCGACGGAACTGATGGTACGAGCGTTGCGCGATCGGGCGGCCTACGAGGCTTTTCTGATTGACGAGAACAACGCCTTCCTGCTGGCGCCGTCGGTGTTTCCTTATTTCTATTCGCTGGTGGGCGAGCGCAATCCGAAGCAGCCGCCTGCCGCCGGACCCCGGTCTCCGTATTCGCCGCTGGCTTGCGACGCGTTCGAAATCATCCGGCGGCGCGGGCCGATTTCGAAAGCAAAACTGGGCGAGATGCTGGGCGGAGCGGTCTCCAACGCCGGTCTGGATCGTGCACTCGGCGAACTGTGGGCTAAATTGCGCATCACCCGCGTGGACTACACGGCAGCGGAGGGCTCGGTGTGGGACGAGTTGTCGCGCTGGGCACCCGATGTGGTGCGCGAAGGCGTTGGGATTTCGGTGCCTGAAGCGCTCTCTGCCCTGGTCTCGAAATATCTGGAGTGCGTGGTGGCGGTGGAGGAAGGAGAAGTCGAGAACTTTCTCGCAAACTTTGTTTCGCGAACGCGCGTGAAAGAAGCGATCCATGCCCTGCTCTCGGCGCGCGAATTGAGCTTTGTCCATGTCGGGAGCAAGTCGCTGTTGCAGGTCACTCCGCCAAAACAGGCGTACGTTCCCAACCCGCGCCCGGAGCGCGTGAGCTGAGGCGTGTGGAACCGCGCGGAGTAGAATCGCTGGCAGCCAAAAGCGCTGCCGAGCTTCGCTCGGCCTGGACGGGCGAGGGCGCCCGTCCCCACACTATCAAAATTCTGGCGTTCTGCAGGGCCAGTGGTTTTCCACGCGCGAGCCGTGTAGAATCACACGTTCCCACGATGACCGAATCATTCCCCACGCAAACTCATCATCGCCATTGACGGCCCCGCGGGAGCGGGCAAGAGCACCATCGCCTCCCGGCTCGCCCGCAAACTCGGCTACGTGAACCTGGAGAGCGGGGCCATGTACCGTGCGCTGGCACTCGGCGCGATCGAATGGGACGCGTCATTTGACGACGAAGCTGCGTTGCTGAAGATGGCGCAGGAGTCGAACATCGCTCTAGATCGCAGCATCGGCGGGAATCGTGTGCTGCTCAACGGAAGAGACGTTTCCGCGCGCATCCGCGAGCGCGATGTGTCGGAAGGGGCGTCGCGCGTCTCGGTGCATCCCAAGGTGCGAGAGTGGATGGTGGCGCGGCAGCGCGAGATGGGCATCGGCGGCGGCGTCGTGATGGAGGGCCGCGACATTGGGACGAAAGTGTTTCCCGATGCCGATTTGAAGATTTTTCTCGACGCCGATCCCGTGGTTCGCGAGCAGCGACGGCTCGACCAGCAGAAAGTGAAAGGCGCTCGGGCGCAGGCCATCGCGACGGAACTTCGCGAGCGCGACCTGCGCGACCGCACCCGCGCCGCCTCTCCGCTGGTAGCCGCGGAAGATGCCGTGGTGCTCGATTCGACCCATATGAGCGAAGATGAAGTGCTCAAGCGAATCGAGGAACTGGTAGAGCAGCGACTGCTGGCGGGGCGCTAGAGACGCGCCTTCCAGTAACCGGGTTTCCGCTTGCTGTGGGCCACGGCAACGATGCTCAGTACGTCTGGATCGTCGAGATAGATGATGGGAAACGGAAAACGGTGAAGCACGAACCGCCGGGTTCCGTGCAAATATCCGGGCCAACGATCCGGCGCTTTCACAACGTTCCGGATCACATTAGATACTGCTACACGAAATTCCACCGCTACGCTTGGGCTCCGGCTGCGGTACCATCTGATTGCTTCCCTGAAATCCCTACTCGCCTCAGGGTGAAACCGGAACCGCTTACTTCTCATCGGGGAACTCTTTAGCGAACTCCCGGAGCACCTGCTCGCCTGGGATCATCTTGACCTTGCCTGATCGAACGTCTTCCACTCGGCGCTTAATCTCCTGGTCCCAGGCCTCTTCGACTCCCTCTTCCGCTGGCCCTTCATCGAGGCTCTCAATCAAGTGATCGATTAACAAACCGCGCTCGTGTGTCTTCTAGAGCCTGCGGCCCGCAAAAGTTCATGAAAATTGCTTCGAGTATCCGGCAGAATGGGTAGCGCCGGGAGCGGTGAGGTCGAATCCCCACTGGAGCGGTCGAGGCTGTTCGTGTGTCTGATCGGGAGCGTGCGTAGTTGAGCAAATAATTGGGCGTTGCCTCTCTCCAAGCGGGAGCGGCGATAGCCTGTGACCCTGCTAAAGGTAACTCTTGGCACGCTCTCCGCTCCCGCCAGGAGGAGCTTATGGCTTATAGGATAGCGGGAATCGACGTGCATAAAAAGATGCTGGCTGTGGTAGTGGCCGACGTGGAGGTGGAAGGCGAGTACGAGTTTGAACGGAGCCGTTTTGGTGCTACCCCCGAGCATCTGCGATTGCTGGCCGAATGGCTGCTGGAACGGGAAGTGGATGAAGTAGTGATGGAATCCACGGCGCAATATTGGCAACCGGTGTGGGGAGCCCTAGAACGGTACTGGAGGCCGACCTGCCAGAAACGAGAAGGGGCTGGCCCGCTGTCGGGAAAGCTGCATCTAGCGCAAGCCCTGTCGAATCGCGGGCGGCGAGGGCGGAAGAAGGATTTTCCTGATGCCGAACGACTGGTGAAACGGCTGGTGGCCCAGGAACTGGTCTTGAGCTTCGTGCCCGATCCCGAACAACGACTGTGGCGCACGGTGACGCGCCGCAAGCTTCAGTTGACGCGGCTGCGAGGGCGAATGCAGAACCAACTGGAGGCGCTTTTGGAAGAGGCCCATATCAAGTTGTCCAGCTTGGTTTCCGATCTGCTGGGGGTCAGCGCACGGCGTATGATGCAAGCGCTCGCCGATGGGGAAACCGACCCGGCAGCTCTAGCCGCCATGGCGAATAAGGGCTTGCGAGCCACGGCGGCGCAGTTGTGCGACGCGCTGGGCGCCTGCAGCGAGCTCAACCCTGTTTACCGGCGGCTGCTGAAGATGGCCTTGGAGGAATTGGCATTCCTCGAGCAGCAAATTGGCCAACTGGATCAGGAGGTCGCGAATCTGCTCCGCCCCCATGAGGATGCTGTGAAGCGGCTGGCGGAGGTACCCGGCCTGGGAGTGGATTCGGCGCAGCAGATCATTGCCGAAGTCGGTCCCACAGCCGCCACCTTTGATTCGGCCAAGCAGCTGTCGTCGTGGGTAGGCGCATGCCCGGGCGACAACGAGAGCGCGGGAGTGAACTACAGCCACCGCTCGCCGAAGGGTAACCGCCAGATGCGCCGACTGCTCAATCAATGTGCCAACGCCGCGGTGAAGACCAAAGGAAGCATCTTCGAGATCGTGTATCGCCGCCACGTACCACGCATGGGACATAATCAAACCATCGGGGTAATTGCCCATCGTCTTTGTCAACTAATTTGGATCCTTTTGCACCGGCAGGTGCGTTATGAAGAACGGGGTCCGGCGGTGATCGAAACCAGGAAACGCAAACGCACGCAGAAGATGGTCCGGGAACTGCGCAAGCTCGGCTACCGGGTCGAAACGGCGAGTGTCCCACTCGTTCAACTGGGCAGTCCAGCATAAGGAGAATTTTCGACCCTGTGGAAAGCGCCAGTGCTTTTTCCAGCACTTCCGAAACTTGCGGCGTCATCTCTGCCATGACCACCTCACTGTGCCCATTCTAACGCAGGTTGTGAGTGCCTTATTCGTCGCGCACTTTGCGATGAGTGGGTTTGTCCACAATTTCGATGTCGCGCGGAAACAAACGGGTTACGTCTCGTCTGTCCCCAGGTTTCCCTAATCTCGGATGCCTGACGTATACTCGCGGAAACGAACTGCTCACGCTAAGAACGCCATGGACCGCAATCGCCGCGCGCATCCGCGACTCAAGACCAGCGTACCGGTGGAGATCATCGTTGAAGGCAGCAGCAACCCCTATCGCGGCGCGACTTCCGACCTCGGCCTGACCGGATGCTACATCGAAACCTGCTATCCCTGGCCGGTCGGAACCAATCTCGACATGAAGCTGCAACTCGAGGACACACTCCTGGTGATGGCGACCGTGGTTACCTGCGATGCCCTGGTGGGCAACGGCATCGAATTCACCAAGATGCTTCCGGAAGACATCGACGAGCTTCGATCCTTCCTGGAAGCAGCGGAAAAATCAGAGTGATTCCGCCTCTACTTTTTACCGGTATTGCCCGATCCTGTCATCCTGAGCGCAGTAGCAGCTTCGCGAAAGCGAAGCTGTTACGGAGTCGAAGGACCCCTACCTCACAGACGCCTCGTCGCCCACCATCTCGCCACCCGCCCCGACACTGTTTATCGAATTAGGCCGGTAGCGGAGGGACACGTGCGCGAGTTGGGGATGATGGCGGAAGGGCGGCTCTCGCGGGTGCCCCACTCATCGCGTACTTTGCGATGAGTGGGATTTGTCCACAATTCCCCCCAGGTTCCCCGCCCATGTAAAAGCGGGCGAACCCGAACCGACGCCAGCACCAAAGTAATGGAGGTAATCTTGCCCCGGGTGTATCGGCCTGTCATGGTGAATTTAACCGCCAATGATGGGGGGGTACTTGCGTGTCTAACGCCGAATCTGCCATACCCATACCAGATGCACCCAGACCAGAAGAGCAAATATCTAGCATCTCTATTCCGGGGCATGTAGGCACATGGGATGAGTATTTCTTGTGTATCGCCAGGGCTGTGTCGATCAAGTCGAAAGACACGCATTGCCCAGTAGGCGCGGTGATTGCATCACCTGACAATGTTGTTCTGTCCACAGGTTTCAATGGCTTGCCGCGTGGCGTGTATGATGACGAACACATTCTCGAAGATAAAGACGAGAAGATAAAAGTGATCTGCCATGCCGAACAAAATGCCATTCTGAATGCAGCCCGCGTTGGTGTTGCCCTTGGAGGTGCGTCAATCTTCGTGACGAAGTTTCCTTGCCTTACATGCTGCAATGCCATTATCCAAGTCGGCATAACCCGGATTTACACGCACGATAGGGGGTTCTGGAAAAATGATCCATTCGACAAGGATCACTCGCGCAAGAAAAGCATTCTCCGACAGGCACGAATAAGGGTGGACGCTCCATTTCATCCTGAATATGCCCCAAAGGAACAGGTCGATCCTCGGAAGAAAAAGGGCCCGAAGTTCGCCAATGGGACTCAGTTGTGAGACAAGGCTAGTGCAGCTTTCTCTGACGCGCCTGACGCGGAAAACTCGCTACGTTGCAGAATCCCCGAATGCCCGCCCGCCCCGAGATTCAAGATAATGGTGAGCTATACTTTCTGTGCTGAATCTTTCTTCCGGCTCGTCACCATGGCACAAAGCAAGAAAAACGGGTACGAAAGTGCTGATTTGAAGACAACCGGCCTACCGCTAAGCAATGGCGAAGTTCCCGCCTCAAGCAATCGTGTCACCGGTGTCCGTGCTTTCTTGTGTCATTCGTCAGCAGATAAGAACGTCGTTCGGCAGATGTACTCCCGCCTGAAGGACGAAGGCTGTTCCCCGTGGCTCGACGAGGAAGACCTCATCGCAGGACAAGATTGGGAATATGAGATTAAAAGGGCTGTCCGTGGGAGCCACGTCGTCATAGCGTGCCTGTCGCAAGACTCTGTGACCAAGACTGGTTTCGTGCAGAAAGAGATTCGGTATGCCCTCGGTGTGGCCGACGAACAGCCAGAAGGGACGATTTACATAATCCCGCTTAGATTGGAACCATGTGCGGTTCCCGACACACTGAAGAAATGGCAGTGGATAGACTACTTTGAAGAGGGGGGACACGCGAAGCTGCTTCGCGCGATGAGGGAAGCGGCACGAAAGGCGTTCCACGCTACAGAGGCCTCCATCGCGCGGCGCAGGGACTCAACGCCAGAGATTGGAGAGATGTCTGAGTACGTCAGAAATCTCGAGGCGTTGGTCTCTGCACGGACTGAGCAAGTCAAGCATGCACTGTCTGACTTAGAGCGATCTTATGACATCACCCTCGAAGTTCTCGGCGATGCACTGGATCTCAAGTTCGGCCAAAGTGAACAGCACACCCGGTGCGTCACTGCGTTTACCATCGCCATAGCGCGCAAGATGGACCTGCCAAGAGAACAGATCAACGTCATGGCTCGTGGCGTGTTCCTTCACGAGATCGGCAAAATGGGCATTCCCGACGGCATCCTGCACAAACCTGGCAAGCTTACCGAGCAGGAAATGGACATCATGAAGGAACACTGCTATGCGGCTACAGATTGTCTCGACCCTTTCTGGCAGAGGCGGCTGAGATCGTTTACGCCCATCAGGAGCAAGACGGACGGCTATCCCCGTGGACTGAAGGGTGACGAGATCCCACTGGGCGCCCGAATCTTTGCAATTGCTGACACCCTTGACGCCATGATTTCCGATCGTCCCTACCGCCCCCGAATAGCGATCCAAGCTGCCAAGAAGGAAATCGAACGCTGGTCCGGTCGCCAGTTCGATCCCCAGATCGTCAAGGTATTTCTCGAAATGCCCGACAATCTGTGGGACGACCTTCGTAACGACATCGAAGAAAGCGGTCGCTTTCCCCGATAATGTGGCGCAGGTGGCCCAACCCTACCGCTTCCAGCGAACCTGTCACGCGACTTGGTTGGGAAACCTGGGCGAGGAAACCTGGGGACAGACAGGACGTTTTCCACTCTTCGTCGTTGCTTCTTCACCTCAACCGGTCGAGAGCGAAATCCATTGACTTAAGACCCGTCGTGCGCCACGATAGAGATCTGATTGGGGCAGTTTCGAGGAGTGTCCGTCAACTCAGGACGGCCCTCGAAACTGCCCCAAACCCATTTTCAGCGCTCTTTGACAACTTAAGTCGTTGGTTCTTAAAGACTTTACCCGCAAGTCCTTTAAACCCAAAGACCTGGCGGGAGCCTC
>CAVQHM010000025.1:0-33553 GCA_963712295.1 uncultured Acidobacteriaceae bacterium
TTAAGGGTATAAATATAGCTGGCTGACCAAGGCCAGCCAGTTCGCCTTCTTTTTCAAATCTGCGGTTTCCACCGCATGTCGTAACGTGCACGACAATTTTGTAGACAAAAAGTGGCCACCGCGAAATAATACCTGTAAGACATGCACGAAAGGTCAACGTCTTTGGTGCCGTTGGGCGTGTACCGTCGTGACGATGAATTGCACAATGACGGATGGTACAAGTGAAAAATAGCCCACAAACTTGGAGGATTGGACGCTTGTAGCTACGCGGCCAGTGAAGTGGACGTGCCGGGAGTCGAACCCAGAGCAGGAGCGTCTCAAGTGCCCTACTGGACCACTCACCACGCCCATTCAAAGCGGGACTAGACGATGGAGCGCAAACAACTTGAAGGGGCGAGTGGGTGTTGATTCCCCGACAAGCGGAACATGCTCTTGAGAACGCCTAGTCCCGCTTTCGATCTTAACAAAGAGATCATGTCGGAAGCAAAAGAAAGTAGCGCTGGCGGTAACAATCCATCTTGGGATAGATTCACCGATGCCATGCGCCAGATAGTTCCCGTCCCCCATGAAGTAATCAAGGCACACCTAGATGCCGAAAAAGAGGCGAAGAAGCTCAAACGGACGCGGAAGTCACGGTACGCCGCTTTCCGCGCCGTAAATAGTAACGGTTAGAGGGACGTTCCGCAGTCTTGCCAGTCAGTTCCGCGTAGGTCAATCGCTTCCCGACAATCTGAGATAGCGCCAAGTGAAAGCGGTCTGCATCGTTCATCGGATTGTCTTTCGTCGCGCGATTGTTGTACCGGAAAATCTGCTCATCCACATAGCTCTCAAGTGGAATGGCTCGACAGCAACGTAAGTGCCTTTCAGGTTCGCTTGAACAGGCCCAGAAGTTCTCCAGCCCGTTCGTGTGGACATGGCCACAACGTACCGTTCCAGTGGTTCACAACTTCATGAGCGTACTTGCTCGCAGATCGTCATAAGGCACATCGTCTGATCGGTGTACACTGGGGAGCCGTGATGCACTCCGTTCAGGATCTCAGCTTGCAAGGTGTCACGCGTCACGTTGGGAATCACCATTGCTCGCACCTGTCGTGATTCCCGATCCAGCATCCCCACCACGAGCGCCTTGCCAGTGCTCCGCCGCGTGTTTGCCTTCGCCGCGAATTTCAGGTCGGCGCAGTCTCGGTTGCATGTTCTTAGCTTGACCGCCAACAAAAGTTTCGTCGACTTCGACTCCGCCGCTTTCAGAGCCGCCCATTTGTCAAGTCGAATACGGTTATTTTATCCCTAGGCGGATGCGATGCAACATGAACCATGCGGATTTCTGGGTGACGCCCAGATCGCGGTCAAGTTCGTAGGAACTGATCACCGTTCTTGCAGTTCACGATCGACCCAGACAGGCGGGCAGCCACTTGTCCAGCGGGATAGGAGAGTCCTCAAACACTGTTCCAACCTTCAGGGAAAACTTCGGGTTTGGGTGCTCGCCGTAGCACTTGTACAGGCGGGCTTTCTCTAGGTAGGTCACTTTTCGGAACCGCACTTAGGGCAGCGAACCTTGCCGTCTAGCCAGCGATCGCTACCATGAACTTGCGGCAGTTCTCAAAGTCTGTAAAGTATTGGATCGCTTCCTGTAATGTCTTTGGCGTTTCCATGCTTTAAATGTAGCACTTTACGCTCGGTCAGTCAAGTATATTCTTACGCTCTTAAGTCTTTGATTCCAAAAGACCGGGGGAGGGGAGGGGGGTACGCCCAGGGGTCTAGCGCCTATTTCTTCACCACCACTCCAATCCCCAACTCCCGCAGTTGCCCCTCCGCGACCGGCGTGGGCGCTTCCATCATCAGGTCCTTGGCGGCGGCGGTTTTGGGGAAGGGAATTACTTCTCGCAAACTTTCCGCTCCCGCCAGAATCATCACGATGCGATCGAGGCCGAGAGCGATCCCTCCGTGCGGGGGCGTGCCGTATTCGAGCGCTTCCAGGAAGAAGCCGAAACGCGAGCGCGCTTCTTCTTCCGTCATGCCGAGGGCGTGGAAGATTCTGCTCTGAATGTCCTGGCGGTGGATACGGATCGAGCCCGAGCCCAACTCCGTCCCGTTGAGCACTACGTCGTAGGCTAGCGCGCGCACCATGGCCGGATCGGTTTCGAGTTTGTCCATGTCTTCATCGTGGGGCGAGGTGAAGGGATGGTGCGCGGCCATCCAGCGTCTTTCGCCTTCGTCGTACTCGAACATAGGGAAGTTCGTCACCCACAGAAAGCGGAAATCGCCTTTCTGGAAAAGCTGGTGCCGGTCGGAATATTTCTGCGCCAGCGCCACGCGCAGCAGTCCGGCCGAGGCGTAGATGGCCATTTCCGCGGGGGTCACTTTGCGCTTGCTGGCCGGATGCTCGTCTGCCTTGGCTCCCGGCTGCTTCGATCCCACAACCAGGACCAGCAAGTCGCCGGCGGCCACGCCCGCTTTGGCGCGAATTTTCGCTGCCGCCTCGGGGTGCTTGTTCTCAATGCGCTTGAAATCTTCGAACACGCGCGCTCCGCCCTTGGAGACAAAAAGCGGCTTGATGTCATCGCGCTCTTTTCTCGACAACTCGCCAACCTTGGGCGTGCGGATGGCAATCACCGGCAACTTGGGATTGATCGCCAACTGTTCCAGGTCGGCGGCGGCAAAGCAATCGCCCACATCGGTGAAGGCGGGCAGGCGCAGGTCGGGCTTGTCGACGCCGTACTGGCGGATGGCATCGTCGAAGTCCATGCGCGGGAAGGGCGTTTTGATCGCGTAGCCGGCGGTTTTGAAGGCCGCGGTCAAGAAGCCTTCCACCACTTCCCAGACGCGCTCGGGCTGCGGATAGGACATCTCGAGATCGATCTGGGTAAACTCGGGCTGGCGGTCGGCGCGCAGATCTTCGTCGCGAAAGCAGCGCACGATCTGGAAATATTTGTCGAAGCCGGAAATCATCAGGATCTGCTTGAACAGTTGCGGCGACTGCGGCAGGGCGTAGAACGATCCCGGCTGTACGCGGCTCGGGACGAGATAGTCGCGCGCGCCTTCCGGCGTGGAGCGCGTCATGAACGGGGTTTCGATCTCGAAGAAGCCCTGCGAGGCCAGGTTGTCGCGGATGGCGAGCGCCACCTTATGCCGCAACTCAATGTTGAACTGCATGGCGTCGCGGCGCAGGTCGATGTAGCGATATTTCAAGCGCATTTCTTCGTTGGCCAGCACCGTGTCGGAGGGCAGAAAGGGCAGCGGCTTTGACACATTCAGAATACGCAACTCTTCCACCACCAGCTCCACTTCGCCGGTTGAGATATTGGGATTGATGGTATCGGCGTCGCGGCGCTTGACCGTGCCGATCGCCGCAATCACGAACTCGTTGCGCAGCGCTTCCGCCTTCTCGTGCACGGCGGCGTTCAGTTCGTAGTTGAACACGACTTGGGTTATGCCGGTGCGATCGCGGAGGTCTACGAAGATGATCTGGCCGAGGTCGCGGCGGCGATTGCACCATCCCATGAGTACAACCTTCTTGCCCGCATCGGAGAGCCGAAGGGCCCCGCACATATGAGTTCGCTTGAGGTCGCCTAAAAAATCGAGCACGTTTTCGCCTTGTCTTGCTGCATTCGATCGAGCTGAAATTACGGTGGAGAGCCTAACCGAGCTGCTACGAACCGAACAGCTGCGGACCAATGATTATAAATGGCAGGAGGCAGGAGGGAGCGTCAGGATGCAGCGATCAGGAGTCAGAGACAACCATGGTGGCCCCCTGACTCCCGACTTCAGCTTATTTGTTCTTCGTGCATTTACCGTCCATGAACAGGGCCCAGTTGGCGCCATCGGATGACATCTCAAACTTGAATGTGTAGGAAGTCGGCGACAGAATCTTTTCGCTGAAGCGCCCTTTGCCGGGCGGGTTCATCTTCATGTCGCCGATCCAAGTCCAAGCGTCGCCGTCCACAGTTCCCTCGGAGTAAACGGACTCGCCCATACTGTTGAACTCGTTGTAGGTGTACTTCTTTTCGTCGGCATCGTAGCCGAGGAAGGCGATCCCGGTGCCGTTACCCATGGAACCACTCTTGAACTCGGAATGCATGACAACAAAGTAGCCGCCCTCCATCCACTTGTTGTCCTCGGACATGGTCATCTTGCCGCCCGGCCCCATGGGCCCGGGCTTCGTGTCGCCGTCGCAGGTCCAGTGACCGATGAAATAGTCGAGCTTCTTGTGCTCGGGGCCAGGCTTCGGCAGACTCATTTGAGCAGAGGCCGCGGCGGTGAGGAGCAGTGTGGCGATGAAAAGGGCAGGGGTACGCGTAGACGTACGCGTCATAGAGAACGCCTCCTGAGATTGAATGGTCGCAGAGGTGGTATTCACCTCGGCTGGCGATGGTAGGACATCCGGAGCGAGCATGTCAACGGAAGCGGATCGCCACGGCAGAGTCTCTCCGGTAAGAAGGCCTTCGCGCCCCGGGAGGCCGTGAGCCGATGGAACGCGGAACCGGGCAGCGCGGTGAAAGCGCCCACTCATCGCAAGAAAGACGCGATGAGTGGGGCGCCCGCGAGCGATCGTTGGAACTATGGGAACTATTTGTAAGTTCCGGTTGAGCTGGCCAGATAATCGCGGTGCACGGTGAAGTCCACCATCGAGCCGAATGCCGGGCCGGTCAGAGGGTTCTTCTTACTCCCTTCCTGCAGTGCGGCATGGAACTTGTCCAGGCCTTCCGCATTGGACGCGGTGAAGACGACCCAGAAGGTTCCGGGATCTTCCGTGTGGATGGCTTCGGTGTCGACTTCATACTCGAGGATGGTGCCGTCGGCCAGCAACTTCTCGAACAGCGGCACGAACAGATTCTTGCTGAGCGTCTCCACTGCATGATTCGGCGCATCGGGTTTCAGTTTGTACTCCGCCACGCGCCCATAGGCGCCCTTGTACGGGCCCGAATGCCAGTTGTAATACCGGCTGACGAAGATGTTGTCCGAATGTTTCGTCGCGCTGGCCAGTACGGGTGACGTGGACGAGCCGTTTTTGTAGAACTTGTCCAGCACGTTGAGGATCCCGGCCATGGACATCGCCGACCACCAGTTGTCGTGCGTGTCCCCGTCCGGCGTATGCACCAGGTTTATGTCGTTGCCGTAGCCCACAATCGTTCCATCGGCCAGCGCCTTTTCCAGAATCTTCTGATTGGCGGCGCCGGACTTTTCCATCTCCGCCCATTGCGCGCGGGGAATGTTCCAATTCCCGACGTAACTGTACATCGGCGGTTTTTCCTTCGGTTCATCCTGCGCGAGCGCCGGTGCGGCGCAAACGGCGATCATTGCGACCGCGCACACGACTGCGAAAATCCCCCACACTTTTCGATTCATTCTTGTCTCCCCCTCAATTTACTTGCGTTACGTGCGGTCGGAACAGTACCCCGGGAGACAATGAATGTCAATGAAGTTAATCCAGATCGTGGGCGCTCCAAAGGTTGGGGGTAACCTGGCGGAATTTCAGTTTCCACTGGCCGTCGATTTTGGCCCAGGTGTCGGCCATATGGCGGTAGCGGGGATGTTCTCCGGGGACGATCAGGTTGTAGGCGACGACGGCGGAGTCATCGTTCAGTTTGACGACGTGGAAATCGTAGGCGCGCCTGGCTCTGGGGGCTCCCGTCTGCGCGGATTCGACGACATCATTTTTGTCGTAGAAGTCGCCGTTGGTGGCGATACCCTGGAAATCGTCGGCGATGGCACGGTCGACCGCGGTTGCGTCTTTGCTCTGGGCCGCTTGCAGCAACTGCTGCTGCTGGTCGAGGAGTTGCCGGTCGAAGGCGGAGGCGGGCTTGGAAGAAGGTGCTTGAGAAAGAGTCATGGTCACGCTGCCGAACACCGCGGCCAACACCAGAAGAATTTTCCGCATGATCGCCTCCCGAGAAAAACAGTTTTACTCTGGGTTCTCCTGTGACCTCTGTGGTAAGAGAAAAACTTTAACCACAGAGGTCACAGGGGAACACAGAGGACATCAAAAGCCAAGAGCCAAAAGCCAACAGCTACTTCCGCAAAATCCGCTGCGCCAGTTCGGCGCGTGGAACCGTCACTTGTTCGCCGGAGGCCAGATGCTTGAGGGCGAAGGCACCTGCGGCCACTTCGTTTTCGCCGACGATCAGGATATATCGCGCGCCCATCTTGTCGGCGGCCTCGAACGACTTTTTCAGGCGAAACGACTCGTCGCCGAGATCGACCACCAGATCGTGGCGGCGCAGTTCGCGAGCGAGGCGAGCCGCTTCGCGATTCATCCGCGCACCGAGCGGAGCAATATAAACGTCGGGCTTGCGGACCACCGACTCCGCCGACTCGGTCAGCGCGAGCACCAGCCGGTCTTCTCCGATGGCAAAACCAATGCCCGGAGCCGCCGGGCCGCCGAGGGCTTCCGATAAGCCGTCGTATCGCCCGCCGCCGAGAATCGCGTTCTGCGCCCCCAGCGCCCCATGCGTAAATTCAAACGTGGTTTTCTGGTAGTAATCCAGACCTCGCACCAGGCGCGGGTTTTCCTGGTAAGGAATCTGGACGGCGTTCAGGATTTGTTTTACTTCTTCGTAGTGGGTGCGGCAAGCTTCGTCGAGAAACTGGGTGATGGTGGGAAGCTTTGCGATGATGGGCTGGTCTTCGGGAACTTTGCAGTCGAATACTCTCAGTGGATTGGTTACGGCGCGGCGCTGGCAGTCGGCGCACATTTTTCCTACCACGGGTGCGAGCGCCTGGCGGAGAGCTTCGTTGAATTTTACGCGGTCGGCGGGGCAGCCTACGGAGTTCAGTTGGAGCGTCCAGTTGGCGATGCCGACGCGGTCGAGCAGCGTGGCCAGGAGTTCGAGGATTTCCGCGTCGCGCACGGGAGACTGGCTGCCGGCGGTGGCGGGACCGATGACCTCGGCGTCAATTTGGTAGAACTGGCGGTAGCGTCCTTTTTGCGGGCGCTCGCGGCGAAACATCGGGCCGATGGAGAAGAATTTGTTCAGGCCGCGCTCCCACAACTTGTGCTCGATATAGGCGCGGACGATGCCGGCGGTGTTTTCGGGACGGAGAGTGAGCGACTGTCCTCGATCGCTTTCGGCGCGGCCGCGATCTTCCCAGGTAAACATTTCTTTCGCGACAATGTCCGTTTCTTCGCCGACTCCGCGGGCGAAGAGTTCGGTGGACTCGAAGATGGGGGTGCGGATTTCGTGGAAGTTGTAGGCGCGAAAGACGTCGCGCACGGCGGCTTCGACGAAGTTCCAGAGAGCGGTGTCGGGCGGGAGAAGGTCGCGGGTTCCTCGGGGAGATTTGATCATCGGTCGTTGGTCGCTGGTCGTTCGCGCAGGTTTTCCGCTCTCGGTTGTCAGCTTTCAGTTGAACCTTGGAGCATCGTGGATCCTGAGTGCGCTTCACTAGATTATAACGTCGAATCGATATTTTTGCGGATTTCGACGAGAATGTTCCCGCAATCTTCACCAGGCTGACTCGCCATGCGTCGCGTACAGTTTATCGAGATCCACGAACAACCGTGGTTCCCATCGTCTCTTCGAGATGAAGTTACGGATGCGCTTCAGTTTGGGTTTGATCTGGTAAAGGCTTACGCGCCGATTGCTCCGCTGCTGCAACCCGCACTGAACTCTACTGGCAGCCGTTCGATTGTTGACTTGGGTTCCGGCGGCGGCGGTCCCTGGTTGGACCTTTCTCGAAAGCTGCAAGGAGGACCGCCGGGCCTTCAGATTTGGCTCACGGATAAGTACCCAAACCTGGGAGCCATGCAAAATGTCGGACGGGACTCCGAAAATCGGATCAGGTTCTATCCGGGCCCGGTTGACGCAATGAACGTGCCTCGCGAACTGGAGGGGTTCCGAACGATGTTTACATTGTTCCATCATTTTCCGCCGGAACAGGCTCGCGCCATTCTGCAGGATGCGGTGGACGCCGGCGAAGGCATCGGCATATTTGAAACAACTAGGCGCGCTTCGTCGACGATTGGCCTTATGTTTGCCTGGATTCTCGTGCTGTTCGTCTGCACACTATGGATTCGTCCGTTCCGCTGGTCACGGTTGCTTTGGACGTATTTGGTTCCGATCATTCCCTTGGTCTTACTGTTCGATGGAGTGGTGTCTTGCCTTCGGACCTATTGGCCAGAAGAACTGCGGGACATGGTTGAACAACTGAGAGCAAGCAAATACCAGTGGGAGATTGGCGAGCTTTCGACTGGCAAGGTTCCAATTACTTACTTGATCGGCTATCCGTCGGCGTCGGCGCGACCATCCATTCGGTAGCAATGGAGTCGCCGGTCCTGAGCCCCACTTCTCGAAAAGCGCCCAACTTAATTCGACGCTAGCACGTCGTCGTTGTAATTCAAGAGCGCGCGTTTGGGTGTATCTTTCAACCCCTTCAGCGGAACCTTCTGAGCCATCGAATTGTTTCCGGTGAGGCTCGCATGGCCCAGCTTTAGAGTGCGGCCGTCGGCGAGCTCCAAGTAGATCGGGACAATCATGCGGAACTTATCATCCACGCCGGACTGCGTGACCTTGAAGCCGAATACCACATCGCCGTTCGCGTCTTTTTCGAACGTGGAGTCGATCTTGTACGTGGGCAGGGCGGTGCCGTAGACATACTCGTTAAAGAACCAGTCCAGGCGATGATTGCCCTCGAGGTCCATTTCCTGGGTCATGTGTTTTTCCATCATCGCTTTGAAATCTTCGGTGGTGGCGGCCTTGCCGGAATAGGTTTTCACAAAATCCTGCATGGCAGCTTTGAAATCCTGGTCGCCAGTCTTGTTGCTCCACATCATCATGCGAATCATGTGCAGGATGTAGGCGCCCTTGGCATAGATGAGGCCCCGAGTCACGTCGAATCCCGTTCGCGAGTTATCGGCCCGGTATCCCATGGTGACGGGACCCACGTCGATGGCGCGAAAACCTTGGGTGTTTCGTTCCAGCAAAGTGGTGCGCTCGTCGTTCCAGAATTCGATAAATTTCTTCGGGTTCTTTTCGATGAAGCTGATGTAGAGGGACGCGGACATTTGAGCGAACCCCTCGCTCATCCACTGGTCGCGGCCGGAGTTAAACCCAACCGTGTGTCCCCACCATTGGTGCGCAACCTCGTGCGCTGTGACTGCTTTCCAGTATCCGGGGTCGTAGCGGTCCAGCCCGAGGGAATGGCGTACGGTCGTGTCAAAGTAATAGCAGATCGGAATCCAGACGAGTTCGGGCCATGATTGTCCAAAGTTGCACGCCGTTTGTTGCGTCAACTGCATGTGCTTGAACAGCGAGGGGCCGAAATAGTCGGTGTAGAGTTGTACCGCCATTTCGCCTTCGGCGAGCGCTTTCTTGTTCAGCGCCGTGGTGCTCATGGTACCCAGCGCCATCGGCGCTCCTACGTGGGAGCCCCCCGAAATGGGAGCGTCGTAGGTCGGCTCGACCGAATGCTGTAATGATCTCACCCAGTCCGGAGATTCCTCGTTGGCATAGGACTGTATGAAATATTCGGGCTTCGTGAGTTTGGCTTGTTCTTCCTTGAACTTGCCAAAACTGAAACCGGCCACCGTCTGCGGGTTTTCGCTCTTCCACACGGTCACATTCCGGCCGCCCTCATTGCTCTCGGAGACAAGCACTCCAGTCGCCGCCATCTTCATGCCCTTGGGAATGCGGAGTGTCATGTCATAGAGCGCGTATTCCCCAAAACTCGCGCCGGGATCGTTGGGATACCAATTCTCCCGGGCCACCGGGAAATAGTTACCGTTGCCCTCATTGCTCACGGCCTCTTTCCCCCCGTAGGTTGTGGTGAGCGTGAGTTTTTCGCCCGCACGGAGGGCTTGGGGCAAAATCACGGCGAAGTTACCGTCGTCGTTCTTGTCCTCCTGAATGAAGGAGAGGGTCTGCCCGTTCGCGGTCACGCTTTGCACGCGCAAGGGACGGAACAGATTGAAGGGCACAACCCGCACACCGTTTCGACGCGCAACCATATCCGTCGCAGCCTTCCCGGCGAGAGAACCATTCTTTTCGAAAGTCACATCCAGGTGCTGATGTTCAATCCGCATCAGCCTGCCAACGCTGCCGTGCGCGTGTTCTCCGGAAAAATTGAATGACGCCCAGTGGCCCCATTTGTTTTCGTCGTAGGTTCGAAAGCTAACTTGATCGGATCCCCAGTTTGGCTCGATCTCATAGATTTCCTTGTCGCTGTAGCGCTTGCCGTGGATGAAGGCGCAGAACAGCCCTCCGGGTTCGGGGCTCAATACATCCTCAAGGATGCGGGCTTCCAGGTTGTTCTTGAGTTTGTGGCGCGTCGTATTCTGGCTGTCTTTCAGCAGGTTGGCATCGCAACCGCCGGACGCCGGGCTGCCGCCTTTCTTAATGTCGTCATAGGTCGAGTCGGTGAAGCGAAGGACCGCCTGAGTAAACTTCTCGCTGAACTCGTTCTCTTTGCTGAGCAGCCTCAAACTCTGGCGCTCTGATTCGAGCGGCGGGTCGAGGACAAAGTTCCCGTCACCCGTGAACACCGCGCCCGTGACCTTGCCCTGCACGGGCGTCACAAAGCACACCGTTCCCGAGTGCAGATGGAATATGCCGGCGTCGCGCTTCAAGTCAAAGTTACTGACACTCACGGCCTCGCCTGACAGTGTTAGGTTGCGAAGTTGCTGGTAAATACCATCGGAGTTAGGGGCAGCGGCCGGATTATCGGCAGCGTAAAGAGAAAAAGATGCCAGCAGAATAGCGGCAGCAAAGAAGATACGAGAAGCCATGGCGGACAAGAGCCTCCTACATGGAAGAGCATTCGCAGTATGCACGAGTCTTCCGTTCGTGCAAAGGACCCACGTCACCAGGCTATGGAAGCAATCGATAAGTGAGGGTCATGGAAAGGAGTAAGTTCCGGGGGAAGGCGAGCAATGGTGTCCGCGAAGAACAAACAACCTCGCCCAGGCGGGGCTTCCGGCCATCCCGCCAAAGGCGGGCGTGATGGGGGCCCCGGCTTGCACGGGGCACCCTTCAGACCGTCGCAGCCGGGAGGCTATGCGTTCGCGTAATAGGCGGCGTTCTTATCCAGAAATTCTTTCTTGTCCTCGGGCAAGTCGTCGGCGGTGAAGATCGAATCCGAGGTGCAGGCCGGAATGCAGGCGCCGCAATCGATGCAACCAACGGGGTCGATATAAAGCTGGGTCGCCGCCTCAAACTGCGCCTCGTCTTTTTTGGGATGGATGCAGTCGGTCGGGCAGACTTCAACGCAAAGCTCGTCCTTGATGCAGGTGTCGGTGATTACGTAGGCCATGAGTGCTTCTCCTGAGTTGTTTGCTGGAGTAGTTTCGTTCTTACCTTAACCAGTGATGCCGCTCTTGGCGGTGACCTGCATCACAGGCATCCGTGGCGCAGTCACACGGTATAGTGATGAACGTCACAGTCGAAGCAAGGCCAGATGCGCTATAAAATGGACAGTTGCAATCCTAGATAGCCCGGCCTCACCCCACGACCCCACACAGCCGCCACCCAAGCGGCGGGCCGGGCAATCTTTCACCCGAGGCGGAGACTGTTCCCAATCGATTTCTGCCGCAAGGGACGATCCATCTGGAAGAGCTTTCGGCGTCGCTAAAGCGTGCAAAGCCCGAGTCTTTTCACAGCCTGCCAAAAGCCAAGAGCTAAGAGCTAAGAGCCTTTTCTCTCCCTCAAGTACGATTCCTTGTATCCAAGATAATTTTCGGCGTAGCGCAGGATCATCGCCTGGTCTTTTTCATCCAGGTGGCGGCGGAATTTGCCCGGGGAGCCCATCCAGAGCGAGTTTGGCTCCACAATGGTCTTCTCGGCGATCAGGGTGCCGGCGGCGATGATGGATCCGCTTCCGATGACCGCGCCGTTGAGGACGATGGACCCCATGCCAATCAGGCAGCGGGCTTCAATGGTGCAGCCGTGCAGGATGGCGTTGTGGCCCACGCTGACGTAGTCGCCCAGGTAGACGCCGTACTGTTCTTTCATGCCGTGGAGGACGCAGTTGTCCTGAATGTTGGAATAGTGGCCGACGCGGATCTGGTGGACATCGCCGCGGAGGACGGCGTTCATCCAAATGCTGGAGTGTTCGCCGAGGATGACGTCGCCGATCAACTGGGCGGAGTCGTCGACGTAGCAGGTGTCGGGGAATTGGGGGGTGACGCCTTTGTAGGAGCGGATCATGGGTTCGAGTGCGGCCTTAATCTGCCGCTTGAGACTCGGAACCGCTAACATATCACGGACGAGCGCTTGGGAAAATATTGGGACCGGCCAAGAAGATGCCGTTGTGATTAAATTCAGAACGTTATGGACCCTCTTGAACTTTCTCCCGAAGCCTTCCGCCGTCTGGCGGTAAACGTTGCCGAACTCTCTGCTGAATACATTTCCACTCTGGACGCTCGCCGTACTTTCCCTGCAACTACGGGCGCGGAAACCGAGCGCCTGTTTGCGCTGGAATTGCCCGAGCAGGCGATGGGCGACCGCGCCTTGGCCGCGCTCGCGGACGTGATCGCGCATTCGCGGGCGCACAACGGGCGTTTCTTCGGATACGTGCACAGTCCGGGAGAGCCGGTGGCAGCGCTGGGCGATCTGCTGGCATCGATCTTGAATCAGAACATTACCGCCTGGCGGTCTGCGCCGGCGGGCGTGACCATCGAGCGAACCGTGGTACGGTGGCTGGCGGAAGCGGTCGGCTGCGCTGGGTTCCTCGGAACGCTTACCGGCGGAGGATCGGCCGCGAACCTGATGGGCTTGGCCATGGCGCGGGAGGCGAAGACTCCGGCCAACGAGCGCGGACTTCGCCAGGCGGCTGCGGGTGTGGGCGTCATTTATGCGTCCGAGCAGGTGCACATGGCGGTGCCGAAGGCCGTCGCCATGCTTGGCATTGGCCGGGAAAACTTGCGTATTGTGCCGTGTGACGCTTCGTATCGCATGATTCCGTCGCAACTGGAGCAGGCTATACGGCGCGACCAGGCGGAGGGCACGATTCCGATCGCGGTGGTGGCATCGGCGGGCACGGTGAATACCGGGGCGATTGATCCGCTGCGGGAAATTGCCGGGATCGCTCACGAACACGGGGCATGGATGCACGTGGACGGAGCCTATGGAGCGCTGGCTGCGATTGCCGCCCCGGAAAAATTCGATGGTCTCGCGCTCGCCGATTCGCTTTCGCTCGATCCGCACAAGTGGCTCTACCAGCCGCTCGATTGCGGATGTCTCTTATATCGCGATGTGGAGATGGCGCGCACGACCTTTGCCTATACCGGCGACTATGCCAAACAGCTCAGCAGCGATCCCGTGGAAGGCTTCGCATTTTTCGAGGAGTCGATTGAACTGTCGCGGCGCTGCCGCGCGCTGAAGCTTTGGCTTTCGCTTCGCTATCACGGGCTGGCGGCTTTTCGGGCGGCGATCCGCAAGGATCTCGACTGCGCGCAACGGCTGGCGGCGGCGGTCGCGAGCGCTCCGGCGCTTGAGCTGTTGGCGCCGGTGGAGCTGAGCGCCGTCTGCTTCCGGCATCTTTTGGGGAAGGACGCTTCCGAGGAAGAACGCAATCGCTTCAATTTAGCTTTGCTGAAACGTATCGTGGCGCGCGGACGGGTCTATTTGTCGAATGCCATGTTAAAGGGCAAGTTCTGCCTGCGCGCCTGCATTGTAAACCACCTCACCAAAGAGTCGGATGTTGACGCGATCGTCCCTGAGGTGCTGGCGGCGGGTCGAGAAAGCAGTGTTGGCGCATAGCTGGCGAAGAGTGGCAACTTCCACCGATAACTCGGGGTCTGAGTGCAAAGCCTGTTAACGACACACGGAATTACCTGAAAACGAGCTTCCGTAGTTTTGTAGGATTCGCTGTTATTTAGTGAGGTTTCGGAGGCACTTCAAAGCAGTGCAAATAGGCTGGAGGGATGACGGAAGGAATCATTCTGCCTTCGTACATCCGTTTGTGGTTCGCCTCCGCCACATCCGACGCTTTCGCTAGTTCGAAGACGAACGTCTTGATGGTACCGTCGCGATCGATCACGAGAGTCATCGTCGCGGGCTTTGGACTACTAAGAAGTTGCTCCAGTTCCGTCATCGATTTTCCACGCGGGTTCACGCCGTTCACCGAAACGATCTCGTCGCCGTAGTGCACGCCGGTCCGCTGCGCCGGTCCATCCTCAATACCGCCGACTGTCATAGCCTGCCGCTCTTTCCACGTGAATACTTCGAATCCCGGATAGTAGAGTTCAAGATTTGCCGGATAATGTCCTACCGAAAAAACCTTTTCACTGGGTGGTGGCTCTGGACCAACCTTGCTGATTCGTTTCATCTCGGCTTCCGTGGCGTTCTCCGGATACAACCCGCCATCCGGACCCACTTTCCAACCTTCTTTTTCGTACAGAACAGAAGCTTTGATGCGTCCTACGGCAACGCTGTAAGGCCCGTGCTGGCCGTCAAGTTCAATCGTGCTCGGCTCGGGATCTTTCGTATGCAGCAAAAGCCGGGCCTCAAGGATGTCTATCCCGCCGTGGCCGTCAATCGCGAGTACGCGGTCGCCTGGTTGGACCCCGGCCTTGGCAGCAGGCGTGTCTGGTTTTACCAACCAAACGATAGGCGGGCAGGAGGAGCCCGCGTGTGGCTTTCCGATGATAGTCATTCCTGTGATGTACTCGTCGGGATCCAGATCCTGCCCCAGCGCCGCGGCACTCGGCAGAAAGCAGAGAACGACAAGACAGAACAGTTTCGACATTAGTATTCCGGCGGTTTTATTTTAGCCCTGGCGCGGTCGGCGGGGACAGCGACAGGGAGCGGAAACATCGGCGTTCTTCCCAAACATTCGACGAAGGGTCACGGTTGCCCAAATGCTGTGGGTCTCCGTTGTGGGCGTTAAATGGCCATTTCACCAATAATCACTAGACAGCCCGTTGACAAGACGAGTTGAGTCGTTAACCTTTTCCGGCGTGTCACTCCTGTACAATTTCCCCGAATGAAGCGGCAAGCAAAAGTTGCGGCGATCCTCTGGATTGTGCTGGCGGCGGTGTGGGTTACGGCCGAGCCCATCGCTTCTCTGCGCCCGACTAACTACGTCAATGATTTTGCCGGGGTTCTGGATGCGTCCACCCAGGCGCAATTGAACGCTCTGTGCCAGCAGGTCGATCAAAAGGCGCAGGCGCAGATTGCCGTGGTTACGGTGAAGTCGGTGGATGGGCAGGATGTGGTGAGTTATGCGGTGGCGCTCTATCAGAAGTGGGGGATTGGCGCCAAAGGCAAAGATCGCGGGGTGCTGATCCTGCTGGCGACCCAGGATCACAAGTATTGGACCGCGGTGGGATACGGGCTGGAGCCCATTCTTCCGGACGGGAAGGTGGGCGGGTTTGGACGGGAAATGGTGCCCTTGCTGCGCAGCGGGGATTATGCGGGCGCGGTCACGTTGATGACGGCGCGCGTGGCCTCGGTGATTGCGCAGGATGCGGGCGTCACCTTGGACAATCAGCCGCGACTGGCCGCGCCTCGCCAGCAGCCGCGTGTCTGGCGGAGGGCCGGGAGGCGTGGTTATATTCTTTGTTCTCCTCTTTGTTGTGCTTCTCATTTTTCGGTCCTTATTTCGGGGCGGCGGTTCTGGACGAGGGGGCGGCGGTTCGGGATTTTTGTCGGGATTGCTGTGGGCCATGCTGTTTAGCAACCTGGGGGGCGGCCGCGGTGGATATCGCGGCGGCGGATAGGCGGCGGCGGATTTGGTGGATTTGGTGGCGGCGGCGGATTTGGCGGTGGTGGATTTGGTGGGTTCGGCGGCGGCAGTACGGGAGGTGGCGGGGCGGGTGGCAGTTGGTAGTGGAGCGCCGGGCGTCCTCGCCCGGCAGGCGGTCGAGGCACCCGGTCGCTTCACCTGCTAGAGAGTGAGAGGCGCGGAATGGGTCCGGAAAAACTGATTAACGAGTTTGTCGAACGGATGCGGGCGGCGGCGGGGACGAATCTACGGTCCGCGATTCTTTATGGGTCAGCAGCGGCGGGAGATTATGTTACCGGCTACTCGGATGTGAATCTGCTGTGTGTGCTCGGTGAGACTTCGTTTGCTGCCCTGGAGGCGCTGGCTCCGGCGATCGAATGGTTGGGGAAACAAAAGCACCGCGCGCCGCTGCTGATGAGTGCGGAGGAGATGCGGCGGTCGGCGGACGTTTTCTCCATCGAATTTCTCGACATGCGGCGGCACTATCGCGTGCTCTGGGGAGAAGACGTTCTGCAGACCTTGGAGATCCCGATGCGTCTGCACCGGGCGCAGGTGGAGTACGAACTGCGGGAGAAGACAATCCTGCTGCGGCAGCGGTTGCTGACGGTGGCGGGCAACGCGGAGGCGAAGTGGGAACTGTTGCTGCGCTCGCTGCCGGCGTTTGGAACGCTGTTCCGCCATGCGCTGATTGCCCTGGGCGATGCGGGAGCGGGATCGAAGCGGGAAGCCGCGGTCGCGCTGGCAGGTAAGTTGGGGATCGATAGCAGCGTGTTTGGCGAGTTGCTGGATATCCGGGAGGGCAAGGCGGATCGGAAGGCGGCGAAGGTGGATGAGATGTTTGCGCGCCATCTGAAGTTGGTGGAGCAGGTGACTGGGGCGGTGGACAAGATGTTGGATCCGGCAGCGTGATGAATCCGACGGTGGAGCGACGGGCGTCTCGCCCGTCAGAGTCGCGCGTGGGCGGGCGAGGACGACCGGCGCTCCATTGTCAAGTTCGCGAATCAATTTCGTAATCGGGAGAGCGATATGAGCAAGGGCTTGATTGTACTGGTGGTGCTGGTGGTGATCGTGCTGGCGCTGTTCGGACAGTACGTGGGCGTGCGCAATCAACTGGTGGCGAAGGATCAGTCGGTAAAGGCGGCGTGGTCGCAGGTGGACATCGTGCTGCAGCGGCGCGCCGATTTGATTCCGAACCTGGTCGAGACGGTGAAGGGATATGCGCAGCAGGAAGTGACCGTGTTTGGCGACATCGCCAAGGCACGGTCGGCGCTGCTTTCGGCGCAGACTCCGTCCGACAAGATTGCCGCGAACGGGCAGTTGGATGGGGCGCTGGGACGGCTGCTGCTGATTGTGGAGAATTATCCGCAACTGAAGTCGAATGAGAATTTCATGCGCCTGCAGGATGAGCTGGCGGGAACCGAGAACCGGATCGCCGTCGAGCGCAAGCGCTATAACGACACGCTGCAGGATTACAACACCTATGTGCTGCAGTTCCCGAACAATCTGTATGCGGGATTTGCCGGCTACAAGCAAAACCCGGCGTACTTCCAGGCGTCGGAAGGTTCGCGCGCGACGCCGAAGGTGGATTTTGGCACGAAGCCGGCGGCTCCGGCAGCGGCGCCGGCACATTGAGTGGGTGGTGCAGTCGTCTGGTCGTCCGTCGTTGGTCGCTCGCGGTTCGAGTCGGGCGGCTGGCGAGAGGAAGTCACCAGGCGGAAGGCTTTTGCCCACCCACGTCTGACGACCAACGACTTCAAAACCGAACATATTCCGTGTGCATGCGTCACACGTCGCGTGAGATGCACGGTGATATATAGAGGAGCAGGGTTTCTGGAATCCCCTCCGATTCCGAAGTCTCGGATGCGAGGGGATTCGTATGTGCCGCCGTTACCAGCCAATCCTAGTTGGGTCATTTCCAGTCACGATTCGCAACCTCTTTTCCATTGTCGTCTTCTTCTGTCTTTTTGCGATCCGCCTTTGGGCGCAGGATGGCTCCACGGGCGCGTTGCGGGGCGTGGTTTTGGACGCGCAGGGAGCGGTCATTACAAACGCGGACATCGTGGCCATTCGGGTGGAGACGGGAGTCCGTTACCACACGGCCACGGATTCGGTGGGGCGATTCACGGTGGACCTGCTGCCCCCAGGACAGTATTCGGCGCGGGCAGAGGCGGAAGGCATGTCGCCGCAGATTTCGCCGCTGATTCGGGTGGAGGTGGGAGCGACGACGGAGTTGACGTTCAAGTTGAAGGTGGGGGGGCCGATGGAAACGATCACCGTGTCGGAGGCGCCGCGAATCCTGGATGAGAATCCGAGTTCGGTGTCGGCGCTGCTGGAGGAGCGCGCCATCAAAGACTTGCCGCTGAATGGGCGCCGGTACACGGATTTATTGCTGCTCGTGCCGGGGGTGACGCAGGATCCGCGAGGCTTGACGTCGGGATCGAACGGCGACCTCTCTTATGGCGGGATTCGCGGATACAACACGAGCTTTCTGGTCGACGGCGGCGACAACAACAACGGCTTCTTTGCCCAGGCCTTGGGACGATATCGCGCTCCTTACCAGTTCTCCGACGAAGTGGTGCAGGAGTTCCGCGTGCAGTCAAGCGGCTACGGGGCGGAGTCGGGGCGCGCCGGCGGCGCGGTCATCAACGTGGTGACCAAGTCGGGCACGAACACCTGGCACGGGAGCGCATTCTATTATCTGCGCGACAATTCGCTCGGAGGAGCTGCGCCCGCGTTTGTGGGGTCCAATCCCAGCGAGCAGAAAAACCAGTTCGGAGCCACCATTGGAGGGCCGATCCAGCGCAACAAGACGTTCTTGTTTGCCGGATACGATCAGGAGATTTTTCATGTACCGGCGGTAGTGCAGTTCGAAAACGGTTCGACCTTCGTGACTCCGCAGCTGGGCACGTACCCCAGCATTTTGGACTACGAGGTCTGCGATCCGCATATTGGGGGGACGGCCTGCGATCAGGCGATTGTGCCCGGTTGCCCTCCTGCCAGTGCGGGTGGGCCGCCCTGTATCGCGCCCAGCGGGTCGACGGCGGCGGCGCGGTTGTCGACGCTGGGCGGGACATTTCCTGCGAAGTTGCTGGGAAACGCGGCATTCTTGAAGCTGGATCGGGTACTGACGGCGCATCAGCAGCTTTCGGCACGGCTGAGTACGTCCCGCTATTACGGGACGAACAATGTCTACCTCGATCCGGCGAGTCCGATTACCAATACGGCGATCAGCGGGAATGGGGAAGAGGACGTAAAGACGGAAAGCGGTTCGCTCAGTTTGCTGAGCGCGATCACGCCGCGGCTGACGAGCCATTTGCGGGCGCAGTTTTCCCGCGACCTGGAACAGTCGTTTCCCAACCAGACCGGGACGCGGACTAGCATCTACAGCTGGCTCGACGATTTTGGGCAGTCGTCAATTTTGCCGCGGCAGACGCGGGAACACCGGCTTGCACCTGGCCGAGACTTTAAGTCTGAGCCGCGGCCGCAACCAGTGGAAGTTCGGGGGCGACGCGATGCGGACCTGGGATTACAACTACTTCCCGTCGCTTTATGGGGGGGAGTATTTATTCGACAACATAAAGGTGGATCCGTTTACGTTTGACCCGATGCACGGGGGGCTGGCGCTGACGCCGCTGCGGGCCTATGCGCACACTATCATGCCGAGCTGGAATTGGGATGCCGGCAGCTGGACGGGACCGCCTGCCAACTTAGCGCGCTATTACATACAGAATTTCGGGAATCCAGTATCGCACCCGGACAGCAACGACTACGCGGGGTTCGTCCAGGACACGGCGCGTTTGACGCCGCATTTCACCTTGAGCATGGGAGCGCGCTACGACGTCCAGACTTTTGCGAAGGCTGGGTTTGTAAGTAATCCCCTATGGCCGCAGGCAGGGAAGATGCCGCTCGAAAATAGGAATTTCGCGCCGCGGGTGGGAATCGGGTACGCGCTGGGCGACGATCGGCCACTGATGGTGCGCGCGGGATTTGGATTGTTCTATGTTCGGCTGCCGCAGATTTATGAGTCGGCGGTGATGAATCAGAACGGGGTGACCAACACTTTTCTTGAACTGGATAACTCGGATTACTACCAGCACCAGGTGTTTCCGACCTATCCCAATGCGGCGGTGAATTGTCCGCGGGGTCCGGTTTCATGCACGGTGCCCGATGCCTGGAAGCAGTATGCGACCAACGAAGTCGCGGCGTTTGCGCCGGGCTTTAAGACGCCGCGGGTACAGCAGGGAAGTCTGAGCCTGGAGCGGGAACTGGCCGACGGCTTCACGGGCCAGGTGTCTTACCTGTATGTGCATGGTGTGGACATGATCCGGGCGCGGGATGTGAATCTGCCCCCGCCAACGTATTACAGCTATCCCATCTTCGACCCAACCGGCAATACTTTTCAAAATGCGTTTTATAGCGTGCCGTCGTTTTCAACCTGGCAGACGACCTCCAGCATGAGCTGCCCATATCCACCTTGTATCAACCCGTTGAATCGCCCGATCTCGCAACTGGGGGCCATCGACCAGTTTGAGAGCGCGGCGTCGAGCGTGTATCACGGCATGACGGTGTCGCTGCACAAACGGATGTCGGGAGGGATGTATTTCCGGCTGGCCTACACCTGGGCGCACGCCATCGATACGGGGCAGGATGCGCTGGTGGCGGGAGCGCCGGCAACGGTGCAGAACTCGTACTCGACGAAGAGTGAGCGGGGGCCGAGTGTAACCGATCAGCGGCAGCGGCTGACGATTTCGGCGATCGAAGAGCCGAACCCGTTTGCTGGGGGACAGAAAGTTCTGGCAACCATGTTCGATCACTGGAAGATCTCGGGGATCATGACGTATGGCAGCGGCCGGCCGGCCAACGCGACCGTGTCGGGCGATCCCAATCAGGACGGGAACGACCTCAACGACCGTTTGCCGAAATACGGGCGCAATGCCTTGCTCGGTCCGGATTACGCCAGTATGGACCTGAGAATGGCAAGGAAGATAACTCTGAGCGGACGGTATCATCTGGAGTTGATGGCGGAGTCGTTCAATCTGTTGAATCGCGATAATCAGAGGCTCGGGTTCACTGACAACGGCTTCTATAATTCGGCGGGACAGTTCGTCAAGTATACGCAACAAGCGGGAGCAGCTCACTATCCAGCTTATTTTCAGCAACCTACGAGTTTCATGAAGCCGGCGGCCTCGTTTGCTCCGCGGCAGTTGCAGTTGTCGATGCGGCTGAATTTCTAAAGTGGGACAAGAATTTCTGCACATTCCACTTGACTTACGAGGCCAATGCTTGCCATAACTAACGAGTCCAGTTGGGACGAGCAAGGGGGGTGTAGTTCGTTGGCGGAGGTTCGACTTCAAGAGGGTGAATCCCTCGAGAACGCGCTGCGGCGGTTCAAACGGAAGGTACAAACCGAGGACATCATCAAGGAAGTAAAACGTCACTCGTTTTACCTGAAGCCCGGCGAGAGGAAGCGGGTAAAAGAAGCGCTGGCTCGCAAACGCAGCCGCAAGAAAGCGCGCAAGGAACAGGACTAAGGAAAACAGGCCGTTCGCTCTTGGGGGCGGCCACATTCCCTAACCTTCAAAAGCTACTTCCCCGGTAGTTGTTAATCAGTAAAGCAGTAACCATGCGGTGCACACCGCATGGCGGGCCGAATCCACAGGGTCAGCACGAGGGGGATGTAAATCTCCTGCCCACGTTGTGAACCGGATCCTTCCCTATTCGGGTCTCCCGTGCAGAGCAGGGACGCGGAATGGGAGCGCCTCTTCAATGGAATACCAGGACAAGGTGTTAAAGTGCATCGATTGTGGCACGGATTTCGTGTTCACGGCGGGTGAACAGCTGTTTTTCCATGACAAGCAGTTCAAGAACGAACCCAAACGCTGCAAGAACTGCAAGGGCAAGCGAGTAGCAGTGGTTGGAGCCACGTCGCACGCACCGGCGCGCGGGCATTCGTACGCGAAGACGGAGACCCGGACGAACTGTTCGCAATGCGGGAAAGAGACTACGGTTCCGTTCCGGCCGACGCAAGGGACGGCCGGTGTTGTGTCGCGAGTGTTTTCAGCAGGGGCGGCAACAGGCTAGCGCCTGAGAGTCTGCTGCCGATCCGTTGCTGCCGTTTCGTTGAAAGATGAGGGAAGCGTGGCCGGCGGGATGCTCATCGCGCCGAGCCGCCGGTTTCTTGTGCTCAAGAGGCGGGTTTTCGCTGGCGTTCTTGCCGGTCGGCGTGACGGATGAGCAGGGCTTCCACCTGACGCAGAAGTTCCGCGGTGCCGAGCGGTTTCACCAGCAACGAGTCCGAGTTCTCACCGCTCCGATCTCCCCCGTGCCGCTCTTGTCCGTTCCGATGTTCTGCGCGCCAACGCTCGCCGGATGGTGGATAGGCGGTCAGCAGGGCGGTCGCGGGATCGTAGGCCTGGCGGCGCGCGGCGCGGAGGACTTCCAGGCCCGAGTCTTCGGATTCCATGCGCAAGTCGCTGATCACCATCTGGTAAACGCCAGACTCGATTCGGGCCAAGGCCTCGGCGGAACTGGCGGCAGTTTCGACTTCAAATCCGTTGAGTTCCAGCACCGCTTTGAGGGTCAACAGAACGGCGAGGTCGTCGTCGACAAGAAGAATGCGGCGTTTCATTGTGCACCTCTCAAGCGGAGCGAGATGCAGTGCACTGCGGAATCGGCGCGCAATCGCCGGGAACTTCAGCCGCAGCCTCCACTCGTTTAGTATAGGAGGGTGGCACGCTTCTACATAGAAAATTTTGGCTGCCGCGCTACCCAGGCGGATGGGGCGGCGCTGGAACGGCAGTTTCTGGAGCGGGGACTGGAGCGCGCCGGGGCGGCTCGCGACGCGGAAATTGTCGTGCTGAATACCTGCACCGTGACCGAGGGTGCGGACAAAGATGCGCGTGCTTCCATACGGCGGTTGCAGCGGGTGAATCCGGATTGCCAGATTCTGGTGACCGGCTGCTACGCGCAGCGGGCGCCGGAAGAGCTGGCGGCCCTGCCGGGTGTGACGTGGGTGGTGGGCAATTCGCATAAACACCAGGCGGCGGAGATTGCGACTTCTTCTTCGGCGGGGTTTGTTTCCGTTGGCGCAGCTTTCAGGAGAGTGCGACCCGGAAATCCCACCCTTTCGCACAGAACGCGAAAGGGTGGGGCACCCCAACGTTGTCGTGGGGGATATATTTGCGCATACCGAACTGCTGGCGGCTCCGGTATTTGAAGCCTCCAACGAACGCACGCGTCCGAACCTCAAGGTGCAGGATGGATGCGACAACCGCTGCTCGTTCTGCGTGATTCCGTATGTGCGGGGACAGAGCCGTTCGCTGCCGCGGGAGCGCGTTCTCGCCGAAGTGCGGACGCTGGTGGAGGCGGGCTATCGCGAGGTGGTGATTTCGGGAATTAACCTGGGGCGATGGGGAAGGGACCTGGAGAGCAGCTCTCAGCTCTCAGCTTTCAGCTCTCAGTTAAAGCCAACGACCAGCGACCAGCGGCTCGTCGATCTGATTCGCGCCATCCTTGATCGGACTTCGCTTCAGAAATTGCGCATCAGTTCGGTCGAGCCCATGGATTGGAGCGACGAACTGATCGGGCTGGTGGCTGCGTCCGGGCGTATCGCCAAGCACGCGCACGTGCCTATGCAATCAGGGAGCGATGCGGTGCTGCGGCGCATGCATCGCAAGTACCGGCCGTGGCATTACCGGGAAAAGATTTTGAAGATTCGAGCGGCTATGCCAACCGCGGCCATCGGCGCCGATGTGATGGTGGGATTTCCGGGCGAGACGGAAGCCGAGTTTGACGAGACACGGCGCATGATCGAAGAGCTGCCGTTTACTTATCTGCACGTTTTCACCTACTCGGCGCGTCCAGGGACGCCGGCGGCGGAGCAGGCGGGGCAGGTTCCTGTGGCCGTGGCTCGGGAAAGAAATCGTGTGCTGCGGGAAATTGCATCCCAGAAGAAAACTGCGTTTATGCGGTCGCTGGTCGGTACGGTAGTCGAGGCGATCACGCTGCAATCGGGAGGAGCGGATTTCACCGACGCGCTGACGGACAATTACCTGAAGATGAAAGTTTCCGGGCTTCATGAAGCGAACCGGTGGATGGACGTGAAAGTCGAAGGGGTGCATGGCGAGATGCTGCTGGCGGGCCGTATGTAAATTCCCGCGCTGGGCTCGATCCCTATTTTTACTTCTTGTCTACCCGCACGCTCAGGTCGAGATCTGGAGCAACCGCACCTTTCAGATATTTGGCAAGAAATTCCTCGACCAAAGATCGGGTTAACATACTCGTGAGCAGAGCCCCTTCAAAGGCTGCGTCGTTCGGCTTCAGGTCACGCGTGAACCGGGTCGAAATGAGGCCCGCGTCGGTAAAGCTCATGTGATCGGCCCCGGTTACCACCACGTAGTAGGTATTGGACTCGCTGCCGATGTACTCACGAGCCCGCGCCTCACCGGCCGCATGTTCTTCGGTAGCAAGAAACAAGAACGGTTTATTTACTGGAATAGGCCGAACATCCCCGTTCATGCCGGGATAGGTGGAACCGTCGAGGTTGACGCCGGCCAGAATACGGGGCTCCTCCTTGGTGGCCAATGCTGCCGTGGTTCCACCCATCGAGTGACCCACGATTGCAATCTTAGACAGATTCAGGTGGCCGGCCCAGAAATGATCCTGTGAATTCATTTCCTGGAACTGGTCGAGGACGAATCGCACGTCCGCTACCAAAACCTCTTCCGCAAACTTGCCAATAGCCACCCCCTGAGTTCGTCGATCAGCTTCGGCCGGCCAATAGGGCGTGAATTTGAGTTCGTGCCCGTCGGGAAACACAGAAATCAGGGAGTCCGGTGGGATGATTGGTGGCGACTACGATGAAGCCGCTGCTCGCCAAACCTTCAGCCAGAATTGTATAGATGGCGGGCACGACACTTGAACCGTGTTCCAGAAGAACAACTGGGAAAGGGCCGTCCTCGGCGATGGCTGCCATGAGCCCAGCGTGGGTGTGGACGAGGCGTTGGAAATCCGGCTGCAGTTTCCACTCCTCGGCTAGCGCATCCGCAGTCCTCTTGTCCATGTAGGGTGCAGTTGCCGACACAGCTGCCCCTGCCGGATACCACATCGTGATCAGCAAATCCCGGCTGCGGTGCGTGTCCCTCAACACAACCGTTCTCGTGCCTACGGGATGGCAGCCATTGGGTGGGGGAAAATCAAGTCCCGCCCGCCCTGCACTAACGGTCTGAGAGGGCAGGGGCAAAGTGAACAGAACCAGTACGAAAATGCGAAAGTCAAAGAATGCCGCTTTGTTAATCATTTCTCTCCTCCCGTTGGCGACGGTGAAGGCCATTTTCTGAGACGCATAAAAGCCGAGTCCGTGAGCACTGCCCCGGCCCTCGGCGCCCCGGGCCCCAACCAGCGCGACCGATCCCGATTAGTGACTCCGGAGTGCACCGAAGCGAACAAACGCATTGACCGGTAACCCTTGACCGCTTACGATAATGGAAAATCCCAGAAAGTGAGTTGTAGCTGTAGAGTCTTGCCAATGAGTCCTGGGGTGGGCGACTGAATCCATGTCGCGCTACGTTTCCTACCGAGATTTCGACTGGGTCCTGATGGGCTTCGTGCTGGCGATCTGCGCGCTGGGCGTGGTGCAGATTCATAGCGCCACCGAGCACACCAAGTTTGCCGGAGCCCACCTCCGCCAAATCTACTGGGTTCTGGCGGGCGTGGGCGCAATGTTCCTGGTCAGCCTGCTGAACTATCACGCTCTGCTCGAACAAATCCACTGGATGTACATTGCAGCGCTGGCTTCTTTGATCTCGGTGATTCTGTTTGGGCAGAAGTATTTGGGAGCGCGGCGCTGGATCAAGATGCCGGGGGGCGGACATTTTCAGCCGTCGGAGTGGGTCAAACTGATCCTGATTCTGGCGGTGGCGAAGTACTTTGCGGATTTGCATGAGCGGGAACTGTCGTGGCCGGACTTTATGAAGGCGGGGGCGATCGTCGGCTTCCCCATGTTGATGGTGCTGGCGCAACCGGACCTGGGCACGGCGCTGACCTATCTGCCGGTGGCGGTCATGGGCTTGTTCCTGGGCGGGCTGCGATGGAAACAGGCGCTCATCGTGTTGATGATTATGGGACTGCTCGTCCCGGTGGCCTGGATGAAGGTGCTCAAGCCGTATCAGAAAGAACGGTTGACCAGTTTCATGAACCCGGATGCGGATCGGCAGGGCTCCGGGTATCAAGTGAATCAATCGTTGATTGCGGTGGGGTCGGGCGGGATCTTTGGCAGTCGACAAGGATCGCAGACGCATCTGGCTTTTCTGCCGGTGCCGCAGACGGATTTCATTTTTGCCGCGTTTGCCGAAGAACACGGGTTTGTAGGAGCTCTGGTGGTTCTGCTGTTATACTTTATAGTGCTGATGCGCTTGACCCAGAATGCACAAACAGCGCCCGACCGCGCTGGGGCATTTCTGGTGATGGGTGTGGTGGCTGTGCTTAGCTTTCACATTCTGGTCAACGTGGGCATGGTGGTTGGCTTTATGCCAGTCACGGGAATACCTCTGCCGCTCATGAGTTATGGCGGGTCTTCCGTTCTTTTCATGTTTTTGGCGCTGGGGATGGTGATGAACGTCCGGATGCGCCGTTTCGTGAACTGAGACGGTCGGCAGAAGTTGGGGCGCCCTTCAGAACGGCGCCGCGAAACAAGATTCGGTAACGAAAAAAGATCAGGCACGAAACAAGATTACGAAGGCCCTCGCGAAAAAGGAGGGCAGAATCCCGGCGAAGTGGAAGCCGGACAGGATTGAAGCCAGTCAGGCGGGGAACGGCCCCCTCAGCGTAACGCGAGAGAGTGGCCACAGACCTGACGGAAGGCTGAACGCGATCAGTGCAGACGAGCAAGAACAATTCACTGCAGTCGAGGTTCCGGGAAGAATTCCGGGACCGCGCCCGCTCCTACCCGGAGCGGCGCTGAACGCCATCGATCCCTTGGTCCGCCTTGCGCTTCTGGTCCGGTGAAGAAAGACCGGAGTAGAAATGAACAAGGAATTGTACGTATCGACCACGCCCCACGAAACCAAAGTGGGGATCACAGAAGACGATCAACTAGCGGAAATTTACCTCGAACGAGAAAACGAATACACCTTAGCGGGCTCGATCTATAAGGGCCGAGTAACTCGCGTGCTGCCCGGCATGCAGTCGGCGTTCGTGGACATTGGCCTCGAACGCGACGCGTTTCTTTACGTCTCCGATTTCATGGATCTCGAGCAGCAGGACGAGGACCTGGATGAAGCCATTCCGGCGAATCGTCCAGTGATGGAGGCGCGCCCGCGTCCCGGGTTGGAAGCGGGGGGTGCGGCGATGAACGGCGAAGAGCACCTCCCCGAGGCCGGCGGCGCCGCAGGGGAAGAGCGGGAAACGGCTGCTTCGGAAGGCAACGCTACGAGCCCATCGCGCGACTTTCGCGGACGACGGCGTCGTCGCGGACGTCGGGGAGAGATCGGGCGCGGACCGAGCGGAGATCGAGGCGACCGTCCAGAACGCGGCGAAATTCGAAGTGAACCTCGTAGCGAAAACCGCAGCGAAATCCGCACGGAAACCGGTAGCGAAGTCCGCAACGAGCCTCACAACGAAGTTCGGAGTGAACCCCGAAACGACCGCTTCAGCCGCGGCGACCGTCTAGGACGCGGCGGTTCGGACTCGCGATTCCAGCGATTCGCGCCGCCGGCCGCTCGCGTCGGTCGCGACTACGATTACGGGCCGCCACCGGGATATCAACCGATGGTGCTTCCCGGCGAATCGATCTCGAAGTACCAGCGGCAAGCGCAGAGTCAGGGACTAAGCGAAAACCCGGTTTTGCCGGCGGAGAGCGTGGCAGCAGTTGAGCAGACGGCGCCGGTGTCGGTGTCGATCCTATCGACCTTTCCCGACGATGAGCCGATGTTCGCGGCGGAGCTTGCCGAGCCTCTTCACGAACAGCATGAGCACGTGCCCGAGGCGGATGTGGACGAATCGGAGCACGGAGCCGCTTCCAACCGGACGCCCGAAATAGCGGAATTCCGGAACGAGGCGCGAGTCGTGTTGGAGACTTCCTCGGCGGCGGAGACGACGGTGAACGAAACGGCGCCGGAAACGGACGCGGTGACGCTCCCGCAAGCTACCAGCGAAATCACGCACGAAGTTGCGCACGAGGTCAGGCACAGCGCCGTCGAAGAACAGGAGATCGAGGAAGAGGAAGCCGATCTCGCGCCCTACGGGGAAGAACTGGGAGACGACGAGGGCTTCGAGGAACTGGAAGAAGAGACACACGCGGCGGGTGGTGAGTTGTCGGAGTCTGGAGTTGGAGATGTGACTCCGGCGCTGGCGGCTGGCGGCGAGCCAGCAGCGAATGGCGGCACGGTGCCCGAGGCTGTGCTCGAAGCGGAAGAGCGGGAAGCAGAGGAGTTGGAACTGGAAGAGGCGCAAGCGGAAGCCGAGGCGCTGCTGGAGGCGGAAGCAATTGGCGACGGCACCGTGGATGCGAGCGCGGAAGTTCGCGGTCCCGCACCGGAGGCGAGGTTGCTGCAGCGGACACAGCGCCGCGGGCCGGATCGCGATCTCGACCGGCGCCGCGGACGCCGCACTGGACGCCGCTTCCGCAGCCGCGAGAACACGGTGGTGCCGCAGATCAGCGAACTGCTCAAAGAAGGGCAGGAGGTGCTGATCCAGATTGCGAAAGAGCCGATCGGCAAGAAGGGCGCTCGCATCACGAGTCACATCGCGTTGCCGGGGCGATTCCTGGTCTTCATGCCGACCGTGAACCACACCGGCGTGTCGCGGAAGATCTCGTCGGAAGAAGAGCGGCAGCGGCTGAAGCGGATTATCCAGAGCGAGCGCGAAAACGGCGGCGGTGGTTTCATTGTGCGGACCGCGGCGGCCGGCGCCACTGACGAGGAACTGCGAGCCGATATCCACTTTCTGAAAAACCTCTGGAGCGAGATCAAGACGCGCTCGGAAAGCAGCAAGTCGCCGGCGCTGATCTATCACGATCTGAACGTGGTGGAGCGGGTGCTGCGCGATCAGGTGAGCTCGGATTTTTCCGTCATCTGGGTCGATACCGAGCAGGAATACGAGCGCATTGTCCGGTTTGCGAATCGCTTCCAGCCCGGACTGGTCAAGCGCGTCAAGCTCTACACGAAAGAGACGCCGCTCTACGAGCAGTTCGGACTGAACGAGGAAATCAACAAGGCGCTGAAGTCGAAAGTCTGGCTGAAGAGCGGCGGCTACATCGTGATCAATCAGACCGAGGCGCTGGTCGCGATCGACGTGAACACGGGCAAGTACGTCGGCAAAACCGCCCGCCTCGAAGACACGATCGTGAAGACGAACGTCGATGCGATCAAGGAAATCGTGCGCCAGGTGCGGCTGCGCGATCTGGGCGGCATCATCATCATCGATTTCATCGATATGGACGAGCGTCGCAACCGGCAGAAAGTGATGCAAGCGTTGGAAGAGGCGTTGCGCCTCGATCGGGCACCGTCAAAGGTGCTGCAGTTCAATGATTTCGGCCTTGTGGCGATCACGCGCAAACGGGTGAAGCAGTCGCTCGAACGGACGATTGGATCGCCGTGTCCGTATTGCCAGGCCACGGGCTTCGTGAAAGCCGTGAATACTATCTGCAATGAGGTGTATGTCGAGATGCGCAAAATCTCGCGCCATCTGGAGCACAGCGATGTGATGTTGCGAGTGAATCCGGACGTTGCGAAAGCGCTGAAGGCGGACAACGCGCGGTTGCTGAACGAGATGGAAGAGCTCACCAAGAAAACGATCATCGTGAAATCGGATCCGGCACTGCACCAGGAGCAGTTCGATATTCACTGAAGCACTCCACCAGCAAGATCGATGGGGACGGGGATTGCCCGTCCCTTTCGCTTTTGGTGCGGTTCTCCTTTGCCGACAAAATGGCATAAACTATGGTAAATGCCATGGTATAATGCCATTATGAATACCACTCTGAATATGGACCGGGCTGGCCGGCTGGTCCTTCCCAAGCCGGTTCGAGAGCAGTTGCAACTGGAGCCTGGAGAGCCAATCGAACTGGAGTCGTTCGACGACCATATCGTTTTACGTCCAGTGCGCGGCAATGCATCAATGTACAAGAAACAGGGCGTCTGGGTTTTTCGAGGCGGGCCTCCCCTGAAGGCTTCTGTTGTGCGTGAAACGATCCGTCGCGTGCGCAGAGACAGGGAGGAAGCAATATTGGGCAGGAAACGGTGAAATCCTTCTTCGATACCTCGGTCCTGGTTGCGACGTCCGTGGAGGTTCACGAACACCACGAGCGCAGTTTCGCTCTCTTTACTGGCGCCGATCGGAAAACGGCCTGTTGCGCAGCACACAGTCTTGCGGAACTGTATGCGACGCTGACGCGGTTACCCGGCAAGGCCCGCGTGAGCGCAGATCAGGCGTTGTTGATTCTCGATTCAGTCGAGGAAAAGCTGGAAATTGTGTCGCTCGATGCGCGGGAATATCGGCTCGCGATTCAAGACGCCGCGACTGCCGGTATCGTCGGCGGGACAATTTACGACGCTCTGATAGGCTGGTGCGCGCTGAAAGCTCGCGCAACCAGGATCTACACGTGGGACGTTGCCGATTTTCAGAGACTCGGAGCTGAAATCGCTGAAAAGGTACGAACTCCTTAATCCGAAAAACCCGCCAAGCACGCAAAGAAATTCTTGACGAAAAGGGACAATCGTAGCGGATGGAAGCGGAGTTTTACGCTTCGGCGATCAGCCTTGCGGCCTCGCTGGTGCGCTCGCGCAGCTTTTCGAGCGAGCCGCGGAGAGGCTCACTGTTGGCTTGCGTATCCGTACGCTGGCCGATGGCCAGGGCGAGCCGGTCCACGGCTTCGGCCAGCTTCTTGGCCATGTCGACGAGCACTACTAGAGAATCCGCGTGCAGCTTCCACACCGAGCGGGAATTCCGCGAGCGCTTGAGTTCCTCGATCTCGGTGGTGATGCGCGCGGTTACCGCGACCACCCGCAGCAACATTCGGGCAGCGTCGGCGCGCGGGCCGGTTTGCTCGAGATAGTCGGCGGTATAGGCCTCAATCTCGGCGGGACTGAGCATCAGGTTGAAATAGCGCATGGGTACGATCTGGCGAAACTTGGGATCGGCCACGCGCACGAAGACGCGAATCGATTCTTCCACTCTCCGTAATTTCGCTTCTTCGACCGAAAGCGCCTGGGGCGTAATGGCGGCGGGAACATACTTCGGAACTGCAACCGGGGCGAGCGCGGGAGCGGCAGCCGCGCCGCCTGCACTCACGGCGTGTGCGGAGTGCGTGGAGTCCGGACTGTTGCGCCGGATGGGCGGCCTGCGCTCCAATTCTTTTTTCAGCCGGGCGACGCGGCGGAATTTTTCCAGGGCCGCGCTGTAATCAACCTTCAACAAGGTCTCCTGATTCAGCGCGGCGACGTGCTCGACGGTGACTTCGACGCCGTCGACGGTGCTCAGAATGCTGCCGCCGAGTTCTTCGAGGCGCTCGGCGTAATCCTTGATCTCTTTCGCGGCGGCGTTGAACAGGGAATGGAAACGATCGCCGAACGCGACATTGTAAGGTGCGAGAGTCGCCAGCACTCCCGGGTGATAGATGGCTTCGCCGAGGGCGGCTTTCAACTGCCGAACCCGCGGAATGATGCCGGAATCCATGAGCGCGCTAAAGTCCTGGAAGCGATTTGCCTGGTCGAGCAGGGGGCCGAACTCGCGGAGCAGTTGCACATCGGCCTCCGACAACACCGGCACATCGGACTCGGACAGGATTTCCAGCAGCGCGATTTCAAACGGAGACAGCGGAATCGATCCATCGAGGCCGTAGCCACGCTGCTCCCACTGGCCGGCCACACGGGGATGACGAAACAGAAAGGTTGCGACCAGATCGGTTTTGTCGCGATTGGCGCCGGAATCATCGCGGTGACGCGCGAAGTAGCGCAGCAGCGCCTCGGCAACTTCGGGATCAAGGTCGGACTGTACCCCGAGCCGCAGCATGGTCGGAGTGATCGCCATGTCGAGGAGCTGGATCCAGAGCTGCATGCGATCGAGAGTGGTGCGCACGTCCTGGGTGTGGCTGATGACGTCCGGGGCGAGTTCGGCGGGCGCGGGCATCTCGCCGCCGAGTTGGTCACTCAGCAGCCGTTGGTAGAAGCTCTGAACGGTGGCGAGCAGCGCGAGTTCCCATTTGGGATCCTCAACCAAAATGAGCTCCTTCGAAATCGGACAGTAACGTGGCCGAATGGGCGATGTCCTTCAGTACAGCCTAGTAAAACGGCAACGGCAGCGCAATTGGTTACCCGGTTACGGAAGTGACTGCACTAGTAACCAGTTGCCAGTTGCCGGTTCTCAGTTCTCAGTACCGATGGGGAGAGCCCGCGCGGCGGGACGATAGTTTTGGCCAGATTTTGGGAAAGGACACGGCTTCAGCCATGCCGCTCGGGGCGAGGAACAGTACGGGCTTCAGCCCCTGAGGGTATGGGGCTAACGCCTCCAAAAATGGGGCTATTGAAAGACCACGGTCTTGTTTCCATACAGCAGAATGCGGTTTTCCACGTGCCAGCGGACGGCGCGCGACAGCACGATTTTTTCGATATCGCGGCCTTTTTGGACCAGGTCCTCGACCGTGTCGCGGTGATGGATGCGAACGACATTCTGCTCGATGATGGGGCCATCGTCGAGTACTTGAGTAACGTAGTGGGCAGTGGCGCCAATCAGCTTAACGCCGCGCTGGAACGCCTGGTGGTAGGGTTTGGAGCCGACGAACGCGGGCAGGAACGAGTGGTGAATGTTGATCAGGTTCTCGGAGCCGAGCGTGGCGATGAACTCGTCCGAGAGCACCTGCATGTAGCGCGCGAGAACGACCAGGCTGCATTGGTGTTCGCGGACGAGCGCGATTTGCTTCTGTTCCGCTTCCCGTTTGGTTTCCTTCGTGACCGGCACGACAAAGTAGGGAATGCGGTAGAAGTCGGCAATTCGCTGGTTGTCGGGATGGTTCGAAACGATCAACGGGATTTCGCAGTGGAGTTCGCCGCTCTGGTGGCGGTAGAGCAGGTCTTGCAGGCAATGGTCATGCTTGGACACAAAGATGGCGATGCGGGGGCGATCAGTGGAGCGGGCGAGCCGCCAGTCCATCTGAAAGTCGCGGGCAATGGGAGCAAAGCGGTCGGAAAACTCGGCCAGGTCAAAATCGAATTCCGCGGGATCGAATTCGACGCGCGTCAGAAAGAGATTGGATGCCTCGTCTCCATGTTCATCATTGAACAGGATGTTGCCTCCATGGCGAAAGATGAAGTCGGCAATCGAGGCAACCACGCCCTTGCGGTCGGGGCAGGAGACGAGAAGGATGGCGGAGTTGTGCATAGATAATAGATCAGTGTAGCGCCGGCGTCCTCGCCGGCTACGTCGGCGGCTGGGACAGCGGCGCTACTTCTTCAGTGTTTTGGCAATCTCGCGCGCGGCGTTGGCGCCCGAGCCGCCGGTCAGGCCCGTTCCAGGATGCGTTCCATTGCCACACAAATACAGGCGTTCGATCGGCGTCTGGTAGCGCGCCCAGTCGAGCAGCGGGCGCATGGTGAAGAACTGATCGAGCGCGAGCTCGCCGTGGAAGATGTGGCCTCCGGTGAGGCCGTAGGTTTCTTCCAGATCCTTGGGCGTGATGATCTGGCCGTCGAGGATGGACTGCGGCAGATTCGGCGCGTACTGCGCGATTGCGCTCACCACGGATTCGCCGAGTGCGGCGCGCTGGCTCTCCCAGTCGCTGTTTTTCAACTTATAGGGCGCGTACTGCATGTAGATGGACATCACGTGCTGGCCGGCCGGCGCGAGCGACGGATCCGAAAGAGAAGGGAACGTAATTTCAATGTAAGGATTCCGCGAGAAGGTG
>CAVQHM010000026.1:0-44663 GCA_963712295.1 uncultured Acidobacteriaceae bacterium
CTGACTCTTAATCAGTAGGTTGTAGGTTCGATTCCTTCCGCGCTCACCATCCTTCTTCAGTGCCAATCGTTTACAGAGGTCGATTTCGTGCCGGAATCCATTTCCTAACAACTTCATAACAACTGGTTTGCCGCCTGGTTCAAAGGCGTCCGTTCGGAGCGTGGGCGAAACATCCGAGTGGCCAAGCAGTTCCGACACGACTTTCCCACCATGCCCAGCGCGCAACATCGAAGTTGCGACCGTATACCTGAAGGCGTGCCACCCGCCCAGGTCGATGTTGATTTCTTTCGCGACCGGGCGAATGCAGCCTTTCAGGGCGAACGGGCAGACCGGCAGATAATCCACCGACTACTTGCTCTTATAGCTGAATGTCACCTTGATTTCTTCATTCAGAACAAGTGGCCTGACGAACTGGAATGAAGTTCCCGTGTGCGGCACCTCGACTGCCACCGGCAGCACTCCTGCCCGCTTACCCCTTTTGGGAATCGATCCGCGGGTCGCGGGGGCCCCGTCCCCTTCGTAACGCTCGGTGGTGATGGCGGTCACGCGGCAGCGAGACAGATCTCACATACGCAGGAGCGGGGACCGGATTATGATTTGCAGAGTTGCGAAGTATCGCAACTACGATTTATCGCAATGTCGAACTTCATTTCCATTCTCGCTGCATACACTGCCGAACTGGCATGGGAGATACCGATGAAAAGATTTCAGCTCTGCCTGCTGGCGCTTGCGGCCTCCGTGGCGTTTCTCGCCACCACTCAAACCGCCACTGCCCAGAACCTCAACGGAAAGGAACTCTATCGCAACAACTGCAAGGTCTGTCACGACAAGGGGTCGCCCAATGGGCAATACACGCCCATGACCCTGACTCAGGACCAGTGGAAGAAGTTTTTCAACGTGAAACTCGTCCCTGCCCACAAGAACGCGCTGCATCCCAAGACGGGCGGCAAGCTGCTGGAGGAACTGACTCCCGACCAGCTGAAAGCGATTCAGAAATTTGCCGTGGACCATGCGGCCGATTCCGAACAACCCGCCACCTGCGGATAGAAACGGGATATGACCCGTCAGAAAGGACTAGAGGCGACATGTATGCGCAGATTTTATTTAGTTGTTGTAGCTCTCCTATTGCTGATCACGTTCGCAGCATCGGCCCAGAACGTCCCGGCTGCAACCTCAACTCAACCATCACCCGCTGCCGGTGACGAAAACGCACAGCTGCGGCAGGAACTGGAGCAAATGAAGAAGGCCGTCGCTGCGTTGGAAGAACGCTTAACGGCACAGGAAAAAGTCGCCCAGCAAAAGAAAGAAGAAGAAGAAGCCAAGCAAGCGCCGGCCAGCGACCAGCCGACGACAGCGGAACTGGCAACGGAAGTGAAAGACCTCGACCACCGCGTGAATCAAACCGAACGGCGCGGAGCGTTGGACCGGATCAATTGGAGCGGCGACCTCCGGATTGAATCGAACAGTATTTTTGGTCACATACCCACTCACTACGACGGTATGCAGTTACAGAACCTGTTAGTCAAGACCCTGTGGACGATGGCGCCGACCAGTCAGGGCGGCCTGGGCATGCCGTTTAATCCAGCCGTCTTTCAGGAGCCGCCAGCCACGTACGCGAGCCAACTCAAGGGTATGGTGGCGGCAAACTACGGCCAGTACCAATACTTCGCCAATAACCTTACCTTCGATCAGTTGAAAACCACCCTGGGAACGTTCTCTCCCCAAATGCAACAGATGTTCTTGGGCTACCTGCAGCAGGTTCCCGGTGTCCTGGTGGCCGGCTATGGTGCGAACGGCAACGAACTGGCAACCAACCGCCTGCGGCTGAACTTCGACGCGCACGTTTCCGATAACGTCGAGGTGGCGGCGCGTATCAGCATGTACAAGGTTTTCGGCGACTCGACCAACGTGCAGGTATTCGACGGGCAGCCCTCCTCACTGAACATCGACGGCACCACGGCGACGGTTCCGACCGGAGACTTTCTCCGAGTCGAGCGCGCCTACTTCACCTGGAACCACATCGGCGGATTGCCCCTGTACCTCTCCATCGGACGGCGCCCTTCGACCAGCGGACCGCCGCTCGAATACAGCGAGGATGAACTTCGCGGCGGCACCCCTTCCGGTACGCTGATCGATTACCAATTCGACGGCCTTACCCTGGGCTACCACGTCAATGACAAGGTGGCCCTGCGGCTGTGCTATGGATTAGGGTATGACTCCAGTTTTGGCAATGGCCAAATGTTGGAGCAGCCCGCCGACCGGGTGAAAGGCGTGCAGTTCCTCGGCGCGAACATCGATGCCTACTCGACCGACAAAACCTTAGTGCAGGTAACGATTGCCCGCGCGTGGAACGTTACCGACGGCTTTAACGGCTTGGTGGTGTTGCCGAACAATCCGCTCACGGGCGACCCCATCAACGGTGCGCCGGTCTTGCGCTTCACCCCCACTGCCAACTTGGGCGCCATCGACCTGTATGGCCTCACGCTCGAGCATCGGATCGGTTCATTCGATCTGTACACCAGCATCAACGCGGACAGTCTCCGTCCGAACGGGCTTACCACACCGTTTGGCGGGCTCGGATCGAATCCTTTCGATGTTCCCACCGACCATAACGGCGTTATGTTTTTCGGAGGAGTCCGTTACAACGTTGCGCGGAACGATGGCCGGACAAAAATAGGGTTCGAATTCAATGACGGCTCCAAATACTGGTTCAACTTCGCGCAGGCCGAAGACGACATCTTTGCACCTAAAACTAGTGCGCGTGGCCAGGTGTATGAGAGCTACCTTACGCACCGCATCACCCCTCACTTCATCCTGAAACTCGATTACCAGCGCTTCCACTACACCTGGAGCGGCTCTGGTTGGGACGTAGGCGCGCCCCAGCAACTCAGCTCTTCTCCCCTGCTCGGCTTCCCCACCTACGACCGGGGCAGCATGTTCACGGCAGGTCTAACAGCGAGGTTCTAGGGATGACGGCACGGCGGAGTCATCCAGTCCGGCTGGCGATGGCGGCTTCGGCCGTCATCGCCCCGGCCGGCCCGAATTCACACATACGTACAAGCGAGGAAGCATGAACGTCCGAACCCTTCTCTTCTTACTATTGCTACCGACTCTGGCTCTGGCTGCCGATCAGTCCTCGCCAGAGTACAAACATAAAGACTATTTCGAACATTACGAGGGAACTAAAACCTGCTTGCAGTGCCACCAAAAGGAAGCGGAATGTGTTTTCCGCTCGCAGCACTATCAGTGGAAGGGTGCGGCGACGCACATCAGCAATGCCAAGGGACGCCTGCTCGGCAAGATGAATACGATCAACGACTTTTGCACCAATCCGGGGGGAGCCAACTGGATCGGCCTTATCAAAAATAAAGAAGACGAGGTAATCACGCGCGGCTGCTCGGCCTGCCACGCCGGCCTCGGAGAAAAACCGTCGGAAACGATGACTCGGGCGCAGCTTGAGAACATCGACTGCCTGCAGTGCCACGCCAGCGGTTATCGCCGCGATGTGTACGAGAAAAAGGGCGGAGGCTGGGAGTGGAAGCCCATCCTATGGCAGAACCAGGAAGGCCTGGATTCGGTCTCCAAGCGCATCTCGCTGCCCAAGCGCGTCATGTGCCTGCGTTGCCATGCCAGTTCCGGCGGAGGCGCCAACTACAAACGCGGCGACATCGAGTACGTGCTCGCCAACACCGATCGCGACTACGACGTACACATGGGCACCGACGGAGTGAGTTTCGAGTGCATTCAGTGCCACAGGGGTGAGGATCATCGCATCAAGGGGCGCGGATCGGACCTCTCGGCCAACGACGTGGCATCCACTTTGCGCTGCGAGGACTGCCACGGACAGTCGCCGCACCGAACGAATGCGGACCTGAACCGTCACACCGCGCGCGTGAACTGCACCGTCTGCCACATTCCGACCTTTGCCCGCACCGACCCGACCGACATGTTCCGCGACTGGTCCAAACCCGAGTATCACCAAGACACCGATCGCTACACCGCCACCATTCAGTTCGGGAAAGATGTGACGCCCGCCTACACCTGGTTCAATGGCAACACCCGCGAGCAGTTCCTGGGAGAACCCTTGAAAAAGGACGGGGCCGGCAACATCGAGATGATGGTTCCCGAAGGCAGCCGCGCCGATGACGCCTCGAAGATTTTCGCTTTCAAGGTTCATAGGGCTAAGCTCCCGGTGCTCGATGGCAAAGGATGGGTGATTCCCATCGATGTCGAAGAGTTTTTCCAGAATGGTGAACTGGATCACGCCGTGAAGGCAGCAGCCGAAAGCGATTACGGGGTCAAGAATGCCTCGTACCAATTTCAGCCGACCATTCGCTACATGGGCATCTTCCATGGCGTGCGCCCTGCCAAGTACGCGCTCGGTTGCAAGGATTGCCATGGTGCGAACTCGCGTATGGATTGGAAACAGTTGGGCTACGGGTCGGATCCGGCTGGTGCCGGAGTAAAGCAGTAACTTTGGCGATGGCGGGAGGTCCCGCAGATGAAACCAGCTCAATAGGAGATATGATAATGGGCACAGCCACTGTTGAGCGACTTCTGATGGGGACCGAGGGCAGATTGCCAATGAGGAAGACGAAGCGTGCCAGCGTTGACGAGGAAGTGTTTGAAAAGCAAGTCCTGATCTGCAAAGCGTTCGCCAATTCAACGCGTCTTCACATCTTGGACCTGCTGGGCAAGCGGGATTGGGCTGCCGGAGAACTCCAGGAGGAACTCGGCATTTCCAAGGCCAACCTCTCGCAACATGTCACGGTGATGAAAACGGCGGGTGTAATCGTCCGGCACCGGCGGGGCAAGCAGGTTTACTTTTCACTCGCCATGCCCGAGGTGAAGCAGGCTTGCCATCTGATCCGAAGCGTGCTGCGTAACCAAGTCCAGAACAGCAAGCGATTGTTTGCGTAGAGCGGGTTTGGCTCGGTTCACATCCTTCGTTCTGTCATGCTGAGCGAGGATTGAGCTTCGCGACAGCGAAGTTCAACCGCAGTCGAAGCACCCCTACCCCTTCCGTGCGTCCGAATTCAGGGATGTCAACAGAGCCAAACACACTCTAGGCGCTTCACCTTGAAGCTGGCTTCGGCGCCGGCTTTTTCGGCCTCATCGTCTCCCACTCCTTTTCCGTGAACTCCCGCCCCAGTGCCGTGAACTCGCCTGCCCCTTGCAGCCACTCGCCGCCATCCATGGTCACGACTTCTCCATTGATATAGCCGGCGCCATCGCTAACCAAAAATGCGGCGAGGTTGGCAAACTCTTCCGTCGTGCCAAAGCGTCCCAGCGGGTTTCGTTTCTTCGCCTCCACCTCCAGTTCCGGACGCGGCAGCAGACGCGAGAACGCGCCCTCGGTCGGAATCGGGCCCGGCGCGATGCAGTTCATGCGAATCCCGCGATTGCCCCACTCGACGGCCAGGCTGCGGGTCAGCGCCTGCATGCCCGCCTTGGCCACCGCCGATGGCACAACATACGCCGAGCCTGTTGTCGTGTAGGTGGTGGACACGTTCAGCACCACGCCTCCGCGCCCCGCCGCCAGCCACCGCCGTCCGCAGGCCATGGTGGTGTGCAGCGTGCCCATAAGGACAATGCCAATCACCGACTGAAACGCCCCCAGCGAAAGCTCTTCCGTGCGCGCAAGGAAATTTCCCGCCGCATTGTTCATAAGCACGTCGAGCGGGCCGTCAGCCCAGATGCCGTCGATCATCACTTCCACGGCCGCCGCATCGCGCACATCGCAGGGACAGCAGTGAATCCCGCCCCCCGTGCGCTGGTGCAACTCCTGCGCGGTCGCCGCCAGAACCTCCTGCCGCCGCCCGCAGATATAGACTTCCGCGCCCAGTTTCAGAAAACGCTGCGCCGCAGCTTTGCCGAGCCCAGTGCCGCCGCCGGTGATGAGGATGCGCTTTCCCTGTAGCAGATCCTTCTGGAACATGGGGGTGGTCCTCCGTCGAAGTGCACGACGATTGTAAACGCCCGTGTAGAGACGGGGCTTGCCCCGTCTCTTTGGACGCGCCGGGGAACGCGGCGGGAGACGCGGCAAGCCGCGTCTATACGGAGTGTGTGGCATAGCGTGAGGTCGATCGAAAAAGTGGACCGTGCGATGCACTAGCCGCGAAGCGGCGGAAAAGGAAAGCCCGGCACGGCAGTGCCGGGTAGGCGGAAGCGGAACCAATCGAGTCCCGCAAGGGACGGCACCTGGGTTACGACACAGACTCCTACGGGAAAAACCATCCCCGAATCACGCATCGTGCGCATCCTGACCGCTAAAGTATTTATTTCTCAAAGACCTAGCGCGAAATGAGCCCAAAAACAAACTGAAAATGCACGCTAAGCTGTTGATTTATAAATACTTTATCGATAAGTCCTTATTCCTCAAAGACCTGGCGTCTCTCACCCGTTAAGTCCTTCATTCTTAAAGACCACCACGAGAGGGGTCCAAGCCTTCTCGTTGACGACAGCACAGTTCAAGCCGTCCCAAAGCCCAGCGCGCATGTTCCGCTACCACCACATCCGGATCCTCGCAAAGTCTTGTCAGCGTTGGCATAAACCTCTTGTCGCCGCTGTTTCCCATGGCAATCGCCGCATTCCTGCGCAACCCAGAAAGCTTAGCGCGACGAATTGGCGATCCTCGAAATACCTCGCGGAACTCTTCCGCCCGCATTTCCGCCAGCCAGTCAAGCGCCGGATTGACCAGTCCTTCGCGCGGCTCCAACTCTGCCGCGGAAGTCACTGGCGCCTTGCGGTTCCACGGGCAAACGTCCTGACAGATGTCGCATCCGAAAACTTGTCGTCCCATTCCTTCGCGCAGTTCTACGGGAATCTCGCCCCGCTTTTCGATCGTCAGATAGGAGATGCACAGCCGCGCGTCCAACTCACCTGCCGCCGTGATCGCTTGCGTTGGACAGGCAACGATACAGCGCGTACAAGTTCCGCAACGATCGGGCGCGGGCAAATCGCCGGTGACATGGTTGTTCGTGATTCCGAGCGAAGTGAGAATCACGCCCAGAAACAACCACGATCCAAGCTTCTGATTGATGATGCAAGTATTCTTGCCGATCCATCCGATGCCGGCATATTTGGCGTAGACGCGCTCGATGAGCGGACCAGTGTCAACGTAGGAGCGAAATTGCCAATTGCCAGTTGCCGGATTGCCAGTTGCTTCTACCCGTCCGCGCAACTCGTCTTCCACCTGCTTCAGGCGGCGCAGTACGGCGTCGTGATAGTCCTCGCGAGACCAGGCGTAGCGCGAAATCCAGCCTCGGCTCGCATCGTCTGTTTGCACCTGGGTCGAGTAGGGATGCGCGGTGTTGTAGTTGATGGCGCATACGATCACGCTGCGCGCCCACGGAGCGACTCGGTCAAGCGACGCGCGCTTGAGTTCTCCAGTTTCATCGCGCGCTTCCATGTACTGCATTTCGCCGTGCTTGCCATCCGCGACCCAAGCGGGGAAGACGCGCAACTCAGCGAAATCGCGGACCGGCGCGATACCGCACAGGTCGAATCCGGCGTCGCGCGCGCACTGCTTGATGCGGGTTGGAAGGTCGGGAAACACGTGGACAGTAGCTCGCGGCCAGTTCAGCCGCAGGATCGACTCACATCTTCCAAGAGGCTACCACTGCGGGGTTATGAGTGAAACCGCCTGTTAGCGGCAATCATCCCGTACAATCTGCAATCATGCGAGGAATAGAGTTCGAGGTCGTCTGGTTCGATCAAGACGTAATTGAGTGCCAAGTCACGTGCTCAAACGGTCCTTTTCGCGGTGCGACGAAGATTTATCTGGCGCACGATGCCCTATCAAAAACCGCGGAGACATTGAGCGGTTTCCCGTCGAACGTCAAAGACTCCCGCGATATTCAACTCGGAGCTTTTGAACCGAAATTTGCTGGCGGCGGTATTTCGATGAGTTTTCGGTGTGTCGATTCTGTGGGGCACGCTGTTGTGCTCGTTCGGCTTCGGGCTGACGGTTGCAAGGGACCCAATGAGCCTGAATCTGTCTGTCTGTATATTCCTGTCGAAGCGGGTTCAATCGATTCGTTTGTGACGAAAGCTCGATCAATCAATGATACGAAGGGAGCGAAGGCATACCTGCACATGGCCGATCACACTGTGGGGTGGGTGGAACGAAATTTCCCTGGTCTCGTCACGTTCGCTATCCCCACTTGGCGATAAATCCCGATAGCGCTCATTGTGAGTTCTGGGCCGGTCTCGACTATTCCTTCCGAGTTGCCGTCCATCCGCGCGGAGCGAGTTTGAGTCAAACGTCGCGATGGTTGTGCCCTTCTCAGAAGGCGCGCTACGAAAGGCGTCATGGCTGTGGTTCGGGGGCATGTTTCGCGGAGCGCAGGCTTTCAAATGCGGCGCTGGTCTTGAATCGCGCGGGAAATTCTTTTTCGTAGGACGACAGCGGGAAACAGATTGCTTTGTGGAATCAATTCACACCGTAGGCCTCCATTTCCTTTCTTGCTTCCTCCGCGGTCCAACCCTGTTCCGCGATCCGGTAGCTTGCTATATCCATTCCCGTGCGATCGTCGCCGACACGGCAGTGGACGAAAACCTTCTTGCCGGGGTTTTCGCGGAGCAAGGTCAGGAATTGCGCGAAATTTTCATCGTGTGGACTGAAACATTGCCAATGGAGCGGGACATAGCGCATCCCGAGTCTGGTCACGACGCGGCGCTCGCTGTCACGCGAGCCCCTCAGATCCACCACAATGTCGATGCCCATCTCGGCAAGGTTGCCGAAACCTTCCTGGGTCGGCTGTCCACCCCGATACAGCGTCGGGGTCACCTCGCCGAAGCGCGGGATGCCGGGGACCGTCAACTTGCGCGCGATGGTGTGTTTCGCCTCCGACGGGACGGAAGGGACGCTGTTCTGCTGCTGCTTTTGCGCGGCCATGGACATTGTCGCTGCGAGCAGTACTACAGAAGCCGGTCTGCATGCCTTCTTGAGTCCGGTGTAGTTAGGCGGGACAGTTCTGAACGGACCTGCCAGCAACTGTACCTGCATTTCCCGCATCTCCACCAGCGGCTCCAGTTCCGCATCCTACAACCGAATCGCGTTCCGTACGAAATTTCTAGCCGTGCGACCTTCAAGGTCTTGCCGTTTTGTGGATTCCAGAGGCCAGGTGCTAGACTCAAAAACCGATGCCGCGGACGCCCCGAACCAAAATTATCTTGTCCGGAGTGCTGATTCTGTTCCTCGCCTTCCCGACCTCCGGCGATGCGTACTCCGTGCTTACTCACGAGGCCATCGTGGACGCGGTCTGGGTCACGCACATCCGGCCGCTGCTGCTGAAGCGTTTCCCCAACGCCACCCACGACGAGCTGCACCAGGCGCACGCCTACGCTTACGGTGGCGCGATCATCCAGGACCTGGGCTACTATCCGCATGGTAGCAAGTTCTTCAGCGACCTGGCGCACTACGTCCGCAGCGGCGATTTCATCGAGGCCATGCTGCGGGATTCGCAAGACATCAACGAGTACGCCTTTGCCCTCGGGGCGATGGCGCACTGGGCCGCCGACAACGATGGCCACCGTATGGCGGTCAATCGGGCGGTCCCTGTGCTCTATCCCGAACTGAAGAAGAAATACGGTGACGTGGTGACCTACGAAGATAACCCGGTCGCGCACGTGAAGACGGAGTTCGGATTCGACGTCCTCGAAGTGGCGAAAGGACGCTTTGCCCCTGACGCCTACCATGATTTCATCGGATTCGAGGTGGCGCAGCCCCTCCTCGACAGAGCCTTCGAAGAAACCTACGGAGTCAAGCTGAGCACGATTCTTGACGACGAAACCAAAGCCATCGGCTCGTATCGTCATTCTGTCAGCAGCCTTATTCCCAAAGCAACCAAGGTGGCCTGGCAACTCAAGAAGGATGACATCCAGAAAGATCTGCCCGGTATAACCCGCGACCGGTTTCTTTATAACCTGTCGCGCGCGAGCTATGAGAAGCGTTGGGGCAAGAACTACCGCAAGCCAAATGCGGGCGAGAAGGTCCTTGCCTTTCTCTTCCGGCTGATCCCGAAGATCGGGCCGCTGAAGATCCTCACCTTCCGCACCCCGACGCCGGAAACCGAAAGGATGTTCGAAGCCAGTTTCAACGCTACGCTCGACCATTATCGCAGCCTGGTCACCGAACTCGGCGCCGTCGGCAAAGTGACACTCCCGAACGACAATTTCGATGTCGGCGTGAAAACCGCGCCCGGCGAATACCGCCTGAATGACGATACGTACGCCGAACTCCTTCATCATGTGGCAGCACAGAACTTCTCCGGCTTGACCCCAGAGCTGCGTGCCGAGATCGAACGCTTTTACGCGGACCCAGCTTCCCCCAACACAACCAAGCGAGACCGTCGCCGATGGTCAAGGGTTCAGCGCGAACTCGTCCAAATGAAATCCGCAGCCCTTCCTGCCTCCCCAAAGCAGGAGGCGCTTGCACATGAAGGTGTTAAGACGGATTAGACCATTTCCGGGCAACCGCCATTGCATGCGGCTCACTGCGAAAGAACGTTAGTGAGTGCGTGAGAACTCGTTTTCGGAGAGTCTGGTGGGACGAAGCCCATGAGAATATAGCCCCGAAGGGGCGACCGAACTTAGCCCAGCGCTTCAGCGCTGGGTAACGTGGGAGAATTGACTCCAGTCCCGGAGGGACGACCGAGTTCTCACGCACACTCGTTAGCCCTTGCGCGCGCGGCCGGCGGCCGCTTTCCGGACGGCGGGAGCGAAGTGCTCGACGCGATTCCGGCCTTTCTCCTTGGCGGCGTAGAGGCCGGCGTCGGCTTGATTCAGCAGCGCTTCCAATTCGCTTTTTCCATCGCAAGCGGAAACGGCAACTCCCATGCTCATGGTGATGCGTCTCTCCACGTCAGAACACAGCACGGGTGTGCTGGCGATGATTTTGCGCAGCTCATTCGCGCGCAGCACGGTGTTGGGCAAGTCACAGTTCGGCAGGATCATCAGAAATTCTTCTCCGCCATATCGGCCAACACCGTCGTAGACGCGAAGTTGCGACCGCAGCCGCCGGCCGATTTCCCGCAGCGCCTCGTCCCCAAAAAGATGGCCGAGCGTGTCGTTGACATTCTTGAAATGGTCGATGTCGCAAAGGATCGCTCCCACCGGCGTGTGTTCGCGGCGCGCTCGCTCCAATTCCCGCTGGAACATGGCGATTATCTCTCCGCGGTTCAGCAATCCGGTGAGCGAATCGTGGGTGGCGGCGTGCCGCATCGACTCGCGCGCGGAAACCAGTTCCTCCTGCAGGTCGAGAATCCGCTTACCCACCAGCAGCCGCGCCTTCATTTCCAGCTCATCCACCGGTTTAACCAGGTAGTCGTCCGCCCCGGCCTCCATGGCTTGGAGCATGTTCTGGCGACCCTCTTTGCTGGTCAGCAGGATGACGTAGACGTAAGGACCTGACGCTCGGGCTTGGCGAATGCGCTTGCAGAGCTCGATGCCGTCCAGATCGGGCAGCACCCAATCGAGGAGCACGAGTTTGGGAGCATCCGGCTGTTCCAGGATGTGCCACGCTTCGGAGCCGGTCTCGGCGAGGGTGACCCCAAAACCCCAGCTTCGTAAATGATCGCCGATCAACTTGCGATAGACGGCGGAATCGTCGACCACCAAGGCTTGCATGAATCTGGAGCCTCCGACCTCCGCTGAGCCAAACCTGGTGCCAAACAACGAACGGCCGCCCATTCACGCCTCCCTGGCAGGAAGTAACCGCGAAACCCGGTTCCTGCCATCATAAGACCAAATGGCTGCTTGGGCAGAGCTGGCAATTGGATGGCCCGTGTATCCGGAGATACGTCTTGAAGAATCGGCAAACCGGGGCGGAGGCTTTAGCAGGCAGGACGGATGCGGGTTGACCCGACTTCGCCAGCGGCCTAACATAACCGCCGATGGCACTGAGGCCCTCGGAATGATCGGCCAGACGGTCTCCCACTATCAAATCGTGGGAAAGCTCGGTGGTGGCGGCATGGGCGTGGTGTATGAGGCGGAAGACACGCGCCTGGCCCGCCACGTCGCCCTCAAGTTCATTCCGGCGGAGATGGTACACGACCGCAAGTCGCTCGACCGCTTCGTGCGCGAGGCCCGCGCCGCTTCCCAACTGAACCATCCCGGCATTTGCACCATCCACGACATCGAAGACAACGAGGGGCATCCTTTCATCGTCATGGAGAAGTTGGATGGCGTCAGCCTGAAGGAGCGGATGCGGGAGAAGCCGATGGAAGTCGACGAAATCCTCGACATTGGCATCCAGGTGGCCGATGCTTTGGCGGCTTCGCACGCCAAGGGGATCATTCATCGCGACATCAAGCCGGCCAATATTTTTGTGGCGCAAAACGGCCAGACCAAGATCCTCGATTTCGGATTGGCCAAATCGGCGCACGACTCGGCAACCAGCGATGCCGCCATGGAAGATTCGCTGACGGCGATGGGCGTGATTCCCGGCACTGCGGTTTATATGTCTCCGGAGCAGGCGCGGGGCGAAGAACTGGATCCGCGGAGCGATTTGTTCTCGCTCGGAGTCGTGCTCTACGAAATGGCGACTGGCAAGAAGCCTTTTGCCACCGGCAACGTAATCACCACGCTGGACGCGGTCTTGAACCAGAAGCCGGTTTCGCCTCTTCATCTCAATCCCAAGCTTCCCCCGGATCTCGAAGGCATTCTTGGCCGGGCCATGGAAAAGGACCGCGGACACCGCTACCAGACCGCGCTGGCGTTGAAGGGCGATTTGCAGTCGTTGCGGAAGGAAACGGAATCGGGGTTGACCCGGACCGGGATGCGGCGGCCAGTGCTGCCGTACCGCATTGCCACGACCACCTTTCAGACCACCAGCAAGTTTTCAACCTACCTGCTGCTGGGGGTGAGTGCGCTGCTGCTCACGGTTTTGGTCGCGGTGGGTGCGTGGTGGTTCAAACAACGCCAGGCGGGCGCCGGCGTCCCCAAGAACACCATTGCCGTGCTGCCGTTGCAGAACATGAATGGCGACATCAGCGTGGAGTTTCTCCGCTTCGCGCTGGCCGATGAAATCGCCAACACCCTCACCTACACCCGGACGCTCGACGTTCGTCCCTCTTCGATCACGCGAAAATTTTCCGGCAACGACGTCGACCCGCAGAAGGCGGGGCGGGAAGTGCACGTCGCCAACGTGATTGCCGGGCACTTTCTGAAGCAAGGCGACCACGTTCTGATTACGCTGGAGGCGATCCAGGTCGAGGGGAATCGGCTCGTGTGGCAGTCGACCGTGACCGCGCCCGCCGACGACTTGATCGCCTTGCAGGCGCAGATGGCTGCCCAGATACGCCAGGGATTGCTGCCGGCGCTCGGCGCGTCCGGCGATTTTCTCGACACCGGCACGCGCCCGAAGAATGCGGAGGCCTACGATCTCTACCTGCACAGCCTGGCGCTGCCGCACGATGCCGGGCCGAACAAGGATGCCATCGCGGTGCTTGAGCATGTAGTCGGCGTGGACCCAACCTACGCGCCCGCCTGGGAGCAACTCGGACTGCGTACCTACTTCGACGCGGACTATTCCGACGGCGGCGAGCCGATGTTCCAGCGCTCCAACCAAGCCTGCGAGCGCGCCCTGCAACTCGATCCGAATCGGGTCACGGCCGCCAGACAGCTGATTGCCAACCGCGTGGAGCGCGGCGAACTCGGCAAGGCGTATCAGGCGGCGCAAGCGCTGGTCAAGCGTCGTCCCGAGAGCGCCGAGGCCCACTTCGCGATGAGTTATGTCTATCGTTATGCCGGGATGCTGGAGCAATCGACGGGTGAGTGCAACACGGCGCTCGCGCTCGATCCTGGCAATTACCTTTTTCGTTCTTGCGCCTGGGCGTTCGTGGAATTGGGTAAGACGGATCGGGCCAAGGATTTTGTCCGTCTGGATGAGGGGTCGGAGTGGGCCGCGTATATCATGCCGTCCATTCTGCTGCGCGAAGGGAAGATTGCGGAAGCACGCCAGGCGGTGAAGCTCATGCCGACGACGCCGCGCTATCACCGCGATCTGCTGGAGTCTTGTTTGCAGTTGCGGCCAGCGGCGGATCTTGACCGTATCGCGCGTGAAGCGGAAACCAGTCTGCCCGCCGAACCCGATCCCGAGACGTGGTATTACCAGGGAGCCCTCTTAGGGTACTGCGGCAAGAAAGCAGCCGCGCTCCATCTGCTGCAGAGCGCGGTCGAGCAGAACTATTGCGCGTACTCGAATCTGCTCTCCGATCCGCTGCTCGCAACACTCCGCGCGGACCCAGCCTTTAACCGAGTGCTGACCGCCGCGAGCAAATGCCAGGATGCGGTGCGCGAGGCAGGGAATTCGCCCAGCCAGTCAAACAATTAGTGTTCGAAGCAGCGGCGGGCAAGCTGGTACAATCGCCCTTGCCGGAATGATTTCTCCTTCACTAATAACTTCCGCAAACCAATCTCCTAAAAGGATGGCTCATGACTTTTATCCGAAGCTTTTTCGCCTTCATTGTCGTCGGCTGTGTCATCGGCTGCGCCTGCCTTACCGCAGCGCAAGAATCGCAAGAAGGCCGCTTGCTCCGTTTTCCCGATATCTATAAAGACAAAGTCGCATTCATGTACGGGGGCGACCTCTGGCTCGCGTCAAGCTCGGGAGGCAGCGCCCGGCGCATTACTTCACATCCCGGGCGCGAACTGTTTCCAAAATTCTCGCCCGACGGAAAATGGCTGGCGTTTACCGGCCAGTACGATGGCAACTTCAACGTGTATGTGATGCCGTCGGACGGCGGCCAGCCGAAGCAGTTGACCTTCTACCAGGGATCGGCGCATCCGCTCAGCGACCGCATGGGCGTGCTCAACCAGGTGATCGGATGGACGCCGGACGGCAAGAACATCGTCTTTCTTTCGCGACGCGACGCTTCGAATGGCTGGATCAAACGCCCCTACACGGTGAGCATCGACCGAGGACTGCCGCAGCCCTTGCCGATGGATGAAGGCGGCCTGCTCTCGTTCTCGGCCGACGGCGCCAAGGTTGCGTACAACCGGATCTTCCGCAATTTCCGCCAGTGGAAGCGCTATACCGGCGGCTTGGCCCAGGACATCACTATCTACGACATCAAGAACAATGTCGTGGACGCCGTGGTCCCACACACGGATTACACCGATACTTTCCCGATGTGGCATGGAAACACGATCTATTTCACTTCCGATCGCGGGTCGGCGCACCGGTTCAATCTCTATAGCTACAACACAGGCAGCAAGCAGGTCGAGCAACTTACTAAGTTCGATGAGTTCGACGTGATGTGGCCGAGTCTGGGGCCGGATGCCATCATTTTTGAGAATGGCGGTTACCTTTATACGTTTGACCTGCAAACGCGGCAGGCGAAGAAGCTGACCATCTACGTGAACGGCGAGCGCGACCACGCCATGAAGCACTGGGTGAACGCGAGCCGGCACATCACCGACTTCGACATTTCCCCGGACGGCAAGCGGGCTGTGTTCGCGGCGCGCGGCGAAGTGTTTACGGTTCCGGCCAAGGACGGGAGCATCCGCAATCTGACGCATTCTCCGGGTGTGCGCGAGCAGAAAGTGGCCTGGTCGCCGAATGGACAATGGATTGCCTACATTTCCGACCGCACGGGTGAAGATGAGGTTTACATCACGGCGCAAGATGGACTGAGTGCCGAACAGCAGATCACCAGCGGGCACAAAGGCTTCATGTTCCAGCCGGCTTGGTCGCCGGACAGCTCGAAGATCGCCTGGGCTGACAAGGACTTAAAGCTCTGGTATGTCGATATCAAGGAAAAGAAACCGGTCGAAGTGGATCGCGCGAAGTTTGCCGAGATCACGAATTACAACTGGTCGCCCGACAGCAAGTGGCTGGCCTACGACAAGAACCTGGACTCCGGCTATTCGGTGGTCTATCTGTATGGGTTAGCCGACCGTAAGATCACGGCGGTGACTTCGACGCTGAATAATAGCTATGCGGCGGTGTTCGATCCGGATAAGCGCTACTTATACTTCCTTTCCGACCGGGATTACAACGAAGTGCTGGGCAACGTGGACTTCGAGTTTGCGAACCCGAAGACAACTCGGGTTTATGTGGTGACCTTAACGGCGGACGAACCTTCGCCCTTTCCTGCTTTGAGCGACGAGGTGAAGGTGAAGAGCGAAGAGCCGGCGGCAGCCGCGCCAGTACCAGAGTCCAACAAGAAGAACCCGAAGCCCGGCAAGAAAGAAGAGAAGCCCGCGACGGAAGAGAAAGCGGCAGAGACCGCGACCCAGGAGCCTCCCAAGGTCTTTAAGATCGATCTGGACGGCATCCAGAACCGGATCGTGGCGCTGGCCGTTCCCCCCGCGATCATTCGCGGTCTGGACGCTTCGAAGGATGCGATCTATTACTCGACCTCGCCCATTCAGGGGTTGTCGGGACCTCTACCCGGAGAAAATAAAGCGATTCATGGCTACGATTTGAAGGAACACAAAGACAAGTTGCTGCTCGACGGCGCCGATCACTTCGCGCTCTCCCGTGACGGCACGAAGCTGTTGTACCGGGTCGAGGGCGAAGGCGGCCAAGCTGGCCAGGCCGGAATCATCGATGCCAAGCTTCCGGACACCCACCAGGCAGGAGAGGCTGCGCCCGCGGGAAAGTTGCCGGACGCTCCACACAAGGCGGGCGAGGGCGCGCTCAAACTCGATGGGATGACAGTTGAGGTTGATCCGCCGCAGGAATGGAAAGAAATCTTCAATGAGGTCTGGCGGCAGGAGCGCGATTACTTCTTTGAGGCGTCGATGAATGGCGTGGATTGGCAGAAGATCAAAGACCAATACGCGCAGTTACTTCCCTATGTAGCCGATCGCTATTCGCTGACTTACATCATGGGCGAGATGATTGGGGAATTATCGAATTCGCACACCTATGTCGGTGGCGGCGATATGCCGGAGCTGCATCCGGTGAACGTCGGATTGCTGGGCGCGGATTATGAACTGGACGCAGCCAGCGGCATGTATCGATTCAAGAAGATCTTTTCCGGCGAGAACTGGAATGCGCAGGTGCGCTCTCCCTTGACCGAGCCGGGCGTAAATGTCAAGGAAGGCGAGTACCTGATCGCCGTCAATGGGCGGGAGCTGCGCGCTCCCGAGACTCCCGACGAATTGCTGGTGAACACGGCCAATGAGGTGGTCACGCTCACCGTCAATGCGAAGCCCACGGCGGAGGGTGCGCGCAAAGTGGTGGTCAAGCCGATTGGCGACGAGTACAGCTTGCGCGAGTTGAACATGGTCGAGACCAACCGCAAGAAAGTGGACGCGGCCAGCGGCGGGCGCATCGGCTATGTCTATCTGCCCGATATGGGCGACGCCGGGCTCAACGAATTCGTCAAGCAGTACTTTCCGCAGATTCGCAAGGAAGGGATTATTTTCGACGTCCGCTATAACGGCGGCGGATTTGTCGACGAGCTTATCTTTGAGCGCCTGCGGCGCGTGCTGGCCGCCATGCAGCCGGCCCGCAACTTCGAGTCGGGCACGATTCCGCAAAATGTCTTCTACGGATATATGGCGTGCGTGACCAATCACTACGCCGCTTCCGATGGAGACTTCTTCAGCTACTTCTTCAAGCAGTACAAGCTGGGGCCGCTCATCGGCGAGCGGACCTGGGGCGGAGTGCGCGGCATCCGCGGCAATATTCCGCTGATGGATGGCGGCTACATCACCCGGCCGGAATTTTCGCTGTCTTCGCTCGACGGCAAATGGTTGATCGAGAACCGCGGAGTGCAGCCGGACGTGGTGGTCGATAACCCTCCCGACCTGGTGTTGAAGGGGCAAGATCCGCAACTGGAAAAAGCGATCGACATGCTGATGCAGGAGATTAAAGCCAATCCGAAGAAACTGCCGGCACGCCCTCCAGATTTGCCGACCTACCCGGAGGGGCCGGGGCTGTAGGAAACAGGCTGGTGTGGGGACGGGGTACGCGGAGGTGTCTCGAAGCTGCCCCAGCCCCATGGGTAAATTTCTCTTTGCTGAACCATTCGTTGGGGATACTTGCTAGGCGTTCATTCCTTTTTCCGCAATTTGCGAGCGCAGGGTTCATCCGCGAAATCCTACGCGGGAGAGGGCGTAGAATCCCACCCTCAAAAAACGAAGGGTGGGGCAGCCGAAGCGAGCCAGCCCAAGGGCCCCGCCCTTCGCTTCGCGATAGGACGGGCCAGCCGTCTAGTACGAGTAGTAGCCCTTGCGAACGTGAACACTCGCCTGTGAAGCGTTCAATTTGACACGAATCCGGTGCCATCTACCGGATGTTGCAGAGTCGGGGAGATAATATCCGATCACATATTCGTTCCGGAGAGCTCGACCGATGTTGATCACGGCCTCTTTTGCCTGAGCATCGCTGTGCACACGGAAATGAAGTCCACCCGTTAAATCGGAAAGCTTCTCGAGCATTTCCGCTCCCTGGTGCTCTTCTGCTCGATCCCACGGTTTCGTGATGAGGCTCGGACGGTATGGGACTGTGTGGGTTGACGCGCTGGCCGAACCGTTGTCGATAACAATTGTGTAGATCTGAACATCGGCTTCGAGCGCTAACCTCATCAGGTCGCTTTGCGAATATCGGCTGTGGTTGTCCATCCCATCGGAGAGAATCAGCAACGCTCGCCGGGGCCACCGGGCTTCCCTCATACGGCTCACACCGAGATCGATGGTGTCGATCAGCGCTGTCGGCCCGCCTGGCTTTGCGAACCGAATGTTTTCTTCCAGTGTCGCGGTGTCGCTCGTGAATTCGGTTGTGGCCGCCGGATGTGATGAGACTGTCAGCAACAGGAATTCATCATCCGGATTCGCGGTTCCGAAGAAAGCTTGGGCCATCTCCTTGGTCCCACTCAGTGCCGGCTGCATGCTGCCGCTGATGTCCAGTACCAGCCCCGCCGAACAGGGAGCATCATCGCTAGAAAAAGACACGATTGTCTGGGATCTCCGATTGTCGAGAATATCGAAATCATCCGCACGCAGGCCCTCGATGGTCTTGCCGCTACGGTCAGCAACCGTAACCGGAACCAAGACCATTTGGACGTTTGTCCGAGATATAGGCGGTTCAACCGCTTTTTGAGCCTTTGCTTCTCCCACTGTGAGAAGAAGTAGAAGACCAAAACAAAAATTCAACGGTGTCGGGAAACACATGAAGGCACTCCTGTGTCAATTGCATCCGAGACCACATTAATGTCGCGCAAAGGGTTCATAAATTGTTCGTAAGGACCCGCACTCCCCGGCGCTGGGCTAAGTTTCGGTCTCCCCTCCGGGGCTGGATTCTTTCAAGAGTCAACGTCAAGTGCCGCGGACAGGAGCGTCCGCGCTACACGAGCCCCGGTTGGTTTCGCGCTTGCCAACCGGACGGTCGGTCGAGTAATATCTTTTAACGCCTTGGTGCAACCGTGACGAGTAGACGGTGTCCGCTTCGTTTTGGAGTTTCGGGGGGACGAGTATGCTAGTCCGACTCGGTGTGGGGGGAAGGGTGAGCTGAGAAACTGGATACCGTAAGTGCTCCCGAATTCCACCCGCCAGATGGCACGGCGGGTTTTGTATTTTTCAAGGAGGAGCGCGGGCCGCATCTCACCCACTCTTCCCGGCGCTGAAGTGCCGGGCTATTGGCAGACGCCCCTACGGGGCTGGATTTGCACCACCGACTGGTAGGGAGGTTTTGTGACAGACCAGAAAGACACGCCAACCATAAACAGGGACAAGACGACCATGACCGGGGCCAGCATTCTTTGGGAATGTCTGGAACGGGAAGGCGTGAAGCACGTCTTTGGTTATCCTGGCGGGGCCATCCTGCCGGCCTATGACGCTTTGAAGCACAGCAAGATTCATCATGTGCTGGTGCGCCACGAACAGGGCGCAACCCACATGGCCGACGGTTACGCACGCGCCAGCGGACAGGTGGGAGTTGCGGTCGCAACCTCGGGACCAGGCGCGACCAACATGGTCACCGGAATCGCCACCGCCATGCTCGATTCCTCGCCGATCGTCTGCATCACCGGCCAGGTCGGCAGCAAGTTGATCGGGTCGGACGCGTTTCAGGAAACCGACATCACGGGCGTGACTCTTCCGATCACCAAACACAACTATCTGGTTACGCACGCGAGCGAAGTGGCACGGACGATTCGAGAGGCTTTTTATGTGGCGCGGTCGGGGCGTCCGGGTCCGGTGCTGGTCGATATCACCAAGGACGCGCAGCAGAGCACCTGCGAGTTTGATTGGGAAGCGGCCAAGCCGCAGCTGCCGGGTTACCGTCCCGATCTATCGCCTGCTCCGGAGGAGTATAAGCAGGCGCTGGAGTTGATCCACAATTCGAAGCGGCCGGTGATTCTCGGCGGGCACGGCATCATTGTTTCCGGAGCCATGCGCGAGGTGCGCGATTTTGCCGAGCGGGCGGGGATTCCGGTTGCGATGACGCTGCTGGGCCTGGGCGCGTTTCCCGCGTCGCACCCGCTCAATTTGGGCATGATGGGCATGCACGGAGAATCCTGGGTGAACCACGCGATCCAGGAAGCGGATCTGCTGCTGGCCTTTGGCATGCGCTTCGACGACCGCGTGACCGGCACCCTGAAAACTTATGCGCCGAATGCGAAGAAGATCCACATCGAGATCGATCCGGCGGAGATCAACAAGAACGTCAAGGTCGACGTTCCGCTGGTCGGCGATTTGCGGGAAGTTTTGCTGGAATTGCTGCCGCACGTCGAATCCATCGATCGCAGCGACTGGCTGGATTCGATCGACAAACTGAAGGGCGATTCCGCCGTGCGCGACATTCAGAACCTGCCCGACAGCGGACATCTCTATGCCGCGCATGTCATCAACGATTTGTGGCATCAGACCCGCGACGGCAACACGATTGTTGTGACCGACGTCGGGCAGCACCAGATGTGGGAGGCGCAGTATTACAAGCATGAACATCCGCGCACGCTGATTACCTCCGGCGGATTGGGCACGATGGGATTCGCGCTGCCCGCCGCCATCGGCGCGAAAGTCGCTTGCCCCGAGGCCGAGGTCTGGGTGGTGGTGGGCGATGGCGGATTCCAGATGACGATGTGCGAACTGGCGACGCTGGTGCAGGAAAAGCTGAAGATCCACATCGCCATCATCAACAACGGATTTCTCGGCATGGTGCGGCAGTGGCAGGAATTTTTCTACGACCGCAATTACGCGGCAACGCCCTTGCTGAATCCGGATTTCGCACGGCTGGCCGAGGCTTACGGCATACGGAGCAAGACGGTCTCGGAGCGTTCCGAGGTTGTACCTGCCGTGGAAGCGGCGCGCCTGCACGAGGGGCCGATGCTGATCAATTTCAAGGTGGAACAGGAAGACACGGTCTATCCGATGGTGGCGGCCGGCGCGGCACTGCACGATATGATCCGGCGGCCGAGCCCGATTGTGGAGACGGCCGAAGACGAGTAAATGAGGTCAGAGGTTAGAGGTCAGATTGCAGAGGTTAAAGCCTAAGCTTGAGGCTTTGACCTCTGCAATCTGACCTCTAACCTCTGACCTGATATTCAATGATTCAATGAGAGATGAATCGAACTTATGCTGAATACATTCATGGTGTATGTTGAAAACAAACCGGGCGTGCTCACCCGCGTGGCTTCGCTGTTTCGGCGGCGCGCCTTCAATATCGATTCGCTGACGGTGGGGCGGACTGAAAAACCAGAGGTGTCGCGCATGACCATCACCGTCGACGCCGATCGCGACCAGGCCCGCCGCATCGAGGCCAATCTCTACAAACTGGTGAACGTGCTGCTGGTCGAGAACATCACCCATCAACCGGCCATCGTCCGCGATCTGGCTTTGATCCGGGTGGCGGCCACTCACGATGCGCGCTCCCACGTGCTGGAACTCGCCAGCGTGTTTCGCGGGCGGGTGGTCGACGTTTCTCCCGAATCCTTGACCATCGAAATCACGGGCGCGGAAGACAAGATCGACGGATTGATTGAAGTGCTGCGTCCGTATGGTGTGTTGGAAATGGTGCGCACCGGCATCGTTGCCATGCGGCGTGGCAGTAAGACGAACGGCGCCGTCTCGGCAGCGGAAAGCACGGCGCAAGGCGCGGCGAATGACGATGTGTCTTACTCCGTCTAAGCTAATCTAACCGGCTGCGGAAAACTCGAACTTCGCCGCTCAGCCCCTAAAGGGGCGTTTGATTTCGAATGACTTCGGTATCGCTAAAGCGATACCCTGATACGAAACTTGAAGTAGAGACTCCCTCCTCTGACTGGGCGACGGATTCTTCGCCCATCCCTTAAGTTCTGCCAAGAGTTCGCGCGATCCTCCGCGCAAGCGCTCGCACCACACGCTGAAGTCGCGTACTGCGCGATGCGTCCATCGAGAACGTCGAGGACGCCCGTTTGGGCCCGCGAATGCTCCATTCAGAATGGTCAGCCCACCGTGAGAGCTTTCTCATTCGACCGGCACGCGGGATCGGTACGTTCCTACGGCTACCGGCGATCGATGGCGGAAGTCGAAATGGAAATCGGTCCGGCACCTCTGTGCTCAAGCAAGAGAAGGGCGGCGCCGATGGAGAGGGTGTGCGCCACGAATGATTCCGGCATGGTCTAGCGTATCTGGTCGAGAGCGATGAGCGACATCCGTGCTGTGGGATCACTTGCGGCAGTGGCGCTTGGTGACGGCAGACATGCGGCCTGTTCGCGTATTAATTGTCGATGATTCAGCGGTCGCGCGAAAGCTGCTCAACGATCTGCTGGCAGCCGAACCGGAGACCGTCGTCGCCGGCTCGGCGGTAGACGGCCGTCAGGCGCTGGCTCGGATTCGGGACCTCAAGCCGGATCTGGTCACGCTCGACATTGACATGCCAGGAATGGATGGAATGAAAGCCCTGGTCGAGATTCGCAAACTCTATCCCAAGTTACCGGTAATTATGTTCAGTACTCTTACCGAGCGTGGCGCGATGGTAACCCTCGATGCGCTGGCGCGAGGCGCGAGCGACTATGTCGCGAAACCCTCCCCCAGCGAGACCCCGGAACGCTCCCACGAGCGTGTGCGGAAAGAGTTGATACGAAAGATCAAGTCCCTGTGCGTGGAGCAGGTGCCACAGCCGCAGCCCGAGCCAGCGTTCGCGCGTCTATCGGCTCGCGCGCCGTCGCGGATTGACGTGGTCGCGATCGGCACGTCGACCGGCGGCCCGGGCGCACTGTCGCAACTGATTCCGCAACTCCCTGCGGACCTCCCCGTGCCCATCGTGATTGTGCAGCACATGCCGCCCGTGTTTACGCGCCTGCTCGCGGAACGTCTCAATGTCATCGCCCCGCTCGAGGTGCGGGAAGGCAAGGACGGGGAGAACTTGCGGCGGGGCCAGGTCTGGATTGCGCCCGGCGACCATCACATGACGGTGGCTCGCAAGGGAACCGATTTCCTGCTGGCCCTCAACCGCGATCCTGAAGAAAATTCATGCCGCCCCGCGGTGGATGTGTTGTTCCGCTCGGTGGCGCAAACCTATGGTGCCAACGTACTGGCGCTGGTTCTCACCGGCATGGGGTCGGACGGCACTCAGGGAGCGGCCGCCGTTCGGGAGGCGGGCGGGGAAGTCATCGTCCAGGATGAAGAGTCGTCGGTGGTCTGGGGCATGCCCGGGAAGGTGGTTGCCGCCCGCTTGGCCGATCGCATCGTTCCTCTGAGTGGCATCGCTCCCGAAGTGGTGCGCAGGGTGTCGATGCGGAGGGCGTTAGCTGCCGCTGCCCGTCCGTGAAGTGGCATCGTTCCCGGTTGCGGGCAATAAAGAACGCCCTGAGCGTTGAACTCAGGGCGCCTCCGGCAGCCCTCCCCCAGAACTGCCAAACCACATGCCCATCCTAGGTCCGATTGGACCGACGGTAAACGTCACTTTCGTAACGTAAAGCTGGAAGTTAGTATCGTTGGTTACGCGCGAAGGTAATCGGCTTGCGCGGAGCTTAGTAGATAGATTGTCGCGGTTGCTTTCCGATGCGCTGTCCGGCCTGAAGGGTATTTTTGAAACACGCTCCAGAAGCGGCCGGATCATTTCTTCTCCCAAGTCTTTCCGCCGTCCGCGCTGCTCCAGAATTCGTGATGACTCGTGGAAATTACAACCTCCGCAGGACCCCGCACGTCGATGTGAGTTATGTCGGAGGTAAGCAACAGGGTGTTGATGGAAGGTTGCACCTGCAACCAGGTTACGCCGCTGTCGGCGGAGTGGAAGAGCGTACCCGCTTGGCCGCCCGCCCACACATCCTGGTCGTGACTCGCGTAGCACTGCAATGGACGATCTGCGCGCAAAGCTTCTTGCCAGCTCTGGCCGCTGTCCAGCGACCGTTGCAGGACGCCGGCCGTAATCGCCCACGTGACATGGTTCGCCAGAGCCGGGCTCGCAGAAGATGTCAGTTTCGCGGCAGACTTTGACATTACATTCCTGGCTTGTAACATCGCTGTCCCTGGACCCGCGGATCCCCCGGCTTTCTGCAGCCCATTTCCTCCGATTGCCTGCGGTGCTGGCTTCGCTTTTACAACTGGCGCCTCGTTTTGCGCCATCACCTTTAAGGCGGAGGACTCTGTCTCCACTTCGGCGGTGGCTCCAGAAACCGCGACAGTTTCATTTGCCCCACGACCTGCTGATGCCTCGTAGTTGAACGCCCCGGCTCCCGCGGATGGCGCGGCCGGCGCCTTGTCTGCCTGGCTTGAGTCCTTCTTGTTGTCGGCGAGCAACATTCCGTATTCCGCCGGATGCGGTGGCATCACCGCTTGTCCAGCCTTGAGTTTCTTGGACGCTCGCGATTCCGGCCTCGGCTGCGGTTCCTTGGTTTTCGCCAAGACTGCGAATTGGTCCGTCGAGGGCGTTGCGGCTGTCGACGGTGCTGCTGGCGACGATCCTACGGGCGACGAAGCGATCTGCGGGCCCGAAGCCACTGGCACCGCCGCACGGTTTGCGGAAGGCGCTACTTGGTTCAGCTTTCCCGGATGCACCAGAAGCACCGCGGCAGCCACCACAACTCCTGCAGCCAGCGCAGCCCAGCGCAGTGTGGGCCAGGCAAGGCGGCGGGCCAGGCAAAGTTCAGCCTGTGTGGCGCGGGCGCCCCCGCCCGCGAGGCCGTTGCCCGATCCGCCGCCGTGTCAAGGCCAGTCGGAGCGGCCCTGAGATCCGCTGGCGGAAGCGCCACAGCGATCAGTTCGCGACAGTCTCCACAACGCGCCAGGTGTTCGAGGATGTTCTCGCGTTCACTCGCCGAAAGCGCCTGCTCGGCAAATGCCGTAAGCACGTCCGCATCGGGATGAGCCCGCTCGGGCGTGGTTGGGCCCGGCCCAACACGCTCCAGCGCGGCAGCCCGCAGGCGGTCATGCACGATTTTGGGAACTTCCGTCATGTTCGTTCAGTCGGCACTTCTTTCGCCCGCGCCTTGGGCCGGAACCTTTCCCTCAGGGAACGTTTTCGTTCCGGAATCTTGCACCAACCGCGAGCGCAAATTCAACTGCAGGTCCCGCACGTCGGTTTCCAGCGCTTCCATGGCCTGGGCATGGCTCATTCCTCGTGCGCGCAGCCCCGCCAGAATGCGCTTCCGGAGCCCGGTGGAGAGCCGGTCCAGCCGCCGGCTGACACTCGATTCGTGCAGCCCCAGGGTGCGCGCAATTTCGGCCAGCGTCCGCTCATCCAAATAATAAGACGCCAGCGTAAACCGGTCCTCGGACGAAAGTTCCGCCAGCGCTTCATCGGTGGCCGCTTCCAGACGTGGGTTGGATGGACACGCGGGCTCGGGAACCGCCGCCGCAAACTGCATCCCCTCTTCCGTTTGCTCTTCCAGACTGACCGTGCGTTTTTGCTTGCGATAGCGATTGATGAACTCTTGCGCCATCACGGTGCGCAGCCAGCCTTCGAGCGAACCGCGGCCGGTGTAGAACACGAGCTTCGAGGTGCGAATTCCATCGCGCGCGTTCACGCCATACAGATCGGCAAACAGCGAATCGGCCAGCTCCGCGGCATGGGCGTCATCGTGCGTGATGTGCAGCGCCATGCCGCGCAGCTTCTGCCGGTAGCGGCTGATGAAGTCCTGCCACGCCCGCTCGTTTCCCGCGGCACACGCTCGGGCCAGCGCCAGTTCTTCCAGACGCAGCCCGGCGCAGAAATCGGCCTTCTGTTCCGCTTTCTGTTCCATGGAAGTTTGGGATGAATGGGAAGGCAAACTGCGAGAAGAATCTTGAGAAAGATACTTGCGACCAATTTCGTCGAGGATCGCCGCGAACTGCTCGGCCGTCACGCCATAAGCCGCAGCCCCGCTGCGCTCGTAAAGAGCGGTGGCGGCGTCGGCTCCGCGGCCAGATTGGGCAGACTTCGGCATTACCACCTGGGCATGTTCCCCATGATGCTAGCAATTATTTGGATGCAAGGAAGAAGAAATCGTACGTTCTGTGATCAGCGAGCAGAGAAAGACACTCCTGGAAGACTCGCGGACGAGCTCCCCGGCACGCTGTATCTGGGCGTGCCGGGGCGGCGGCGCAAGCAGGCCGCGCGGGGCAGAGCATCGCCCGTACGCGGGAGCCCGGGCGTCCTCGCCGGTGTCTTTACTGCTGGGAGGCTCATTTATGCGTCTCGTCGTCGCGGTGGCTGGAATCGTTTTGCTGGTGGTGGCGGCGGTTGTGCTTCCGTGCCTGCTGCAAGCGGGCGAAGTAACACCGGCGTCCGGTTATTCGCTGCTCAGCCCGATTCGCAGCGGCAACCTTACCGTTTTTCCCGTGGTGGCCAGTAAGTCGTATGACACGGCAGAATTTCTCACGCTCGATGAGGGCCTGCGCAGCGGCGACGTTGTCGTGACCGAAGCTGGCCAGGCGCGCGGCCTCATCCGTCGCCGTCCCGGCGAGCCGCCAATCATGCATCCGATGCACGATGCGGAAGTGAATCGGCTGGTTCTGGTGAATAACTCGAAGCGGCCGTTGCTGCTCCTCGCCGGTGAGATCGTTACCGGTGGGAAGCAGGACCGTGTTATCGGCAAAGATCGCATCGTGCCCGCGGAAAGCGATCCCGTGGACCTCAGCGTCTTCTGCGTCGAGCCCGGACGATGGGTTCCCACGAACGGTAAGTACGGGTTCGGCAGTGCTGGAGGCGCTACTGGCGGCCTTGTCGCTTCGCCGGTTGTGCGCAGCAAGGCGATGGGCGCGAAAGATCAGCAGCAGGTGTGGGATAGTGTCCGCAGCTCGCAGCGCGCCATGGCCGAGACCGTAGAGGTTACTGGCGCCGCACCGGCAGTGAACGCGACTACCTCTTATGCACGCGTTATGGACAATGCGGAAGTTCAAAAGAAAGTCGATGCCGTCGCCGAACCGGTGGAGCGCAACTACGAAAGCGTCATCCGGCAACTGCGGGATAAGAACGCGGTGGGAGTCGTAGTCGCCGTGAACGGAGAAATTGTCTGGGCCGACATTTTCGCGAGCACTCAACTGCTGCAAAAGTATTGGCCGAAACTAGTGCGCTCCTATGCCACCGAGGCCGTGGTGACGCGGGCCAAAGGCGGAGAGGCCAGCGTCAAAGACGCGCAGAAGTTTCTCAATGACCTGCAGGGCCGCCACGAAACCGCTGAAACCGAACCCGGCCTCTATCGCCAGACCGAAATCACCGGCGACGGTTTCAAGGTATTCGAGTTGACGTCGCTGCTGCCGAAGACGGGCTTCCCAGTACATGTGGCGAAAATGGCGGACTAGAGCGGCGTGGAGGACAACTGCAAGTGTGGGGACGGGCGCCCTCGCCCGTCCAAGCCGAGCGAAGCTCGGCAGCCGCCGGCGGCGGAAGGACTCTCGTCTCGCAGTAATACAGCCAACGGCACAGAATATCCCGAGTTACCTACGGTGCCGCGCCAATCCCTTGCGCACGACGTCATTCGCGTCGTAAGCGAGGTTGAGCGCAGGCAATTCCTCGCGCGTAAACCAGCGAACCTCGGCCGCATCGCTTCCCGCCTTGAGATCGCCGCCGGCCGCGCGGCACAGGAAATCAATCAGCACATAGTGATACCGCACTCGTTTCTCGTCGTCTCGGATCACGCGTTCATAGACGCCCAGCATCTCACCCGTCTCGACCAGCAATCCCGTTTCTTCGCGGGCTTCACGGGCCACCGCTTCGCGCAGGGTTTCGCCGCATTCGAGGACTCCGCCGGGCAGCGACCACTCGCCCAGCAGCGGCGGCTGTCCGCGGCGGATTAGCAGGACGCGGTTGTCGTCGCGATGATGCTCGACGATCACCGCGCCCACGCCCACCAGCGGCGACTCCGGGTATTCACGTTTCATCGGCGGATTATTTTGCGCCCACTTGATATTGTTCGATCTTGCCATCGGGCATGATCCGTTCCCACACCTCGACCATTTTTTGCGGAAAGCGCACTTCGAACAAGCGGAACGTCATGCCTCCGCGATCCTGGTTGGCAGTCTGGGTAAATTCCGCCGGCGATCCCAGCGGGCCAAGGCTGCTGGCGAAATCCTTCAGAGCCTGTTCGGTGAAGTAACTGTTGCAGTTATCAGTGAACAAAGCGCGATCGATCTTCCCTTGCTGTAGCGAGGCAAAGATTTCGCGGGATTGATCCTCTTGCTTGCCGGCATCGGCCTCGCGGAAGAGCAAGTCGGAGATCTTGCGGGCAATGTCGCTGGAGGCTCCGACCGAGTCCTCATTGACCAGGACGACGACCGCCTTGCGCGCCTCCGGAAATACCATGTTGTGCGCGGTAAAACCGGAGACTTCGCCGCCATGCTCGATGGCGCGCTGTCCGGATTCTTGCCGCACATCCACGCCCAGGCCATAGCGCGTTCCGACGCCGTTCTTGAGTACGATTTCTCTCTCCATCTGCGCGTAGGAGCTGGGTTGCAGCACGGTCTGATTGATCATGCTGATATCCCATTTCGCCAGATCTTCGGCGGGCATGGCCAGTTCGCCCGCGGCAAACAGCCAGCCCTTGCCCTCTTTCGGGGCCAGCCGCGGCGGGCCGAGCGCATAGCGCAGATAGCCGGTGGCGTCGGTTTCGGCGAGCCGGTTCTGGTCGATGTTCATGACGCTCTTCATGCCCGAGCGGCGCGAAGATGTGCTCGCTCAGAAATTGCAGCAGAGGCTCGCCGCTGGCCTTCTCAACAATCAATCCGGCAATCACGAAATTGGTGTTGCTGTATTGCCACTCGGTTCCCGGATCGAAATCGAGCGGCTTGCGCGCCCACTGGTTAAGAATCTTGTCCGCCGTGATGGATTGCAGCATGAACGGCGGAACGTAGTCTTGCGGCCAGTAGTCCTGATAGCCGGAGGTATGCGACAGCAATTCACGAATCGTGACCTCATTGCCGCGAGTCAAGTTGGGCACGAATCGCGATACCGGATCGTCGAGCGAAAGCTTGCCTTGCTCCGCTAGCAGCAGCACAGCCGCCGCCGTAAACTGCTTGCTGATCGAGCCGATGCTGTAGCGCATAGAAGGCTGCGCGGGCGTGTGCGGATCGATGCGGCCCGCGCCGTAGGCCTGGAGATAGGCGATTGCTCCGTCTTGCACGATGGCGATCGAGGCGCTTGGAATGCCGGTAGTGGCCAGCGCTTGGCGGACGACCCCATCAACCTTCCCGCGCAGCGCGGGTGAGATGGGCGCCGGGGCTTGGGCGTGCACGAGCGAAGCGGCGAGCAATATAAAAACAACAGCGGACAGACTCTTGCGCCGGGAAAGCCAATTCATATGACTCCTTAGAACCGGAACAGTATAAGGCTTCAAGGGACAGGCTCGTGTGGGGACGGGCGCCTCGCCCGTCCAAGCCGAGCGCAGCTCGGCAGTTGCCCGGGGCCATGACAACCACACGAGCGTGTCCCCACATGAGCCTCTGGCAGGAATTACAATAGCCGCCATGTCGCTTGACGAATACAAACGAAAACGGCGCTTCGAGGAGACACCCGAGCCTCCGCCCAAGGTCGAAAAACAATCGCGGCATCGTTTCGTGGTGCAACGGCATGACGCCACGCGCTTGCATTACGATTTCCGCCTGGAGATGGAAGGCGTGCTCAAGTCGTGGGCCGTCCCCAAAGGCCCGTCGCTCGATCCCGCCGACAAGCGTCTGGCCATGCAAGTCGAGGATCACCCGGTTTCTTATTACGATTTTGAAGGCACCATTCCCGAAGGCAACTATGGCGGCGGCACGGTGATGGTTTGGGACGCAGGCACATGGGAACCGCTGTCGCCGGTGCCGGTCAAAGGCGAGTATGTGCCGGGGACAGAAAAAGAAGCTGCCGCCATGCTGGTGAAAGGCGACCTCAAGTTTCGTCTGAAAGGGAAGCGGCTCAACGGAGATTTCGCGCTCGTGCACATCAAGGGGCGCGCGGGAAGCAAGGGGAACGAATGGTTGCTGATCAAGAAGAAAGATAATCACGTCGTCGCGGGATTCGACATCGTCGCTTACGACACATCTATTCTCACCGATCGCACGATGGCGCAGATCGCCGGTGATGAGGGCTCGGCGGAATGGAAGAGCAGCCGTCCGGCGTCGCGCGGAAGGGTGAAGGCGGCGTGGCTGGCGGACGCCATCGCGCGCGCCGACTCGAAGCGAAAGGCCGTAACCGCGGAGGACGCGGGCAAGAAACCGCCCGCATCCAAGAGCGCGACGTCCAAATCGAGGCGCAAGAAATCCTCTGTGGCCTCTGTGTCCTCTGTGGTGAATGCTCTCCCCAGCGCAGAACAGAGGCCCATGCCCACGGTCATAAAGCCGATGCTGGCGGATTCAACCGCCAAGGCCTTCGACGATCCAAACTGGCTGTTTGAAATCAAATGGGACGGTTACCGCGCCGTCGCCTTCATCGAAGATGGCCGCGTCCGGCTGGTGTCGCGCAATCAGAATGACCTCACCGCGCAATTTTCCGAACTCAAAAGCCTGCCGCAATTCGTAAAAGTCCAGCGCGCCATCCTCGACGGCGAGATCGTCGCGCTCGATGACGAGGGCCGGCCTTCGTTCAGCCTGATGCAGCAGCGCACCGGATTCCAACCCGGCAAGCGCCGCCTGCCACGCCGCGAAGGTGTGCCGGTCGTCTACTACGCTTTCGACCTTCTATACCTCGATGGGCTCGACTTGCGTCGCGTTGCGCTTGAGGAACGCAAGCGGTTGCTGCAAGAAAAAATCGTAGCGGGTGGGGTGATTCAATTTTCCGACCACTACGCCGAGAAAGGTCTCGACCTTTTCGAAGCAGCGAAGCGGCGGGGGCTGGAAGGCATCGTCGCCAAGAAACGCAGCAGCGCGTATGAAGAAAAGCGCTCGGCCCATTGGCTTAAGATTAAGATCACGCAGCGCCAGGAATGCGTCATAGGCGGCTACACCGATCCCGAGGGCAGCCGCGAATATTTCGGCGCGCTTGTTCTCGGCTTGTACGACCGGCAGGGACGCCTCGTTCACGTTGGCCAGGCCGGCACCGGCTTCGATCAGAAAACGCTCAAAGAGATCTTCGCGGGTCTGCAGCCGCTCAAGACGAAGCAGAATCCGTTCTTCGGCGAGATCGGCGGCTTGCGAAAAGTTCAGTTTGTGCGTCCGGAACTGGTTGCCGAGATCAAGTTCGCCGAGTGGACTCACGAAACCGCGGAGGGCGGCATGAAGCTGCGAGCGCCTGTATTCATGGGGCTAAGATTCGATAAGCCAGCAGAGGAGTGCAGGCTGGGGGACGCGGTGGCGAGCTAGGTGCCAAGGACTAGTGACCGCTATACTGAGAGTTCCGAGGTGAACGTGCCGATCCACTGTACCCGCTTCCATGCGCTGCCACTTGCGTGTTTCGCTCTTTTTACTGGGATGCTTGCGGGCGCTCCGGCGAGCCTGAATGGACAAAACTCGCGCGGGGTGGATTACTCGGGCATGTACAGCTTTTTGCGCGACGGCGAGTTTGTGCAGGTCACGGTCGAAGACCAGGAGCGCGTCACCGGCTTTGTTTCGCGCTATGGCGACTCGGAAAGCGATCGCGGCGTTTTTCTGGATCACTTCTTCAAGTCGGGCAAGCTGGATGGCAATCGACTCGCCTTTACTACCGAGACGGTGCATGGTGTATCGTTCGAATTTCGGGGGACGGTCGAGCGGGGCGAGGGCAAGAGCCGGGGTGACGAAGCGTATTACGTGTTGAAGGGAACTCTCATCGAAAACACAACCGACGAAGCGAAGAAAACTGCTTCCCGCTCGCGCGAGGTGGCGCTGAAAAGTTTTCCGCAGGATGCGTCTCCTCCACAGACGGAAAAGAAGTAGGCGTCGGTCCCTTATCTACGATCGAAAGAAGGAGCGTTTATGACGAACAGGGCGTTGATGGTTGTTCTCATGCTGGCTTCGGTGCTGCCGGCTATGGGACAGAAGAAGGAAAACGAGCGCATCGGCGATGCCACAACCGTGATGAAAGAGATCCTCGGCATGCCGGACAGCATTCCAAAAGATCTGCTGGATAGGGCGGAGTGCGTGGTGATTTATCCGTCGGTGAAGAAGGCGGCGTTTGTGGTGGGCGGGAGCTACGGGCGGGGACTGATCACGTGCCGCAAGGGCGAGGACTTTTCGGGCCCGTGGAGCGCTCCGGCGATGTTTGCGCTGGAGGGCGGGAGTTTCGGTTTCCAGATTGGGGCGCAGGCCACCGACTTCGTGCTGCTGGTGATGAATGAGAAAGGCGCAAACTCGGTGATGACGAGCAAGGTGAAGCTGGGGGCGGATGCATCGGCCGCAGCGGGGCCGGTGGGACGCGCCGCCTCCGCGGAAACCGATATCGTCATGAATGCGGAGATTCTGTCGTATTCCCGATCGAAGGGGTTGTTTGCGGGGTTGTCGCTGGAAGGTTCGACCATGCGCTCCGACGATGGCGCTAACAAAGCCCTGTATGGAAAGGAACTGAGTGCCAAGGAGATCGTGCGCGAGGGGAAGGTGGGGGCACCGGCATCGGCGCAGCCTTTGCTGGCCCTGCTGAGCAAAGCTGCAGCGCGACACACGAGTAAACCTGCAGCGACACAAAAGAGCAAATCCAAGGCGAATTGATTCCGGGAGTGGTTTCGAGCAACGATGAGCGTTAGCGCGAGCGATTTCCGCAAGGCGATGGGATGTTTCGCAACCGGGGTCACGGTCATCACCGTCGACCAGAACGGCGAGGTTCACGGCATGACGGCGAACGCTTTCACCGCCGTCTCGCTGGACCCGGTGCTGGTGCTGGTCTGCGTGGATCACCGGGCGCGGACGCACGCTCATTTGCACGCCCGGAAGCGGTTTGGAGTGAATGTGCTGCGCAGCGATCAACAAGCCATCGCGGAGTACTACGCCAGTTCCGCGGAAACCCATCAGCATCCGGAAGCCGCGGGTGCGCGCTTCGATCGCACCACGCACGGTACATCTGTGCTGCAAGGAGCTCTGGCGTACCTCGAGTGCCGGCTGCACTCGACCCAGGCGGCGGGCGATCACACCATCTTCATTGCGGAAGTCGAAGAGGTTGTGGTGCGGGAGGGGGAGCCGCTGCTGTATTTCCGCAGCCAGTACAGAGAGGTCAGAGGTTAGAGGTCAGATTGCAGAGGTGAAAATCCGCGGTCTTTACCTCTGCAATCTGACCTCTAACCTCTGACCTTTTTCTGACCTTACTTCCCGATCAGCAGTTTGGCGATTGTTGCCAATTGCATGTTCGAGGTGCCTTCGTAGATTTTCCCGATCTTCGAGTCGCGCCAATATTTTTCGACCGGGTAGTCCTTCGTAAAACCGTAGCCGCCGTAGATTTCGATGGCCAGCGAGGTCACGCGCTCCGCCACCTGCGAAGTGAAGAGCTTGGCCATGGCGGCTTCTTTCACAAAATTTACGCCCGCATCTTTCATGCGCGCGGCGTTGTACACCATCAGGCGGGCCGCCTCGATTTCGGTCGCCATCTGCGCGATCTGGAACTGGATGCCTTGAAACTCGGCAATTGGCTTGCCGAATTGGGTGCGCTCCTGCGCATACTTCGCGGCGCATTCCCACGCGCCGCGAGCTACGCCCAGCATCTGCGCGCCAATTCCGATGCGGCCTTCGTTCAGGGTCTCGATTGCGATCTTGTATCCCTTGCCCAGCTCGCCGAGCACGTTCTCTTTGGGTACGCGGCAGTCTTCGAGAATCAGTTCACAGGTTGACGACGCGCGAATCCCCAGCTTGTCTTCCTTTTTGCCGACGGTAAATCCGGGGAAATTCTTCTCGATCAGAAACGCCGTGATTCCTTTGTATCCCTTGGACGCGTCGACGGTAGCAAACAGGATGAACAATCCCGCCTCTTTGCTGTTCGTGATCCAGAGCTTGCGTCCGTTGAGAACAAAGTCGGCGCCTTTTAATTCAGCCTTGGTTTGCAGGGCGAATGCATCCGATCCTGATCCCGCTTCGCTCAACGCATAGGCGCCGACCGTGTCGGCAGTCATCTTCGGCAGGTAACGCTTCTTCTGGTCTTCATTGGCCCAGCGCAGAAGCGCATTGGCAACCAGAGTGTTCTGCACGTCCACAATTACGCCGGCGGAGGCGTCGGCGCGGGAACATTCTTCGACGGCCACGATCGCGTCAAAAAACTTGCCGCCCGCGCCACCGTACTGCTCCGGAATCTCGATGCCCATCAGTCCGAGTTGAAAGAACTGGTCGATCAGGCTGTGATCGAATACCGCCTTTTCGTCCATCTCTTTCGCCAGGGGACGAATCTTGTCGTCGGCGAATTGGCGGACGTTGTCGCGAAACATAATTTCGTCCTCGGTGAGGGTGGTGAGCGGCGTGGGATTCGAGAGCTGCAGAGTTTCCGGCATGAAGACTCCTCGTTATTAGAGACGCGGCTTGCCGCGTCTGGGAAGGATGGCGAACCGGAAATTGTAGCAGCAGAAAGCGGCGAGGCGGCGACCGCTCGGTTGGTTCGGGGACTCGGGGAGAACACCTTGACCCATGATGGGAGGTGTTGGAGGGGTAGGGGTCCTTCGACTTCGTGGCTGCTTCGCGAAGCGAAGCAGCCACTTCGCTCAGGATGACAAATTTGTTGGGGTATGATCAGCGGCGGTTGATTAGGGAGGCTACGTAGCCGGCTCCGAATCCGTTATCAATGTTCACTACGCTGACGTTTGAGGCGCAGGAGTTCATCATTCCGAGCAAGGCTGCTAGGCCCTCGAAGGCTGCGCCATAGCCGACGCTGGTTGGAACTGCAATCACCGGCACACCGACCAGGCCGCCGACTACGCTGGGCAGCGCGCCTTCCATGCCGGCGCAGACTACGATCACACGGGCTTTGGCAAGCGCTCCGCGATGGGCCAGCAGGCGGTGAATGCCGGCGACTCCTACGTCGTAGATGTGCTGGACGCTGTTGCCCATCAATTCCGCGGTAACGACGGCTTCTTCGGCTACCGGAATGTCGCTGGTTCCCGCCGAAACAACCACGATCACTCCCTTGCCATATTTCTTGCGGTCTTGCTTGAGCACGATGGCCCGAGGCAGGGGACGATACTCGGCGCGGGGCAGGGAGGCGGCGACGGCGGCGTACTGTTCCTCGGTGGCGCGCGTGGCCAGCACGTTGCCGCCGTGGGCGGCGAGGCGGGTGAAGATGTCCGCTACCTGGTGGGGCGTTTTGCCCTGGGCAAAGATCACCTCGGGCATGCCTTGGCGGAGGGCGCGGTGGTGGTCAAGTTTGGCGAAGCCGAGGTCCTCGAAGGGCAGGTGACGGAGTTGCTCTACGGCGTCGTCGGGGGAGAGGCGCTTTTTTCGAACTTGCTCGAACAGATGGCGAAGCGCTTGGGCGTTCATGGATATGCCATTGTAGGGGGAAATCGGGCCATTGGGTGATCGGGCCATCGGGTCATCTAAGTTCAAATGCGTCTGCATTTTCGACGGGTCCGATCGCCGGATTAAGGGTAACCATTCAAGACCTAGTGTTTTCAGTCACTTACACAGATTACTCCAAAGGTTCTACGCCCTTCGGATAGATTGCCCCGGTCGCCGGCGCACCCTATAATCGGCTTACTCTGGTTCTGGATTCTTCGGCAGGCAGCCGGGTAGGGTTGGCCCTAAAGTAAGTGTGCCTTTTGGCCGGGCTTTAATTTTGATTTTTGGCCGATGGCCGATCTTGACCCGCTATGCGAAAACGCCTGCAAATCGCGCTAATGGCTAGCTTGACCGCGATCTCTTTTCTTTCCACATTATTTTCGACTATGCCGGCGCGGGCGCAGGGGGGCGGTATTACCCCTACCACCGACGACTCCGGCCGCAAGATCTACGTTAACGGGGATGGGCCTGCCGCTTCGAGAGAGGAAGCCGCACCCGCGCCGGCGCGCTCTCGACTGGTTTATTGGAGTTCGACCGAACATCGCTTCAAGCCGGTCCCGACCAACGGGGCGGTGATGCGGGCGGCGCGCTCGGCGGCTTCGGAAGTCAACACCTACCTCGACGCCAAGGCGCAGACTCACCAGATTCTCAACCGCGCTTTTACCCAGGAGGATGTCGACGCCGCAATCGAGCAGGCGGCGGCCCGGCACAATGTCGACCCGAACCTGGTGCGCTCGGTGGTCAAGGTCGAATCGAATTTCAATCCTAATGCGGTTTCGCGCAAGGGCGCGATGGGACTGATGCAGTTGATGCCCTCGACGGCGCGCTCGCTCAATGTTTCCAATCCTTTTGACCCGGCCGAAAACGTTGAGGCCGGGGTGCGGCATCTAAGAAGGTTGCTGGACAGCTACGGCGGCAACGTCAGCCTGAGCCTGGCAGCCTATAACGCGGGGTCGGGAGCGGTGGCGCGCAGCGCGGGGGTTCCGCATTTCCGGGAAACGCAGAACTACGTGCGCCGGATCACGAACCTGTATAACACTGGCAGCGAACCGGGGTCGTACGTTTTCGGCAGCCCGGTGCATGATCCGGTGCGGGTCGAGCGCGATGCGCGGGGCGTGCTGCACATCAGCAACACGGAATAAAATGTGTTTCGTGTGGCAGCAGGAGGAGTGAGTGAGTTTTGATTTGTCATCCTGAGCGAAGCGAAGGACCTGCTTTCTCGTGCGCTGACAAGAAAGCAGGTCCTTCGCTTAGGATGACAGGCTTAGGTAGGTAGGGAATCGGCAAGTGAAGACCCAGGTTTCTGCGACCCTAATTCGCACGACCCTAACTCGAGGCGTCCGCGCCTTTCGCCTTGGCGCGGCGCTGTTCCTGGTGCTGCTTCCGGCGGTTTCCGCAGCGGCTCGCGTCCATCACAACGATGCCTGGGCCCGCCAACAGTTTGCCAAAGCCGAGCGTGCGCGGGAGGCGCTCAACGGCCGTCCGGTGAGCGAGCGGACCCGCCGCGAATATCAGCGGGCAATCGATTCCTACCGGCGCGTTTACTTTGGCTCTCCGGCTTCCTCGAAGGCGGACCCTAGCGTGGTGGCGACCGCCGAGCTCATGGTCGAGATGGGGCGGCGCTTTGACGACAACAAGATTCTGCGTGGAGCGGTGGAACAGTACCGCTTCCTGCGCAAGGAATATCCCGGCAGCAAATACCGCTTCGACGCCCTGTTCACGATCGGAGAAATTTACAAAGACGACCTCAACGATCCCGAAGAGGCGCGCACCACCTTCGAGAATTTTCTTCATCGCTATCCGCGCAACCGGTTGGCCGACGATGCCCGCTCGGCGGTGAAGGAAATCGACGCCGAGGCCGACGAAATGGAACATACGGCGGAGAAGGCGGCCAGCGAATCGGCAAAAACCGCGAGCCCCCGTCGCAGCGCGTTGCCGCGAGTTACCGGAGTTCGCCACTGGTCTACGCCCGACTACACTCGCGTGGCCATTGATGTCGAACAGGAGGTGACGTTCGATTCCCAGCGCATCTCGCATCCCGACCGCATTTTCTTCGATCTGCGCGGCACCAAGCTGGCTTCGACCCTGGTGGGCAAGACCTTTGACGTGGACGATGGCTTCTTGAAGAAGATTCGGGTTGCCGAATTTCAGCCTGGGCGCACGCGGATTGTGCTGGAGGTGGACGACCTCGCCAGCTACGACGCTTTTCTGTTGCCCGACCCTTACCGGCTCATCATTGATGTGCATGGAAAAGATGTGCACGGCAAGGATGTGCAGGGCAAGGAAATGCACGCGAGGCAGGACCAGGCGACGCTTGCTGCCCGAGCCAAGACAGACACCGCCAAAGGCCATGCCGCTCCGGAAGCATCTACCACGGCCTCCTCGTCGGACGACGACTCCGGCGAGCTCGCGGTGACGTCGGGCGGAGACGCGAAATCCGATGGAAGGAAAGCGTGGGAGTCCGGCGAAGACGCAGATGCGGCCGCGATTTCGAAGCCGGCGCCCGTCGAAACGGATTTAACTCCCGAGGCTGCGAGTGCCGATTCCAGACCCTCCGGCTCCGCGAAGCCCGCCCAGGGCGCGGAAGTGATTAAGACGACGGTTGCGGTGAAAGGATCGAACCGCAGGATTCCGAAGACGATCGTCAAGGCCGACGCCGATGCGGACGTCGGGACGAGCGGTGAGACGAACGACAAAGCGCCGGCGAAGTGGCACTGCGCTTGCGCACGAAAGGAGTCGCCCCGAAGCAGCGCCGAGCGACGCCGACGACGCCTCGGGCGCGGACGAAACCACGCTGGCGAAATCCGATCCGCCTTCGCCGGAAAAATCTTCTTCTTTGCGCCGAAAGAAATCCCGCTCCGCCTCGGCCGCACCCGACACGGCGGATCTTCATCCTGGTTTGCGGGAAACGACTCGCGAAGCGCGTCCCACCGCCGCTGGCGACCGGTCGTTGATTCGCGCACTCGGCCTGAAGATTGGCAAGATTGTGATTGACGCCGGCCACGGTGGGCATGACACGGGCACCATTGGTCCGAACGGCCTGCTCGAGAAGGACGTGGTGCTTGACGTGGCCAAGCGCTTGGGGCGCTTGCTCGAAACGCGGCTTGGGGCGGAAGTGATTTACACGCGCCAGGACGACACTTTCATCCCCCTCGAGACCCGCACCGCGATTGCGAACCGCGAGCGGGCGGACTTGTTCATTTCGATCCACGCCAACTCCAGCCGCGATTCCGATGCGCGCGGCGTCGAAACTTACTACTTGAATTTCACCTCGTCGCCGGAAGCGCTGGAAGTTGCCGCGCGCGAAAACGCGGTTTCGGAAAAATCGATTCACGAATTGCAGGATCTGGTGAAGAAGATTGCGCTGAAGGAAAAGATCGAAGAATCGCGCGAATTTGCCGGCGACGTGCAGGAATCGCTCTACGGAGGCCTGGCTCTGCACAACGCCGGCATCCGCAATCGCGGGATCAAGAAAGCGCCGTTCATCGTGCTCATCGGCGCGAATATGCCTTCGATTCTGGCCGAGATTTCCTTCGTGTCGAATCCCACCGACGAGCGCAAACTGGAAACCTCAGAGCACCGGCAGCGCATCGCGGAGTCGCTCTATCGAGGTGTATCCAAGTACGCTGGCGGGTTGAGCGGGGTGAAGGTGGCGAGTAAGATCGACAAGCCCGAAGGGCAGTGAAGCGGTAGGGTCAGTTTCACGGTGTAACCTGCGAGACCGTTAACCAATAAGGACACGAAGGTAGACGAAGGAACGCCTGAGACAAAGAACCTTCGTGTTACTTCGTGTGCTTGGTGGTTCACAACAGGCTGACAGACTTCCGTTCTTCTCTTCTGTTTCATTCATCAAACCTTAATTCTCCGTTAACCGGACGCTAACAATTCGCTGCTAGTGTGCGCAATGTCACATAGCGCCGTGACATCTCAAACACAACCTTAAGAACTCCAGGAGATCGCTTCATGAAAAGAAAAACATTTCTTGCGGGCCTGTTAGCCCTGGCGGCAAGCGCTGCATTTGCCCAGGAAGGCCCTGTGCCGAAGGGTGTCCCCCCGCTCGACCACGTCTGGGTCATCATGATGGAAAATCATGGTTTTTCCCAGGTTCTCAATAACCCAGCCGCGCCCTTCACCACCCGGTACGCCAACGCGGCAAAACTTGCCACTAACTATTTCGCCGTCGCGCATCCCAGCCTGACCAACTATCTGGAAACCAATGGCGGATCGAATTTCGGAGTCCTGGATGACAATTCCCCGGACTGGCACAATGCGGCCTGCACGCCCAACCTGGCGTCCGGCGTGATCAATTACGAATCCGATTCGAGTCCGATTTGCCCAATCGCCGGCACCGGCACCGACGCCGCTACTCCGCTCCTGGATTGCTTCAATGAAGTCACCGGGCCGCCCTGCGATATCGAGATAGACGGCGTACATTCCTACGCGGCCGATCCCAATATCCTGGGTATCAGCATCGCGGATCAACTGGTCGCGGCCGGAAAGACCTGGAAGTCGTACCAGGAAAGCCTTCCGCTCGGGAGCGCCGACAACATCAACTACAGTGACGGCAACTTTACCAACCTCACTGACTTCACCCTGTTCAACGATCTGTGGCCGGCCCAGCCTCCGACCTTCAACTCCGGGGAGATCGTTCAACTCTACGCGGTTAAGCACAATCCGTTCGTCTATTTCCAGTCCACTCAGGAAGGCAGCAACCGAAAGAACAGCTTAGCCAATGTTGTCGGCTTCGATGGAGCCAAGGGTCTGTATAGTGATCTCGCATCAGGCAAAGTGCCAGACTACTCCTTCATTGCTCCTAACCAGTGCAATGACCAGCATGGTCGCGGCAATGGCACCCAATTCTGCCAGTTCGATCCGAATGACAATGGCACTCAGGTTGGGTTGAATCCGGCTTTGATGGCGCTGGGCGACCAGGCACTCCAGAGGATCGTAAGCGCGATCCATGCGTCCCCGGCGTGGAAGAGGGGCCACAACGCCATCATCACCATCTGGGACGAGAATGACTACAGTGTCGCTCCGACCATCAACCAGGTGGCGGCCATCGTCGACACCAACTATGGCGTCCGCCATATGCAGAGCAAGGTCTTCTACACTCACTTCTCCCTGCTCCGGACCATCGAAGGTGGATTCAAGCTACCTTGCTTGAACCATGCCTGCGATGCCACCACCAAGACCATGTCCGACCTGTTCGGGGAGCGGTAAACCGGGGCAGAACTTGTTTGGCAAGAGCCGGACGATACAGTCCGGCTTTTTTCTTGCGCCCTGAATGGCAATGGTAATGTTTTTACAATGGTTGCCGATAGCAAGAGTGAGCCGGTCGCGCTCTTGTGAAGTCTCAAGGGTTTGGGAAATTGGGGATAGGCTCGGAAACGGAAGCCCGATCATGAAGCCGCTGGCCTGCTGCTTTCTCTGTCATGTGCGCGTTCGCGCAAACTCCTCAAACGGCCTTCTCCAGGGAATCCGCCGCCAAACTCGTGAGGCTCGAACGGATGTGGAATCAGGCCCAGTTAAGCCGCGATGCGACCGCCATCGGCAGCATGATCGGCGACAGGTTTAGGAATACCGAGTACAACGGAGAGGTCAGCGATCGAGGCAAGTTTCTGGCGGATTTCGCCGACCCTAAATTTCGGCCCGCGATTATGAGTATCGATGATGTGAAGGTAGAAATGTATTCCACCACCGCGATCGTGACGGGTAGTTATCACACCAAAGGAACCTATGGCGGCAAGCCGTATGAGCATTTCGGCCGTTTTACCGATACCTGGGTCTCGCAGGGTGGCAATGGTTGTGCGTGGCCGGTCATGCCAGTCTGGTGAAAAAATAGATCGCCGATTTCCGGCAACCCGTCTTCCACGTCGCAGCTACAGAGATGCACAGTCTCGCCGCGCTCCCCTAGTGTCTAACTGGAAACCGGGCTGCGAAATTCCGTGCCCGCGCCTTGACTGTGATCTAGCATGGTCGGTGGACCATTGTTGCCGAAGTGATCGGCGTTGGTCTGCAAATCGGCATTTTCAGTCCGAAGAGCGTTTTGCCGGCTGACTCTATGGGCCCTGCGGGAAACACCCAACACGCCATTCGGCGCAGCACCCGGCTGCCGCTGGAAGTTCCCGTGCTGGTTACCGGCCTCGACCCCGCGCAGCCGTTTTCCGCGCCCGGCAATACCACGCTGGTGAACGCCCACGGATGCGGGCTGATCCTTCCCCGCGCACTCGCCCCCGGCATTGCGGTCCGCCTGGAAATCGTTTCGGCCAAGCGCCACACCACGGCGCACGTATCCGAGGTGGTTCCGCTCGGAGGCGATCCCGAGACCTGGCTGGTCGGCCTGGAACTCGACATTCCCGGCAACTTCTGGGGAATCGACTATGCGCCTTCCGATTGGAAGGTCGACGAGCCGAAGATCGACGAGCGGAAAATGGACGAGCTGAAGATGGGCCAGCAGAAGAAGGGCCGGCAAAAGATCGTCGACAGCCCGTCGCCTGCCGCCGGGCAGCCGGGGCTCGATCCCGGAGCAGCGGCGGCAATGCCGGCTAGTTCGCATCTTCGTTCGCACCGCTGGCGCCTCACCGACATCAGCGTCGGCGCCTGCTACCTGGAGGCGGCTACTCCATTTCCCGCCGACACTCCGGTGCTGCTCAGCATTCGCGTGTTGGACGCGGAGTATTTGCTGGAAGGAGTCGTGCGGGTATCGCACGCGCAAACCGGAATGGGAATCGAGTTCACGCGAGCGCAAGGGCACGATCAGCGCGCGAGGGTGGCCGAACTCATCGCCCACCTGATGGACAGTCGCGAGGTTCCAAGAATTTTCGTGGGATGGAAAGAAGACCGGAAACGGCGGCCGGAGAGAAGACTGGAAAGCAGGCAAGCATGCGGCGGCCAAGCCTGCGCCCGGCGCGGCGCCGGAAACCGAATCGCCCGACCCGCTTCTGGAGCTCATTCGCGCGGGAGCGTCGTTGTCTGTGGAGCAGTTTCAAAACGCCTTGCGAGCGCAGCGCCTCGCGGCGGAATGATACCCTGCATGGAGCGCCGGGCGTCCCCGCCCGGCCGCCTTGGAGATGCACCTCGCTCCATCGAAAGACTGCCCACGAGATGACAACACGAAGAGGCACAAACCCTATGCCGAAGCGTTCTTCCTCCCAACCCCCAGCGCGCGCCGTGAAAACCGCGAAATCGCAACCGAAGGCAGGCCGCCCGTTTGCGCCCGGCTATGGCATAGTCGGAGCCGAAAATGGCAAAGGCCTGCTCCCCTGGTCCTGGGTCGCGAGGAAAATGAACCGCTGCCATACGTTCTGGCTGGCCACGATTCACGCCGGTCAGGGACGTCCGCATGTGATGCCGGTATGGGGAGTGTGGCTCGACGACGCTTTCTTCTTCTCGACTGGGCACAAATCCCGCAAGTGTCAAAATCTTTCCGCTAATCCAGCTTGCACGATTACGAACGACCACGGCGAAGAAGCCGTGATCATTGAGGGAATGGCGACTCCAGCCGAAGATCCAGCGGTCCTCGAGCGCGTCGCGACCGTCTACAAGAAGAAATACAAAATGGACCCGCGAAGCATGAAAGAACCGATATTTGCGGTGCGTCCGCGCACCGTATTTGGATTGATCGAGAAGAGCTTTCCGAAGTCGGCGACGAGATGGAAGGTGTGATGGCTTGGTATCTGAGTCGCCCCGAATTTCCTGTAGAGACGCGGCTTGCCGCGTCTCCGCCGACGGGCAAACCCCGTTCCTACAGAGGAAGTCCCGTCAGCCGCGCAATATCCTGCGCGCCGACAGATGCGCCCCCGTCAGCAGCAGCATCCCCGACAGAAACGCCCAGAACATCAGGCTGACCGAGATGGCGAACGGCCCATACACTTCCGCAAAATTCAGTCGCGGCAGGGCGAAGATATAGGCGTACTTCAGCACCTCGGAGAGCAATCCCATCATCACCGCCGCCGGCAGCACTCCCCGAGCTGGCACCTTCCCATTCGGCAACAGCCAGTAAACAAGAAAGAAGATGGCGATGCTGGCTAGGATCGAAAAGATCTTCATGGTCACGAAGCCCACCAGTTTCACATACCACGCACCGTAGCCGTGCAGCGCACTCGTCACGATGGCAACATTCCCGGCGGTCAGTCCCACCGAGAGCAGGGCGAGCGATCCGCAGGCAAACACCAGCCCCAGCGACATCAACTGATTCCGCAGATACGAGCGGTTATTGCGAAATCCCCAGACCCGGTTCAGCGCGACTTCGAGCGGCAGAAAAATTCCGGTGGAAGTAATCAGCAGCATGGCCAGCGAGAACACTTGCGCCCGATGGTGCGCGCTGACCAGCGCGTTCAGGTTCCGGATTACGAACTCCTGGCCGGTCGGAAGATAGTCGCGCAACAGGTTCTCGACTACGCCATACATCACCTGGGAATGGAAAACGTACCGGATCAACGACATCAGCAACAGCAGGAACGGGAAGAACGACAGAATAGAGTTGGCGGCAACCGAGAAGGCAAAAGTATGGACCTCGGTCCGGAGCAGGTAACGCGCCGTGGAACGCAGCAGGCCTTCGGCAGGAGCGGCGCGGTGTTCGGCCGCGCCTTGTTTGTCAGAAAGCTGGATGGGAGTGATCGACACTGGCTGCTCAAATAGTAGCAAATACTCAAAGTCCCAGAGGAGCCTGTTTCATAGCTTGAGTCCAATCGAAAAGGTGGAGTGTGCGATGCACTAGCCGCGAAGCGGCGGTATTCATTAGCCCAGCGCGTAAGCGCTGGGAAGGCTGCAGTGGGTAGATCACGAATCCCGGAGGGATGACACGTCCCTATGACACAGACTCCAGAGGGACGACCGAACTTAGCCCAGCGCTTCAGCGCTAGGGAAGGAGAAAGAATGATTCAGGTCCCGGAGGGACGACTGAGTCCTCACTCAAACCCTTCACCCACGCCAGGGGGATAGGTTGTGGG
>CAVQHM010000027.1:0-37283 GCA_963712295.1 uncultured Acidobacteriaceae bacterium
TGATTCCGGCGGTGCCGAATACGCGGCGATAGCATTCGATTTCCTGCGGCGTGCCGAGCGCCTTGGCGTAGTTGTCAGAGAGCTTCACCGCAGGCTTGCCTTCAACCGTGGAAACCTTACAGATCAGGCTGACGGGATCAAAGTCGCTGCCGCCGGCGGGATCGCAGCCGCGGAAATCGTTGGTGAGCAACGTGCCCCAGCCTGCGCTGAAACGAATGCGGCGGCCCGGCGTCCATTTTTTCGGATCGTGGAAATCGACGGCCGTGCTGAAGTCGCTTATGTTGGCTCCGCTCGCGAGCGTTCCACCAAAATAGGCATGCAGGCCGAGGATGTCATCCACGTCGAGCGCGTCGGAAGCGATGAGGCGCTTCTCCTGCGGATTTCGACCGCGGGCTTTGAGCCATTCGATATATTCGTCGCCGGCGATGTAGGGATTCTTGCTGTCGATGCGCTGGCCGGTCCAATCGGCCACCCAATCGGGGGCGTGCTCGAGAAATTGCGTGGTTCCAAAAGTATCGGGCAGCAAGATGCGGAGGGCGCCATGGTAGGTGGTCTGCCACAACTCGAGAACGCGGTACTGCGAAGCCTTAATGGCATCGTCATCGGGTGCGAGCGCGGCGAGAACCATGGGGATCTCATGCGCGTTGGTTCCGATCGCTTCGAGATCGTGCTTATGGGCGAGGAAGGCATTGGAAGTCCCAGTAAAGGCCGCGCCCAGATTCGCCGCCATGGCCTCGACTACATATTCCTGCCACAGGAAGCTGTGACGGCGCCGGGTTCCGAAGTCGGCCACGGCAAGGTCGGGGACTCCGCGCAGCCGCTCGATCTTGTTCCAGAGCTTGGTTTTCGCCCGAGCATACAAGATGTCGAGGCCGAACTCGTCCAGCCTTTTCATACCTGCCCGGGTCTTGAGCTCGTCAATGATCGAAAGGGCATAGAGCTCCCACATCGTGGTCTCGGTCCAAAGGCCGTCGAAGGTGAGATCGAACTGTCCATCTTTGATCGTTAGCTCGTAGTCCGACAATCGGAAATCGCGCTCCAGCCATTCCAGGAACGCGGGTTCAAAAATTCCGCTGCGGCCATAGAACGTGTTGCCCGCGAGCCAGACCAGTTCCGACCTGCGAAAGCGGAGGCCGCGAACGTGCTCCATCTGGTGGAGCAGTTCCTCGCGCGGGAACATCTCCGCCAGTCGCACCGAAGTCGTGCGGTTCAACAGGGAGAACGACACGCGGGTTTTCGGGTAATGCTTCCAGATGAACTGGAGCATCAGCAGTTTGTAGAAATCGGTATCGAGCAGGGACCGGATAACGGGGTCGAGTTCCCAGTTGTGGTTGTGCGCCCGCTCGGCGAAGTTGACGATCATCGCGTACTATCCTCTGCGACAGTCTGGAGAAAATCAACCGCAGTGAACTTGTGAGGTTCGTTTTCTTGGGTTTTGGCTGACTTTGGCACGGCAAACACGGTAGTATCAGATTCTCGGATGACCCTGGGAACCGTCACTACCGCGCGTCGAAGTTGCGCATCGTTGTTTCTTGCGCTGGGTCACGTGCGCGTCTGGCCAGGATTCTCTGGCGGCGCCCTGCATGCGCTGGCGGCCGCAGTCTTGCCCGCGATGTTCCTGCTGCGATCGAGCCGCGACGAAATTTACAACATTCTCTGGGCGCTGGTGTTTGGCTTTGCCACGCTGAACATTTTGAGCCTTGGGGCGCGCCGCTTTGAGGAGCAGAAGAGCGGCCTGAACTTCGGCGAGACTCTGGCCATTCTGGTGGTGGTAGTGTCGATCGTGCTGCTGGGTTGGGAGTTGCTGTATCTGTTCCACGTTCTGCCGATTCGCCTCACGCCGCGCTGACCCCGCGCTGACCTCGATTGCGGTATGATCGCGTTGTGAAACGTGAATCCAATTTTGACGTGACGTGCCCCTGCTGCGGCGCGGTCATGAAAATCGACGCCGCAACGCGCAGCATCATCGCGCACACCGCACCGGTCAAGCCGAAAACTTTCAACGACATGGAAGAAGCGGCACGCGCCATGAAAGAGCAGGACAGCCGCCGTGATTCGATCTTCCGCCAATCGATGGAAGCGCAAAAGCATGCTTCGGAGTTGCTGGAGAAGAAATTCCAGGAGGCAGTGAAGAAGGCCAAAGAAACGCCGGATACGGGGAAGCCGATCCGGGATTTCGATCTGGACTGAAAACCCGGTTCTCAGTTCCCAGTTCTCAGTTCTCAGTCAGAGGCGAAAGAGAACCGGAACTGAGAACTGAGAACTGAGAACTGAGAACTCCCATCACACCTCTTCTTCTGGGACATCGTGGAGCGCGCGCTTGCCGGCAAATTCCTGAAAATACTTTGGCTTCGTTCGAGCTTTGCTTGCAGAATGGGTGCGACGGATTTGAGTTTGACGTGCGCCTTTCCGCCGACGAGCAGGCCGTGATCTGCCACGACGCGACTGTCGGCGGTATGAAGATTGAGGAGACGGCTTCGAAAAGCCTGGTGCTGCCTGCTCTGGAAGAGGTTCTGCGGCAATTTTCCCACCGGGCGTTTCTCGATATCGAGTTGAAAGTTGCGGGGCTTGAGCGGCTGTTGCTCGCCGGGTTGCGCGAGTATGCGCCGCAAAAGGGATACGTGGTTTCGTCTTTCCTTCCTGATGTGCTCACGGCAATCCACGATCTCGACTCGGCGATTCCGCTGGGATTTCTTTGCGATTCGCAGGATCAACTTCGAAGTTGGCGCGAAACGCCCGCGGAATGGGTGATTCCGCAGTTCACGCTGGCAAGTCCGCAACTGGTTGATCAGGTTCACGCAGCGGGGAAGAGAATCATGGTGTGGACCGTGAATCGCGCCTCGCGCATGCGCGAATTTGCCGGCTGGGGCTTGGATGCAATCATCTCGGACGAAACGGAATTGCTGATTCGGTCGTTGCGGTAGAGGTTTGACGAATGGCGGCGGCGAAGAGCGCTGCCGAGCTTTGCTCGGCCTGGACGGGCGAGGCGCCCGTCCCCACACGAGCATCCACCGCCATTGCTCCCGCAATTCGCGTCATTTACATTGAACAGGATGTCCACCACCGGCGAACGATTCGAGCGAGCGGTTCAGATTATGGCGCGGTTGCGGGCTCCGGGCGGATGCCCGTGGGACCGTGAGCAGACTTTCGATACCATTAAGCCCTACACCCTGGAAGAAACCTACGAAGTCCTTGAAGCCATCGACAATCGGGATTGGCCGGAGCTGACCGGCGAATTGGGCGACCTGCTGTTGCAGGTGCTGTTCTATTCGCAGATGGCCAGCGAGGAGGGACATTTTTCGGTGGATGACGTGCTCGACCGGCTTTCGAACAAGCTGGTCGACCGGCATCCGCACGTGTTTGGCGATGTGAAAGCGGACACTCCCGCCGAAGTGCTGCGCAATTGGGAGGCGCTGAAGGCGGAAGAGAAGAAGAAACGGGTGGCGGCGCGCGGAGACAATCAAGCGCAGCAGGCTGACGGCGCGCAAGTTGTGGATCCGCAAACTGGCTCCGAATCATCTGGCTCCGAACCATCTGGCTCTGAACAATCGGTGCTGGCGGGCGTGTCGTCGAAAATGCCCGCGCTGATGGAAGCTTATAAACTCAGCTCGCGCGCGGCACACGTCGGATTCGATTGGCCGGAGATGGAAGGCCTCTTTGCCAAGCTCGAAGAAGAGACCGGGGAGTTGCGTGAGGAACTGAAGGCTGTGCCGGCGCTTCATTCCAAGGGGCGATCTTCCAAAGGCAAATCGCTGGGGGAGGGAATTGCCGGGTCGGGAAAACCGCAGCTTCCGCCCGATCTGCGCGCGCGCGTCGAAGATGAAGTGGGAGACATGTTGTTCGTCCTGGTGAACGTTGCGCGCTATTTGTCGCTCGACCCCGAGTCGGCGTTGCGGAAGACGAATCGCAAGTTTAAGCGAAGGTTTCAATGGATGGAGGAGCGTCTGCGCGCGAGCGACCGAACGCCGCAGCAGGCGTCGATGGACGAACTGGAAACCCTATGGCAAGAAGCGAAGCAGCAGGAGAAACCAGCGTGACCGGAGCCGGCACGGGAACGCCGACGGGAAACAGGCCGAGCGCGGTGACGATCCGCACATGTGAAGCGATTGCGGAGATGCAGGCCTGTTTTGCGCTGCAAAAAGAGGTATGGAAGTTTTCGGATGCGGAGTTGGTTCCCGTGCGGATCTTCGTGGTGGCGGCGAAGATTGGCGGGCAGGTCATTGGAGCTTTCGCCGGCACGCACGACAAAAAGGAACTGATCGGCTTCGCGCTCGCGCTCCCGGGAATCCGAAACGGGCACTGCTATCTGCACTCGCAGATGCTGGCTGTCCGCCAGCAATATCGCAATGAGGGCCTGGGACGGCGGATGAAGCTTTATCAGCGTGAAGATGCGCTGGCGAGAGGGATCGAGCTGATGGAGTGGACGTTCGATCCGCTGGAGATCAAGAACGCCTACTTGAATATCGAGAAGCTGGGTGCGATCGCGCGGCGCTACAGCGTGAATCAGTATGGGCTCACGTCGTCCCCGCTGCAGGGCGGGTTGCCCAGCGACCGGCTGGTGGCGGAGTGGTGGATGAGGTCCAAGCGGGTTGAGGCGGTCTTGGCGGAGGGTCCGCGCGCGAAGTTCGAATGCCGCGCTCGCATCGACGTGCCGGCGGAAATCTATGCATGGAAGGGTGCGGCGGCGACCCGCGCGCAGGCGCTCGAGGTGCAAACAAGGAATCGTGAGCGGTTCAGCCGGGCGCTTGCCGACGGACTGAGCGTGCTCGGCTATGAGCGCGACGCGAACGGGAATGGGCGGTTCCTGTTGGGGAACTGGGACGAAGGCTGGCGATATTAAGGTTGTGTCCCGTGAATCTGCAGCATATTTTGTATTGTCATCCTGAGCGAAGCGAAGGAGCTGCTTTCTCGCGCACCACAAAACAGCAGGTCCTTCGCTTCGCTCAGGATGACAATTATTCAATGGAGCAAAACGCTTGCCCTTGCTGGGACGCCCTTCTATACTTGCCAGTCCTTCAGCGATCCCTACGTCATGAAAATCGAATCTGTAACTCTGCGTGAAATTCACATGCCGCTCGTGCATTTTTTTGAAACGAGCTTTGGCCGCGTTTACAGCCGCCGCATCCTGCTGGTGAGTGTTGAGGCCGACGGAGTCCGCGGGTGGGGCGAGTGCGTCGCCGGGGAAGATCCTTATTACAGCCCGGAATGGACCGAAACCGCATGGCCCACGATCAAGAATTATCTGGCGCCTTTACTGCTTCAGAGCGAGTTGCCGGGCGGCCGCGATTGCGCCGCGCGGTTTTCGAGAATCCGCGGCCACCGCATGGCCAAGGCCGCGCTCGAAAATGCGGTGTGGGACGCGGAAGCGCGGCAGAAGCAACTGCCACTCTGGAAATTACTGGGAGGGACCCGGCGTGAGATCGGCTGCGGCGTCTCGATCGGCATTCAGGACACGCCCGAACAACTCCTGCAGAAAATCGAAACGGAGTTGGCGGCGGGATACCGGCGGATCAAGATCAAGGTGAAGCCGGGATGGGATCTGAATGTGCTGGAGAAGATCCGCGCCCGCTGGGCGGATATTGTTCTCAGTGTGGATGCGAATTCCGCCTATACGCTCGACGAGGTTGAGCATGTGCGCAAGTTCGATGCCTTCAAGCTGCTGATGATCGAGCAGCCGTTGTGGAACGACGAAATCTATCTTCATGCGCGGTTGCAGAAAGCGATCCAGACGGCAATCTGTCTGGACGAATCGATACTGAATGCTCGCGACGCCGATTTTGCCCTCGAAACTGGCGCCTGCCGGATCATCAACATCAAGGTAGGACGCGTCGGCGGCTTCGGCGAGGCGAAGAAGGTACACGATGTTGCCGTGCAACACAACGCTCCGGTGTGGTGCGGCGGGATGCTCGAGTCGGGAGTGGGGCGGGCGCACAACATCGCGTTGTCGACGCTCGAAAATTTCCGCTTGCCCGGAGACGTGTCGGCGTCGAAGCGTTATTGGAAACAGGACATCATCGAACCTGAAGTGGAAGTGCGCGCCGACGGAATGATTGCCATCAGCGACGCGCTGGGGACGGGCTACAGCGTGCGCGACGATTTGGTGCGGAAATTCACCGTGCGCGAGGAGACGTTTCGCGGGGGAAAGGCCTGAGAGCCCTCGGTGAATTGTTCATGCAGGAACGACACCACCCATGAATTGTCATCCATCCATCATTGTCGTCCTCCCATAAATTGTCATCCTGAGCGAAGCGAAGGACCTGCTTTTTGCCTGGAGCGTGAGACAGCAGGTCCTTCGCTTCGCTCAGGATGACAATTCATATCAGGATGACAATTCATGAAAGCTGTTGGCAGCACCGTTGATGCGTCACTTGTGGGCGAGTCTGCCGGCGGCGCGATTGTCGGCCGAGGTGGCCTCCTCCCGCTTCAGCAGTTCCAGGGCCTGGGCGAACGTCAGGTCTGACGGAACCTGCTTGAAGCCACTGAAAATTTCCGTCGAGATGATGGAGAGATTTCTTACCAGCAGAATTTTTCCGGTGAAGCTCAAGTTCATGCTTGAGATTTCCCAGAAGTTGCCGCCAACCACCTGCTGATGAACCACAAAGCGGCCGCCCCGGTCGAGGCGTCCGAGGATCCCCCAGCCGAAGCTGACGTCCTTGAAGAGCGTGCCCTCAATGCTGGCAATGCGGTAGCGGACGGCGTCCACCAGCACGTAGCCTTGCATTCCGGTCAGAACTTCCTCCACGCGCGAGGGCGGTTGGTAGCGGGGATTTGGTCGGAACGTCAACTTGATCAGGGGGTCGCCGACCCGGCCAATGCCTTCCGATCCGGGTTCTTCCCCCACATACTCAAACAGAAAGGCATCGGGCAGCGCACGCATGATGCGTAGAGTGCGCTCGGCGCTGTCGCGCTCCTGCTCGCGCTTCTTCCGTAATTCTTCCGGATGCTCGACGAAACGTTCTACGCGCGCCTCTTCCGCCCGGCGCTCGTCGGGAGTCAGAGGCTTGCCGTTGTTGGCGATCACCAGGCCGGCAGTGGCCTCCTTGGTCTCGACGTAGAGTTTCGTCGTGGATCCCTTAGGCGTCGTCTTGGTGCCGCGAAACAGAAAGTGAGCGCCCTCGTTATTGGCGGCCCTGATTTCGTTCTGTACCGCTTTGCGTACCAACGCCGCCGGATGCGGATAGGAAGAAACGGTCGCGGGCTGGCCTCCGAAACCGGCCCCGGCAAGCAACAGAATGCAGGCGCTGGTTTGTGCAATGCTGTGGGCGATGGGGTTGCGCGAACTAAAGTTGATGGTCGCCATGACTGGGGTGCCCACGTTGATCCCGTTACGACGATGGTAACAAACGGAAGGTTGCATCGGGATGCCGCTTTCCCCCGCTGCGGTAAGTTCCTGACGGAGAACGATTTCCCGCCAGCAATCCGCCTTCGAACTGGGCCGATGATTTACAATCAGTGAATTCGCGGCGACCAGAGCGCGAGGAAGATGGAGGCCAGGCCATGGATGCTCCGCAAACCGGAGAGTTCGCCCACATTGGCAAATCGGTGGTGATCAAGGGAGAGCTGTCCGGATCCGAAGACTTGTATGTGGATGGCAATGTCGAAGGCAAAATCGAGCTCCGCAACCACAGCCTGACGGTCGGGCCGAACGGAAACATCAAGGCCGACGTCACCGCGAAAGCCGTGGTGATTCAGGGTAAGTTGGATGGGGCGGTGAACGCCTCCGATCGCGTGGAGTTGCGAAAATCGGCGGTGGTGACTGGCGATTTGACCACGCAACGCATCGCCATTGAAGAGGGCGCGTTCCTGAAGGGGAAGGTCGATATTCAGAAAGAAGCGGGAAAGGCGGCAACGCCCGCGTCCAAGTGAAGGCGGCGAGCCGCGAGCTACGAGTAGACGTTGCAAGGATTGCTCGAAGCCCGCAGTTCGCAGCTCGACGCCTTCGGGCGCGCAGGGTCCTTGATCCTTAGGATGGCATCGGTTTCTGACAACGTAATGAAATTCTTTCGCAGCTCTTCGAACCGGACCGCGGGTCCCGCAGTCCCGCAGAAGTTAACCCGCCGGTCGAGCGGCATCGGGGAAATCTCACGCCTGCTGAATACCGAGGAGGGGTTGTGCGTGCTCGACATGGGCGCAACCTCGGCCAGCAACATCCGTTTCTTTACCGGCAAGGGACACAAGATTTACAGCGAAGACCTGCTGTGGTCGTCGCTCGATCCCGCGCTTCGCATGCAGGACAGCGCCGGCGCCTCGGTTCTGGACAGCAAGAAGTTTCTGGATGAGAACCTGGTGTACCCGAACGCTCACTTCGACGTGGTGCTGTGCTGGAATCTGCCGGACTACATGGAAGAGAGCTTGGTGAAGCCGACCATCGACCGTTTGTGGTCGGTGATGAAGCCGGGCGGATACCTGCTGGCGTTCTTTCACACCCGCGACGCCGGCCCAGACTCGACCTGCTATCGCTATCACGTGACTGGTACCGACCTGCTGGAGATGCAAGAAGTGAAGGTGACGCCGCCCGGCCGCCCCGCGTCCGAAAAGCAATCCCCGCGCCTGCAGCGAGTATTCAACAACCGGCACATTGAAAACCTCTTCCGCGATTTCGCTTCGATCAAGTTTTTCCTGGCGCGCGATGCCATACGGGAAGTGCTGGTGGTGCGCTAAATCGTCCGCCGTAAAATCACGGCGCAAGTTGTGGATTGTCATCCTGAGCGAAGCGAAGGACCTATGAACTTGGCCCCTGCAATCCTTACAGGGTGGACATGCAGGTTGGGCATGTCTTCGCATGAGCCAGGCGTGCCTTGTGAGCTTGCTGATACGCTTCCATTTCTTCTTTCTGATGCTTCCGCTTTGCCTTCTCCGAAAGCCTCGGCTTGACTTCATTGCGGAAGAGAAGAGAAGTCCATGCCGCGTGGGCACGGTTCTCACGCTCTTTCAGCTTTTCGTAGGCGGCGCATTCCGGCTCAGTCATAGATGTGATTCGATGATAGTCGAAGAAGCCCGAGCGTCCATTCCTGTTTTCGGCGATCTCTTGATAAGATAAAGAGTCAGGCATCGGTTCCGCGCGACGTTTTCCCGCCAACCCCGCCAGGTCCGGAAGGAAGCAACGGTAACGGGCTCTTTCGTGTGCAGTGGACCGCCGGTGCCTGACTTTTCTTTGCCCATTGCGCCTAGTGAATTTGACGGTGGAGCGACGGGCGTCTCGCCCGTCCAGCCGGGCGGGGACGCCCGGCGCTCCACCAAAGAGCTTACATCGCGTACGTCTTCTGATCATGACCAAACGTCTTTACTACGACAGTTCTGAAATCCACGAATTCGATTCGGTTGTCGAGGACGTTATGCCCCCGTCGTCCCGAGCAGCCGCGCCCATCAGTTATTCTGCGCGAGACCGCTTTCTATCCCACCAGCGGCGGCCAGGTCCACGATACAGGATGGTTGACGCTCGACAGTGGCGATCGCGTGCGGGTTTCGGAAGTTGCGGATGCGGAGGATGGCAGGGTCGTCCACTACCTGGAAGCGCCGCCGAGGTTGCCGGCGGCGGGCGCCGCCGTCCACGGCAGCATCGATCCTGAACGCCGCCGCGATCATATGCAGCAACACACCGGACAGCACGTTCTCTCGGCGGCTTTTGTCGAGCTTTACCAGATGCCGACCGTTTCCTTCCACATGGGAGAAGACTATTGCTCGATTGATCTGGCCGTGCCGTCGCTAAGTTCCGCGCAGATTGCCGGGGCCGAGAAGCGGGCCAATGAGATTGTGTTTGAGAACCGTCCGGTGCGGATTCGCTATGTGTCGCGCGCGGAGGCGGAGAAACTGGGCTTGCGCAAACTGCCTCCGGCGGAGCGCGACGAATTGCGCCTGATCGAGGTCGCGGATTTCGATCTGTCGGCGTGCGGCGGAACGCACGTCGGGGCCAGCGGGCAGATCGGCTCAATTTTGCTGCGGAAATCTGAAAAGGTGCGGCAGGGAACTCGAGTCGAGTTTGTCTGCGGCAATCGCGCGGTGCGCATGGCGCGGCGCGACTATAGCGCGCTCAGCGAGGCGGCCGCGCTGTTCTCAGCACAGCTTTGGGATGTGCCGGAGCAGATCCGCAAGAGTGTCGAAGAGAGCAAGCTGTTGCGCAAGCAGAAGGACGATGCGCTCGATCAACTGGCCGAGCTTATGGCGTTGGCCGCTCTTCGGGACCAGCCGGAGACGAACGGCCGGAAAATCATTGTGCGGGCGTTTTCGGATCGCGACATCGCGTTTGCGAAACTGTTTGCGCAGAAAGTGACGCGAGTGGGTTCGCCGGCGATTGCGCTGGTGGCGAGCACGGTGGATCCGCCGGGGCTGGTCTTCGCGCAGACTCCCGGCGGCTCATCCGACATGGGCGCGTTGCTTAAGCAAGTCTTGTCGTCGGTCGGAGGGCGCGGTGGTGGCAGCCGCGATTTTGCGCAGGGCGGAGTTCCGGCGGGCTCGAAGATTAACGTTGAGCAGCTTTTGCGGCAGGCTGCGGGTACAATCGGAGCCTGAACGCAAAGATGTTTCGTATCAGGCTATCGCTTTAGCGATAGGGTGGGTCCGGCGAAATGCAAAGCCCCTTAAGGGGCTGGCGTTGAGGCGGGTTTTGAGGATCTCGACAAGCAGCCCCTGAAGGGGCTTGATCTTGAATGACGAACGGCACCGCTGAAGCGGTGCCCTGATACGAAACCAAAGAACTCACTCCATGCTGGAACCGCGGCTGATACTCGTCAACCTCCTGATCAAGCTAGGCGTGGCTGCGGCCGTGTCGAGCGCCCTGGTGCGCTCCAAAGAATTCAAGACTTCGATCTTTCGCGAGCAACGCGCAACCCGGCACAAAATCTATCTGGCGTTGTGGATGGCGATCCCCATCGCCCTCGGCGTGTGGATCCGATTCAGCGCCAAGAGCTTCCTCGCCGGCGACCTTTCGCTGGAAACGGCATTGCTGCTGGGCGTGATTGGCGGGCGTTTGTCGGGAGGGCTTGGCGGAGCGCTGATCTCGCTGCCCGCTGCGCTGCACGGCGAGTGGGCCAGCCTGCCCTTGAATGTGTTTGCCGGAATTATTGCCGGTCAGTTGCGCCGTTTCGCGCCCGAACAGGAAGATATCTGGTCGTTCTCGCCGTTCATCGATCTCACTCTCTATCGCATGATTCGGCGCAATCTGCCGCGTCCCCGCGTGTTCGATTGGCAGGTGGCATTTTTCGCCACCATCGTGGGCTTGCGTTTTCTGCAAACCGAAATCTGGCATTTCTGGCCCAACTCTATCTTCAGCCTGGAAAGCCCCGGTCTGTGGAGCCCGGCCCGGCGACTCTGAACGCTTATCTGGTGGAGAGCGCGATCTACCTGGCCGTGGTCATGGTGGTGGGCACGGAACTGAAAATCTTCAACAGCGTCCGCATCCAGATGAAGCTCGAAGAGCAGGAGCGGCTGCTGCTGCAGGCGCGCATGGCAGCGCTGCAGAATCAGATCAATCCGCACTTCCTGTTCAATACGCTGAATTCCATTTCGTCGCTGGTGCGTTTCGATCCCGATACGGCGCGCGAGATGGTCCTGAAGCTCGCTACCATTCTTCGCCGCCTGCTGCACAGCACCGATTCGTTCGTTTCGCTGCGCGAGGAAGTCGAGTTCATCGACAATTATCTGGACATTGAAGTCGTGCGTTTTGGGCGGGACAAGCTCAAGGTGGTCAAGGATCTCGATCCGGCGTCGCTCGAAGCCATGGTTCCCAGCATGTTGCTGCAGCCGCTGGTCGAAAATTGCATCAAGCACGGACTCGCGCCCAAGATCGAAGGCGGCAGCATCACGCTGCGCAGCCGCCTGATCAAATCGCGGCTGGTGGTGGAAGTGGAAGACGACGGTGTGGGCATGGGGGCGGCGCAATTGCTCGAGACACCGGATGGTTTTGGGGGCATCGGCATTGGCATGGCCAACGTTGCCGAGCGGCTCAAGGTGCTCTACGGCGATGCTGCCCGGATGAAAATCGAAGCCCGCGAAGGCGGCGGCACGCTGATCCGTTTGCGCCTGCCGATTCTGCCTAACCCTGAAGAGCTAATGACGGCTGCGCCGACTGCGACGAGCGCTCCAGCACCTTTCGGTAAAAGTCTTCGTAAAGCGGAATAATCTTGGTGGAGCAGTATTTCTCCTGAGCCGCGGCGCGCGCCCGTTTTCCCATGGCGCGCAGGGCGGATTCATCGCTCAGCAGTTCGATGGCGTAACGCGCCATGGTCTCCACGTCGCCGACATCGGCCATAAATCCGGTCACTCCGTGCTCGATCAATTCCGGCACTCCTCCAGAGCGGGTGGCGATCGGGACGACCTCACAGGCCATTCCCTCCAACGCCGCCAGCCCGAAGGTTTCCAGTTCGCTCGGCATCAACATCACGTCCGAGATGGCGAGTTTTTCGCGGATCTGATCCTGCTTCCCTAGAAACAGCACGTGCTCGTGAATGCCTTTCTGCACGGCCAGCCACTCCGCCTGCGAACGATCGGGCCCGTCGCCAATCAGCAGCAGCTTGGAGGGGATTTTCTTGCGCACGCGGTCGAAGATTTCGATCGACATCCAGCACGCGCTTTACCGGCCGGAAGTTCGAAAGGTGCACCAGCAGCCGCTCGTCTTTGGAAACATACTCGCTGCGCTTTTCCAGCCACTCCGGTTTGCGCAGATACTCGTCGCAGTTCACGAAGTTGGGGATGACCTCGATGTGGTTCTTGATGTCGAAAACTCTCAGGGTGCGGGTGCGCAAATACTGCGAGATCGCGGTCACGCCGTCGCTCTGCTCGATGGAAAAACGCGTGATCGGAAGATAGGAGCGGTCGAGGCCAACGAGAGTGATGTCGGTGCCGTGCAGCGTGGTGACAAACGGCAAATGGCGCCGCGGCGGAGTTGCCGCCAGCATCTGCTTGGCCAGCATCGCGCTCACCGAGTGCGGGATGGCGTAGTGCACGTGCAGCAGGTCGAGTTCGTAGAGCTGCGACACCTCGGCCATGCGCGTGGCCAGCGCCAGATCGTACGGAGGATATTCAAACAGCGGATAGCGCGTGACCTCGACCTCATGATAGTGAATGTTGGGTTCCGGCCCGGTCAGGCGGATGGGCTGCGAATACGAAATGAAATGAATCTCATGGCCCCGGCGAGCGAGTTCGAGCCCCAGTTCGGTGGCGACGACTCCGCTGCCGCCGTAGGTTGGATAACAGGTGATCCCGATCTTCATGCGTCTCCTGATGCGTCCAAAGATACCATCATTGGATTCGCGGAGAGGGCTGGGGATGCAGAAGACGGAAGTCAAAGGGTGCTAGGTTGATCGATGGGAACCTGCGAGAATGTTCGTCAAGAGGAGAAGAGGAGAAACGGTGAAACCTTGTCTCAGAGAGGTTCTTGGGCTCAAGCGAATTCTCGCGTCGTATCGAGGCTGGTGCGCCAAGATTGCGGAGCGACCAGTTGAAGACGATCCCCTAATGGCTCTTCGCGGTTCTGGCAAAGCTCTTTGGGCGGACGAGCACGCTGACGACTATGTACGCCGCTTGCGTGAGGGATGGGAGTGAGCCCTGAGCCCATTCAGTGCGGCCGCCAGGTCATTTCCACGCGTACGGGAATATCGTTTTTGACGGGCATGGTCAGCAGCGATGGCGGGTCGATTTTGAAATCAGCGAGTGTGGCGGGAATTATCCCTGTGAGATGGGTCTCGCCGCCTTGCGTTGCCAGTTTGAAGGGAACCTGCTTGTACTGGGCAGTCTGGCCGGCAAACTGAATTTCCAGATCGGCGTTAATGGTCGCGGATGTGGCGTCCGATTCGGGCAGGCGGGTGCGCACGGTGACCATGGGAAACTCGGCTCCGCGCGTGACCTGGACCATATGAAGGTCGCGGTTACTGTCCCCGGAATCAAACGACTTGACGGGCACCGCGATCAGAAAATCGCATTGTCCGGCATGGCAAACTCCCTTACCTCGCGCCGCATGGCTCACACCCTCGCTCTGATGCAGAGGATGGGATACATGGTAGGTGAGAGTGCACTGTTCGAGAACCCACTGGCCATCCGCTGCGGCGAGGATAGGAAGCGCCAGAAGCGCAAAGGCCATCCGGATGGTCTTTTTCATAAGTTCAGAAGCCCCGGCTCAGAACTTAACCGATACCGACAAAAGAGCGGCTCCAAATGCTCCGGCGGTTACGATGGCCACCGGCCCATGCGCGGCGGCAATGCCGTGAACCTTTTCCCCTTTGCTTTTTTGCTCGAACGCAATGGCTCCCAGAATCGGCGTCAGGATCATTCCGGGCCCGTGGATCCAAGCCATTGCCTTGTGGAAACGGATTGGCCCGCGGGTTTCAGTTCCGGGCACTCTGGGCGCGCGGATGGCATAGTACGCGCTCATGAAATACAAATCCCCCGTCACCGCGCCGAGGGCCGTATGCAGGTCGCGCGAGGTCGTACCGGTGCTCTTGCCCCCAGCGTTGAAGGAAGTGGCAACGGTGGCAATCAACGGAATGGTTGTGATCAAACCCAGCCGCTGATGGATCTTCAGCATGTGTGTCCGCTTATCGAGCAGCGCTTGCTCCCGGGCGTTACCCTGGGACTGCTCTGCGGGAAACCCGAGGTCCTGTAGCGAAGGAGGTGCGGTGCTACTGGAAGGGGCGTTCGGCAAATCTTGCTGTGACATCGGCACTGGCTTGTTGACTGGTATGGCGTTGCCTACCTCGGCGATGTCCAGTTTCGTATCCAGAACCGCTGCCTCGGTTCCATGGATCGTTGCGGAAGGAAGTTCCAAGGGCTTGAAACCGGAAGCCTCAAACTTCACCCGGTAGTTGCCCGCCGCGAGCCCGTCAAGCTTATAAGTGCCATCCGTCCCCGTGGTGGTGCTTCGCGCCTGGCCCGTGTCTGCGCTCGTCGCTGTCACCGTGACATTCGCCACTCCGGCACCGGACGGGTCGGTAACTCTGCCCGTCAACGCTCCCATTCCCGCCGTCTGAGCTGTCAAAGACGCAGCCAGGAAAGTGAGCAGATAAATGGAAATGAGACCAGGAGGGACGGCACGATTCTGGTTACGAAAGATCGTCCTTAACATCTTTCACCTCACCCTGATTCGACAGTGCGGGCCAAAAGGAACGCAAGGAAGCGACTAACCCCAAATGACCTTTTCACCTCTGATGCACATTCCTCGGCCTGCGATGCCCACACTTCACGGGCACCAGCGCATTTAGTCTTTGCTCGGGCGGGTACCCCACGCTTTTTCGCGTACTTTGGGAAACGGGTAGGTGATGCGCTAGTCTTTGCTCGGCTTCTTGGCGGTCAGATCACAGGCTTGTTTGACTCGATCCAGATTCAACCCGCTGGGCGAAAACTCCGCGATCTGCCGGCCGCTCCGCGTGGGGAGCGCGATGTTGAAAATGTTAGCCCCCATCATGCCTCGAACGGTGCCCTTGTCCATGGAGAGGAAGTGTCCGCGCATCCAGTTCCAACCCTTGTAATAGTGGACATCGTCCACCCGCACCTCCACTTCCAACTGCGGCTGTCCCCAGAAGCCGGGGCGGTTCGGGGGAGCCAGTCTGACCCCGGGATTGAAGTCGGCCAGCTTAAGCTTGCCGTTATCGCAAATCAGATTCACTCTGGGCTTGTATTCTGGATCTTCGCGAAAATAGTTATTCGACTGGAGCTCAAAGCGCACCCTCGTCGCCCCCGTCATCTTGTCCGTGGATTGGAATTCCAGCCATTGTCCGCCGGCGCCGACCCCGTCCGCCTCGCCCTGATAAGGACTCATTTTGCCACTCTGGGCGTACACCCACGTCGCCGCGCCAAGCATTACGAAGAGAAGAGCGGCTCTCATCGCCAACCCGGAACCCACTGTTTTATAAACCGAAGCTTTACGAACCGAACGCGATCCTTTCAAGGTTCCCTCCCGGTAATCACACTCTTACATGCTTCTTCTTCATACTATGGAACCCGGAAGTTCGCAAGAAGTTGCATGGAGAGGTGAAGAGAGTTTCGCGGGTGATTATCGTAGAATTCAGTCATTGCATCGCGTTGCCCGGATGGCGAAACTGGCAGACGCACGGGACTTAAAATCCCGGGTCCGTAACAGGACGTGACGGTTCGATTCCGTCTCCGGGCACCACTCCAACTCGAATCGTCCGGTTTTGCTGACCGCCGAGAGCTAACACCTGCTCCTAGAAGAATCCGGGCAAAGAGGCGACAATGGTTCCCATCAACTAAAGGAGCCACGGTTGGCAGCCAGCCCGATTCTGAAACCCAGTCCCACGCCTGTGAACTCCAAGCCCGCGAACCCTAAGCCGAAGTTTGGGCTGCGCGCCTGGATGGAGCGAGTGCCGGTGGAGTGTGACCGCGCGGCCATCGGTTTCGATGCTGATGCGGTACACGATCTTCGCGTTGCGTTGCGGCGCTGCCGTTCGCTGGCCGATGGATTGATGGCGATCGATCCCGATTCTTCCTGGAAGGAGATGAAGAAGGCGGGAAGAAAGCTTTTCCAGGCGCTCGGCGAGTTGCGCGACATGCAGGTGATGGCGGAGTGGATCGAGAAGCTGGGCGATGCCGGCGCGGGAGACGCGGCTCGCCGCGTCTCTACGGAAGGCCGGGGCGATCCGGTCGTCGCCAGGCTGCTGGATCGCGTGCAAGCGCGCGAAGGCGAATGCAAGCAGCACGCCTTCAAAGATCTCAATCAGTTTGACCGCAAGCAGTGGCGGCAGTGGACGAGAACGCTGCCGCGGCGCGCGGCGCGGGTGCGTCCGGGGAGCGCGGTGTACCTGCATCTGGCGCTCGAAAAGTGGATCGCCGGCTACGATCTGCACAAACACGCTTTGCGGACGCGGTCGCAGGCGGCCTGGCACGCAGCTGCGCATCGGCATCAAGCGATTCCGTTACACGGTGGAAAATTTTCTGCCGCGCCAGCACGCGCTGTGGGGCGGCGATCTGAAAGAACTTCAGGATCTGCTGGGAGAGGTGCACGATCTGGATGTGCTGTGGGCCATGGCCGTCGAGGCGCAGGCGTTTCCCGATGTGGAGAGTCGCAACCGCTGGCGTGAGAAAGTGAACGCGGAACGCGCGCAAGCGGATCGAGTGCTATCGCGAGAAGATGGTGGGGCGGCAGTCGCTCTGGCGCGTGTGGCGGGCGGAGTTGCCGTCGGGTCCGCGGTTGCGCGCGGCGGCGATGAGCCGTTTGCGCGTATGGGCGGGATATCGGGATCCCAGACTTCGCGCACTCCGAGCGCGTGGCCCGGTTGGCGCTTCTTCTGTATGACGGGTTGAAGAATGCAGGTCTCGCGATGGGAACGATGACGACGAAGCCGGAGACGTCCGACATGGTCGCGGGCGACGTTCCGGGCGACGTTCGGAACGATTGGCGAGCGGTGTTGCAGGCGGCGGCGCTGATGCGCGATGTGGGCAAGGCCAAGGGCGCGGAAAATCATCAAAAGCATTCGTACCGGATGATCCGCGGGCTGGCGCGACCCTTGGGTTGGAGCGCGCGCGAACTGGAACTGGCGGCGGTGGTGGCGCGCTACCATCGCGGGGCGTTGCCGCGTCTGCGGGGAAAATCTATGCAGACGCTGGAACTGGCGGATCGGCGGATCGCCATGGAACTGGCCGGAGTTTTGCGTCTGGCGAACGCACTGGACATGCGCCACGGTCCAGAGAGCGCAAACTCTCCGCGGCTCGAAGTCAGCGTGCAGGACCGCTTTGTTGTGGTGCGGGTGGCGGGATACTCGGCGCTGGACCGTTCGGCGGAAGACGTCGCCGCGGCGCGGCATTTGCTGGAGACGGTGCTGCGCCGGCCGGTGCTGGTGCGGGGGTTACGGCCGATGCAGCCCCTAAAGGGGCGATCGATCACGGGCGGTTTGCGGCATCGCTAAAGCGATGCCCTGATACGAACAAGCTCGCGCCTTGTTTTCTGTGCACTCTAAAGCGCTGCGGGGCTTCGCCCCGCTGGACAGCCGAGGGCGGCTGTCCCTACGTGACCCTTGCCTGACACTTCTCAGAAATGCCTCCCTCTTCCACACTTCTTTTGTGACCCATGCAAAACTGGTTTCGATGGCGGTGCGATGGCTGCGACGATATCGCTGCGGCGTGGTCCTCAGCGAGCAGGCCTGCGCGAGTGGCGAGATGCCGGACGCGATTGGCTGGAAGAAGGCGTGCCATTCGGTGCTGGTCGAGTGCAAGGTGTCGCGCGCGGATTTTCTGGCCGATCGCGACAAACCGTTTCGGCAGAAGCCGGAGACCGGCGTTGGCTGTGAGCGATATTACCTGGCACCGCGGGAATTGATTCGGACCGAGGAACTCCCCACAGGTTGGGGACTGCTGGAGGTGTGCGGGCGCGAGATCGAGCGGGTGAAGCCGTCGGCGAAGAACCTGCGTTCCGAGGCCGGGTTCCAGAACGAGATGAATCTGCTGCTGGCTAGTTTGCGCCGGGTAGAAATCCGCATTGAACCCGAGAGCATCACCGACTTCCTCAAGTGGAAGAACCGCATGGTGGAGTACAACCGAGGCCGGTTGCCGGAAGGGCTGGTGGCGGAGGAGGAGGAAGCCAACGGATTCTTGCTGGGGACGGCGGGCGACTGAGGAGTGGATGTGATTGCGCAGCCCCTAAAGGGGCGTCAGTATTTTGCGAGTTTGCGGCATCGCTGAAGCGATGCCCTGATACGAACCGACGACCCCGGCAAAGAACCCACGATCCCGGCCAAAGAACCCACGGTCCCGGCAAAGAACCCACGGTCCCAACAAAGAAACCCACGATTCCCGACAAGAGAACCCACGATCCCAATAAAAAATGAAACCGGGCGGTGGGCCCGGTTTCGGAAGCGCCGGTTGAGATGCGGTTACATCGCAAGCCCGGCGCGGGCTGGCTCGGAGACTGATGCGGGCGCGGTTCGCGTCCGCTTTGTGCATCTCGCGCCAGCAAAGCGTTCAAAAGGAGCGAGGATACAGACATGGCCAAGAGAGCAACTGTAGGGCCGGAGGCGGATTCCGGGGAGTGGTCTGACTTTATTTCCGCAAATTAAAGAAAACAAAGCTCGTTCACTGAGGGGTTCACTCGGTGGGCGCGGCCGGTTCCAAATCTTGGCGCGTGGGAGTGGTTCAAAATGGTGCACAGTACCGAGTTTGCAACGGCGAATGCCCCAATCATGATCTTTATCTTTCGACCAAGACCACGAAACTGTATAATTCCGGCAAGAGATTTCCAGTCGCTTGGGCAGAGTCTGTTCTTCGAGGTGAATGTTTGATGGCGAATGGGAACCCGGTGAAACCAGAAGGCAAGCGACGGGCTCAGAAAAAACAATCCAAGAAACCCTACACAAAACCCGCATTCCGGTTCGAGCGTGTGTTTGAGACGCAGGCGCTGAGTTGCGGAAAGGTTCAGGGTGGGATTGGGAATTGTGTGGCACACCGCAGTGCTTCCTAGCAAGCCTGCAGACCCGCTGTCAGATGTCAGACTAAGTCGGCGCCGCACAATGATCGTCCCTAATGGACGCCCGACGTCCCGCGTTGCTCGGACAATTCTCTGAGCTAGATGTAGAACCCAAAATTCCGCGGCCCGTGATCGGCCCTCGGGTCGTCACCCACAATTATGGGTTCGCTTGTGACGCCTGGGTGGCTGACATCGTGCCTGCAGTGCCAGCGGCGCAGTTGTTGCTGGTTTGGGTGGTACCAGTGGGACCGCCTGCAGTGTTGCCACCTAAACCTATAAAGTAAGTTTGGGAAGCGCCTGCCAAGGTGCTGCTGTTGTCGATGACAATTCCACCCGTAGGCCAGCAGCCATTCCCGCCTGGAGTTGTAACGTTCAAGCCAGAATTGGACTGGACGACTGCCGCTGGATTGCTCACGTTATAGGACAACACGCAGCCGTTTCCAGCCGCGTTCGTACACCCCTCGGCTACAGTCCCGCGGTAGACGCTGAAGAAAATATAGTCTGTGCCTGCGGTAGTCCGTGTCCCGTTGGTGGTGCAGGCGCTCAGGCCGTTGTTGCAGAATTCGTTAAGGGTAGATGGCCACGGACGCGCAGCACCGCTGCTAAGGTTGTTAAAAACGACAGCAGGAGCTCCCATGACTGAGCTATTGATGGGTATCCTGTACAGAATCGCTGAAGCAGCCAGGCCGGTGTTTCCTACTACATAAAGGTTTCCCGTAAACGTTGCCGACGAGTAGTACACGTTGTCGAAGATGCCGTGGTAAAGGTAATATCCCGCGCCGCCCGTACCAACTGGCTTTGCGCTCGCACCGGTAATGCTAGTGAAATTGTTCGAGAGTTCATACACCGCGTTGGCGCCAATGGCAACGCCACTACCGTTGTAACTGTTTGTGGTGACAAAGGCGTAGAGTTTGCCCGCACCGCTATCCACCAGGGGCGCGTCGGCAATGGCATCCCCAATGCTGATCGTCTTGTTTACGGTCCCGCTCGACGCTGCTACGGAATATAGGACACCACCAAAGTCGCCCAGAATCACGTTTCCGGTGACGTTGTCGAAGACAGGGGACGAGAGTTTCGACGCGCCCAGAGGCACCGGCCAAGGGCTCCCCACCTCGGCTGGGGTTCCTGCAAACAGTCCGGTGAACTTGTGGAGATTGCCGTTGTCATCGCCCACATAAGCCGTATCGCTGGAGTAGTCATAATAGGGCGCAGAGAACGTGTCGTTATGGTTGCCACTAAAGGCCAAGGTCACCGCGCATGGAGCTGTGCAAGCCCGATAAGTCGCAAGCGTCGCAGCCGCAGGCGTCACGGGCAGGGTGGGTGTCCCGCTGTTCGCCGACCACTTCAGCAGAACCAAGCTTGCCGTAGTGCCGCTGACCTGAACGAACATCACTTGTGTGCCATCCAGGGAGGGCACGGGAGAAGTCGTGGCCATGCCGCCCGTGTTATAGGCCCAATAGGCTGACGGAACCGTGCCCAAGCATCCGCCCGTATAAAGATTGGAGAACGCGACAATCGTCGCCGCCCCCGTCGCACCGGCGGTGCCCATGGGATAGATGACAAAGTCGCTGCAACTGGCCGTGGTGGAACTAAACGAGTACTTGGCAGGATACAAGTTTGGCTGCACGACGGCGCCCGCTACGCCGCCGGTGAGCGTCCGCGCCTGTCCAGGCGAAACCGGCGAAAGCAGCTTTCGTGGTTGCATAGTTGTTTCCAGCCGTCCCCGGCGCGTTGGCCGTAACGGTAACCGCCGCTCCATTCGATCTGGCGGAAACGCCCGTGGCAACCGCTTGCAGCGTGGCGTTCTGGTTGATGGCGGATGCGATATTCGCGGCCACTTGCGTCGGGGTAGCCGCAGCGGCGCCCGACCAGTAAGCGAAGGTCGTCGCCGAGGTCACGCCGTCGGTGCCGCCGCTCAGGTCAGCGCCTGACCAGGTGAAGTTCGATGTTGTACTCCCAAGCGCGATACTGTTTCCACTTGTCCCGGCGGTGTCGGCCGTCAAGGTGACGACAGGGCCGCTAGCAACCGCGGTAACGCCCGCCGCAGCGGGACAGGCATTGATCGCCGCTGCCAGGTTTGTCGCCAGCGTTACGGTGCTATTGCTGGAGGCGAAGGTCCCGGTGGTCGAACTCGCGCAAGCGTTTGTTCCGGTAGATCCGGCAGTGACAGTTCCCCAGGAGAAGAGGCCGGTATTGTTCGATGCTCCGACCGCCAGGTAAGGTCCGGCAGCCACGCTGGAAACCGTAAACGTACTGCCAGAGGTGTAGCTTGCGGTGACCCCAACGGCCGGATATGAACTATTGCACGCATTAATGGCGGCTGCGATGTTTGCGGCCTCGGCCGCAGTGCTCCCACCGCCGGCAAAGGTCCCGGTAGTGGCGCTGGTGCAGCTATTGCTGCCTGGGGAGCCTGTGGTCACAGCACTCCAAACGAAGTTGCTGGCGGTTTTGCTAAGGGCAAGGCTACTGGCAGGACTTCCGAGCGTGGTGCTGGCGATTGTGACTACGCGGCCAGCCGCAGATGCGGTGACCCCAACGGCGGAATACGAACTGTTGCAAGCGTTAATGGCATTTGCCAGGTTCGAGGCCACAATGGACGGGGTGGAGTTGATAGCAAAAGTTCCGGCGGTCGAACTGGTGCATGCGTTCGTGCCCGCCGCATAACCGGGAATCGAGCCCGTATTCGGCACTAACGTCCAGGCGCCCTGTACGGAGTACCAGCTAAAGGGTATATCGTTGCCCGTGATGTTGGTCAACGTGACCACGCCTGCCGCCAGCGTCGCCGTGACACTGGGATTCGCCGCCGTCACATACGAGTAACACGTCTGCTGCCAGTTGCCGAGTCCTGGGGGGGCAACGCCCGTCGGACACGCTGACTGGTTATTCGTGAGTGCAGCCAAGAGAGCCTGCCCAGTGTTTGCCTCTGTGGTTCCCCACCACACGCAGGGCGTGGTCGTGTTTGGGCAGTAATATTGCGGGCCAGTGAATTGCTGGCCAGGAAATGGCGTGGTCGTCTCCTCGAACACGTACTCGACAGACCCTACGGTACCGACGTCTCCGTTCGCAGCACCGATAGCATTGGACACACTCACCGTACCCGTGCCCAACGTTCCGTTGATCGCGGTTAAGGTGAGGGTATTGGCGCCATTCTTGATGGTAATCGTCTGGCCGGAGGTGGGGCCGGCGCCCGAGAAGGTGCCGGTGGCCGTCGCCCCGGTCGCGCTGGTCGTCAGGCTTAAGGTATTGGAAATGAGTCCCGCGGAGTTGGTAATGGCGATGGTGGGAGCGGTGGTGGACGTTGGCGCCGCTGACACCGTGCCCACGACGGAGGACGCGGTCGCGTTGGTCGTAAGGCCCAACACGTTCGCGCCGTTGGTGATCGTGAGGCCCTGACCGGCGCCGGGCGCCCCCGTGAAGATTCCCGTGCCGCTTGCACTGGTCGGCGCGCTTCCTGTGAAGGTCTGGCCGTCAACGGTAATCGGTTGAGGCATTGCTCGCGTTGTTGGTGGTGACGGTGCCCGTTCCGCTCGCCGCAACCCCGCCGAATGCCACGGCCCAGTCTTTCTTCAGAGCAACTTTCCGTTTTCTCGGCGGGAGCGGGAAAAAGGTTTCCGGCAACTGGTCTGGCGCACCGGCTCCCAAAACTTTCTCGTTTGGCGAACTGCTGGCGGAGATACCCGTAGTCTTCCAGCGCCTTTGCGCCCCCGCTCCGCTTGATCTGCTGCATAGTGAAGCGGGGATCGTCGACAATCTTGAGCCACTCCTCGAACCTGCCATTCTCGATCGCCTGTTGCGCGGTGCCGGGATTGGAGAAAACCAGATAGTGGTGAGTCCAATCGTCGGGCAAACCGCGCTGCTGGGCCGCCCAATCGTCGATGTTGCGCTGTACCACCGGATCCACCGCCGGCTTTCCGGTGTCCGGAATGGGGAGCGCATCTTGCGCGCAGAGCGTGCTCGGTTACTAGCAACACCGTAGCAGCGCAGAAAACGACTGGTTGCACAAAGCGGAAGACACGGCCCATAGGTCGATCCCTCGAAGAAGATGTCGAATTTAGGCCATTATACGCAGCAGGTTTGGCCATCAACTAGTGCCCTCGGTAACCCTCCGGACGGGTTCGGGCCAGAGATAAGGAACGCTTGCAAGTGCGACCGTGGCAAAGGCTACATTTCCCGCCGGCCTTCCATGGCCTTCAGCATAGTGACTTCGTCGGTGTATTCGATGTCGCTGCCTACGGGAATGCCCATGGCGATGCGGGTTATGCGCAGTCCCTGGCGCTTGAGTTGCTGGGCGAGGTAGGTGGCGGTGGCTTCTCCTTCGACCGTGGGATTGGTGGCGAGAATGACTTCTTCGATTTCGCCGCCGGCGACGCGGGAGATCAGATTGGGGATGTGCAATTGTTCGGGGCCCACTCCGTGCAAGGGCGAAATCGAGCCGTGGAGCACGTGGTAGACGCCGTTAAAATGCCGCGTCTTTTCGACGGCTGCAATGTTGGTCGGCTCCTCGACCACGCAGACCAGCTTTTGATTCCGGGTAGGACTGGCGCAGTACTCGCAGGGATCGACGTCAGTGATGTTGTTGCAGATCGAGCACAGGTGCAACTTGGCCTTCACATCGCGGACGGCGGAGGCTAGAGCTTCGGCGTCATCTTCGCTCGAGCGCAGAATATGAAAGGCGAGGCGCTGCGCGCTCTTGTTGCCGATTCCCGGCAGCTTCTTGAGCTCGTCGATCAGGCGGGTCATGGGTTCGGCGAAGCGAGACATTTTGTAATTTTGCAATCGGGTAATTTCGCAATTTGAAACCAAGCCGGGATTCAAATTACAAGATTATAAAATTACCAAATTACAAAATTCCTCCCAGTCCGCCGAGCATCCCGCCTAGGCTCGATTTCATTGCCTCATCGACTTTGCGCCCGGCTTCGTTTATGGCGGCCATCACCAAGTCCTGCAGCATCTCCACATCGCCGGCTTTGATCGCTTCCGGATCGATGGCGATGGCTAGGACCTGTTTGCGGCCATCCATCTTGACGGTGACCGTGCCGCCGCCGGCTGAAGCCTCGACCACGGTCTGCTCCATCTTCTTTTGCAGCGTCTCGTACTGCTGCTTGGCTTGCGACATCAGTTCCTGCAAATTGAATCCAGCCATAAGAAAACCAATCGGGTCATCGGGTGATCGGGCCATCGGGTGATCGGAATCGCAAAAGCGTTTGTCTTTGAATTGCGATGACCCGATGGCCCGATGACCCGATCACCCGATGCCTCATCCTTTCTCCCGATAGTCGATCACCGTGCGGATTTCGGCTCCGAATTTTTCCTTCATGCGCTGCACGATCGGGTCTTGTTCGGCGCGGCTGCGTGCGCTTCCGTTCGATGCCCTGCTCGGGGCAGAGGACGCTCGCGGCGCTCCTCCGGACTCGACTTGCATCTTAATTGGCCTTCCGGCCTGGCCGCTGGCGGCAGCGCTCGCTATGCGGCGCGCTTCGGCGGTGAATGACATTTCGATCATCGTGCTGGAAGCCGCCACTTTTGCGGTTAGCAAGCTTCCTGCCAGCGTCCACTCCGCGTTCTCTAGGATGGAAACGAGCATTTGCTGATTGCTCAGCGCGTTTAGAACGGCGTCGCGCAGGGACTCGGCGTTTGACGCGGGCGTCGCTTCGGTGCGTGGGGCGGATCGCGAATCAGGTTCGGGGGACAATTCTTCAACCGCCGGGGCGGACGATCCCATGATGACGACGTTGGCGCTTGATGCAATCGTGCCGGAAGACGACTCCGCCTTGGGAGTGCCTTTGCGCGCCGAATCGGCAGCGAACGGCGAAACGGAACTTGAGCGCGAAGAAGATGGAAAATCGGGACGGCGGGCTTCTGCCGGCGCCGTCAAGCGCGGAATCGTGGTTGGTCGCGCGACGGCAATGGGCGCCGCATCGCTCAGCAGCTGTTCGATGGGCAGCAGACGCTGCGCATGCGCCATCTTCAACAATCCGAGTTCAAGGTGAAAGCGCTGTTCCTGGCGGTATCCGAGTTCTCCATGGGTGCGCAGCATGATCTGCAAATGGCGGGCCAGGTCTTCTTCGGTGAACAGCTCGGCGATGCGGCTGACGCGGGCCCGCTCATCGGAGGAAACTTGCAGAAGCGGCGAGTCTTTGCCCGCGATCTTCGCCACCGTGACATTGCGCAGGAAGCGCACCAACTGGCGCGCGAAGTGCGTGGGACTGTGGCCTTCGCCAATCAGTTCGTCGACCAGCACCAAAATTCTCTCGCTCGAACTTTCGGCGACGGCTTGCATTACCGTTTCGAGCGCCGTTGCCGGGGCGGAACCGATCAGGCTACGGACGGAATCGGCGGTCAGATGATCGGCAGTGGAGGCGATGGCCTGGTCGAGGATGGAGAGCGCGTCGCGCATCGATCCGTCTCCCGCCTCGGCGAGCAGGGCGAGGGCGTCCTCGTCCGCGGGGATCTTCTCTTTCGCCACGATGTCGCGGAGTTGCCCCATGATGTCGTCAAACTTCATGGCGCGATAGCTGAAGTGCTGGCAGCGCGAGCGGATGGTCTGGGGAATATCCTCCGGCTGGGTGGTGGCCATCATGAAGATGACGTGGCCGGGAGGCTCCTCCAGCGTTTTGAGCAGAGCATTGAAGGCGGCGTCGGTAATCTGGTGGGCTTCGTCGAGAATGTAGATCTTGAAACGATCGCGGGCGGGACGGTAGCGCGCGGCTTCGCGCAATTCGCGGATTTCGTCGATGCCGCGATTGGTGGCGGCGTCGATTTCGATTACGTCGACGGAGTTGCCGTTGCGAATCTCGGTGCAGGAATCGCAAATGCCGCAGGGCTCGGCCACCGGCTTCTGGGCCGAGCGGCAGTTCAGCGCCATAGCCAGGATGCGCGCGACCGTGGTCTTGCCGATGCCGCGATGTCCGCTGAAGATGTAACCGTGGGCGATGCGCTCTTGCGCGATGGCATTTTGCAGGGTGCGGGTGACGTGTTCCTGGCCGATGACGTCGGAAAATTTCTGCGGACGGTATTTGCGGGCCAGGACCTGGTAGCTCATGCGAGACCCTGATTATACAGGCTTCACCAGGCGCGAATTACCCGGGCATGGACCCTCGCCATGGACTCTTTGGTAGAGACGCGGCTTGCCGCGGCTCCGGCCCGCGAGGGAGACGGGGCAAGCCCCGTCTCTACAGTTGGCTCTTGCGTGGCTTATGCAGGCGGGGTAGGCTCATCCGGTTGAGTTTCACCGCGAATAGGGAGATTAGCGGCTATGCAACTGAAAATGAGCACACGATCGATGCAGGGCGTGCTGGTGGTGGATTGCAGCGGCCGGATTGTGTTTGGCGAGGAATCGGCCAGTCTGCGCGATACCGTCAAGAAACTGCTGGCCCAGAGCCCGCAGGTGGTGCTGAGTCTGCGCGAAGTGAATTACGTCGACAGCGGGGGTCTGGGAACGCTGGTTTCGCTTTATACGACTGCGCGCAACGCCGGCGGCGCGGTGAAGCTGGCGCGCGTGAGCCAGCGCGTCGGCAACTTGCTGCAGCTCACCAAGCTGCTAACTATTTTTGAGGTGTTCGAGGATGAAGAAGCTGCGGCGAAGTCGTTTAAGAAAGATGCGGCGTAGAGGCTGCGGTGTTGGGCGTCGAGCCCCGGTGCCGTCCCTTGCGGGACTCGATTGGCCCCTTCCGCCTACCCTTCCGTGCCGGGCTTTCCTGTTCCGCCGCTTCGCGGCTAGTGCATCGCGGTCCAGCGTTCGCAATTAGTTGAGATCGGACAATTCCACGAAAGTCGAATTCATTGTACCCCCGGTTGGGGCGTCCGTAAGCACAAGGGTGCGAACCGCTCCCGCAGTGGATGGACTGAGGTTCTCGGTTATATAGATTGGCGTCGTACTTCCCGACGCGGTGACGTAAACCGTAAAGCCTGGGGGAGGGGTGGAATTGTTGGGATTGAAGACATAGGTTACGTAATTGCTGGCCTGGGTGTAGGCCAGGCCTTGAATCGCAATGGGGAGCCCGGGACCTCCGTTGGGGTTGAGCTCGATATAAACATCCACCTTAGGTACGCTGGGCGAGGCATTGATGACGCGGAATTCGACGTCGCCGGATGGGGGCGTCGGGATGTTGTCAGGGATCGACAAGAGGACAACGTTGCTGCCGTTGGTGCCGGTTTTGGAAAATCCAGTGGCAACCACCGTGTAGTTCGCGCCGGCGCCCCAGCCAACCGTACTGGTAAAGACCGGCGTGCTGGTGCCGCTCAAAACCCCTGCGACCGTGTCGCTGCCCGACGGTACGCTGGTATGGCCAGGCTGGGCTGGCTGAACGTCGAGGAACGATAGATGGGTAAATTCCGGCGTGCTTGCGGTATTCGGGCCGGTGACATCGATATCCAAGGTGGGGGCATCCTGGATGGCATGGACGAAACGAACCTGTGCGGGAGCGCTGGAAGAGCCACAACTGGCGGTGAGGATGCCCAAGACCGCCAGGGCCAACGTTAAGGGCAGGGCTTTCAGCGAGCGAGACATCAAACGGCACATCCGTGATTCTCCAAAAGCATTTGGCTGGTAAGCAGGAAGAATTTTAGCAGCTTGTTCGGGGGTCTGCCGGGGTTCGGCCGAGGACCGGGAGCTTCTTGCCGATGGGGACCCTCTTCCTAGTAAAGGGTGCAGCGCGATGCCGCGTGGGACAGAACCGGCCGGTGCGTGGTTATTCAACACGAGGTTAATTGAGGTCATTCAATACGAGGGCGCTCGGATTCAATTGACTGATGTTCTGCTGGTCGGTGAGCACCAGGGTACGAATCGATCCGGCGGACGAACTTCCGGCGCTGAGGGTCTGGCTAAAAAGAGGTGACGTGCTTCCGGTCGCAGTCACGAACATGGTGTAGTTGAAGCCCTGTACAAAATTGGGATTGTAGGCAACGGATGCGTATGAGCTTGCACTGCGGTAGGCAACGTTCGAGATGGTCGCGGGCGGGGTGATGGGGTTGGTGGACCCGACCGGGACGATATAAATATCGACGGCCGCGGGGCCGCTGGGCGAGGCGTGAATGACGCGGAAATTCTCTTGGCCATTGGGCGGCGGGAGGTTGTTGTCAAGCGCGGAAATGAGGACGACCTTGTTGCTGGTGGCAAATCCTGTCGCAACCAAAGTGTATTGCGCGGAAGCGGTCAAGCTGATGTCGGCGATGAAGACCGGAGTGGTGGTACCGGTTTGAATCCCTTGGAGCGCGGAGCCACCGGAAACGATTTTCGTATAGCCGGAGGACGGCTGAAAACCCTGGAAGGGTACGTCGGTAAACTCCTTTGTTCCGGCGACAGTGATATCGAGAGCGGTGCCGTACTGGGCAGTGTCCTGGATGGCATTGACGAAACGAACCTGCGCTGGAACGGGGTTGCTGGAACCACAACTGGCGGTGAGGATGCTCAAGGCCGCCAGGGCCAAGGCAAGGGGCAGGATTTTGAAGCCGCGAGACATCCTTAATTCTCCGAGAGTCGGTCTAGTGGTGAGCAAGAAGGATTTTAGCAGCTCGGGCCGTCGGGTGATCGGGAGGACGGCTCACCGGGCCGCAGCCGAGGCCCGGCTCTTTTTCCTGAGCGTCTTCCTGAACTCTGCAACTGGACGCCTGCCAGGCCGGAACGACTTGCCCCGCGTTTAGTTGAGGTCAGCCAACAGTATGGGCGTCCCGCTCATCCCACTCTTTCCATCAGGAGTGTCCACTAGCACTATAGTACGAATCGAGCCAACCGACACGCTGCCGATTTCAGGGATTTGATAGCCGCCGCTCCAATTCTGGACTGGGGTCGTTGACCCCGTTGGCGTCACGTACATCGTGTAGCCGAAGTTTCCGAGGGAATTGTAGTTCACGTTTACGTAGCCGCTATATGGCGTGGTGGAGGATAGAGGGGAAGAAACGTCGGAGATCGCGGGAGCGGGGCAATTCCATTACCAAGTGTACAGCTAGGGGTGCCCGCGGCGATGTTCGGGATGATATAAACGTCCACAGCGCCGACCCCGGAGGGCGAGGCGTCAATGACGCGGAAGTTCACGATGCCAACTGCCGGCGCAGTGTTGTTATCAACTGGGGCCACGATGTTAACGGTGCCTGCAAGGAATCCAGTTGCAACCACCGTGTATTGCGACCCCGAGTTGAAGCTTATGGGGCTGGTCACGCCGAAGACCGGGTTGGTGGTGGTGCCGCTTGCAAACCCCTGGATTTTGTCACTACCCGCCGGTATGCCTACGTAGGTCGATCCCGAAGCCGCGAAAGGTCCTACACCGCCAAACGCCTTCGCTCCGTTGAAATCGATATCCAAGGATTGGGTATCATCTGAGATCGCATTGACGAAACGGGCCTGCGAATTGTTGGATCCACAACTGGCGGCGAAGGTGGCAAAGACGATCAGGGCGGCAACGGCCAAGGCCAGGGGCAGGGTTTTCAACCAGCGAAGCATAGTATTCTCCAAAAGGCAGTTTTGGTGGTGGGCAAATCCCATGAGATGCACTTATCGTAATCCCAGGTTTTACGGGCTTGTGTAAATTTTTGTATGGTGAGCCTAGATTAGCATGAGGGCGCGGGACGGTCGTTGGTCGTTCGTCCCTGGTCGTTGGCGAAAACACTGTTTGGGGTTCATCGGCGGCTGATTTGTGAAAAGGAAAACGCAGTCTACTGCGGGCAGAAAGAAGAGCGCGGCGAAAGATCAGCGCGCCCGGGCAGCTGCCGAGCTTCGCTCGGCTTGGACGGGCGAGGGCGCCCGTCCCCACACGGACGTGGTGCGCTGCATTCGTGCCTTGCCGTCGGGGATGGTATCGAGTTACGGGGCGATCGCGCGGGCTGCGGGCTGGCCTGGAGCTGCCCGTCAAGTCGTGCGCATCTTGCAGCAAGTTCCGGGACTGCCCTGGCATCGCGTGGTCGGCTCGGGCGGGGCCATCAAGCTGGGTGGAGAAGGCGCCGCCGAACAAAGATTCCGTTTACGAATGGAGGGAGTGACGTTTCGCGGGGCGCGCGTGGATATAAAACGGCACGAGTTTAAGTTTTCAAAAGGGAAGGCACCGAGAAGGAAGCGCGCTCGCAGCTAGAAACCGTCCAGAGTTGTTGGGGCCGCGGGCAGCTGCCGAGCTTTCGCTCGGCTTGGACGGGCGAGGCGCCCGTCCCCACACGAGCCCGTCCCCACACGAACCCCGTTACTACACGTGCCCTGGCAAATTTCCTTCCAGCAGATCGTGCAGGCGGTTGGCGGGACAGCGCAATCCGACATAGAAGGTTCCAAACAGCGCATAGACGGCGCTGACGTGGTCGAAGCGCATTTCGTAGATCAGCTTTTTGAACACCAGGGGATCGTCGGCGAAGAGGTCGACGCCCCACTCCCAGTCATCGAAGCCGATGGAGCCGGTGATGATTTGCTTTACCTCTCCGGCATAACGGCGTCCGACCAGGCCGTGTTCGTTCATCTGGCGCTGGCGTTCTTCCATGGGGAGCGTGTACCAGTTCTTATCTTCGCCGCGGCGGCGATCCATGGGATAAAAACAGATGTAGCGGTTGGGGGGCATGGCCGGGAACAGGCGCGTCTTCATCGCTTCTTTCTGACGCGCGATGGTTTCCTGGATGGCCTTTTTCCATTCGTCCGAGTGGGGTTCCACGCCGCGATCGGCGAGCGCTTTGTAGGTTTTGAGCGACGACTCGTACAGGCCCAGCTCAATCACCGATAGATAGGAAGTTGCGGGCTCCAGAAAATCGTTGAGCCGGAGCCGCGCCAGATCGAGTTCGGCCTGATTGAGCTGGTCGAAGCTTTCGCGGAAATGAACCAGCATCAGGTCGCCTTTGTGGCCGAGTAACGAGAACACCGCCGACTGGCCATCGGAATTCGCTTCCATCGCGGCGAGCAGGCTGGCGGCTTCGGCGGCGATCTCGCGACGGGCGTTCTCGGCTAGCGCGCGCCAGGCGGTCCAGCGGAAGCGCATCATCTGATGTAGCGTGGCGTAGCCTTCCAGCGTCAGCGGTACGGCGGGAAGCTGGAGAGTTGCGGGATGGGTTGGATTCATGGATTGACCTTGGCAGTTATTGTAAATCGATCGGGTCATCTGACCATCGGGTCATCGGGTGATCGAAAGTCAAAGGCATTTGAACTTCGATGGCCCGATGGCCCGATCACCCGATCCTCGCCATTGCTCCGAGATGCGCCGGTGTGCTACAAGCTGCTATATGCGTAAATGGATGAGCGATCGATTAAAGCGTCGCAAGAAGTCAGGAGGCAGCTCCAACAAGGAAGCCACCAAGGCCCCCGAGCCCTTACAGCCGAGGTTCTATGACGATGAGCCATCCGCACCGGTTGCGGCTCACGCCGAGGCTGGCATCGTCGAGTCGCATCGGTCGAGGCCGGAGCCGGCAGCTGAGGCTGCGCCCGAGCTGGTTGCGACACCAGAGGCGTCGGTTGCGGCCGGTGAAGCGAGACCGCGCACGTCGCGCCGTCGTCGTGGGCGTGGAGGTCGCGGCCGATCTCGTCCGGCGGTCGCAGCTGCGCCCGCAGTTGCAGCCGAACCATCGGTCGCGGAAATGCCACCAGCCGAGGCGTCTGCCCCGGAACCTATAGTCGCTGCGAAGGCTCCAGCGGCGCCCGCTGAAGTTGCGCCCGCTCAGGTTGCTCCGGCTCCCGTGCGCGCCAGCAAGGGAACGGTGGTGCTGGCGATTGGGTTGCCTGGATCGGGGAAGAGTTCGTGGTTCAAGCGGCACAATATTCATCCGCTATCGAGCGATCTGCTGCGCGAACTGCTTTTTGACGACGCGCAAGAGGAGCGCTTTGGGGACCTCGTGTTTTCCAACCTGCGATCGATGCTGAAGGCGAGGCTGATTGCCCGCCGTCCCATGAACTATGTGGATGCGACGAACCTTACCCCCCACGACCGCCACAGCTGGATCAAACTGGCCAGGGATTACGGCTACGATGTGCAGGGCCTGTTCTTCGATGTGCCGCTGGAAGTTTGCATGGAACGCCACCAGCGCCGCGGCCGCGTGGTCCCCGAAGATGTCATGCGCAAGATGGCGGGCAAGTTGAAGCCTCCGACGTTTGAGGAGGGGTTTTCGAAAATTACGGTGGTGCGGGTGAAGCAGAAAGAATCGACGGGCTAGGTCGTTAGTCGCTAGTCGTGAGCAAAACCAAACCCGCGAACGACTAACGACCAACGACTAACGACCGATCTTTTCAGCCCTTCAGATAAGGCAGCAGTTCTTTGAACGCGGGCGTGCCCGAGGCTCGCAGCAGTTCGTAGACGATCATTTCGGTCGAGGAAAGAATCGCTCCGGCGGCCTTCATGCGGTCCAGGCCGATCCGCCAGTTTAATTCCGTGCGCGAGCTGACGGCGTCCGACGCCACATGCACCAGATAGCCCTCGCGCAATGCTCCCAGCGCGGTCTGCATTACGCAGATGTGGGCTTCCATGCCGCAGAGTAGCGCGGTCGTTCGCTGGCCCGGCAGGCGCTTCAGCAGGGAGCAGAACACGTCGCTGCCGAAGCAGGAGAACGTCAGCTTGTCGATAGCCGTACTGTCGGGCAGCAGGGAAGCGACCTCGGGCACGGTGTTGCCCAAGCCTTTCGCGTATTGAACCGTTACCAGTGCCGGGATCTTCAAGATTCCAGCCAGGCGAATCAACAACTGCGCGTTGCGGACGAACCGCTCTTTTTCCCAGATGGGTGGCAGCAACTTCTCCTGGATGTCGACGACGATGAGAGCGCACTGCTCGGCCTCAAGGGGACGGCGCGCCATCTCGGCGTAGCTGGTTTCAACGGGCATGGATTCTGAGAAAGTTTCGGGGAAGGTTCCGGCCATCGTTCTTGTCATCGCGACTCCTTTGCGACTCCGCGCACTGCTGCCAGAGATTGTAACGCGGGTGCAGCACGAAGCGCGCGTGCGGGAAGGGAGGCGGTTTTGCAGTCACCGCGAAATGATTTAGAATTCTGCTAACAGCCCGGTCGTTCAACGGTAGGACTGCAGCCTCTGGAGCTGCGTATCGGGGTTCGAATCCCTGCCGGGCTGCCAAATTTTTCGGCACGAGAATTCCTTCCACGCGCCAAGCAGCAGGCGGCTTCTGCCCGGCTCGCTATTCTCAGCGGCGCAAATTCCAACCGGACGAGGAGTTGATATGAAAATACTGCTGTATGCAGGCTTGCTCCTGATTGCGCTTGGCATCGCGTCGCTGGTGGTGCCCATCCCTCACACCGAGACGCAAGGAATCAAGATTGGAGATGCGAACTTGGGGGTTCAGACGAGCCGCAGCGAGCGGGTTTCGCCCGTCATTAGTGTCGTGCTGATCGCGGGCGGGATCGCGCTGAGCATTGCCGGTTCGCGTACCCGTCCCTCCTGAGGCAACTCCCGCGTTGCTGCCGTTGGGCTCAGCTCGTGGGCATGGCTGGTTTACAAACTTGACAATGGCAGCGAAGGAGACTACGATCGAAATTGAGTAAGTGTCTATTCTTATTCTTTCGCGTCCTCTAATTAGTTAGCCTATCTGAAAATTATCTCCTCTTAGGTGGCTCTGAGGGGAAGTTTCGAGTCGACACTACCACCTTTCTCAGTCGGCTCCATGTGTCTGGCGGATCGATCGAACCGGGAAGGAACCATGAAAAACATTAAGTTTGTAGTGAAGGTAACCCGCGGGGGAGCTCATGTCCCTCAATATGTGCTGCGGGTCGATAAAGTGCCCATCCAGACCACAACCAACCGTAAGCTGGCCCTGGTGATGGGAAGATTTACGGCGGAAGATGCGGTTAAATCCATGCAAACCTCCCACTGTAACCCGGAGTTAGTATCCGTACGGGTTGGTGCCTAGGGTTCTCCGGTATCAGGTCTCGCAATGCAAAAACGTGAATGTTCGCAGTGTGGTGGTGAGCTGGTTCTGGCGGTGCGCGCAAGCCAGCCCCAGACGAGTAATGATGGGCCAAGCTTCGGGGCCAGCGCATTTACAAGCTGGAGATGCGGCACGTGCGGCAGCGCTTTTACGGCAGCACAACTTCGCGAAGACAAGCGCGAACGGACAAGAGCTTCCCAAACGCGCGTGAGCGCTTGAAGTCCAGCCGGGCGGGGACGCCCGGCGCTCCAGCAGAGGTTTCTAGACTTTTTCCCTAGTCTCCCGACGGCATCAGTTCGTCGGATGTCTCTCCGCAATCAGCAGTCTGGCCTTGCAATGACGGCGACGTTTTGCGGATCATCTCCAAAAGAAGCAACCGGTCGGGCTTCAGCAATTCAGCGACGTGTTCCTTGTTGACTTGGGCGACGATGATTTGGCCAATCTCGGTATGCACATCGGAGAATATCCCCACGCTCTTCATCCTTTGCGTTTGAAGCTCGTTGTCCTCGGTCGGGGTGACGTAGTGCACCGAACTGGCATTGTAGCGGTGGATCAAGAACAGTTGGGCGACCGTCATGAGGCGCTTCTTGCGCACCGGCGCCAGGGTATTCTGATCGCGAACCGAGATGATGTTGCGGCCGCGACGATCCTGGATGTAGGCGAAGATCACGTTGGCGAGCTTCTCCCCGCTGGGCTGGTTCATGCTGGGCTCGCTCAGCACGCTCAGCTCCAATAGGTCCGAACCCGCCGTATGCGGACGCAGCCGGACGCTGATTTTCTCTGCATAGTTGCAGTGCTTGCTCCACTCCGCGAGCCAGTCTTCCAACAGCTTGGTGGGGACCTCGGTCTGCACCAGGTGCTGAAACTGCGTCGAGCCCTTGCCCATCGCTTTGGTCGCGGCGGTGCGTCCCGACGAAGCCATTAAGGCGGCGTCCAGGCGCGGGCCTCCGACCAAAGTCTGCGGCGTGCGGTAGGGCGACTCCAGCAGCCTGAACTTGCGCTGCAAGCGCGCCAGCGCCAGCATTCCGTCCTGCTTCAGTGCGGTCGCGAACTCCTCGGCCGCCAAGCCGTCGATCTGGTGGCCACCGTAGGTGATGAAGTTGAAGACGAAGCCGAGCTTGCCGAGTTCCTCGGGGAAGCGCCTCATCTGTTCGTCGTTCATGCCGGTGGTGTCCCAGCTGAACGAGGGCGATAGGTTGTAGGCCAGCATCTTGCCGGGATACTGCGCGTGGATGGCGTGGGCAAACCTCTCGGCGTCCTCGAGATCGGCGGTCTTGGTCTCCATCCACAGTATGTCGGCGAAGGGCGCAACCGCCATAGACTTGGCGATGGCGTAATCGATACCCGCCTGGATGTGATAGAAGCCTTCGGGAGTTTTGGGCAGCTCGCAATCCCAGATGACGCGGATGCCCATCGCTTTTGCGCGCTCGCGGGCCTCGTAGAAGGAAGCCCGTTTCGCGAAGGCGAGCCATTGCTCGAGGGTCATATCGAAACGCTCGCCCTCGGACGCGCGGAACTCCAACACCTCGGCGACCGCCAGCCCATAGGTCTTCATCCCCGCTTCGGCCTGCCAGGTTTCCACATAGCGCGTGTCGATCTTGTCGAGTGCGGCGTCGAGATCGGTTGCGGGCATATTTTTGAGAGCCGGGGCGCGCTCGGTAATCATGGACATGAGCCCGACGCGTTCGAGCCAATCGAAGGCGGCCGCGTACTCGGCCTCTGACACGGCAAAAAGCAGGTGACCGCGGACCTCGTCGACGCCCAACTCGAAGAGCTTCCGCAAGATGGCCAGATAACCGGCCTTGTAACTGGGTAGATCGACGTTGGTGGCGCCGAGAATGAAGGGCTGGTCGCGCTCGTCGCTGCGACTCTCGATGAAGGTCGCGGACTCGGCGTCGGTTCGGGCGACAACGATGCCGGGGACGCGCATGATGTCGAGCTGCAGGCGGGCGGCGTTGAGGCGCTTGATCTGCTCGTCCTCGGCCACAACCACCTTGCCGCCCTGGTGGCCGCATTTCTTCGCTCCGGGCTTCTGGTCTTCTATGTGATAGCCGGGCACGCCGGCCTCGACGAAGCGGCGGATGAGGTTGCGGACGTGCGCGTCTCCACCGTGACCTGTGTCAGCGTCGGCGATGATGAAAGGGCGATAGTCGATGGCCGGTGTCGCCTGGCGTTGTTCCTCGGTCATCCTCATGCGGGCGAAGTGCTGGTTCTTGTCGGCAGTGAGAAGCGCCCGCACCAGTCCAGCAGCTTCGTCAGGCACCTGGCCTAGCGGATAGCTGGCGAGGTCTGGGCCCGGATCCTCGGCCTGCGAGCCTTTGGCGGACGTCGCCCAGCCGCCCAGGTAAATGCCTTCCATCCCAATCCGCTTCATCATCACCGCCTGGCCTGGCGAGTAGGGACCGAAGGTCGTGATCTGCCGGCGCTGATCAAACAGCTCGCGCAACCGCTTGTAGAACTCCTCCGCTGCTTGTCGCGCGACGGTGTAGTCGCCGGAAATCGTACCCTGCTGCTCGGCCACCTGGCGCGGGGAGTAGAGACGGACGATGCCGTCGAATCGGGGGCGCGCGAACCATTCCGTGGCGGCCGCGACCTGCTGGTCGGACATTGTCATAGTCGTAGTGGATTCCTGGCTCTTAACGATGGTTAACACTTTCCGCCTCCGTGGAGTTTGCGTGTTACGTCCCAGGCCCATTAGACCGCGGATTGCGCTTTTTCGACAAACTGGGCTGTCCGTCCCGGCCTACTAGGTCAAAATGACCTAGCGCACGGGACTTATTTCTGAGGCTTGCAAGCTGCGATTTATTGGAATAGAACGTCAAGGCATGGGTGCGCGCAGAACTCCGGCCAAACTGCCGATCGGCCATGTGCCGATTGATGCAGGGTTCCTCTCGCAGTTACGGGAGCATGTGGCGGCGCGCGAGATTGAACGCGGAATTGCGTGTCTTCGATCGCATCAGGACCTGATCGCCAATCTCGATCCTTCCCAGGAAGATGCCGGCCGCCTGCTGGCGCAGCTTGCGATATGGACGGATATCGGATTCAGCGGGCCG
>CAVQHM010000028.1:0-11102 GCA_963712295.1 uncultured Acidobacteriaceae bacterium
CGCTTTGAACACTTGAAGCCCGGGTCGCGGTCGAAACTCACGATCGCCGACTACCTCTGCCTGCGCCTGGCCGAGGGAATGGCGGCGATGGTGGAAGAGGCGATGGAAGCGGCGATTGCTCACTTTGATTTTGTCTTGAGCTTGCAGGAAGAACTGGACGACCGCTTCCTGCTGGCCATCGCTTACTACTGGAAGGGGCGCTGCTTGCGGCGGCGCGGGGAGTACGACGAGGCCCTGATCTACACCGGCAAGGGAAAAGACCTGGCGCTCGAGTTAAACCATCCACGCATGGCGGCGGTGATGCAGGTGCTGGAGAGCTGGCTTTTATTTCAGCAGGGCAAATGGAAAGAGGCGGTGCGCCTCTCGCAATCGGCGGAAAGTGTGCTGGGCGAGACCGATGACTACGTGACGCTCGGCAACCTGCAATCCTTCTACGGGCGGATGGCGCGCCGGGAAGGGCGCTTCGACAAGGCGATTACGTTCTTCGAGAACGCGATTCGCTATTATGGCAAGCGCGATCCGCGGCACCTGAACCTGGCGCGATCGCTGGCAAATATGGCGCTCGCCAAGCGCGGGGTCGCGCTGCAGTTGCAGAAACGGGTGGACCGCGACGCCGAGCGCCGCCGGAAGGCGCCGGCCAGCGGCGACGGCAAGCCGAGCGGAACCAGTCATGACTATCGCAGTCGATTGGCCCAGCTTCGCCGCGAAGCGCTCGAACACCTCGACGCCGCCCGTGCCATCTACCAGCAGCGCCCCAACCATCACGGGGTCGGGACGGTCTACTTGAATGCCGCGTACATCCACCTCGATGGCGGAGATTTTCAGCGCGCCGAGGAAGAGGCGGTTTCGGCGTACGAAGTGGCGGAACAGAAGCAGGACTACATTCTGATGGGACGGGCGCGCATTCTGGAGTGCATGATCGAGAATGCGAAGGTGGAGGAAGAGGTCGGCGGGGGCGCCGATCCGGGGAGCCATGCGCGGCGGGCGTTCGAGTTCAGCCAGGAGGCGATCGATCTGGCGAAGCATACCCAGCATCATCTGCTGCTCGCGAACGCGCATCTGTGGCAGGGATTGACGCAGTGCAATTCGTTTTTCGACAATCCGGAAGCGGCGCGCGTTTCGTATGACTTGGCGCGGGCGTCTTGCGGGACAAATCAGCCCGACAACAACATGTGGCAGGATCTGCAGACTCTGGGCGCGAGAATTTTGCGAAAGGGAAGTCTCCATCCGGCACTGAAGGCGTGGTCGCAGGGCGCGGTGGGCGAGAAGACGTTCCGGCAAATTAGCGACGAATTTGCGGAGATTGTGATCGCGCGGGTGTGGGAGCGCGAAGGGCGAAAAGTGTCGCGGGTGGCGGCGCGGCTGTCGATTTCTCCCAAGAAGGTGCGGCGGGTACTGGCGCGGGTGGGACGGCGGAAGCCGGGTGCGAGGTAGGCCCCATGCGGTGAAAGTCGGTGCAGAGCCAACACCATTTCATATTGTCATCCGCTCAGGATGACAATATGAATCGAACCGGCAATCCCGAGAATCGAAAGCCTATGAAAATTGCGAAGGATGTAACCGAACTGATTGGACACACGCCGCTGGTGCGGCTGAACCGGGTTACCGAGGGCGCTGTTGCCGAGGTGGTGGCGAAGCTGGAAAGCCAGAATCCCCTGGCCAGCGTAAAAGATCGCATCGGGGTGAGCATGATTGCCGATGCCGAGCGCGCCGGAAGAATTCAGCCCGGGAAAACCGTTCTGATCGAACCGACCAGCGGCAACACTGGAATCGCCCTTGCCTTCGTGTCGGCCGTGAAGGGCTACAAGATCATCCTCACCATGCCCGACACTATGAGTCTGGAGCGGCGGGTGCTGCTGCTCGCTCTGGGCGCCGAGATTGTGCTGACGCCGGGTCCGCGGGGAATGAAGGGCGCAATCCTGAAAGCCGAGCAATTGCTGGCCTCGACTCCGAACGCTTACATGCTGCAGCAGTTTGACAACCCGGCCAATCCGAAGGTTCACTTCGAAACTACCGGCCCCGAGATCTGGGAGGACACGGACGGGCGCGTCGATTTTCTGATCTCCGGCGTCGGCACCGGCGGAACCCTGACCGGCGTCTGCCAATACATCAAGCCCAAGAAACCTTCGTTCAAGGCGGTGGCCGTGGAGCCGGCGGATAGCGCGGTTCTCTCCGGCGGACCGCCAGGGCCGCACAAAATTCAGGGGCTCGGCGGCGGTTTTATTCCCAGCATCCTGCGCCGGGACTACATTGACGAGGTCATCACCGTAACCAACGACGAGTCGATCGAGATGGCGCGGCGCCTTCCCCTGGAAGAAGGTTTGCTGGTGGGCATCTCTTCGGGAGCGGCGGTGGTGGCGGCTTTAAAGGTGGCGCGGCGTCCGGAAAATGCCGGAAAATTGATCGTCGTGGTTCTGCCGTCGTTCGGCGAGCGCTATCTGAGTAGTATTTTGTTTGAAGGACTCCGGAACCAGGCGCTGCAGATTCCGACAGCGCAACTCCCGGCTTGATCTTCAATCTTTAGACTGTTTGACCCCATGCCGCATCTGCTGTCGCACATCCGCGAAGATATTACCACCGTGCTTGACCGCGACCCGGCCGCGCGGTCGCGGCTGGAAGTTTTTCTTTGCTACTCGGGGCTGCACGCGATCTGGTTCCACCGCGTCAGTCATTGGCTCTGGAACCGTCGTTTCTTGTTGATGGCGCGCCTACTGTCGCAGGTTGCGCGCTTCCTGACCGGGACCGAAATTCATCCGGGCGCCATACTAGGTCGCCGATTTTTCATTGATCACGCCCTGGCGGTGGTGATCGGTGAGACAGCGATCGTCGGCGACGATGTAACGCTTTACCAGGGTGTGACTCTTGGCGGGACCGGTAAAGAGCATGGCAAGCGCCATCCCACACTGCTCAACAATGTCGTCGTGGGCAGCGGCGCGAAGATTCTCGGCAACATTACGGTGGGGCACAATTGCCGGATTGGCGCCGGATCGGTCGTGCTGCGCAACGTGCCCGACGATTCCACCGTGGTCGGCGTGCCGGGACACATCGTCTTGCGAGAAGGCAAGCGCGTGGTCATTATCGACCCCAAGCAAATCAACGACCCTCTTTCCGAGGCGCTGTCTGCGGTAGCATCCGAGGTCAACAAGTTGAAGGAGCGAGTGCGTCAACTGGAAGGCACGGGGGGAATAGAGCCGGCGTCCGAATCGCTGCAAAGGATTATCGAGGACGTCGATTATCAGATATAGACCGGTGGCGATGGCGACGTCCCCGAAACCCCATAGCTTTGTCATCCTGAGCGAAGCGAAGGACCTGCTGTCTCGTGCGCCGAGAAAAAGCAGATCCTTCGCTTCGCTCAGGATGACAATCTATTTTGGGACCGTTCATTATCTCGACGACGAAACCCTGAGTGTGCGGTTGGACGTTGTAAAATGACGACATGCCGTTACCGCCAGGAAGTTCCAACTTTGGCAAGAAGCGCACTCCGCCTCCGGACGAGACGTTTGAAGAAGCAGCCTATCTGAAGTCGCTGGGGGAAAAGCAGAAGGTCGTGAGCCTGAAACTGGCCGACGGCGAAGTGGTGCAAGGCTGGATTGAGTACTACGACAAGAACATGGTGCGTGTGACGCGCGAGGATGGCCCGAATCTGTTCATCTTCAAGCATGAAATTGTGTATATCTCGGAAGACGGCAAGAAAAAGTAGCCAGTACTCAGTACCCAGTACCCAGCGCCTCGTGCTCAACGTCAATCGAAAGTCTTGGCTCTCATGACATCCCTTCAATCTTTGGATTTGATTTCTCCGATGCAGGCTATGGCTCGCGAGGCGGGCAGCTTGCTCATGGACTACTTTCGGCAGCACGTGAAGATTGAATACAAGGGCGACGTGGATCTGGTTACGGTCGCGGATCGAAAGTCGGAGGCGCTGATTCTGGAACGGATTCGCCACCAGTTTCCGACGCATGATGTGATGGGGGAAGAGGGCGCGCGCATCGAAACGGGCGGCGAATACAAATGGTACGTCGATCCGCTGGACGGCACCACGAATTTTGCGCATGGCTTTCCGGTGTTTTGCGTTTCGCTGGCGGTGGAACGGCGGGGGCAACGGGTTGCGGGAGTGATTTACGATCCGACTCGCGACGAGATGTTCGCCGCTGAATTCGGTAGCGGTGCGCGGCTGAACGACGCCGCGATTCACGTGTCGGCCACGGCGAATCTGGCGGAGTGCCTGGTGGCCACCGGTTTCCCCAGCCACAAGCGGCATAAGAACCCCAATATTTATTTCTATCACCAGCTCACGTTGCGCACCCACGGGGTGAGGCGGGCCGGGTCGGCCGCGCTGGATCTGTGCAATGTGGCGTCGGGCCGATTTGACGGATTCTGGGAATTTAATCTCAATCCGTGGGACACGGCGGCGGGCGTGCTGATCGTCGAAGAAGCCGGCGGAAAGGTCACGGATTTTTCGGGTGGCGCGTTCCAGATCGCCAGCCGCGAGACGCTGGCGTCGAATGGGCTGGTGCATGATGCGCTCCTGCGGGAGTTTCAGGAGATCTTCGCGGGCCGCGGAATGGAAGAGTTGGCGAGTCCAGTTGCCTACGCGAGAGATCGAAAAGTCTAATGGAGCGCCGGGTGTCCCCGCCCGGCCACTTCGCTGCCCAAGGACGGGCGAGGACGCCCGTCGCTCCACCGGCACAGTTCAAGCGGTACAATCAATCGCGTGGGTTCGCCTCTTCTTGAACGCAAGATTGAAAAGCGTCCCGGCAAGGTGCGTCTGCAGGGGCGCATTCTATTTCTCACCGAAGACCCCGAGCTGATCAAGAAGCAACTGGCCGGCTGGGATCTGCCGTGGGATACGAAGACTCCGGCCAAGAATCCTAAACTCCGCGACGACATTTCTACCGACGAGATTACTCCCGCGCACTGCTGCTTCTACTTTGATCGGACGCTGGGCGAGATTCCGTACGTTGGTTTGAGGTGTGGCGACACGCTGCCGATTGGACGCGGCGATGTGAAGAAGGGCGGCTTCGTGTGCTCGGTTGCCGGCAAGCGGCGCGGCAAGGGATCGAGTCGCGAGCAGTCGCCTTATGCCGAGATGTGCGCCGGGATTCAGGTTGCGATTGCGGAGAATATTGAGCGCATCTACAAACAGAACTGCCAGAATCTGGGGCTGCTGACCTCGACCAACTTCTCTTTGATTGACCGGATTCGCGGCGGGGAAGAGATCGCGCTCAGCGAATTCACCGCTGGGGAGGACGAGATCACTAAGCAGGTGATCGAATATGGCGGGTTGTTTCCGTTTAACGTGGCGCGGATGCAGGGGAAGGTTTTTCTGCCGGCGATCACGACGCAGGCGCGGGCGATGACGCTGGCGGAGAAGATTCTTGCGGCGCATATGTTATTGGCGGCACCGGAGACTGCCGAGCTTCGCTCGGCTGGACGGGCGGGGTCGTCCGTCCCCACATGTTCTGTCAAGCCGGGCGATACCGGTTTTACTCGCGTCGATCTGCGCTTCAGTCATGAGTACGTCACGCCCATGGCTGCGATTTTTTACGAGCAATACGTTGGCAAAGACGTTCCGGTCAATGATGCTTCGAGCATCCGCTTCTTTCGCGACCACCTCACCTTTCTTGACGAAGTGATTTCGGAAGAAAAGAAGAAACTCGGGCTGCTCGATTTGGCCACGCAGCTCAAGCTGAAGCAGGCCGATTTCGCCAAGCAGCAGGGAATTAAACTGCACGGCGAACTTGCCGACCGGAAAGGCTCGGAGGGCATCTGCCACTCGGTGATGCTCGAAACCTATGCGTTGCCGGGGCAGGTGAACGTTGGATCGGATTCGCACACGCCACACGTCGGCGCTATCGGATGCATTGCCTTCGGCATCGGGACGACCGACGTGTTCAACTCCTGGATCACGAAAGACGTTCGCGTCAAGGTGCCGGAGTCGGTCAAGATCGTGATTCGGGGCAAGCGGCATCCGAACGTTACGGCGAAGGATTTCATCTTGAAGATTCTTTCGCTCGACTACGTCCGCAGCGGCAAGGCTCTGGCGAAAGTGATGGAGTATGCCGGGGAGGCGGTCGAGGCGCTCTCGCGTGGACGAGCGCGCCACCATGACCAATATGGCGGCCGAAATCGGAGGGTTCACCGGCATTGTGGCTCCGGATGAAAAGGTGGTCGAGTTTCTGATCGAGCGCCGGGGGATGAAGCGCGCCGAAATCGAGAAGATGATCGAGGGCCTGCAGAGCGATCCCGACGCCGAATACGCCGCAGGTGATCGAACTCGACGCGGCTGAGATTACGCCCATGGTCGCCACTCCGGGCGATCCCGGCAACGGCAAGTACATCCGCGAACTTGGGCGCGCGCGTGCCGATTGAAATTGCCTATGGCGGAACCTGTACGGCGGGGAAGAACGAAGACATGGACATGTACGCGGCGGTTCTCGCCGATGCGCTGAAGCAAGGCAAGCGAGTTTCGAAGAATGTCGAGTTCTGGATTCAGTTCGGCTCGCAGGAAACGCGCGAGTACTCGAAGCGCCGGGGCTACATCGAGATCTTCGAAAAGGCGGGCGCGCGCGTGATCGAGCCCAGTTGTGGCGCGTGCATCAATGCCGGGCCGGGAGTGTCGACCCGTCCCGAGCAGGTTGTGATCAGCGCGCAGAACCGGAATTTTCCCGGACGCAGCGGGCCGGGGCAGATGTACCTGGCGTCGCCGCTGACCGTGGCCGCCAGCGCCGTGGCCGGGTACATTGTCGAGTACGAACCTTCGAAGGCAACAGTTGTGTCCTAGTGTTCAATTTTGGACAGCGCCGCGCCGCCCTTTGTTCCTAAAATACCAACCTGGCGCTGACGCTGAGCATGGTTTGCCAGCGATCGCCATGTACAATAGAGCGGGGTCGTTCTAACGAACACATCCAACCCAATAAGCACCGGGGAAGAATGTGCCCTGGTGCCATCGCATTGGCCCCACTGAGAACGCAGCAGTACCGCGCTTTACAGAATCCCTAAAAGCCTATGAAAATTCTGCTCTATAACCCCGACAACGGCGTCACACGTAATTTCATGCCGCATCTATGGATGTTTCTGCTGCAGGCGCTTACTCCCCCTGGCCATGAGGTGCTGCTGGTGGATGGCAACGCGCAACCCATGGATGAAGCGGGGATCGCGCAATATGTGCGCGACAACAAGATTGGATTGGTCGGCATCGGCGCCATGACTCGGATGATCGCCAAAGCGTATCGCATGGCGGACGCGGTGCGGGCCACGGGAGTTCCGGTGGTGATGGGCGGACCGCACGTGACGGAGATGGCCGACGAGGCTTTGGGTCGAGATGGCGGGCCGCGCCACGCCGACGCGGTTGCACTGGGGGAAGCCGATGCGACCTGGCCGCGGATTGTTGAAGACGCAGCCCGTGGCCAGCTTAAGGATGTTTATGCTCCGGTGGACGCCTTTGGCCAGGAAAGCAAGCCCTCGTTGAAGGACTATCCGGTGATTCCGTGGCAGTCGATCGATCTGAAACAGTTCAATCTGGTGCCGAAGGCCGCGACCGGCCTGTTGCAGAAAATTGGAGAAGGCTGGGGATCCTTTCGCATTATTCCGGTCGAATCCGGACGAGGGTGCCCTTACGGTTGCGAGTTCTGCACCGTAACTGGATTTTTCGGGGACTCGATTCGTTTCCGCACCAACGAGAGCGTGGTGAATGAACTGCTGTTGTTAAAGGCCCGCGCCCGCAAAGAAAAGGGCCAGATGGCGGTTTTCTTCATCGACGATAATTTCGCCATCAACATCAAGCGAACGAAGTCGCTGCTGCGCGACATCATTGCCGCCAAAGCGCAGGTGCATTGGGTGGCGCAGATCTCCGCCAATTTGTTGCGCGACGAAGAACTCGTCGACCTGATCGCGGATTCTGGAGGCAAGTGGATTTTTATCGGCATGGAGTCGATCGACCCGGCCAATCTGAAAGACGTGAACAAGGGATTCAATAAGCCGGGTGAGTACGCGGCGGTGCTGGAGCGGCTGGCGGCGCGCAATGTGTACGCCATCACGTCGTTTATTTTTGGCATGGACAACGACACCGTCGGAGTCGCCGAGCGGACGCTTGGACAGGTTCGGACCTGGCCGCCGGGTCTGCCGATTTTTGGTCTGCTTACGCCTTTGCCTGCAACTCCGCTGTACAAGCGGCTGGAGAAGGCCGGGCGGCTGACGCGGCCCAAGCACTGGCAGGAGTTCATCCCATTTGCCATGGCGCACACGCCGTTGAAGATGACGATTGAAGAAGCTCACGCCGAAGTGAATCGCGGCTGGGCCGAGGCTTATAGTCCGGAGGCGCTGGCGGCTGCGGTCGAGTCGCTGAACGATCAGCCGCTGGGTTATCGCGTCAACATCTTCCTGGCGCGGATTTGTTTCCGCGGCATCTATTTCCCCATGCTGGGGAAGATGGCGTGGGTGAAGGTGATTGCGCAGAATCGGCGAATCATCTTCAAGCTGGTGAGGGAAGGGTTCAAGGCGGGCGCCTGGCGCGGCGCGCCGGCGAGAATTCCCGCCATGCCCGTGCCGGTGGTGGAGGCAGGAGAAGCGTTATCGCAATCGACTGGTGAGGGGCAGGCGATTGCGGTTTCCGCCGATTGAAAGCCGCTTATGCACCTCTCGACCCTGGAAAGTTACTGCTGATTGGCGCTGCCTGTACCGATAGCTGCGTTCTTGCTAGAATCGTGAAGTCGAGCCCACTCCCTGCGCCGAGGAGCATCAGATTCTATGGCCTACGTAATCGCCGAGCCCTGCATCGGAACCAAAGACACCGCCTGTGTTGACGCCTGTCCGGTGGATTGTATTCATCCCAAGAAGGACTCCGACAAGTACGCAACCGAAGAGATGTTGTATATCGATCCCGTGGAATGCATCGACTGCGGCGCCTGCGTCCCGGTGTGTCCGGTCTCGGCCATCTTCGCCCTCGACGATCTGCCGGAAAAGTGGAAAGAGTATACCGAGCGGAATGCGAAGTACTTCGGGCGGTAGAGACAGCTGTCAGCTCTCAGCTATCAGCTGTCAGTAAAACCAGCTCGGCGCTTTTAGGCTTTTGACTCAACTGATCGCTGAAAGCTGACGGCTGACAGCTCCTTCCATTACAATCATTGCTTAACCTGTAGACCCTCCATGGCGCTGAAGGAGTCGGAAGCGATCGTTCTGCGCACGTATCCGCTGCGTGAGTCGGACCTGCTGGTCACGCTGTTTACCCGTATGGAAGGCAAGGTGAAAGGCGTGGCGCGCGCGGCCATGAAGTCGAGACGCCGCTTTGGAGGCGCGCTCGAGCCGCTCACGTATGTGCGGGCGTTTTACGACGACCGCGAAGCGGCAGGAACTGGCGCGGCTCGATTCCTGTGAAGTGATCGAATCGCCGCTGGCCACGGAGGTCAGTTATCCGCGGGCGGCGGCGTTGGCGCACGTCGCGGAGTTGCTGGACGAGTTGATGCCCGACCGCGAGGCAAGCGACGCGGTGTTTCGGTTGAGTCTGGCGGTGTTACAGGAACTGCGCGGCCGGGCGTTGTGGATGCCGCTTACGTACTTTGAGTTGTGGATGACGCGGCTCATGGGATTTCTGCCGGAGTTCGCGGAGTGCGCCGTCTGCGGACGCGCGTTAGATGATAATCGCGGCGGCAGCCGGGCGTTCTATCACGCGCTCGCCGACGGCTTGGTTTGCGTCGACGATAAGCGGATCGCGTCGTCGGAGTTGTCGCCGGAATCGAGAAAGATTGCGGCGCAGATGCTGCGGTCGCGAGTTTCCGATTTTGCGGAGATTGACTGGCCGAAAGCGGTGTGCGCCGACCTGCGCAAGTTTCTTCTTCAGATTTTGGAGCGGCACATCGAGAAGAAACTGGTGACGGCGGGAATGCTGGAGAAAATCGGCGGTTAGCTGTTGGCTTCTGTCTTTTGGCTATTAGAGTGGTGTCACATTGTTTCGCTGTACGAAATGAGTTGTCATCCTGAGCGAAGCGAAGGACCTGCTGTCTCGGGCGCCGATAAGAAAGCAGGTCCTTCCCCTTCGACAGGCTCAGGGTCAGGATGACAAGATCTGATGGTAAGCCGGGATAAGAAGTGAACTCATCCAACTCCAATTCGCTGACCTTCCAGGAACTCGTCCTCAAGCTGCAGGCTTTTTTCGCCAAGCGCGGAGCGGTTGTCCAGCAACCCTACGACGTTGAAGTCGGCGCGGGGACCATGGCTCCGGAGACGTTTCTGCGCGTGCTGGGGCCGAATCCTTATAAGGTGGCGTATGTGCAGCCTTCGCGGCGTCCGGCGGATGGGCGCTACGGGGAGAATCCCAACCGGTTGTTCAAGCACCTGCAGTTGCAGGTGATCCTGAAGCCGCCGCCGGAGAATGTGCAGGAACTTTACCTGGAATCGCTGGGCGCAATCGGCATTGATCTCGGTCAGCACGACATCAAGTTTGAAGAGGATAACTGGGAGTCTCCCACGCTCGGCGCGTGGGGCATCGGATGGCAGGTCATGCTCGACGGGCTTGAAGTTACGCAGTTCACTTACTTCCAGCAGTGTGGCGGCGTGGACCTCGATCCCATATCCGTCGAACTGACTTATGGGTTGGAGCGGCTGTGCGCTTTTCTGCAGGACGTGGATTCGATCTACGACATCGTGTGGGCGCGCGATCCGGAGACGGGCAGGGAAGTGAAGTATGGCGACGTGCGGCTGGCCGACGAGCAGCAGTTCTCGGTGTACAACTTCGAAGCGGCGGACGTGGAGAAAACGTGGAAGCATTTCGAACTCTGCGAGGCTGAGTGCACGAAGCTGCTTGAGCGTTACGCTGCTATAGCCAAGGAGAAGAGCGAAGGCGACGGAATCGCGCGGGAGAAGTCGCGGTTTCCGCTGCTGGGCGCTTACGACCTCTGTCTGAAATGCTCGCACTACTTCAATATTCTCGATGCTCGGGGCGCGATTTCGGTGACCGAGCGTGTCGGCGTGATTGCGCGGGTGCGGGCGCTGGCCGTGGGGATCGCCAAGGCCTGGATGGACCAGCAGTTCCCGGCCGAAAAGAAAACTGAGAAAAGATCAAGGCTCAAAGGCCGGAGCTAAGGTACAGAAAGGGAAGCTGGCTCCGG
>CAVQHM010000029.1:0-369164 GCA_963712295.1 uncultured Acidobacteriaceae bacterium
TCGCAATCGTCTTCGCCATCGTCTCCGCAATCGACTACACAGCCCGGTACAGCCGCACCAACGTCATGAACCCGTCTCGCCTTTTCATTCTCCGGCCAGTCGCTACTTCTTTGTTGATGGTGGCGGTGATGCTGGTTGGAATCGTCGCCTATCGGCAACTGCCGGTCTCCGCCTTGCCCGAGGTGGACTATCCGACGATCCAGGTGATGACTTTTTATCCCGGCGCCGCTCCCGACGTGATGGCGTCTTCGGTCACCGCTCCCTTAGAGCGCCAGTTCGGACAAGTCCCCGGACTGAACCAGATGACCTCGACAAGTTCGTTCGGCAGTTCGCTGATCACGTTGCAGTTCGCTCTCGATCAGAATATCGACGTCGAGGAGCAGCAAGTGCAGGCCGCGATCAACGCGGGGACGACGTACCTGCCGCAGAATCTTCCTAATCCTCCGATTTACAACAAGGTGAACCCGGCCGATGCGCCCATCCTGACGATGGCGCTGACCTCGGACTCGATGCCTCTGTCGCGCATCGAAGATATGGCCGAGACGGCGCTGGCGCAGAAAATCTCGCAGCTTCCCGGAGTCGGCCTGGTTTCGATCAGCGGCGGGCAGAAGCCCGCGGTTCGAGTTCAGGCCAATCCCACCGCGCTCGCTTCCTACGGGTTGGGCCTCGAAGATGTGCGCGCCGCGCTGATGGCCGCCAATGTGGACCAGGCCAAGGGAGTGATCGATGGTCCGCGGCAATCGTTCACCATTGGTGCCAACGACCAACTGCTATCGAGCCAGCAATATAACGGTGTGATCGTCGCCTACCGGAACGGCGCGCCGGTGCGTTTGTCGGACGTGGCCACCGCTGTTGACAGCGCGGAAAACGTGCAACAGGCGGCCTGGGTGAACACCACGCCCGCGGTGCTGCTCAACATTCAGCGCCAGCCCGGGGCCAACATCATCAGCGTGGCCGATCGCATCAAGAAGGTTCTGCCGCAATTGCAGGCTTCGATGCCCGCGGCCGTCAAGTTGCAAATCCTCATCGACCGTACGCAGACGATTCGCGCCTCGGTCAACGATGTGCAGTTCGAATTGATGCTGACCGTAGCCCTGGTGGTGATGGTCATCTTCCTCTTTTTGCGGAATCTTTCCGCCACCGTCATCCCCAGCATTGCCGTGCCGCTCTCGCTGGTGGGCACCTTCGGCGTGATGTACCTGCTCGGCTACAGCCTGAATAACCTGACGCTGATGGCCCTCACCATCTCGACCGGCTTCGTGGTGGACGATGCCATCGTGATGATCGAGAACATCAATCGCTACCTGGAAGAAGGCGAATCGGCACTGGACGCCGCGCTCAAGGGAGCGGGACAGATTGGATTCACGATTGTATCGCTGACCGTTTCGCTGATCGCAGTGCTGATCCCGCTGCTGTTCATGGGAGACATCGTCGGCAGGCTCTTCCGCGAGTTCGCCGTCACGTTGGCGGTTACGATTCTGGTCTCCGCCGGGGTCTCGCTGACCCTGACGCCGATGATGTGCGCGAAGCTTTTGAAACCGAGGCAGCCGGGAAAGGAGTCATGGTTCTACCGCGTCACGGAAGACTTCTACAATGGCGTGATCGCATTTTACGGCCGCACCCTGAAATTCATCCTCAGACATCAGACCACCACTCTTCTGGTTACGGTGTCGACGCTGATTGCCACGCTGCTTCTTTATGTATACGTGCCCAAGGGCTTTTTCCCGGTGCAGGATACCGGCGTGATCATGGGCATCTCCGAGGCCCCGGAGAACATTTCGTTCGCAGCCATGTCGCAAAAGCAGCAGGAACTGGCCAGCGCGATTCTCAAGAACGGGAACGTCGACAGCCTCGCTTCGTTCATTGGCGTCGATGGAACCAACGTCACGCCGAACAGCGGACGTATCCAGGTCAATTTGAAGCCGCGCGATCAGCGCAAAGAGACTGCGTCGGAGATCATTCGCGATCTGCAACCGGAATTGGCTAAGGTCGAAGGCATCACGCTCTACATGCAACCGGTGCAGGACCTCACCGTGGAGAGCCGCGTCAGCCGCACGCAGTACCAGTATTCGATGGAGGACGCCGACGCAACCGAATTAGCCAATTGGTCGCAGCAGCTTCTGCAAAAGTTGCAAACCCTGCCGCAGTTGCGCGACGTGGCCAGTGACCAGCAGAACAACGGAATGCAGGCCAACCTGATCATCGATCGCGACACGGCGTCGCGCCTGGGCATTCTGCCGCAGGCCATCGACGACACGCTCTACGACGCGTTCGGCCAGCGGCAAGTTTCTACCATGTTTACGCAGCTGAACCAGTATCACGTCGTGCTGGAGGTAGATCCGCAATTCAGACTGACCCCTGACGCTTTGAAAAGCATCTACGTGAAATCATCGAGTGGCACGTCGAGCGCCGGTACAACGGCGGCCGGAATCTCAGGCCCGAATACATCCGGTGGCAGCGCGCCTGTCGCTGCAACCGGCCCCACCAGCCAGGTTCCGCTTTCGGCGTTTACCCGCCTCGAAACGCGCAATGCTCCGCTCGCCATCAATCACCTCGGCCAGTTCCCGGTGGTGAACCTGTCGTTTAACCTGGCTCCGGGCGTTTCCCTGGGCGAGGCCACGACGGCGATCACGCAGGCGGAACAGGAAATCAACCTGCCGCGAAGTATCAACACCAGTTTTCAGGGAACCGCGGCTGCCTTTCACAATTCGCTGTCGAGCGAGCCCTGGCTCATTCTGGCCGCCATCATCACGGTTTACATCGTCCTGGGCGTGCTCTATGAGAGCTACATTCATCCCATCACGATTCTTTCCACGCTGCCCTCGGCCGGAGTGGGCGCAATTCTCGCGCTGCTGATTACCGGCAACGATCTCGGCGTCGTCGCGCTGATCGGCATCATCCTGCTGATCGGCATCGTGAAGAAGAACGCCATCATGATGATTGACTTCGCGCTCGAAGCCGAACGCGTGGAGCACAAACCGCCGGAAGAAGCCATCTACCAGGCGTGCCTGCTTCGCTTCCGTCCGATCATGATGACCACCATGGCCGCCTTGCTCGCCGGATTGCCGCTGGCGCTGGGCGGCGGCACGGGCTCGGAGCTGCGCCATCCGCTCGGAATCACGATTGTCGGCGGATTGCTCCTCAGCCAGTTGCTCACGCTCTATACGACCCCGGTTGTGTATTTGTGGTTTGACCGGCTGGCGCAGAGATTCGCCCGCTACAAGATCGGCAATCCGATGGAGGAACCGGCTCCCGAGGCGTCCGGAGACTGAGCCATGAATATTTCCGCTCCCTTTATCAAGCGGCCGGTCGGGACCTCGTTGCTGGCGGCGGCGTTGCTGCTTTCGGGGGCGATCGCGTTCAATTTTCTGCCGGTCGCTCCGCTGCCGCAGGTGGAGTTTCCCGTGATCTCGGTGTCGGCGGGATTGCCCGGAGCCAGCCCGGAGACGATGGCCTCGGCGGTAGCGACCCCGTTGGAGCGTCAGTTCGGGCGCATTGCGGGCGTGAACCAGATGACTTCGACCAGTCAACTGGGTTCCACCAGCATCGTTCTACAGTTCGACCTCAGCCGGAACATCGATGCCGCCGGGCGCGACGTGCAAGCGGCCATCAATGCGGCGCGTAGTCAATTGCCTTCCAACCTTCCTGGCAATCCCACGTATCGCAAGGCCAACCCGGCGGATGCTCCCATCTTGATTGTGGCGCTCAGCTCCGACACGATTCCGCTGCCGAAAATTTACGACGCCGCGGATTCAATCCTCGCTCAGAAACTGTCGCAGGTGGAGGGAGTGGGACAAGTCTTCGTCGGTGGAGGCGCCAAGCCAGCCGTCCGCGCCGAAGTCAATCCCATGCTTCTGAACAAGCTCGGGGTGGGCCTGGACGCGGTCCGCGCCGCACTCAACCAGGCCAACGCCAACACGCCCAAGGGCCAATTCAGCGACGCCGTGAACGCGTGGAGCATTCACGACACCGACCAGATTTTTCGCTCCGAGCAGTATCGCAACCTGATTGTCGCCTACAAGAATGGCGCGCCGGTCCGTCTGGCCGATGTCGCCGACGTTCAGGATGCGGTCGAGGACATTCACAACGTCGGACTGGCCAATGGCAAGCCCGCTGTCCTGATTATCGTGTTCCGCCAGCCGGGCGCCAACATTATCGAAACCGTCGATCGCGTATACGCCGCGCTGCCGCAGTTGAAGGCATCGATTTCTCCCGCCATCGATGTGAGTCCGGTGATGGACCGCACCATCACAGTGCGCGCCTCGGTGCACGATATCGAGGTGACGCTCATCATCTCGGTCATCCTCGTCATTCTGGTAGTGTTCGCTTTTCTGCGTACGGCGCGCGCCACCTTGATTCCGAGCGTCGCGGTGCCGTTGTCGCTGATTGGCACATTCGGGGTGATGTATCTGGCGGGATACAGCCTGGATAACCTCTCGCTGATGGCGCTGGCGATCTCGACCGGCTTCGTGGTGGATGATGCGATTGTGGTGCTGGAGAACGTCACCCGCTTCATCGAGCAGGGGATGACCCCGGTGCAAGCGGCGTTTCGCGGCGCGAAGGAAATCGGTTTCACCGTGCTCTCGATGAGCACGTCGCTGGTGGCCGTTTTCATTCCTATTTTGCTGATGGGGGGCATCGTCGGACGGCTCTTCCGGGAATTCGCCGTCGTGCTCAGCGTCGCCATCGGCGTGTCGCTGCTGATCTCGCTGACCATGACGCCCATGATGTGCGCCAAGTTCCTGCGGCCCGCGGGCGAGAAAAAGCACGGGCACATTTATCGCTTCAGCGAATGGGCCTTTGAACGCATGCTGGGTACCTATCGCCACAGCCTCGATTGGGTCTTGCGGCATCAGCCGCTGACCCTGGCCGTGACCATCGCGACCGCATGTCTCAGCGTGTATCTCTACATCCTGGTTCCGAAGGGATTCTTCCCGCAGCAGGATACCGGGCGGGTCATGGGATCGGTGCAGGCGGCTCAAGATATTTCCTTCACCGCCATGAAGGGGAAGATGAGCCAGTTCGTGAACATCGTAATGAAAGATCCGGCGGTGAGCACGATCGTGGGCTTCGCCGGCGGCAACACCACCTACAACACCGGGCGCATGTTCATCATGTTGAAGCCGCTTTCCGAACGCAAGATCAGCGCCGATCAAGTGATTGGACGTCTGCGAGGGAAGTTAGCGGTGGTTCCCGGTGCGACCTTGTACATGCAGTCAGCGCAGGATCTGACCATCGGTGGGCGCATGGGGCAAGCGCAATACCAGTACACGCTGCAGGGAGAGAACCTGGCCGAGATGAACGAATGGTCGCCGCGGCTGCTGCAGAAGCTTCGCGCTCTGCCGCAGTTGCGCGACGTCAACACCGACCAGCAGGACAAGGGACTCGAAGCCAGCGTGGTGATTGACCGCGACACGGCGTCGCGGCTTGGAGTCTCCGCCTCCGCCATCGACAGCGCTCTCTACGATGCTTTTGGCCAGCGCCAGGTCTCGATCATGTATCGGCAACTGAACCAGTACCACGTGGTCATGGAGGTGGCTCCGGAATTTGCCAACAGCACGGATGCTCTGCAGAGCATTTATGTGCGCGCCCAAAACGGCACGGCAGTGCCGCTGGCGTCTTTCGCGCACTTCGGGCCGTCGAACACCCCGCTCGGGGTTAACCACCAGGGGCAATATCCGTCGGTGACGTTCTCGTTCAATCTAGCCCCGGGCGTTTCGCTTGGCGCCGCCACCACCGCCATTGAAGAGGCCGAGCGCAGTATCGGTTTTCCGGCCACGATGCACGCAGGGTTTCAGGGCACGGCCGCGGCTTTCCAGGATGCGTTATCGAGCGAATGGCTGCTGATCCTTTGTGCGGTGCTGACCGTGTACATCGTGCTGGGCATTCTCTATGAGAGTTACGCGCACCCGGTCACGATCCTGTCGACGATTCCGTCGGCCGGCGTCGGTGCGCTGCTGGCTCTGCTGATCTCGAAGAATGAGCTCAATGTGATTGGGATGATTGGGATCATCCTGCTGATCGGCATCGTCAAGAAGAATGCCATCATGATGATCGACTTCGCGCTCTACACCGAGCGCGAACACGGAAAGCCCCCGACGGAGGCGATTCGCGAGGCATGCCTGCTGCGTTTCCGCCCCATCATGATGACGACCATGGCGGCGCTTCTCGGAGGATTGCCGTTGGCGTTGGGCACGGGCACGGGATCGGAGCTGCGACGTCCGCTCGGCATCACCATCGTGGGCGGGCTCATTGTGAGCCAGATGCTGACGCTCTTCACCACTCCCGTGGTTTATATCTACATCGACCGGCTCCGACTCTGGCTGGCGCGAGTTCGCACTCCAACTCCCGCGCCGGCAGTATCGCGTCCGGAGCAGAGCACGTAGGCCGTCCTCCGCGTCCGGTAGACCTTCAGCGCGCCGAAGCCGCCTGAGCCTGGGCCGAGATTTGTTCCTGGCTGCCGTGGCGCGAGCGGATCTCACGCTCCGCAATCAGCCAATCCTGGTTCTCATCGCCGTTCCCGTTGCCGGCGCGCTGCAGATAGAGTTCGTAGGCGCGGCGGCGAATCTCTTCTTCAAGATTGACAGGGCGTTCGACAGGAACCTGGTTTGCCGGTCTCCCGCTCTCGCGAACCTCGGGCGCAACCTGCACCGCGGCCGGCGAAGTGGAAACTCCGGATTTTTTGCTGCGTTTGCTGATACCGTTTCCGGTCGTCTTGCGAGCCATTGTGTACTCCTTACAGATACCCAACTCTAGGAAGGGTCTTACGTAATGAATCAGCGACATACGCGTACTCCGATAGCCGCTATCCGACTATTTGCGAGAAATGATTTATTCAACTATAGCGCGAACGCCTGTGGAAGTGTGTAACAACACCATGAAAATTTCTTCTGCCCTGCATAAGTTTTTGGACAGGCACCAGTGGATACGACCAACCGGGGTCCTGGTAGGGGGCGTGCAGCAAAAACACTCTGGTAACTTGTCGGAAAGTTGCTGGCGCACGCACGATGGATGAATAAGGATTCTGGGCCACCATCATGTCATCAACGAGCACTCAAAGTTCCGCAGTCAAAGCCGCCAAAGTCAGTGTCAGCGAATTAGAAAGCATGCTTTCAGAGTCTCCGAGTCCGGATAGAGTTTGCCTCAAGGTCGCGCAGATGTTGCGTGTGCGCCGCAGCGAAGTGGCACTGCTCCGGTTAGACAAGGGTAGTCTGCGATTTATCTTTCCGCCGGAGCTGCGATCCGCGGGCGTACTGCCCCTGACCGGAACGGCGGTGGCGGCACGGACGGCAGCGACCCGAACTCCCCTCCTGTCGAATACCTTCATGCGAGTGAGACATGCCAGCCTGTTTGAAGGGGTCAAGCTGGGAGCCGAGGAAGAAGATCGAAGCCTGGACCAAATGCCGATTCAGAAAATCATGTCCGTTGCCGTGGCGCCCTCCGGAGGAACCGTAATGGGAGTGGTGCAGGTTTCGCGCAAAGGGCTGGATGCTTCGCTCGCGGGCGCAGACTTCACCAGCGACGACCTGAAGCTACTGGAGCAGGCCGCCGAGATCCTCGCTGGCATGCCCTTCATGCAGGAAGGCGCGGAGATTTAGCCGCAGCTTGTGTGGGGACGGGCGCCCTCGCCCGTCCAAGCCGAGCGGAGCTCGGCAGCCGCTTGCCGTCACAGCAATCTGGATTCACGATGGTGTGCCGCCGGCATTGCTCCCAAAAGATCTCACACCGCCTGTCCGGCGCAGAATCCCGACGCCCATGCCCACTGAAAGTTGAAGCCGCCGAGCTGGCCGGTGACGTCGACGACTTCTCCGATGAAAAAAAGGCCGGGCACTTTTCGCGACTCCAGGGTCTGGGCAGAGAGTTCGGCGGTATCGACGCCGCCCGCCGTGACTTCCGCTTTTCCGTAACCCTCCGTCGCTTCCGGTTTGACTTCCCACTCATGCAGTTGACGTTCCGCGTCCGCGAGGGCGCGATCGGAGTTGCCGGTTAGAGGATAAGTTTCGAGCCAGCGATCGGCGAAGCGACGAGGCAGGACTTCTCGCAGCAGCAATCTCCAACGCGCCTCGTCGCGATGGCCGCGCTCCCGCAACTCAGCAGTGAGATTGCGGTCGGGCGCAAGGTCCAGATGAATCGACTCCCTGCCGTCCCAATAAGAAGAAATCTGGAGAATCGCCGGCCCGCTGATGCCGCGATGAGTGAAAAGCATATTCTCGCGGAACGCTGGCTTCGGGTTGCGCTTCGTGCCGCGAATGGAAGCAACCACCTCGATGGAGACTCCCGCCAGATCGCACCAGCGCTTGCGGTCGCGCTCGCTGAAGACAAGAGGGACGAGAGCGGCGCGTGGAGGTTCGATCCTTAAGCCGAATTGCCGGGCCAGATCGTATCCAAATGAAGTGGCGCCGATTTTTGCGATGGACAAACCTCCGGTGGCGACCACCAGGCAAGGCGCGCCGAAACTGGCGTCCTCGGCTTGCACGGTGAACGGCTCGCCTTTTTGCGCCTCGTTCCTGCGCACCTCGCTCTTACGCACCTCGCGCACTTTCGTATTGCAGCCGGATTTCCACGCCGGCGTCGCGGCATTCCCGCTCCAGCATCGCGTAATGTCACTCGCCGCTCGATCGCAGAATAGCTGGCCAAGTTTCTTCTCGTGATAGGGGATGCCATGTTTTTCGACCAGCCGCACGAAATCGGCCGGAGTATAGCGGGCGAGCGCCGACTTGGCGAAATGCGGATTGGCCGAAAGAAAATTCTCCGGGGCGGTGTGCAGGTTGGTGAAATTACAGCGGCCGCCGCCGGAGATCAGGATCTTCTTGCCGATTCTATCCGCGCGTTCGAGCAGCAGGACACGCCGGCCCCGCTTTCCGGCTTCGAGGGCACACATCAGGCCGGCCGCGCCCGCTCCGAGAATGATGACATCGTATTTCCGATTCACGCCATAACGAGCCTAACAGGGTAGACTCGTGCAGGTCTGCTCGTGTGGGGACGGGCGCCCTCGCCCGTCCAAGCCGAGCGCAAGCTCGGCAGTTTGCGGCGGCGGCGGCAACGCTGGATTCGTTCTTGCCCACTGACGCCAGCCGTCTGGATCAATGGAGCGGCGGTTTCTCTGTTGGTGAATCCGACGATTGAGCCTTCAACGACTGCAAGAACGTGACAATCTGCCAGCGCTGTGGTTCCGGCAGCTTCGACCAAACCGGCATGCCTCGCCGGACCACTCCATTGCTCAGGATCCAGAACAGCGTGCCCGGCGTTGCCTGTTGCACTTCTTCCCGCAGCAAGCTCGGGCCTTTCCGCGTGCCTCCCGCTTTCATTCCGTGACACTCGGCACAGTGCTGTTCAAAGAGTTTTCCTCCCGCAGCGACAGCCTGAGGATCGCCTGCGAAAGGGTTTTTCTTTTCCCGCGCCTTTGCGGGAGCATCCGCAAGCGCGGCGTAGTTCGATTGCTTGATCGTGTCTGCAGCAGCGTCTCCTTTCTGTGCGCTCGCTCGATACGCGCCGAAGGCGACAATCGCGAAAACGACAACGACGCAAGCCGCAAGGTGGAAGTGTCCCGCTGGGCGAAATGGAACAGAGAGCGCTTTCATCGCCCGCCTCCGAACCATCGCCCAACCATCTCACCAAAGCCGGAGAACTCGCGCGAAAGTCCCCAGCGCAACAAAAGTCGATGGCTGTTGTCATTCAGACCGAAGCCGCTCGAAACGCGAACGGTCCAGTCCGACGGAAGGTTCCACGCAACCACGGGCGCGAGGTAGTGAGACGTGTCGTGCAGCCCAGCACTCTGCGTGTCGCCCAGACCTCCGTACATTTCCACTCCGGCAACGAAATTTTCCCGGCAGAAATTACAGCGGTTGGGGGAAGCTTGCAACGCCAGCGGACGGCTTGCACCCACGGCGTACGCGAACTCCCAGGGTTCGCTCGGCAACAGGTTCTTGGTAACAATGGGATTCACGGCGACATTCCATCCTTTGAAGGTGCTGGAAAGCAGAAGCTTGAGCTCCAATTCGTGGTCGTGCTCTTTCCGCAAGGTGGCGTTCGAATCGGCGAAGTCCGACTCCACGTCGTGGCCTTCGATTTCCTTCAGAATCTTGTCGGCCCCGCTGATTTGTTCGTACTCGATATAGAGCACCGGATTGACCAGGTGCTCGCGCTGCAGCAGGCGAAACCGGTTTTCCCAGCGAAATCCCGGTAAACACGGTGCTGTCGTGGAACGTCGTCTGTCCGTCCAAATACAACTCGGTCGTCCACCAGGCGGTGGCGCCATATTCAAATTCCGCCCAGAAGGCGTGGAAGTCGTTGCCACCGCGCTGGGTGCCGAAGGTCGAGAAATACTCCACCTCCAGACTGCCCGGTTCTTCGAGGTAATGGTCGTAGGTCACGATGTAAGGACTTTCCTGCGCCAATAAAGCGGGCCGGCAGAAGAACAGAAAAGAGAAAAGCAGCACAAGGGAAGAAAGGCCTGGAAACTTCTGGCGGATCGATTCAGGAATCACGCGCGCGACCATCGACTCCTCGGATTGGAATAGTTTGTGTTGCGACTCAGTTGCAACAAGCATTACAATCCCAGCCTAGAGTGCGCCTTCATTCACTGTCAATGGACGCCAGAAGATTTCGTCGCAGTTTCTTTGCGATCAGTTGCGACTGAACATGGGAGACTACCCATGCCGCTTCCACAAACCGAGATTCCCGGCCGTTTGCAGATGCAACTGGCCGAGCGCGGAATCCGCATGACCGGTCCGCGCCGGGCGATTCTAAGCGTGATTGAGACCGCGACGAAACATCTGGATGCCAGCCAGATCCTGCGCAAGGCGCGGCCGGTGGACGCCTCGGTCGATCGCAGCACCGTCTACCGGACGCTCGACCTGCTGAAGCGGCAAGGACTGATCGATGAGCTCGACCTGATGCATCTGAAGGGCGAAGGCCACTACTACGAACGCAAGCTCGGCCGCGATCATATTCACATGGCGTGTCTGCGGTGCGGCAAAATCACCGAATTTGTCAGCAAGACTTTCGAGTCGTTGAAGAAGCAGTTAGAGCGGGATTGCCGCTTTCACATTCTGGTGTCGCGGCTCGAAGTCGGCGGATATTGTTCGGCGTGCCGGCGCTAGTGTCGTGACCGCGCGATGAGTTCTATCGTGGAGGGATGGGCGTGTCGCCCGTCCAGCCGGGCGGGGACGCCCGGCTCTCCTACCCCATCAGCATTCCGCCGTTCACGTTCAACACATGGCCCGTGATGTAGGACGCTTCTTCCGAAGCCAGAAAGCACACCGCGTTCGCAATGTCGTCCGGCGTGCCCACCCGGCCGAGCGGGATCGCCTTCACCGCATTCTGTTTGAATTCCTCACTCAGCACCGCCGTCATACTGGTCTCGATGAAGCCCGGAGCCACCGCGTTGCAGGTAATATTGCGCGACGCCACCTCCCGCGCCATCGCCATCGTCAGCCCGATCAGCCCGGCTTTCGAAGCGGCGTAATTCGCCTGTCCTGCTTGCCCCGTCTGCCCGAACACGCTGGTGATGTTGATGATCCGTCCCCAGCGCTGCTTGAGCATCGAACCAATCACCTGCTGGATGCACAGATAGGCGGAAGTCAAATTCGTGTTCAGCACCGCGTCCCAGTCGGCACGCTTCAGGCGCATTACCAGTTGATCGCGCGTGATGCCGGCATTGTTCACCAGAATGTCGATCTTGCCGAATTGCGCGAGCGCCGACTTGATTCCGGACTTCACCTGCTCTTCTTCCGCCACGTCGATGACGAAAGGCGCCGCCTTGCCTCCCGCGGTCGTGATTTGGGAGACGAGTTCCTCCAGTTTTTGTTGATTACGCGCCGCCACGGCGACGCTCGCGCCCTCCCGCGCCAGCGCCAGCGCGCAGGCATGACCGATTCCCTGCGATGCTCCCGTAACCAGCGCGACTCGCCCCTCGAGTTTCATGAGTTCTCCTCTGGAACCGGAGATTATAACGTCCAAAGAAGGGCAAAGCTAAAGGTTTCAAGGTTTCAGAGTTTCAAGGTTTCAAGGATGTATGCAGTCTCGACACTTAGCTCGCCTGCGTCGCCGCCCGCCGCAGCGGCACCGCGGCAAGAATCATTTCAATCTTTTCGACCAGCGTCCGCTTCGAATAAGGCTTCGCCAGAAAATACGTGCGTTCCTCGGGCGCTTCCATTCCGTCCTGGTCGCTGTAACCCGACGTCACCAGAACCACAATCTCAGTTGACCGCTGCCGCAGCTCTTGCCCCAACTGCTGTCCTGTCCCTCCGGGAAGCACCATATCCGTCAGCACCAGATCGATTCCTTGGCTGCATTCCTCGTAAACTTTCAATGCATCTCGGGTATCCTCCGCCGGCAGAACTTCAAAGCCCGCGTGCTCGAGAATGGTGCGCGTCGCCTCTCGCACAAAGGGCTCGTCCTCGACCAAGAGAATGGTGCGCCGCGCGCGCCGATCGTTTGCGTATGTTGATGGCTGAGGAGTCATATCGTTCCCAATTCACTTTCCTCACAACTCTTCCATTAGCAATCGCATAGCCGCGCCGCCTCCGGACAAACGGCACCCTCCGCACATATGCCTCTGCCGCTCAAAATAGGTTCGAATTATCGTTCGGAATTTACTTCAGGGTGGTCAGAATCGTGTGCTTCGGGTCGAGCACAATCTTTCGCACTCCGGTCGGCGCGGTCAGGCGAAACGCCGTCTCCCGGCCATCCGCCAGCACTTCGCCCAGAAAAATCATCGCGTTACCCGCCGTCGTCGCATATACCGGAACCGCCGTCACCAGACTCGTCGGGCGCGTCCTTTTGTACGATCACGCCCGAAACCCTAGTCACGCCGGATTTCTCCGTGATGTGAATCTCGCGCGCCTCCAGCTCCGGGATCGCTGTCCCTTCGATCCAACCTTCCAAAAACCAATCCAGCTTGGGACGTTTCTCGTACCAAAGTGGGCGCGGCAGTTCCTCTTCGAAAACTTGTATTAATTCCTGCGTGCTCAGGCTCTTTCCCTCATACCGTTCCCTGATTTTCCGCAAGGCGCGGAAAAACGGCTCGTCTGAAGTCGGAGGCGGATTCGCCCGCCCGTTCCGGGAACGGGATGCCGTTTCGGAATCGCGCAGCATCATCCGCAGCATGTGAAACAGCCATGTTCCTCGTTCGTAACTGATCGCCTCGTATCCTGCGGGGAAATGCGACGACTCCAGCCGGTGCCCCAGCGTGACCGGGCCAGCGTCGCGCAGCCGCTCTCCATCTTTGTTCTGGCTCAGAAGATCGCGGCGGTATTTTTCCAGAACCTGCCGGAATTGCGCGGGGTTTTGTTGTTCCAGCGTCAACAGCGACGAATAATTTGCCAGACCCTCCGCGATCCACTGATCCCGATAGCTCTTGAACAGCACCAGATCGCCCCACCATTGATGCGCGGTCTCATGCACCAGAACCTGGCTGTCGAGAACGCGAATCACCGGATCAAGGTGCAGGTCGGTTTGCTCCTGCGGGCTTAGAAACGCGAAGCTCGACAGGAACACCAGCCCCGGCCATCCCTGGCTCAGGTCCCCCGGCATCTGCGTCAGCTCGAGCGAACCATACGGATACGGCCCAAACCACTCGGAGAAACTGTCAATGGCTTTTGCCGCTCTGTCGGCGACCTCTTGGACATTGTGCGCCGGCGACGGCGGCGGCGGGGTCACTACCAGCGGCGGCAGCGATCCCGGCAGCGATCTCCGCGGGGGGATGCCCGGAAAAAGCGGGCGGCTCAATCACCTCCGATCGCGCCTTGGGAAACGATTTCTCCACTCCCTTGGTGCCGAATGCCTCGACCAGAGTGTTGCCCGCTTTCGCTTCGGCGCGAACGTACTTGCCCAGGTTGAAGCCCGCCACCGGAATCGGCCGCTCTGAGGTCCACCGCGAAACTTTCTCCGCCCCCGCTTTCTCGTTCGTTTCCCCGTCCTCGCCTTCCGCGCGCGACATCCGTTTTCCGGTTGCCAGCAGCGTCCAGTCTGCCGGATAGTGAAACTCCATCTCGAACTGCGCCGGGCTCAAACCGAAATTCGGATACCACGTGCCGCGCTCACCCACGTACAACAATCCGTTCCCCGCCTCCGACAGAACCTCGCCCGCATAACGAAAGCGCAGTTTCAACTCCTGGGCGGGCAAGAGCGGAGCGGGGAACACCACTGCCACCAGGTCATTCCCTTTTCGATGCAGCTCGCTTCCTTCGATCGCCGGGTTCTGGATGAAGTCCACCGGCCGCCCATCCGCCTCGAGGGCTTCGATCTTCAGATAACGCGACAACTGAAACAGCAGCGTTCTTTCTCCTCCGCTGCGAATTCGAACATTCAGCTCAGTCGTCGCCCGCAACGTAGTCGGAGGGTCGACCGATGCCTGAATCCCGAAGCTCGTAATCGAGACATCCTCGACCCGCCGGCCGGCAGCCTCGCTGTCCATCCCGGCGGGGACAAACGAAGTCCATAGATTGAAAAACAGGACGCCGTCTTTCGACCGCGGCTGCCCCGCCCACAAGGGCTCGGCGCCTGCCGCATCCCAGAACACTTCAAACCCACCCAATCTCTTGCCCAGCAAGTGAGCGTGCAGCAACCGCGGAAAGTTTCGATCCGGATCGCTGCCACCCGTCGGCGGAAGGAAATGGCTGAAGTCCAGCAGCAGGCGCAGGGCATCGAACTCGGCCAGGGTGCGGCTCGCATCGCCCCACTCTTTGATGAATTCCGCGCCTTCCGACGCCGGTGTTAGGGAGCGCTGTAACACCGCCGCGGTGTCATCGTTGAAGCGCAAATAACCCGCGGTGAACTGTTCTTCGAGAATCGCCATTCCCGTAAACAGCGCCAGTGATCCGCGCTCCACCCGGTTCGGAGGCCGCAGCCGTATCTCGCCCTCGCCCTCGAAAAACGCGCCCGTGATCCGCCCGCAGATGTCTTCCGTAAACGCCAGCGTGCCGTCGTCGAAATCAATATGGAGATTAGGCCGGTCAATCGAGGCGTCCCGAACGTGGTACACCCTTTGCGGATCGAGGCCGACAGAACGAATCCGCGCGTAGAGCCCGCTCGTGGTTTGCGGACACTGCAGGCTCGGCCCGGCAGCCAGCGCACAAGGCGCCACAGCTGCGAGCCACCACGCCAACCCGATCATCCGCCGCGACCGAACCAGCCTTGGCGTCATAAACGGTTCTCAGTTCCCAGTTCTCAGTTCTCAGAAAACCCAGAAGACGATCCGATTCCCCTGAGAACTGAGAACTGGGAACTGAGAACTTCTTTCAGTCCCAGCACCTTGGTCACCTTACCGACCCTGTGGCTGGTTGCTAAGATCAGCCCTGTGCGAGCTCTCGTCCTAATTCTAGTGCTTCTCGCAGCGCTGCCCGCCTGCGCCGACGTCATTCACCTCAAGAATGGACGCACTATCTGGGCCGACCAGGTCCGCGAAACCAAAACCCGTGTCGAGTACGACCTCGGCGAAGACACCTACGCCATCCCGAAATCCTCCGTCGACCATATCGAGGCCGGTGGCGTCGCCCCGGTTCACGCCGGAGCCTCCGCCAACCTGCCGGACATCACTCCGCCCGCACCGTCGTTTCGTCACGCAGCCGACTTGGTCGAAAAGGTCATCCGCGATGGCAAGGTCGATACCGATGCACTGGCCAACATCGAGCAAACCGGCAATCCCGAACTCGCGGCCACTGCCTACTTCCTCGCCGGCAAGAACGAATCCGACCATGGCAGGTTCCCGCAGGCCGAACGCTATTACGAATCCGCGCTCCACTTTCAGCCGGACAACTCCACCTTGCTGGTCTACGATGCCGCCTGCCTGTTGCGCACCGGCCAAACTGCCGACGCCCTGTCGTACGCGCAACACGCCGCCAGCGTTGATCCGAACTCACCCGATGCCCTAGCCATGCTGGGCTTCGCGCAATTCGCCAGCGATCATACGCCCGATGCCATTCTCGCGTGGAAGAAGTCGCTTGCCCTTCGTCCCGACGCCACCATCAGCGAGTACCTGGCTCGCGCCGAGCGCGAATCAAACGCCGAGTCCGAGTTTTCGCAGCGCGAAAGCAGCCACTTCACCTTCCATTTCGAAGGCAAGGAGTCTTCCGAGGCCTTCCGCCGCGACCTCGTCGCCACTCTCGACTCCGAGTATGACGACCTGGCGCGCGATCTCGGCTACTCGCCCCACGACAATATCGCCGTCACGCTCTATACGCGGCAGGCTTTCTTCGACGTTACCCGTGCGCCCTCCTGGACCGGCGCCCTCAACGATGGCAAGCTGCGCATCCCGATCAGTGGCGTCCAGAGCGTCACGCCCGACCTCGCTCGCATCCTGAAACATGAACTGACGCACTCTTTCGTCTCCCAGATGTCGAGCAACCGCTGTCCGACGTGGCTGAACGAAGGCATCGCCCAGATCGAAGAAGGAAGGTCGTCCGCATCGTACGGACACCGCCTCGCACAACTCTTCGTGGCCGGAAATGAGATGCCCCTCAACCTGCTCGAAGGCAGCTTCATGAATTTCTCCGAGCCTGAGGCCGCTACCGCGTATGCCGAATCTCTAGCCGCCGCCGAATACATCCGTGACGCCTACGGCATGAGCGAAATTGCGCGCATTCTGGGACTGCTCTCCGAAGGCAGTTCAACGGAAGCCGCTTTGCGCGCCACCGTCCACTCCGACTACCGCCAACTCCGCGACGAAATGACCCGCACGCTAAAAGAAAAGTACGGCGAATAGGGGTGTGTGTGGCGCGGGCGCCCCCGCCCGCGGGTACCGCCCGTGCCGCCAAGCGCCGATTGCCGCGCCTCCAGCTTTGTGTTAAATTTCGCCCCTCATGAAAGCGCTCCTTTCCAAGCTCAGGTTCGGCTCAAAGCGGGCGGAACCTCCCGAGATCCTCCAGGCAGAGAGCCAGACGCTCCGGGGCGCGGATATGTCGGTTGCCTATTCTTCCTCGCGCGCCGGAGGCGATTTCCACGATTTTCTGCGCGTCAGCCCAACCCGCTTCCTTTTCGGATTGCTCGACGTGGCTGGAAAACGCGAAGCCAACGCCTCTGTACTCGACGCTGCCAAGGCTTGTTTCCGCTCGTCGGCCGAGCAGCTCTTTGCTGCCCCCGAACTGAACGAGTCGGACGCGATGATCGAACTCTCGCGCCGGCTGAATCTCGAGATCATGCGTGCTGCCGCAGGCGTGCGCAGTTGCCCGGCCTTCGCCGGTTGCTACAACGAGGATTTGGGCACGGTTTGCTACGTGAATGCGGGCCACACCCCCGGCCTGTTGCGCGATGACTCCGGCATCGTCGAATTGCCCGCAACCGGTCTGCCGCTAGGCCTGTTCGCGCTCGCCCCCACCGACGCTCGCATCGTTGGCCTCGGGCCGAAGGGCTCGCTGGCGCTGGTTTCTCGCGGGGTGGTGGAGGCCGAGTCGAGGCACGTGGAATTTGGCCTGGATGGAGTCAAGAGCGTCATGCAGGTGGGATCTTCTTCGGCAAAAGACCTTTCCCAGCGCATCCTGCAACGCGTGCAAGACTTCATGAACACGGCTCCGAAGCACAACGACGTGACCGCATTGACGCTCACGCGAGGAAATTAGCCGTGGCCAAAGTTAGCCAGACACGCCCGTTCGCCCAATTGGCCTCCATGCTCCTGGCGGCGTAAAATAGAGAAACAATTTTCCCTCGGGTCTTACCCGTGTTTCGAGAAAAACGTTTCGAGAGAGCCCTAATGAAGAACGCCAGACTTCCCCTGCTGTTGGCTGTTGGATACGCGCTGTTGCTTCCACCGCTTTCGCCGGCCGATACCGTCGTCGAAGAGATCATCGCCCGGGTGAACAACGAGATCATTACGCGCACGGAATACGTCCGCAGCCGCGATCAGCTCAAGCAGGAACTACAGCAGCAGGATTCGGCCACCGCCGACCGCGTTTTTGCCGAGAAACAGCGTGACGTTCTCCGCGATCTGATTGACCAGCAACTCCTGCTGCAAAAAGGGAAAGATCTCGGCATTACCGGCGACACGGAGCTGATCAAGAAGCTGGACGAAATGCGCAAGCAGATGAACCTCGGAAGCATGGAAGAACTGGAGAAGGCGGCGGAGGCCCAGGGCGCATCGTACGAAGACTTCAAGCAAAACCTGCGCAACCAGATCATCACCCAGCGTGTAATCGGGCAGGAAGTCGGTTCGAAACTGGCCATGAACAAGGATGACGTAAAAAAGTTCTACGACCAGCACCGCGCGGAGATGGAGCGGCCCGAAGAAGTTCGCCTCGCCGAGATTATTATCGCTCCCAAAATCCCCGCCAAGCCGGCTGTCGGCCCCGACGGCAAACCCGAGCCGCCTTCGGAGGCTGAGACCGAAGCAGCTCTGGCCGCCGCCCAGGCCAAGGCGCAGAATCTGCTCGATCAGGTCCGCAAGGGAGCAAAGTTCGGGGACCTGGCGATAAAGTATTCCGATGGACCGTCGGCGAAAGACGGCGGCGACCTCGGCAGTCCCTTCAAGCGCGGCACCCTCTCGAAAGAATTGGAAGACAAGGTTTTTGCCCTAAAAGCCGGCGAAGTCACGGATGTGGTTCGCACCAAGCAGGGGTTTGTATTCCTGGAGGTGACCGAGCATCAGGCGGCGGGCATTCCACCTCTCAAGGAAGTGGAGCCGCGCATCCAGGATGCGTTGTACATGCAGAAACTGCAGCCGGCGCTGCGGGCTTATCTGACCACGCTGCGCGAAGAAGCCTTTATTGACTACAAGAACGGTTATGTCGACTCGGGAGCAAGCGCCAAGCAGACCAAGCCGGTCGAAACCACGGCCAAAGAAGACAAAGCGAAGAAACTGAAAAAAAAGAAGAAGCTGGGCGTGTTTTAGGCTTATCTTCCGGGGCGCGGTGAGACTCGTACCAGGGCATGCCTGATGGCATGCCGCAAGGGTGGTGAGGTTCGTATCAGGGCATGCCTTCAGGCATGCCGCAAGCGTAGTAGTGACGATGCGCCTTCAGGCGCTGGATGCGGCAGCCGACTTCGCGGAGGCTCATGAAAGAGTTTTTTATCTCCGAATGTTCCCAGCAGGAAAACAAGGTCATCACCTCCAGCTTCGTGGTGGCGTCGAAGCAGGTGAAGGCGAAGAAGAATGGCGAGCCTTACCTGGCGCTGACCCTGGCCGATCGCACCGGCCAGGTCGAAGCCAAGATGTGGGACAACGTCGAGGAATTCATCGACGCCTTCGAGCAGGAAGATTTTCTCAAGATCAAAGGGCTCGTCAATAAATACAAGAATCGTTTTCAGCTTACGATTCACAAGCTGCGCCGCATGGAAGAAGCTGAGATCGACTTCACCGACTACCTGCCCAAGACCACCAAGGATATCGGCGAACTGTGGAGGACGCTGACGGAGTTCGTCGCCACCTTCCAGAATCCGCACCTGAAGGCGCTGGTGGAGTTGTTCATGGCGGATGCGGAGATCGCCGAGCGCTACCGCAATGCCCCCGCCGCCAAGACGCTTCATCATGCCTACATCGGCGGACTGCTCGATCACGTCGTCTCCCTGTTCCGCTCGTGCGATTTGATCTGCCGGAACTATCCGCAGATCAACCGCGACCTGCTGCTGACGGGAGCGTTCCTCCACGACATCGGCAAGACTCAGGAACTGACCTACAATCGTGCGTTCTCGTATACCACGCGCGGCCAGTTGCTCGGGCACATGATCATCGAACTGGAGATGCTGCAAGCCAAGCTTGCCCAGTTGCCCGGCTTTCCCGCGGAGCTGAAAGCCCTGCTCGAACATCTGATCATCAGCCATCACGGGCAGTACGAATTCGGATCGCCCAAGCTGCCGATGTTTCCCGAAGCCCTCATGCTGCACTATCTTGACGATTTGGATTCCAAGATGGAGGCGATGCGCGCCCACTTCGAGCGCGAGGCTGAACTCGAAGGGCCGTGGACCAGTTACAACGCGTCGCTGGGGCGCCCGCTGCTCGATTCCAGAAAATTTTTGCAAACGGAAAAAACGGGGCCTGCCAAAGGCAGTGTACCCGATTCCGTTGCGCCGGCAGCGGCGTCGGTGTCGGAGCGCTCGACCTCAACCGCGCCAGGGCTCGACCTGTTCAGCGAACAGAAGGCATAGACATGGGTTCCACGGCTGGAGCCTCGAATAGCCCGGTTGCGTTTGCGCACTTTGCGCGCTTCGTTTACAGTTCTGGCCTCGACAAATTTTGATTCCGGAGGGAAAGATCATGCGTTCTCGCGCGCTGTATGCATTGTCGATTTTCCTGTTGTTTTCACTCGCGGCCTGCTCGAAAAAGCCGGCCGATACAGCCTCGGACGCGGCCAGCCAGAACGCGGCCGCGCCGTCGAACGCGGCCGGCGGCAACGCCGCAGCACCCTCAAGCGCGGCCGGCGGCAACGCCATGGGTTCTCCCGCATCGCCCGCGGCCCAGACCAAAGCACCTGAGCCGCAGCCGGTGGTTGTACCCGCGGGTACAACCCTGACCGTGAGGCTGGGAAATTCGGTGGGATCGAAGATCAGCTCGCCGGGTGACTCCTTCAGCGCCACCCTGGCTTCCGCCGTCGCCGTGGATGGCAATACCGTGATTCCAGCGGGTGCAGCGGCGCGCGGCACCGTGGTCGACGCGCAGCCCTTGGGCAAGTTCAAGGGCGGCGCGGCGCTCGAGCTCAGGCTCACCTCCATCACGGTCAATGGGAGCGAGCAGATGATTGAAACCTCAGCCATAAGCCGCACGGAGAAGGGTAAAGGCAAACGGACGGCGGTGCTGGCGGGTGGTGGCACAGCCCTCGGCGCGATCGTCGGCGGCTTGGCCGGTGGCGGAAAAGGCGCAGCGATCGGCGCGCTTGCCGGCGGCGGAGCCGGTGTAGGCGGAGCCGCATTTACAGGCAATAAGGAGATTGTGTTTCCCGCCGAGTCCGCCCTCAGTTTTAGACTCAAGTCTCCGCTGGAAGTGAAACCGGCAAAGTAAGCGCCAGTCGCTGGTCGTTCGTCGTTGGTCGCAAGCAAGAAGTTGCGAACGACTAACGACCGGCGGCCAGCGACTCTCTCCTATGGACTTCTCGCGTTTCACCGCCATCAGTTTTGACTGCTACGGCACTCTGATTGATTGGGAGTCGGGAATTCTGCCGGTACTGCGTGCCGTGCTTGCGAGCCACGGTCAAGATCTTCCCGACGCGGCCATCCTCCAACTCTACGGAGAATTTGAGGCAGAGTCGGAAAGCGGGCCGTACCAAAGCTACCGCAATGTGCTGCAAGCGGTGGTGCGGGCGTTTGCCGATTGCTTCCATTTCCAGGCCAGTCCCGCCGAAATCCGCGCGCTCGTCGAATCCGTTCGTGCCTGGCCACCATTTCCCGATACGGTGGCTGCGCTACGCGAGCTGCGGGAGCGCTACAAACTCGTCGTGATTTCAAACATTGACGACGATCTGTTTGCGGAGACACGAAAGCGCCTGGACGTGGACTTCAGCGCCGTGATCACGGCGGAACAGGCGAGAAGCTACAAGCCTTCGCTCAATAATTTTCAGACGGCCTTACGGACGCTTGCGATTTCTCCAGATCGGCTGTTGCATGCTGCGCAGAGCATATATCACGATGTGGTCCCAGCGCGATCGCTGGGCATCTCGACGGTGTGGGTGAACCGGGCATCGGCTCGTCCTGGAATCGGCGCGGTTCGAGCTTCCGTGGCGCCCGCTTCCGAAAAACGGCCGGACTTGGAGGTTCCCGATCTTGCCAGTCTCGCCGCCGCAGTTGTCACCAGTACGCAAGGCTAATTGGGCAGCAGGTCCTTCGCTTCGCCCAGGATGACAATGTAGGTTTGTTGCCCGAATCTACGCCCACCCAACCTTAGCTCAAAATCATCTTCCCCAGAATCTCCTTGAGCAGTTTGGCCGCCACCGTAGCGGTAATCTGCGTGCTGTCTTGCGCGGGATTGAACTCCACGATGTCGGCGCCGGCGATCTTCCCGGTGATAGCGTGCAGGTGCGCGATTGCCTCCCTTACCGACATTCCTCCCGGCTCGCGATGCGAAATACCGGGAGCAAACGCGGGATCGAGCGCGTCCATGTCGAACGAGATGTAGATGGGGCCATCGATTTTCATGCGGTCGAGCGCGGGCAAGTGCCGCATCTCGACCACTTCGACGCCGAATTTCTCGGCTTGCTCGCGTTGATGCCCGTTTATCGTCCGGATGCCGATCTGGATCAAGCGCTTGGCCGCGCCCTCTTCCATGATGCGGGCGAAGGGGCAGGCATGCGACAGCCGGTTACCTTCGAGTTCGTCGTAGAGATCGGGGTGCGCGTCGAAGTGAACGATGGTCAGGCCGGGAACGTGCTTGCCGAAGGCGCGGACGATGGGCAGAGTAATGGAGTGGTCGCCGCCCAGGCAGACTGGACGCAAGCCCTTGTCCAGCAACTCGCCGACTTTGGTTTCGATCGCCGGAAATGGCTCCTGAAAAGTAAATTTCAAGTCGCCAGCATCGCAATACGTGCCTTCCGCGCCGAGGTCGACGCCAGTTTCCGTCCACGAGTTTGACGAATAGGAATGGAAGGCTACACGAATGATCGGCGGCGCTCCGGCCGCGCCACGCAACCAGGAAGAGTTGGCATCGAACGGAATGCCGAGAATGACCGGGGTACCGCGCTTAGCTGCGTCGGGATGGAGTGTCATGGAAATCATTCCTCCTGCTTCAGAATAATCGCGGCGAGCTCATCTTGCAGTGACCCTTCCTGGTGGAGAGCCGGGCGTCCCCGCCCGGCGGACGGGCGAGGACGCCCGTCCCTCCATTGTTTCCCGGCTGAATCGGCCACCTAACCCGGCGCATCCGTTATTCTATATAGACCTTCTATGGCTACTTCGACTCGGCATCCCAACGGGGGCGCGGCTCCCGACATCATTGAAAACTACGAGCGCGAACGCGTGTTTGGGCTGTTCCGCCAATTTGGATATCTGGAGGCCGAACTGAACCCGCTCGGCCTGCTGCCTCCGCAACCGCATCCGGACCTGCGGTTTGATAGCGATAGCGAAAACGAATGGGCGCGGGAAGCGCGGCGCATTTATTGCGGCAGCGTCGGGGTGGAGTTCATGCACATTGCCGACCCCGAGCGGCGCCGCTGGATCCAGAATCGCATCGAAGCCGAACCCGCTGCCGCTGGCGTCGACGCCGACATCAATCAAGACCGCGCGCTCGACCTGCTCGTGCGCGCCGATCTGTTTGAGCAGACGCTGCAGCAGCGCTATCTGGGCAACAAACGGTTCTCCCTCGAAGGCAACACCTCTTTATTGCCGGCGGTGGACCAGATTCTGGACGTAGCCGGCGAGCACGGCGCGGTGGAGTTGGTGATGGGCATGAGCCATCGTGGCCGGCTGAACGTCATCATCCATATCGCCAGGCGTCCCGCGCAGCAGGTGTTTGCGGAATTTGAGGATGTGGACCCACGCAGCGTGCTGGGCTCGGGCGACGTGAAGTACCACATGGGCGCAACCGGCGAGTACGTCACCCGGAGCGGGAAGAAGATTCATATTCATCTGGTGTCGAATCCCAGCCACCTGGAAGCGGTGAACCCGGTGACCGTAGGCCGCACTCGCGCCAAGCAGGACCGCGCCGGCGAAGGCGGCAGGGCGAAGTATCTGCCTCTGCTGGTGCACGGCGACGCCGCGTTCGCGGGGCAGGGCATCACCGCGGAAACGCTGAATTATGCGGACCTTGCCGGCTACTCCGTGGGCGGAACGATCCATGTAATCGTCAACAACCTGATCGGGTTCACGACCAATGCCCGCGAAGAGCATTCCTCGCGCTTCTCCGCGCAACTGGCGCGTCGGCAGGCGATTCCCATCTTTCACGTGAACGGTGAAGACGTGGATGCGGTGATGCGGATCGCGCGCATAGCAGCCGAGTACCGCTATCAATTCGGCACCGACGTGGTCGTCGACCTGATCGGCTACCGGCGCCACGGGCACAGCGAGGTGGACGATCCCACCGTGACCCAACCGCTGATGTATAAGGCGATCAAACAGCATCCGCCGTTGTATCGGATCTACGGCAAACAAATCGGCCTGGATGATGACAACATTGCGGAACGAGCGGCAACGGTCAAGAGCGAGTACGAGGCGGCACAGAAGAGCGCGACCGAAGTCACCAAGAAGCCGCTGATGCGCGATCTTCCCAATTATTGGAACAACTATTTCGGCGGCCGCTATAAGCCGGAGTACGAGCAGCCCACGGGCGTTGCGCGCGACGAGTTGGCGGAACTCACCACGCGCCTGACCACGTATCCCGAAGGTTTCCACATCCATCCCAAAGTGAAGAAGTTGCTGGAGCAGCGCCAGGAGATGGGGACGGGCAAGAAGCCGGTCGACTACGGCATGGCGGAGGCGCTGGCCTTTGCCAGCCTGGTAAAGGAGGGGATTCCGGTGCGCCTCAGCGGACAGGACTCGCGGCGCGCGACCTTCAATCAGCGGCACTCGGTGCTGCTCGATGTTGAGGATGAAACCGAATACATGCCGCTCGCCCACATCGCCCCGACTCAAGCGGCGTGTGAAATCTACAACTCGGCGCTTTCCGAAGCGGGTGTGATGGGGTTTGAATACGGATACAGCCGCGATTATCCCGAGGCGCTGGTGCTGTGGGAAGCCCAGTTTGGCGATTTTGCCAACGTGGCGCAGGCGGTGATCGACCAGTTTGTATGCGCCGCCGAGGACAAGTGGTTGTTGCTGTCAGGCCTGGTGCTTTTGCTGCCTCACGGCTATGAAGGCCAGGGTCCCGAGCACTCGAGTGCTCGCATCGAGCGGTTCTTACAGCTGGCGGCGCGCGACAATATCCAGATTTGTCAGCCCTCGAATGCCGGGCAGTATTTCCACCTGCTGCGGCGTCAGGCGCTGCGCAAGTGGCGGAAGCCGCTGGTCGTTTTCACTCCGAAAAGCATGCTGCGGCATCCGGACGCACTGTCTCCGCTGGAGGACCTGACGCATCAGAAGTTTCTGCCGGTGATCCCGGACACTGAAGCGCAGGATGCCCAGCGAATTCTGCTCTGCACCGGCAAGATCGGACATGAACTGCGCGCCGAACGGCAGAAGCGCAAAGACAAAGAAAAAAAGGATAAAGCCCTGAGCACCGCCATCGTTTTCCTCGAGCAGATGTACCCGTTCCCCGAGGTGGAACTGGCGGCGGAACTGGAGCGTCATGGAACGGCGCGCGACATCGTGTGGGTGCAGGAGGAGCCAGCCAACATGGGTGCGCTCTCCTATATGCTGCCGCGCTTAAGGCACATCGTAGGCGACCGGCCGGTGCATTCAGTGAAACGCTCCGGGAGCGCAAGTCCGGCAACGGGTTCGGCGAAGGCGCACGAGGTCGAGCAAAAAACTCTGTTGGCGCTGGCGTTCGCAACGCAGGATTGATTCACGGCCCAGACCCAACGATTCAAGCCCCGTAGGAGTCTGTGTCATAGCTTGAGGTCGACCGAAAAAGTGGACCGGACGATGCACGAGCCGCGAAGCGGCGGAACAGGAAAGCCCGGCACGGCAGTGCCGGGTAGGCGGAAGTGGATCAAACCGAGTCCCGCAAGGGACGGTACCTGGGCTACGACACAGATTCCGGAGCGACGAGCCTCTGAAGGCGCCCTACAGGAGCGCAAAATAATAGCCCGGGAGCATCTTCCCTGGGCTATTTCAATTCTTGGGCGCAACGACGAACACACGGGGACCCAGCCCCGTCTCTCTATCACGACGAATGATCGGCTACGGCCAGCGCTTAGCCGCTTCTTCCCAACCCGCGACGCGTGACGGCGCGTTCGAGGCCTGGGCGGCAACCACCGGAGGAATCCGAACCGGTTGTTGCGGTGCACTGGCGGTCAAACTCGGCTTGGGCACTTCGGACAGTTGCTGCTCTTTTTCGTCCGAAAGCAGCGGAGCGGCGACGCGCAAGGCCTCAACTTCCTTTTCCAGCCGGGTCAGTTCAAGTTCTTTTTGCCGTAAGACTTCATACACATTTTTCATGCCTGGGCACCTGTGTGTTGGAACAGCGATTAAGCGCAGAGTATGGGTTCCACCGGCACTCTGTCAAGGAGAACAGGCACCCCCGGGACAAAGGTGGTTATCGAAACGCCTTATCGAAACACCACGACGGCGACCAGGATGCCCAGAATCACGACGGCGATCGCCAACAGATTGACGTGGTTCGCCAGCCACGATTCTCGCGCGGGCGCTGCGTCTCGAAGGAAGGCCGGCACGAATTCCTCCTCCATCGCAGCCGCGGAGGCCGATGCTGTGTCCTGCCCTGGCTCGCGTTGCGCCGTCTCGCCTCGCTCCTTCTCCCGCGCCTTCTTAAGGGTATCCTTCTGTTCGCAATCGAGGCAGAGCGTTCTCCCCTCGGAAACGGGGAATCCGCAGGAAGCGCATTTTTCCACCCGGAGCATAGCCTCAGGAACGGAAGCTGGAACTGCCGCTGGTAACGACGGCACTGGTAACGGCGACGGAACTTCGGGTGGCTCGGCGGGAACGGCTGGCGACTCGGCGAGCTCTGGTTCAACGATCTCCGGCTTAACGAACTCTGGTGTATTAGAGGAACGCGAACAGGATCTCGAAGGGGAGCTTGAGCGGAAATGCCAAGGGGAATGGAGGAAGCCGGCGGCACGATTGTTGCCGCTGCCGTTGCCGCTGGAGATTCGACGGCCCTTTCCGGTTCGCGCCTCGGCGCTGGAGCGGGTACGGGGTTCTGGCGCTGCTCGGCCAGATCGAGGGCTGTCGAAGTGAGGTCGGCCATGCGTTCGAGTGCGATCAGATCGCGCTCTTCAAAAGCGTAGGGGTGATCGGAAAACAGCTCAAACAAGCCGCGAACCTCGCCATTACGCCGCAGCAACGGCAAAACGACGATGGACGCAATGCCCAGGGCCCGGCAGGTCTCCAGATTCACGCGCGGATCGCTTTCCGCGTTGTCACAGCGCAGCAACTGCCGGCGAGCGATGCTTTCGCCAGTCAATCCGGACCGCACCTGCAAACGCGCCCCAACGGCCGGCGCGGAAGCGCCAGCGCTGGCACGGCAAACCATCTCCTCACCCTGGGGCAGTGCAAGGGCAGTGCCGGTTGCGCCGGTGATGTATTGCGCCCGCTCCACTAACAACTGCAGTGCGGAGTCCAGTTCCGTTTCTTCCAGCCCGCGGCTCCCATTGGACCTGCCCCCAACCGCGCCCGCGGGGCCGGCAGAAGCTGAAGAAGTCGGGCCTGTCCCGGCAGTCGTGTCCGCGGCATTCGCCGATGGGAATGCCTCTTCGGGTTGGGTGGATCCGTGCATGGCGAAGCGCTGACCCGAGTCTCGCCTTGGAGACTCTGGCTGTCAAGGGCTGGAGGGGGTAATACGCACTGAGGGGATTTTGCTACACCCCCACCCCCAACCGTAGACCAGGCCGGGGCGAGCGCGCTAGCGAGTGGGGCGAGGGTGCGCTAGTCGGCGGGAGGGCGCGGGTAGGTTGGGAGCGGTGTCGGCGGTTCGGGAGGCCCCTTCTGGAAAAGCGCGAGAAGAGGCGCACCCCCAGTTATTTCTATCGATGCTACAAGACAAATCGGGCTTATTCCTTCCCGGTTAAAGTGGCCCACCCGTCGCCTAATGAGAAAACCACAAATAGAGCAGCAATTCAATGCCGACGACCCACAGCAAGATAGTGTTAGTGTACGGGAACACCCACCCATTCCCATGAATCAGATTCCGTAACTTCAGAGCAGAGACCCACGATGCGAATCCCATACAGAAAAACATCAACCACAGTTTGGGCCCTCTGACAGTGGGGTCAAAAAGCGACAAGGTGTACCCCATGAATGCCGCAAGTATCCACAGGACGTACTGAACTTTGCGATTCTTTTTTCCTTCGGTAGAAGTCACTTGCTCAGGCATAACAGGTCCTCAATTCCCGCAATCAGAGATATCTAATTCAGTCACACATCGCGACTTGTCCACCGCCTTCTTGTCTACGGTCCTATATACTCGCACCCACTACAAGGTGATGCGATGACTTGCTTTACCAGCTCTTTCCCACTTTGGTAAATGTCGATGGCTGAAGACCCCTTGCTAATCCAGTCGAGCAGGCCCGCTGGGCGTTGACTCAAGTCTCGGACACCCATTGCAACGTTGGCAACATTACCGATGTTCTGGGCGGTTTGCTGATTAGTAAATGTCAGTGCGGTGGCACTGACAGGATTTGTTGCGAGGTCCAGCTTCTCCTTACCATTTTCGGTGGTTTTGTTGTCGATTTTTCCGAACCCATTAGCCATATCAATTACACCCTTGGCTGCCGTACCTTCGCCTGAGACGATCGCCACATAAAGACCTAAAGCAGCGAGCGTACCGCCGCCCGTTTCCCCCGCACCAGCGATTGCAAGGCCCGTCAAAAGCCCGCCGACGCCGACCTCGCCGACTCCCTTTCCAACCTTCTTCAGATCTGTACCATTATCTTGCGCCCCAGTATCCCCAGGAGTAGCTATTCCGTTTACATACCCGGTTGCAGCTCAGACCTCCGCCGCAAGGTCGTGTTGCCAATAAAGCTACCATCTAGAGGAATTAACTGAAGTAGCTTCTGTGCTCGTTCTGAGAGTTCCTTTTTGGCCATTGAAACACTCCTCCTTTCCGAGCATCAGTAGTTTGAGGGAACAGTGGAGTTTAGCGCGAAAACAAACGAAACGCGAGAGGACGGTGTGGAACAGTTCGCGTTTCGCAACCACCGGGCGTGGAATACTATGCGTTGAACCATCACGCTCAGGCAGAAAGATCACAGTCTCGCCAAGGCGGCCATAATCAAGCGTAGTACCGCGCTGATTTTCTTGTTCGGCGCGCGCGGAGACAGCAAATCGCGACAAACATCTACCCATGTCGGACTCACAGAAAATGATCGAAGTGCACTTTGTTCTATGTTGTAGGCCCAGGCAGCGGTTCCATAATGTGGAGATGAGCACACCAACCCGGCCACAGGGGAATGACTTCAATGCAGTGAGTGAGGGAAGCCGCGCGTTGTACTCTCCCGAGATGTTGCGACCATGTGGCCGGAGCTTTATCCGGGATGGCGTAAGCAATCCAAACTGCCAGGCACATTGTGCTCGCGGAAAGTAGGCGCGAAAGTTTCTCTAGGTCACGGACCACCCCGTCGATGAAGTTTGTTATCGGTTTCCCGGAGCGACCATAATTGCATGGAAAGGTTTTCAACTCAAGAAGTACCTTCCCTCGCGGATGCGAGATGACGAGGTCCACGTGTTGTTGCTCTGGCACGATTTCGACGCCGTCCTCATCGCCAAATTTCAGAGTAAAGGCATGAAGTAGCTCTACCTTCAGCCAACCCTCGCAACTCACGCCTGCTGCCGCACACACACGGATGCGGGATGTTGAACCTCGCGCAGTTTCGCGAATTGTTTCGACAATCTCCGCTAGCTCCATGGCGTGCGCCGACCGCCAAGACGTATAGGACTCAAGTTCATCTTCTTTTCGTAGAAATATTCCTTACAAAGGGCACAACGGCGACGGATACCTTGGTTCCAGTCTTCCGGCGGTGAGAGCGCAACCAATTTTCCCTTACCGTCGTAGCATGGTTGGCAATAAGGCCCCTTGGTACCGACAAAGTAGTAATTGACCGCGCCTACCTGCTTTACCTCTGGCCTTGGCGGCACTTCGGTTTGTTTAGCCAAACGCTCTTCAAGAGCCCGCTTCAGTTCAGTATTCTCGTCTGTAACGCGAACAACCGCCTCCTTCAGAGCCAGTAGTTCATCATACAAAGTGTTAATGTCTGCCTTGAGGTCGGTATCCTTCGAAACCTTGGAGTGCTCCCGCGCAGCATTCAGGGCTTTCATGGCACTCGCGAGAATTTGCACGGCAGCGTTGGCAGAAGTCAGTGTCATAAACAAATGAATACGCTTCTGCTGATGCGGGCGTCAAGAAAAGGGAATAAATCAGACTGGCCATAGTGGCCCGTAGTGCCACTCGCCCGAGCACGCTCTGTATAGCCCGCGTCGCTCCTTCCCTCGCCCCACTCGCTCGCTCCGCGCGCGCGCCCCGGCCCCTGGGTTCTGGGTATGGTCCTGGGTGGGGGGTGTAGCAAAATCCCCTCAGTGCGTATTACCCCGTCAAGGGCTGGAGGGGGTGAGAACACCACGGGATGGAATATGCACCCCCCCGGCACTTCTCATGATCCGTCCGGGTTCAGCTTCGGTTGCCGGGAATTCAGCGACTATTGGTGAGTTCCTGAAAGGCTCGATTTATAGCTTGAGCTTTGTGTTTGGCGAGCTCCTGAAGCTCTGCGCCGAGATGCGCCACCTTGTCCGGATGATAATTTGTCATCTCACGGTGGTATGCTGCTCGAATCTCTTCCTTGCTTGCATTGCGATTTATTCCGAGTACCGCGTATGGATCAAATCCGTTTTTTTCTTGATTCTTGTGCGACTGAGATGATTGTCGGCTATTGTCACGCGGCGAATACGTACTATTGATCCAACTGAGAATGTCCGGACCTGAAATAAGCGTGATCGGCTTCCCAAGTGCGAAGGCCCGGGCACTCGAACTAAACGATGCCGTTGTTATTATGAAACCATGACGGGCAGCAGCGTGCATAATTGCTCCATAAAAATCGCGAATGACGGGCGATCCGATATCGCTCTTCCATCGTTTGCATTGAACCACGTCTTTCGATTGGTCTAATTCAAGAATAAGGTCTATTCCCTCATCACCAGAACCACCACAGTGACGAACCGCGTAGCCATCTTTTTTGAATAATGAGGCAATGAGCTCCTCAAACTGCCTGCCAGTGAGTTTGTTCAGTTCAGCAAGCGTCCGCAGTCGTTGCCGCTCTCCTTCTTCGCGCTGCTCCCTCAGGCGGCGTTGTTCGTCTGCTCTTGCTCGTTCCTCAGCTTCCCGTTGAGCAGAGGATCGTCTAGCTGCTTCCCGCATCGCAATTAGGCAACTTGGACAATAAGCCCCAGGCCCTCTAAGAGGATTTCCGCATTGTGTACATTTCTTTGTTAAGCGTTTGTAAATGGATCTTGAAATAAACCCGACCGCAAGCACCGTAATAAGGCCCACCCAAAAGTCGTCTGCTGAGTCTGAATCTGATGTTGCTGGAGGAGTTTTTGGGAAGGCTGGAAGCGTCCTTGCGATGATATAGCGGTATTCGCACTCTGAGGTGTTTTAGGAGGCTCCTGCTGGCGAGATTCATGTCGCGTCGCCGACGAGTGACTAGTGGCCTCGTTTTGCGTTGTCTTTGGGGAAACGGAACCGATGGGTTCCGGAATCATCGCCCGATTGCGAGGTGTGAGTTCGGGCACTTGAGATCCGGGGTGAATCGGCTCGTCGGAGTAGGCACTGGTGCTCCTGTTCTGGCGTGACAAACCGGCGAGCTGTTGTCGGAGGCAGGCATAGTAAGCAGCCGGGCCTTGGAACATTCGTTGTGTCCCGCACGCTGATTCGACCATCCCTCGTTCATCGCTGGAGATGGTTGCCAGCGAGGGCTTGACGGGATTCGCTTCGAGCGCAGCGAGCTGTTGTCGGAGGCAGGCATAGTAAGCAGCCGGGCCCTGGAACATTCGTTGTGTCCCGCACGCTGATTCGACCATCCCTCGTTCATCGCTGGAGATGGTTGCCAGCGAGGGCCTGACGGGATTCGCTTCGAGCGCAGCGAGCCGTTGTCGGAGGCAGGCATAGTAAGCAGCCGGGCCTTGGAACATTCGTTGTGTCCCGCACGCTGATTCGACCATCCCTCGTTCATCGCTGGAGATGGCTGCCAGCGAGGGCTTGGCGGGATTTGCTTCGAGCGCAGCGAGCTGTCGTCGGAGGCAGGCATAGTAAGCAGCCGGGCCCTGGAACATTCGTTGTGTCCCGCACGCTGATTCGACCATCCCTCGTTCATCGCTGGAGATGCTGTCCAAGGATGGCGGCGATACGGGCTCTTGTCCCCGCAAAGGTAGGAAAGTCCAACAGGGCAAAATGAACAGCGCTGCGACAACGATCAGCGTTCTCGGTGAAAAGCACATTTGTGCACAGCACAATCTAATCGCAAGCAATACGCTGGTCAATCAGCAGGCTTCCCTGTGAGCACGGACCAATACATCACCCCTCGGTGGTGCTAGACCCAACGAGACGATGACGCTATCAGAGCGGCCAAGCCTTCAAAGCAAGGCCGGCAAGCCCCCTCTGCCGTTCTGCGATCTGCGACTCGTCCCATGTCTGAACGGTAGAAATTTGTCGAGTGAGTTCATATGGACTCGCCTTATAAGACTTTTTTCTTTGTCTTGAAGTCTGCGCTCCTGAGGTCTGAATTGCTTTTCGCTAAAAGGAGCGCAAGGTTGCCAAGCCGTTTCGAATAAGCCCGCTGCTTGTCTTCTTCAAATTGTGGCCAATTGTCTTCTGGGCGCTCTGGAAGAACGTGCTCTAGGTTTATCGCCTGCTTATCGTCATTTGGAATAAACCAGGGGGCGCTCTCATTCTTAGCTGCCATCTCAAGAGAACGAAGATAGTACCGAGCGAGTGCAGCTTTGGAAACGTTGGCTACTTCAAACGCTTGGCGAAATTGTTCGTCAACTGGAACAATATGAGCAAGTGTCTTCTTAAGCTTGGTCGAATCTGCAATGTCGCCTTTCAACACTAGCCTTGCGGCCTCTGCCATCGGCTCCTCGACAGAACCACTACGGGTGCTGGAAGCGATCAATAGCCGAACGCCCCAGCTTATAAACATCCGGAATGCTTCACTAGCTTCCTTTGGACTAAAGGTAGCTGCAATCGACAGCATCAGTGATCGCATCGGCCGAATGTTTAGCAGATTCAACGTTTGGATCGCACGCCGCATCGTATCTGGATACGTATTCCACTTTTCGTGCTCTGGATTGAAGATCGCTACATATATGCCAGCTAGATTCTCTAGGAGATGAAGGAACTCGATAGCATTCTGGGGGCCTTTGGCCCTCGTCTGCACTGATTCGTAAACCTCACCCTCGCGAATATAGCCTTTGATCGCGATAAGGGCATGACGTAAAAAGGTAACTGTAATGTCATCTTCCTCAAGAGATTCGAGGGTGCCGCGCATGAGGGCCCATTTTTGCTGCGCTTCACCTAACCGGGAACCAGACTGCCCAAAAAGATAGTTCTTCACCAAATCTGCCTGAGATGTTCGCAGTCCTCGATCATTCAAGGTTTCAAACATCTTGTAGGCGTTCACATCATTTGGAACCTTAAGGAGAATCACCGTCGCAGAGTGCTCAACGAAACGAATCCATTTATCTAAAACATCTCCATGATCTTTAGGATCAAATCCTGAAACAATCGCCTTTACTTGTGTTTCTGTATTGTCAAACGCATCATTAATGCGTTGGTGAGAAGATCGCTTTGGCTCGGGAAGCTTGCCTCCCCGTTTGTATGTAATCATCAATCGGAAGAACTCGTTGTCATCCAAGTTCAACTGGAGTTTGGTTACACGTTGCCTTTTTGAGCGGTCGATGTCGGTAAGGAAGCCGTCAATACTCTCAGAGATCAACGTTTCTTTATCACTCAGATAGTTGCGGATTTGTGATAGCAGAATTGCGACAGTGGCGAGCCTTTGTTGGCCATCTACAACTTCTAACAGGTCCGGTGATCTGGGAATGGTAACAATCGTTCCCAGGAAATATTCCGACTCTCCCTCACTGATCGCGCGGGCAAAATCCTGAAGCAATTTCGTGACTTCCCTCTCAGTCCATGCATATTCGCGCTGATTGGGGGGCACCATCAGCCTGTATTGCTTCAACATTCCGCCTATGCCCACTTGTTGAAAACCGATCTGGCCTTTTATGTCGGTCATTTCGGACCTCCGAGCGGAATCTCTGGTACAAACGGAACCTTACGACCCGCACTTTCTAGCTCTCGAATGGCGGTTAACCTCAGCCGTTCTCGGACCCATGAGGATACTGAGATACCCGCCAAGGCCGCAGCCAGTTCAAAACCTTCCTTTTCTGAGTCTGTGACACGGATTTGAAGGATTTCAGTCTTAGGCTTCATGTCTATTGTCCAGGGATATGCTTTCTCTGAGTGCCTTAGCGGAAACGCCCTCCACCATCATGCTGAGAATCGCTGCTCGGCGCTCGGTGGAAAGCCTGTTCACAAGCTTAAATGTAATACATCATGCAGTACATGTCAAGAAAAACTTGACTTTGTATTAACATTTGCATTACATTTTACGCATTGCGGCTAGAAGGTACATAGCACCACGGTTACGGCAGTGTACTTGACAAAAAATAGAGTGGGAAACTACTATGAATATTAGCGAAGGACGAATTCCGCCTCACCTGAGCGAGGAGCAGCTTAAGAAGTTGGTGCTAGAGGCGATTGATTCCGCAGACGAAGACAATCCGGAGACCTTTCATGCACTCTTCGGGCATTTGGATCGCGGCCTTCAAACCGATGACGTTCTTCACGGCCTTGAGCAGGAATGGCAGTTCGACCGTCCCCCTTCTTTTAACAAATTCCACTGGCAATGGAAGTATTACATCGACACCGAAAACGTAGACGGCGGTCGGATTCTCATAATCATCGCCGTAGATACGCTGGACAGGTCATTTGAGGTTATAACGAGATGGCGACGACAACCATAGATCATCAGTGCAGCCGAAAAACGCGGAAGGAAATTTGGGCCACGTCTGACAGTCCATTTAGATTTGTGGATTCTGGACTGAGCGATGTCTACTTGGTGGGAATACGTTATTTCGAATGCGAGTGCGGCAAGATCGTAGCTGAAATCCCTGCCGTTCGGCAGTTGCTCTCCCTTATCGCGCGGGACTTGGTAGAGAAGCCGAAGGCATTGTCTCCGGAAGAGATTCGTTTCCTGCGCAAGCGCCTTGGAAAGAAACAAGCAGATTTCGCTAACGAAATTGGGGTACGTCCTGAGACCTTATCTCGGTTCGAGACCGGAGAGACTCGCACGAATGAGAGGACGGACAAACTCATTCGCCTCTATTATGCATTAGCGTCGCGAGACCCCATCCTGATTGAGCAACTGGGGCCAACCATTAGGGAAATCATGGCGGCATGGGAGTACACGAAGAACTCCGTCCACATTGTCGCTACAGTCAAAGACAACGAATGGAAGGCTGTCGCCGCAGCCGCCTGAAATTTTTCTCCATAAATGGCCTGTGGATTTCAAACGCACCCACTACTGAACCATGAGTCGGTTTTTTGCCCGACGGAGTACTGACCAGCTGCGCCAGCGCCTGCCAATGCCTCGGATGCGGGCGGCATCGGCCCGCGCGAATGTCGGCGAGCGTAGGGCTCGGATATTCGAAGAGCTAAAGTGAAATCGCGGAAACAGTCACAGAAACAAGCTTGGGCTGAATCTCGGCTGCATAAGTGTTTCCAGTCGAGCCTGTGGTTTGACTTCCGGAATCGATCCAACCCTGAATCTGCTGCGGCATGAATCTTTTGCGTTTCCGTGCGGGCCTTTTGTGCTTTCTCAGACTGTGCCGAACTCGTGGCGACTGGCCCAAGCGCAATGATTTTTTCCCGAGATACCTGCAGTTGCACACGTACCGACAATAGCTGGCCTCTTTTCAGTGACAGCACCACAGACGCTACAAATCTTCTGGCGGCCTCTGTGCAATTGGCGAATCTGGAACGAACTCGTTTCCTCGCCCCTCGCTTCTTCGTCGTTGGGTCAGGCGTGTCGGTACGGTCTGATCTTTGTTGGCTGCGTTTGCGGTGCGGCGTCCTCAGAGTCTGCGCGACCCACTCCGCAAATGGTGCGACCGCACGGCCCCAGGTCGGCGCTGTCTCGGAAAGCCGAACCGCAAGCGATGCCATCAGGCGGCAGTTGCCGTCGCGCTGCTCGAAGAACCATTCTCGCTTGAGCGGTTCGCGGGTGAGCCAGTCAAGCAAGTAAGCGTCAACCTGTGGGCGTACTGCCTCCATGAGATCGCAGGCAAGGCTGTCACGATAAGGTGTGTCCACGTGGAGCACGCCGATACCGGGGTCAAGACCAAGAGCGGCAGCAGCAAGCCGCGATTCCGATTCGAGAAGAGCATAGAGGTAGTTCAGAATCGCGTTGGGTGGGTTAACCGCAAGCCGTGGCGATCCCGTCAGTGGCGAAATCCGCGCTCCGAAAGCGCGCCAGTGGTCTGGCACGCGTGGTTCATCTTTTCGCGGAAACGTGATCGGCAAGAGTGCGCCAAGCAGCCCAGTAAGCGCTAGCCGCCTGCGATTCGATCAGCCGCACACTTTCCGGCGTGTCGGCTTCGGCCAACTCAGAACGATAGCGATGAATAGTGTCGGCGTTCTCGGGAGCGCAGCAATTTGTGGCGCGCAACTTGTTCTTGTCCAGCGAGCTTCTTGTCGATCAGTTCACGCGCGATTCGGAGAGCGGTCCCGGATTGACTCGCGAGGGCTTGAGCACGTCTCAGCCGTGCATCAGACGGACGAACCGGACCGGTGATGGCGAGAACGGAGCCGTCACGTTCCAGCATGACGAAAGCTGCGTCCTGATCGGCAAGCCATCGAAGGGCTGCAAGCGAAACGATACCGTCGAGCCGATCATGACAAGCCTCTTTAGACCATGACCAACGCGAGGCAACGGTACTGGCGGCGCATCAGGCCAATTCCATCTTCAAGGAGAAAATGGCCGCGATCAACTCGAACTGGATGCCGTAGCCGAAGAGGGTAACGACACCATGACGGGGCCGGATTAGCGAATGGTGGGATTGCGGGAGTTGCGGTACGGTTTTCGAAGCTGCCATTGGAGCATGCCTCCGATGGTGGTTAGGGCTTGTCGGCTGCTCGTAACAGTCGGCAGGCCCGCTTTTCAATTCACAATGCGTTCTTCTTCTTCGAATAGCGCATCCACGTTCGATGGTCTACTCATGCGTCTCCAGTACTCTCTTGCGATCGCAAACGGAAGTTCGCGCGTATATACGCGAGGATCTGTTTCGAGCACAGTCTTGATCGACCAGCGAAGGTAGTACCATTTTTCTCTTACTTCTGACGCTCCAAGCGACGATTTGTCTCTTTTTAGCCTTCAGCTATCTTTCGGCATGTGCCGACTAGGTCTGATCTTCGACGCTGGATCGAAGAATTCCTCTATCGTTCTGAATATCTGCATGGATCGCCCTTCGGTCCAGGGGCAGGCATGTTTCTTGCATCTCGCGGCCGATTGCCTCCACCCGATGTACGGCAATCCAGCTAGCGCATTCGCGATGTTCATGGAGTCATGCGATAGCGATTGCTCTTGCAGAATCGAGCAAATTCAGCACGTGCGAAGGATGCTTCGCCAACAAGCAAGAGCTCTTGCGCTTCTTTCTGCCGCTTTCCGCTGAATCGTATTCCGCCTCTGCATCGACCAAAGCTTCTGCCTCTTCTGATATCTGATCCACGACGGCTAGTTTCTCGGTCCGAGAGATTGTCGATAGAGCGCGCTCGGCCTTTTCGAGAGATTCGCGACATTCTCTCGCGATCATATGCATCACGAAGAGAGACCTTCAATTCGCCCAGCTAACTCCGACTCGCATTAAGCCATTTAGGATTGACAGATATCTATGACGCTCTGAGCAGACATTTCGCAATGTAGTGTTGGTTGACAGATTTGTTGGCATTATTCCAGACCTGCAGTGCTTCGAGGACATCTGCTGGTTTCCTGATCCAAGGGAAGTCGTTCTCCAACATCAGCCCAAGTCTCTTCAAATAGAGAAGACCAGATGGTCGCGATGCATTAAAGAGCTTACCGTCATCGATTGCGATTGGTCGCCCCGGCTGAGCTTTCGGCTTCTCCTAGAGTGAGCAAATCTAATATTTTCCGCCATATTATCTGGGAGTAAACTTTTTCCATAATCTCCAGTTAAATCACTCATAGTTTTATATAATTGCCATGTAATATAACATCATTATATTTCGTCTCAACAAATATGTTGTAAAATATTTAATAACAGTGTGTTACATTTCGCATGAAGTTCAGGCAACGAGGTAATTATATGCGAAACGGCAATAGAAGGCGAGGAAATAAGCAAGATACTTACAACCGCTCGTTACACGTCCTGGCGCGAATGCGCCGAACGGGCGCCGCCTAACTGCAGCCGCGCGGGAGGAGCACATCGATCCTCGTACGGTTCGCAAGTACCTCAGAGCCGAACTGCGCGGATCAAGATGAAACGGAAGCTGCGGGCAACTAAAGCCGACCGCCGAAGACGCGAAATGCTGATTCCGACTGCCCTCGGCAATTCTCCGGTAACGGTACGAGGCTCCAAGCAAGCCATCGCAGCTCGGCCGGTACATGGCGGCAGTCAGCAAGTATCTGCGCACGGGGGATGTAGATGCTTGGCTGAATTTCGCGGAAAGTCAATCGGCGGTCACTTCCTGATCACGGACCCGGACATCCTGGGCTCCCTTGCCCAAGCAGGCGCTCTGAAGCTCGACGAAATCTATGCCCTTCCGGAGGCGTCGTCATGATGGACGAGAAACCAATCGAAACGGCACGCCGGAACAACCGGCGCTTGGAACAAGGGCGCTGCTTGCTGTGCGGGCGCACCGGTCTATTGATTGAACAAGACCACACCGCCGGTCAGAACCACGACGAATTTCTGAAGGCTCCGCTCTGTATACCCTGCCACGCAATGGTGACGGAGCTTCGGCGAAGAGCCGACGCGGATATGCGGCGTCAACCAGATTCCATCAAGCGAGTGAAGTGTGCACTTAAGGCCACAGCGGTGTTCCTGCGAATGCTCGCAGATGCAATACGCGATGGGCCGATTGGCTTTAAAGAAAAGGAGATTATCCGATGAACCACGAAATCTATCTACGCTGTCATACCCGCATCCTGGAGGAAAATCCTCGAAGAGAAAGTGGGACAAGAAAGCAGCATTCATTGCCCAAATACGTCGCGGTATTGGATACGGAAAGCACAACGGATGCACGCCAGGCCTTGAATTTCGGAGCCTACCAGTTCTGTGAAGCGAACTCGAACGGTGCACTATGTGTGTCGGGAGGAAGGCCTGTTTTACGCCGACGACCTGAACGCCACCCAATTGGACGTACTTCGCAAGTACGTCCGAAAAGAGAAAAGAGGAGACAACAATCGCCACCGGAGGCTGCGACTTTACGATCGCTCAACATTTGTCGAGAAAGTGATGTACACGGCCATCCAGGCAGATGCGGCAATCGTCGCATTCAATCTGCCGTTTGATCTTTCCCGGCTAGCCGTCGAATATCGAGTGGCACGTGGAGCGGGCGGGCGAGGCTGGAGTTTCGTCGTATTTCGCTACAAGCACCCGAAGAGCAAGACTCTGCTTCCGAACACCTATCGTCCAAGGGTGCAGCTCAGACCTAAAGATTCCAAGGCTGCATTTATTCGCTTGGCTGGCGGGGATATGGATCAACCCTACAGGCTCGGGCGATTCCTGGATCTAAAGACGCTGGTCTGGGCGCTACGAAACAAGAGCCTCAGCCTTGAAAGTTCGTGCCGGGAATTCAAAGTGCCGGGAAAACTCGACCACGCACCAACCGGACGCGTCACGAATGGAGGAAATCGACTACTGCCGTCAGGACGTGCGGGCAACGGTTGGTTTGCTGAACGCGTTGCTCATGGAATTCAGAGGATACCCGGTTAGTGATCTCCCGCCCGAGAAAGCCTACTCTGCCGCCTCGATTGCCAAAGCATTCTTGGGGACGATGGGAGTCATTCCACCCGAACAGAAATTCCGGCTGGATGACAAAACAAAGGGCATTTGCATGCAGGGCTACTACGGTGGGCGGGCGGAGATTCGCATCCGGCACACCCCCGTGCCGGTTGTCTACACCGACTTCACAAGCCAATACCCCACGGTAAACACAATGCTGGGGTTATGGTCATTGCTGATCGCAGATAAGGTGCGAGTGCGCGATGTAACTCGAGGAAGTCAGGGACTTCTCAAATCGCTTACGCCCGATCGTTTATTAGATCAGGAAACATGGCCTAAGCTGGCATTCTTCGCGCTGATCCAGCCGGACGGCGACATACTGCCAGTGCGCACGATCTATGGTGACGGACACGTCGGCGAACAAACCAATATCGGACTAAATCCACTGACCTCCGAGAAACCAATATGGTTTGCTGGGCCGGATATCGTTGCGTCTCTGCTGTTGACCCGCAAGATGCCGAAGATTCTGCGCGCCATCCGGAATGAACCTGAAGGCGTTCAGAAGGGAATGAGATCGGTAAAGCTGGGGACGGGCTCCATCGATCCCTATAAGGACGATTTCTTTCGCAAGGTGATCGAAGAGCGCAAAGGGAAAGACAAAGCCGGACCCGCTCTACTACTTTCTCAAAATACTGGCCAACGCCGGGTGCTACGGAATCTATGCCGAGGTCAACAAACTCACAAACCGGCAAGAACGATCCAAAGACGATAGGAATCTTTTCGGGAGAGGAGAAGAGAACCGAGCGAACCTGCACAGTGGAACTGCCAGGACCGTGGTATTTCCCACCGGTCTCCGCCCTGATCACTGCAGGCGGACGCCTGCTGCTGGCCATGCTGGAAAGGATGGTCACGGATGCCGGTGGAACCTACCTGATGTGCGACACCGATTCGATGGCAATCGTGGCTTCCGAGCACGGAGGGCTAGTCGAGTGTAAGGGCGGACCGCATCGTACTGCCTGACGGAACACGACGCGGTCAAGGCTCTTTCGTGGAAACAGACGCGAGAAATCGTGGATAAGTTCGGAACACTGAATCCGTACGACCCAAGATCGTGCCAGGTTCAATCCTAAATATCGTCGAAGACATGAACTGGGACTGTGCCGGAAGTCAACGCCAGCTCTACGGCTACGGCATCTCCGCAAAGCGTTATGCCGCTGTACATGCATGACGGTTCGACAAGTGCAGATTATCAAAGCCAGCGAGCACGGACTGGGACTGTACTATCAGACCCAAAGAAGGACGCGATCCGGAATGCGATGTGCCAGCGTGGATAAAGGAAGGCTGGGAATGGATTCTAAATCGTGCGCTTGGACTCCGATGCCAGGAACCGGAATGGTTCGACTTGCCAGTGATGAGGCGCATCGCCATCAGCACACCGAATGTCATGGCTGCGCTGCGAAGGCTGGACCGTGATAAGGCACGACCGTACAATTTCGCTCTATCGCCCGTAGTGGTGAATCTGAGCCACTCGCCGATTACGTTGCTCGGGCCCTTCGAGAAAAACCCGGCACTCTGGAAGAAGATGCCTTACATCAATATTCACGACGGAACCACGCATACTCTGAATCCACCGTCTTTATTGGTCCTGGCGCAGACATTCGAAATGGTCTTCTCGCAATATGTTCGGCATCCCGAATACAAGAGCCTCGCGCCCGATCGGCAGCCTGCAAGGCTGAAAGCCACGGATTGCTGAGGCGATATCCCGTCACAGCTTCCGCCTTCCATTTGATCGGCAAGGAAACCGAGCGCGGATGGGAGCAGGCTGAAGATATCAGTACATTGTTGCCGTCGCTGCGGCGCTACGAGCGGAACACCGGCAAAGCGAACCAACTCTTACGAGAGCACCTACAGCAAATTTCCCTTAATGTCTTGGAGAACGAAACCGGTTTGAGCAGGCATACCATCCTTCGCGCCCGGCAAGGCGAGCGAGTGCATCCGAGAACGCTAAAGCTCCTCGCGAGGGCAGGTTCACGCCGGACACCGGTTTGCCTAAAACACTACAAAGCGCCAGGCTTGACAGGGAGATAGGCAAAGAGTAGGTTGCACACCAAGCCATCGCGCCGAACCCGCGTGTCGCTGTAGGGTGGGCCTACTATGCGTGATAGATTACGTGCCGCGCTACGACAAACCGTAAGCGCAGGTACCCTGATTACGATTGCCTTGATATTGGTGGGAGCGTATGTATCCGAAAGTGAAATCCTACAAAGGCGTTGTCCGGTAATAGTACGCGTCGAGGTCGGCTTTCACCAATTAATCAGTCTGCTCGACTTCCGCGAACACAAGTCAAGGTTCGTCACCCTAATTGAAGTGGACGATGGGTCTTTTTGGCATTCACCATTCTCGGGTGTACAGCCGACCAATCGACGTGCCCTGGCTGACATTGCACGGAACGCAGCCGAGCAGGGTGCTGTGGTCATTGCAGTTGACTTTGCTTGGAAAAGCCCGCTTTGGCAACCTGGTGATGACAGCATCAGAGCGAACGATAATAAGTATTTGCTTGAGACGATCCGAGAGATTGCTACCGGAAAAGTGACACGGAGACCTGTGCCGGTCGTCGTTACTACCGGGCTCGTCCAGCAGCAGAGTGGGGAGTGGATCCGCGAGCCTAACATATTTGAAGACAGCGTTTACGAACAAGCTGGGGCAACCGTCGGGCACATCAACCTCCCCCTTTATGATCAGCGACTCGTCCCACTTCAAATGAAAGCATGGGAATGGAACTCCAAGTACCAACGAGAATTCGACTCGTTTGCGTTCAAGATTGCCAGAGCCTACGAGGACGTCACCCATACTTCTCCGTCGCTTGCCGACAACAACTCCATTCGGGAAGCGATGAGTGCTGAGAAGTGGGTTTTCGGCGGTTTTCTCCCCGACCAACGGTTCCTGAAGGTCCCTGCCCAGGATGTACTTAAGAAGACTGGTAAGGTAAACCTCTGCCAGAATCGCATTGCGATCATCGGGGGTACGTGGCATCAATATTCAGAAAACCACGGTCCACCGATCGAAAGCTTTAGGAGTCCAGTTGGAACAGTTCCAGGATTACTTTTGCACGCGAATTATGTCGAATCCTTGCTCGACGGAAGATTTGGGAAGGGAGTTTCGCCGAAAGTCGCTGTCTTAGCAGATTTGGCACTTGCACTGACAGTGTACTTCGTTGTTCGTCTGCCCAAAGGTATTCTAGCTCGTTTAGGAGTTTCCTTGGCCCTATTCGGTCCAATACTCCTAGCGTATGCGTTGGTCGCGACGGCTGGTATATACCTCGATTTCGTCATCCCACTATTTCTCGTGATTGCGCATTTGGTGATCGAACACTATAGTCAAACGCCCCATGGGGCGGAAGGAGGATGACCCATGAAACCTCTGTTGGTGGTCGTAGCGATTGTGCTATTTGCAGTCGGAGCCAGCACTCAAGATCGTCAGCCCTCACCGCCGGAACCACCACCTCCGCCAAGCGGACCGGGTGGCCCGGACCAAGGTGGACCGCGCGGGATACAACTCGAGGGTCTGATAAGCAAGGATGGCGGAATAATTACCGGAGATAAAGACCGCAAGATCTGGAAGATTGTCAATTCGAACGCCCTCAAGGCATACGACGGGAAGCACGTTGCTCTAGTTGGGACTCGCGCAAATTGCTCGGATTGTTTGCTAGTTACTTCCGTAAAAGCGACAGACAAGAAGTGAAAAGAACAGCCTCCGGAAGCTGCTAGCCAAGTCGAAACGAGGGACAATGGCCGTCGCTTACGCGTCGGTTTTCCCCGAACCAGCACGCGGAGCGCCAGACAAAATATTCGGATGGGGGTGCATATTCCATCCCGTGGTGTTCTCACCCCGTCAAGGGCTGGAGGGGATTGCTGATTCGCTTGTGGACGCTGCTACGCCTTTTCGTCCTTGTGCCGCAGCCATTCGATAAACATCTGCTCTTTGGGTTTGTCGTAGGCCATGAGCAGGTGGCGGATGCTGCGTCCGCTGACGAAATGGCAAACTTCTTCGGCCAGGTTCTTGGCATGGTCGCCGGCGCGCTCGAGAGACTGCGTCATGAAAATCACCTGCAGGCTGGAGTGATGCGCGACGTTCTCCGGATTTTCGATGTGGCGCAGAAAGATGATGTTGCGCAAGCGGTCCATCTCGGCATCGGCGCGAAGCACGTCGATCGCTTTCTTAACATCCCGTTGGGAGAAAGACTGACCGACGTCCGCCAGCATTTTTTCCAGAACGGTAGCCATGTGGGTTAAGTCGTGCGCATCCTCCGAATCGAGGCGGGCGCCCGCAGCTTGCGCGCTGGTGGCAAAGCTCAACAGCAGGTCGCCAATGCGCTCCAGTCCAATCATGACTTTCATGCACGCGAGCAGTTGCCCGGTCTCCGCCTCCGGGACGCGGGTGATGGTCGAGGTCACGCCGATATCTATTTCCACATCAATGGCATCAAGTTCTTTTTCGCACTGCCGGATGGCGTTCAGTCGCGACATGGACCCAGTGGCAACGCCTTCGGCCGCGATGGCCGCGGCCTGGCGCGCAAGTTCGCACGCTTCCACCGTTCGCTGCGCCAAGCGCGTATGCGAGGGTTCGGGCGGAGGCGTTCTAACGCTGGCGGTACTCATAGGCAAAGCTACCCTGCCTTCTTAGATGCCGGATCCGCCCTGGTCGACGCGAGCAATCGACCCAGCGTGGGACACACAACCCCAGCAAAATCATAATTCCTGGTGTCGCGAAACAGGTTACAAGGCGGTGAATTTCTGGTTGTTGTCCAGTGAAAAGTTATGCCAAATCGGCCTCGGCAGCCGTCAAGGTGAACAAAAAAGTCGAGCCGTGGTTCAGTTCGCTCTCGGCGCGAATCGTTCCCCCGTGCGCCAGAACAATATGCTTGGCAATGGCCAGTCCCAGCCCCGTGCCCCCCGATTCCCGCGAGCGCGCTTTATCGACGCGGTAGAAACGCTCAAAAAGACGGGGCAAATGCTCGGACGAAATTCCCGGTCCGAAGTCCCTGACGAAAAATTCGACGCCGCTCTCGGCCGCGCGGGCTCCGAGAATCACTTTCTTCCCCGACGCCGCGTATTTGAACGCGTTCTCGATCAGATTGGAAAAAATCTGGTGGATCGCTTCGCGGTCCGCATTCACCTGGCCAGCGGGAACCGAGTTCTCAATCGCCAGTTCGACTCCATAAGACCGAGCCACTTCCTGAAAGCTTTCCAGAGCATCCTGCAGCAGTTCTTCGGTGCCGACCTGCCGGATGCTGAAGCGCTGCTCTCCCGATTCCACGCGCGTCAGAGTGAGCAGATCTTCGGTCAAGCGCGACATGCGGGCCGCGTTCTTGCGGACGATTTCCAGAAACTCGCGCACGTGATTGTCGGCCAGAGGACTATCCAGCAGCGTCTCCGTATATCCCTGGATGGAAGTCAGCGGAGTGCGCAGCTCATGGGAAACGTTGGCGATGAAGTCGCGGCGGCTTTTTTCCATGCGCTCGGTCTCGGTCAGATCGCGCAGCACGGCGACGGCGCCGCCTCCGGGCATGGGCGCCGCGGTGACATCGAAGGTGCGGCCGGAAGCAATGGTGTTCGAGCGCGCCGACCTGACCGCCTGGTCGCGCGCCGCTTCGTGAATCGCCGCCAGAAAGTCCGGGTCGCGGACACTGTCGATCAACGGCGCATTCAACCGGGGCGCATGAAGCAGCAGACGTTTCATGCCCCGATTGGCCCACTGCACGCGCCCGTCGGCATCGACCGCAATCACGGCGTCCTGCATGCTGTTGAGAAGAGTTTCCAGTTCGCGCTGGCTGGTTTGAACGTGAGCGTAGCTTTCTTCCACGCGTCGCGCCGTTTTATCGAGCGCTGCCGCCACCTGCCCGATCTCGTCCGTCGAAGAGGACGCGATTCTGGCCGTCAGATCCCCGCCGGCCACGCGCTCGGCAAAAGTCACGATCCGCTGTAGACGCCGGCCAACATAGTGGGAAGCGAACCCGGCGACCAGCATCGCGAAAATGAAAGCGCTGAGCGATCCCCAGAACAGGGCCACGCCCAGGGGACGATCCGTGGTTTCGATCTCGGCCAACGGATACGCCATGCGCACGGCTCCTCCGGAAACTGGCGCCGCCACATACAAAAAAGGAACGCCTAGAGTATGGCTCTTACGTTCATCCACTCCGACCTTGCCGGCGAAGGCGGAAACAAACTCGGGGCGGTGCTCGTGATTCTCCATCGAGCCGGCATCGGCTTCCGAATCGGCCAGCACCTTGCCGGTGGGATCGATGACGGTGGCGCGGGCTCCCGCCGCCTGGCCCTCCTGGGCGGTAATGTCGGCCAGGGAGTGTTGCCGGTCCGCCTCCACGCGATAGGCGAACATCAAAGTTTTCTGTTTGAGATTGCGCTCGATTTGCTCGCGCAAGACGCGTTTCCAAACCCCGTGCACGGTCACCTGCAATGTGATCGCGGTCACGCCAATCACCAGCAGAAACACAACCATCAACTTAACGAAGATGCGGCTTCTCAACGCGCGACCTCAAAGCGGTAGCCCGCGCCGCGCACCGTTTTCAGGTAACGCGGGTTCTCCGGATCGGGCTCGATCTTTTCCCGTATGCGGCGCACATAAACGTCCACCGAGCGCGGCGTGACATACGCGGTATCCCGCCAGACCGAGTCGAGCAGCTGATCGCGAGTGAAAACGCGCCCAGCATGCCGCATGAAGTGGTCGAGCAACCGGAATTCGGTGGCCGTAGTCGGCACGGGTTTCCCGCGAACCGTCAACGTCATCGCGCCCGGGTCGATGTGGACGTCGTCAATCTTGGTCGGCTGCGGCGGCAGCGGCCGCTCAAACCGCCGCAGCACCGCCTTTACCCGAGCCACCAGTTCGCGCGGGCTAAACGGCTTCGGGATGTAATCGTCGGCCCCCAACTCCAGCCCCAAAATGCGATCCGCCTCGCCGCTCTTGGCGGTCAGGAAAATCACCGGCACCGGCGCCAGCGACACCGACTGCCGTATCTGGCGGCACAGTTCCAAACCGTCTTTTCCCGGCACCATGATATCCAGCAGAAACAGCGCCGGGCGCTGCCGTTCGGCATCGGCCACGACCAGATTGCCGGTCGAGTAGAGTCGCACGCTGAAGCTCGCACCTTCAAGATGATGGCGAACCAGGCGGGAAATATCCGGGTCGTCTTCTACTACATAGATGGTCGGTTTCACGCGATCCATTGTAGCTGGGAATTGTTTCAATTCGATACCAGGAGCGGGTCGGACAACTTGGCAACCGTGTTCAAGTGCGATTCGTATCAGGGCATGCCTTCAGGCATGCTGCAGACGCCACGTTGAGAATGCGCCTTCAGGCGCTGCGTCGGGGGACTGGAGGTTCGCCACGGGACCGTTAGCGCAGCCGCATTCCCGCCTCGGCAGAGAAATCCATCGCCACAAATTCGCGGCGCAGAAATTTCGGAAACGCCGCCGCCGAGATCATGGCCGCATTGTCGGTGGAAAGCACCCGCGAAGGAAAGAAAACCGGGAGCCCCTCGATCCCCGCCTCGCGCTCAAACGCGGCCCGCAATTCCCGATTGGCGGCCACGCCTCCGCTGACGAACAGAGTCCGAACGTCATACTCGCGCGCCGCCGCCAGCGTCTTCATGACCAGATCGTGGACCATCGTCCGCTGGAAAGAAGCCACCAGGTTGAGCGTCTGCCGGTCGCAGAGTCCGCGGGTGTCTTCCAGCGCCGGCTTGCCAATACCCGCGAGCGCTTGGCGGCGAGCTTCAATCGCAGGCTTCAGCTTCTCGGTCTCAACGTATCGCAGAACCGCCGTCTTGATTCCGCTGTAGGAAAAATCGAACTGCGGCCGGCCGTCTTCGGCTCGTGCTTGCTCACCCTGTTTGTAATCGCGCCGGTCCGGATGTTTGATCTGCGCCATCTGGAACTTGACCGCCTGCGGATCGCCATGCGGCGCCAGTCGGTCGATGATCGGTCCTCCGGGATAGCCGAGGGCGAGCAGCTTGGCGACTTTATCGAACGCCTCTCCGGCGGCGTCGTCGCGTGTGTGGCCGATGTTCTGGTAGGTCCAGAGATTCTCCTGCACCTCGGCAAGATAAAGATGCGTGTGGCCGCCCGAGACCACCAGCGCCAGCACCGGAAAATGAAGGTCGCCATTTTCGCTCTGCCGCTGCTCGAGCAATACGGCATGAATGTGTCCTTCAAGATGGTTCACAGCGATCAGCGGCTTGTCGAGCGCGAAAGCGAGCGCCTTGGCAAAGCTGATGCCGACCAGCAGAGCGCCCGCCAGTCCCGGACCTTGCGTGACCGCGATAGCATCGACGGACTCATAAGTCTGTCCCGCTTCCGACAATGCTGCACGCACCACCGGAACAATCGCGCGCAAGTGCTCGCGCGAGGCGAGTTCCGGAACCACTCCGCCATAAGGCTGGTGAGTCGAGATCTGCGAAGCCACCACGTTCGACAGAATCCGCTGTCCGGAGCGCACCACGGCCGCGCCCGTTTCATCACAGGAGCTCTCAATGCCGAGGATGTGCGCGTCAGGCATAATTAGCTGTCAGCTTTCAGCCATCAGCTATCAGTTTCTAGTTTAGACGACTTGCGGTTGGTGTTGCTTTAGCTGATGGCTGACGGCTGAATGCTGAATGCTGAACGCCAAACAACACGCGACGGAAATCGTCCGCACCCTGCGCGAGCGCGGACACCAGGCCTACTTCGCCGGTGGATGTGTCCGCGATCTGCTGCTGGGCCGCGAGCCCGCCGACTACGACGTTTCGACCGATGCGACTCCGCGGCAGGTCATGCAAATCTTCCCGCAGACCTTCGCCGTAGGCGAGCAATTCGGAGTGGTACTCGTGCCAGGATCGGATGGAGCGACGGGCGCCCACGCCCATCAAGGCGAGCGTAGCAACGCCGTCGTAGAGGTTGCGACGTTCCGCTCGGATGCAGGCTACTCCGATGGCCGTCATCCTGACGAAGTTCGCTTCAGCAAAGACCCGCGCGAAGACGTGCAGCGCCGCGATTTCACCATCAACGGCCTGATGCTGGATCCCCCCACCAATGAGGTTTTGGATTTCGTCGGAGGCCGCGATGATCTGAAGGCCGGAATCATCCGCGCCATCGGCGATCCCGAACGCCGCTTCGCGGATGATAAATTGCGTATGCTCCGCGCCGTGCGTTTTGCCGCGCGCTTCGATTACACGATCGATCCCGCAACCATGGCGGCAATTCAAAAGTCAGCGCCTCAAATTCACCAGGTCTCCTGTGAGCGAGTGCGCGAAGAGCTGACGAAGATGCTCACTGAAGGCCGCGCCCGACGCGCCTTTCAACTGCTGGATTCGAGCGGCCTGTTGCCAGAAGTCCTGCCGGAAATCGCCGCCATGAAGGGAGTGGAGCAGTCGCCACAATACCATCCCGAAGGCGACGTGTTCGTGCACACGCTGCTTCTGCTGGAAAAACTTCAGGCCGGTGATGCCGGTTCCGTTCCCGTATCGAAGACGCTAGCCTGGGGAGCGCTGCTGCACGATGTAGGCAAGCCGCCAACCTTCCGCGTCGCGCCCGACCGCATCCGCTTCGATGGACACGTGGACGTTGGCGTAAAGATGGCCGCCGAAATCTGCCATCGCTTGCGTTTTTCGAACGACGAAACTAACCAGATTCTGGCGTTGGTCGCGAATCACATGCGCTTCGCCGACGTCGAGCGCATGAACCAATCCACGCTGAAAAGGTTTCTCCGCTTGCCTGCCTTCGACGAGCATCTGGAGTTGCACCGTATCGACTGTCTTTCCAGTCACGGGCAGCTCGATTCCTATGAGTACTCACGCGAGAAGTTGCGTTCCTTGCCGCCCGAAGCGATTCGCCCCAAACCGCTCCTTACCGGCCGCGACCTGATCGACGCGGGTTATGAGCCTGGTCCGCGCTTCAAGGAAATCCTAACCGCGGTCGAGGACGCCCAACTCGAAGGCCGACTCACGTCGCGTGAGGCGGCGATGGAGTTTGTGCGACGAGAGTTTCCGGGGTAAATGTGGCGCGGGCGCCCCCGCCCGCGTGCCGGCACCGTTCGAATCCTCAATTGACTTCGGCCTTTCGCGGACAGGAGTGTCCGCGCCGCGCAAACCTAGTTCTCGTTCTGGTCGCGGTCCCGGGATGTCGTTTGTGCCGAATCGGCTGCGCCTGGTATGGGCCTTTGCAGATCGATCTCCGGCAATCCCGCTTTCTTCAGCTCTTGGTTCAGTTCTGGAATATCTTTTGACTTGAGTTGTTCCCACGCGGACAACTGCTGCTCCAGCGCCTTCTCCAGTTCCACGAACGTTGCGGTTTGCTGCGTGGTCGGAGCGGCGTCTGCGGTATCGAGAGCGCTGACGAGAGTGTTGAAGCCGCTGTTCAGCCGAGCCAGGCTGCGGCCTTCGGGCGTGCTCAGGTAGCTGGTACCGTAGCCGCCTTCCTCGCCCTCGATCGCCGCGGCTCTTGCGTCGAATGCAGCGACAGCTCTTGCCACCACTGCGTGATCCGAGAGCGGCCTCAACTGCGCCCGGACGCTGCGCACCTGTTGCAGAGCTTCGTAATCGTCGTGAAGCGCGGTGGCAATTCTGCGGTCGAGGTCGAAATGCTGAGCCAGATCTTCCGGCAAGGTCTTCACCCGCGGATCCATGCGAATGTTCAGCGGCTGGGTGTAACTCTTGCCGCCAACGGTGAGCACAACTTTGTATGCGCCGGGCAACACGGTGGCGCCGAGCGGATAGAGCGGCGTGTCGTGATAGATCGCCGACATCGGGTAGTCGCGTGTCAATACCTCAGGGACAGGGTAGGTCAGATCCCAGACGAAGCGGTGCATGCCCGCCGCCGCCGATAGCGTTCGCGACGGGCGCGCCCAGTACATGGGAACGTCGAAATCTTTTTCATTGACCGGCTCGGGCTTGTCCGTGCTGGAGAAACGACGGATCAATTTCCCGTTTTCATCGCGAATTTCGAGGATGACGGGCGCGGAAGCGGCGTCCTTGAGCCAATAGTCGATCATCGCGCCATCCGGAGGATTCTGTCCGGCAGGTTCTTCCGGCGGCAGAGGCGTGTCGGTGTTGTTGTTGCGGCGTACGCGATAGGCGAACTGCGGGGTAAAAAGATGCGCGGGGGCGTGCGCAATCTCAGGGCTGAACTGGCGCAGCGGCGTGATGTTGTCGAGGATCCAGAACGAACGTCCGTGGGTTCCGACGACTACATCGTCCTGATGAACGACGAGATCGCGGATCGAAGTCGGCGGCAGATTCATCTTCAACGACTGCCAGTGGTCGCCGTCGTCCCACGACACGTACACGCTGCGTTCGGTCCCGGCAAAAAGCAGCCCTTTGCGCTCTGGATCTTCCCTCACCGTGTTGACGGGCTCGTTCTCGGGCAGGCCGCTTACGATCTTCTGCCAGCGTCTTGCCGCCGTCGTGCGTGCGATAGATATAAGGGCGCAGGTCGTCGAGCCGGAAGCGGTTCACCGCCGCATAGGCAGTTGAGGTATCGAAATGTGACGCGTCCATTTGCGCGAGCTTGCTCCAGGGAGTCAATTCGGGAGGCGTCACGTTCTGCCAGTGCTTGCCGCCGTCGAGCGTTACTTGAATCAGGCCATCGTCGGTGCCGGCCCAGATCAGGTTGGCGTCTTTCGGCGACGGAGCAATCGAATAGATCACGCCGCGATGCTTGCCCTTCGCGGGATCGGCCGCGACAAACGGGCCGAGCGTCGCCGGCACACCCGGATCTTCGCGTGTCAGGTCGGGGCTGACGATCTGCCAACTGTTGCCGCCGTCGCGGGTTTCAAACAGGACATTCGAGCCTAGATACAACACATGCGGATCCGCCGCCGAGAAAATCAAGGGCGCGGTGCGATCGAAGCGATACTGCCCGGTGCGCAGAACGGCTGGCGAAACGTCGCGCGTCTGCCCCGTGTTGCGATCGAACACGGTTACCTTGCCGCCGTAAATCAGATTGGGATGCAGGGGATCGGGCGCGACGTAGCCGTATTCTTCCGTCCCGACCGTGGTCCAGTCGCGGAAGGTGATCTCGCCGAAGTCGCTGCGGCTGGCAGTGCCTACGGAGCCGCTTTCCTGCTGGCCGCCATAGACCCAGTACGGAAACTGGTTGTCAGTGATTACATGATAGAACTGCGCCGTGGGCTGGTTGTACCAGGAACTCCAGGATTGGCCGCCGTTGACGCTGATGGTCACGCCCTGGTCTGCGGCCAGGGCGATAATGTCGGGGTTTTCGGGATTGATCCAGATGGTGTGGTAGTCGTCGCCTCCGGGCGCGCCTTTGATGGCCGTGAAGTTCTTGCCGGCGTCGGTGGAGCGGTAGGTTGAAGTATTGGCCACGTAGATGACGTCTTTGTTTCGCGGATCGACGCGCACGCAACCGAAGTCGTCGCCTCGTCCCCAGACACGTTCTTCGTCGTTGACTTGCTGCCAGCTTTCGCCGGCGTCGTCGGAGCGGTAGATGCCGCTGGCTTTCTTCGCGTTCACCCAGGCATACATGCGGGCAGGATCGCTGGGAGAAACCGCAGGGCCGATGCGGCCGATGCCTTCGGCAGCGCCGGGCAATCCTTTGGTGAGTTGCCGCCAGGTGTTTCCGCCGTCGGTGGATTTGTAGAGACCACTGCCCGGTCCGGTGTAGCCGCCGCCGGTGGTCCAAGGCGGACGGCGCGAGGACCACATACTGGCGAAGATCACCTGCGAATTATGGGGATCGAAAACGAGGTCCATGCCTCCGACGTTTTCGTCTTTGTACAGAACCTTTTGGAATGTCTGGCCGCCGTCGAGCGAACGGAAGATGCCGCGCTCGGGGTTCGGGCCGTAGGGATGTCCCTGGGCGGCAACGAAGAGGCGATTGGGATCCTTGGGGTCGATGACGATGGATGAGATTTGTTGCGCTTCGCGCAGAGCGCCATCGCGTTGACCCAGATGCTGCCAGGTGCGGCCGGCGTCGGTTGATTTGTAGACGCCATCGCCTACGGAAAGATCGGGGCGGCGCAGGCCTTCTCCGCTGCCGACGTAGATCGTGTTCGGATTCGATGGCGCTACGGCAAGCGCACCTATCGAACCGGTCGGCTGGTCATCGAAGATCGGATTCCAGGTGCGGCCGAAGTCCGTCGATTTCCAGACTCCGCCGTTGTTCGGCGCCATGTAAAAAACATTCGGCTGGCCGGGAACGCCGGAAATGGCCACGGTGCGTCCGCCGCGAAACGGGCCGATCATGCGCCAGCGCAGGTCCTGATACATTGCCGGGTCATAGGGCTGGGCAGAAAGTGCGAAAGGGACGAGCAAAACACAGAGCGCGGCTAGCAGAATCCAACAGAGTCGCTTGTTCACGGTTGATCCTCGAAAGAAAAACAAGGATAAACCACAGCGGCGGGGGGTGGACAGCGGCGGAGCTTGGAGTGGGTCGCATCGGATACGACGCCCTTGGATGGCTAGCGACAACCCGCGGGCGCGCTCGCAAGATAGCGCCGCAACGCATCCTGCCATTCCGGCATGTGGATGTTGTAGGCGTGCAGACTGTCAGGCGACAGCACAGAGTAGGCGGGGCGGCGCGCTGGACGCGGGAATTCGGCTGTGGTCACGGGTTTGACTGCGGCCGGCAATCCGGACCTACGCACGATTTCGGCGGCAAACTCGTACCAGGTGCAGTTGCCGGAATTGGTGACGTGCACGATGCCGTGCGCGGAGGCGCGGCAAAGCTTGACCAGAGCGGATGCGAGATCGACCGTGAACGTCGGGCTGCCACGCTGATCGTTTACTACCGAAATCTCAGGACGGGTTGACGCCAGCTTGAGAATGGTTGCGGGGAAGCACTTGCCGCCGTGTCCGAACAGCCAGGAAGTGCGGGCGATGCAGACTTCGGGCAGAATCTCGATCAGCCGCTCCTCGGCGCGGGCTTTGCTCTCGCCATAAACGCTGGTTGGATTTCTGGGATCGCCGGTTTGGTACGGCGAACGTTTGCTGCCATCGAAAACGTAGTCCGTGCTCACGAACAGCAATCGCGAGCCGGCTTCGCGGGCGGCCTCGGCCAAATTGACGGCGCCGTCGCAATTCACGGCGAAGGCTAGGTCGCGGTTGGACTCGCAGCCATCCACGTCGGTGTAGGCGGCGAGCAGAAGAATCCATTCGGGACGGGAATCGCGAACTAAGTTGCGAACGCGCGCGTGGTCGCGCAGATCGGCGTCTTCGACCGAAAACGCGGTGAGCTGCTCACCGGCCAGCGCCGGGACCAGATCATGGCCGAGCAGTCCGGAGGCTCCAAACAAAGTGACACGCATAGCGGCATTGTAACTGGGACTTAGGGAAACTCTGATTGAGTGGCGGCAGAAAGCATAAACCACAGGGTACCCTTCGGCTTCACTCAGGGCAGGCTCCGGGGTGCGCGGAGGAACCCGGGGATTAAATCAGAACTTCCTTAGCAGGCTCTACTCGGTCTCAGTTGGTTGCGGTGTCCGTACCCGGCGCAGGGCGTGCAGGATGAGGGATCCGCTGATGCCGAAACAGACCACGGCGGCAAAAGCCACGAGATCGAGCGCGCGGCGCGTCATTCGGAGGTAGTCGGCGAACAGCGACGCCATGGCACAGAGAATGCCGAGGGTGTTAAGCCAGAGGGGAGAATGAATCGGAAGATCCCGGCGAAACCAAACCTGGAGCAGCAGCGCGGCCAGTCCGATGGCGGCCACCACCACCAAAGCGACCGGGCTGAGAAACGCATTAGGGGCGGTGTAGATCACGACCAGGGCCAGAGCCAGGAGAAGCAGGCCGGAAGCAATTACGGTCCATCGGCGCGCGACTTTCGATGGGGACGGGGACGCGGGATTCGTCACCGGGCGGTCTCCTCGCCAGTTCGCATATCGCCATTGTATGCGCGGGCATTGAGTTCTGCGTTCCGGCGTCCGTGGTGGGCCAGTGTCGTGTCCCGGAAATACCAGCTCTATGCATTCGATTTATGATGAGACACATCCATGCTGCCGACCCCGCCACTTACACCGAGAGCACTGCTCGAAGCGGTCGCCGCAATCGGAACCGCCGGCAGTCTGGTCTTCTATTTCCTCTCCGCGCTCGGGCTGGCCAGTTTCCTCAACGACCGGCGCAAGAAACTCAACGAGCCTCCGCTGCCAGAAAGCAGCCTGCCTCCCGTTTCCATTCTCAAGCCCTTGAAGGGTGTCGATCCCGAGATCTGGGAAAGCTTTTGCAGCCACTGCGAACAGGACCATCCGCAGTTTCAATTGATCTTCGGGGTCAGCGAACCCGCCGATCCAGCGATTGAAGTGGTGCGGAAGCTCCAGGCAAAATATCGCAACCTTCCGATTGATCTGATCGTCTGCGATCGCGTTCTCGGAGCCAATATCAAAGTCAGCAATCTGGTGCAGATGTTACCCGCCGCACGCTACGAACTCCTCCTGATCAATGACAGCGACATCCGCGTGCCCCCCGGCTATTTGCGGAAAGCGATCGCGCCGCTCAGGGACGCGTCGGTGGGAATGGTGACCTGCCTCTACCGCGGTGCACCCGCCCCGACCCTGGGCTCGCGCCTGGAAGCCTTAGGCATCGGCACCGACTTCGTACCGGGTGTTTTGAGCGCTAGGTTTCTCGAGAAAGGATTGCGCTTCGGATTGGGCTCCACGCTGGCCTTTCGCCGTAGCGACCTCGAAGCCATCGGCGGATTCGAACCCCTGCTCGACTATTTGGCCGACGACTATGAACTCGGACGCCGCATCGCAGCAACGGGGAAGAAAGTCGAACTCAGCACCGCGACCGTCACGACGTTCCTGCCAGCCTACACGCTGCGGCAGTTTTTCCAACATCAACTGCGCTGGTCGCGGACCATTCGGGATGCGCGCCGCTGGGGATACGCCGGACTGCTGTTCACCTTCGGCCTGCCCTGGGCATTGGCGACGCTGCTGGCTGCCAGAGGGGCGGCGTGGGCGTGGGGACTATTCGCGCTGACTTTCGCCGCGCGGATGGCTGTCGGATTCGTCGCTGCGGCGATCGTGCTCCACGACCGGCAGATTTTCCGAAATGTTGCTCTTGCTGCCGCTGCGAGACCTGATCGCGCCGCTCGTCTGGGCCGGAGGTTTTATGGGCGACCGCATCCACTGGCGAGGCGAGGTGTTCGGCCTGAGAGACGGCCGCCTGAGCAGGATCTCCCCATAAACAAGGGCGGTATCGTATCAGGGCATCGCTTTAGCGATGCCGAAAGTTCTGCTCTGGGAATGCGCCTTCAGGCGCTGGCAGTCGAACGCCGGCGAACTGATCACCGCGAAGGCATCGGCTGATTGGCGAAAATAATCTTGCCCCCGCGCCGCGCGACCTCATACCGCGCCAATCCTTGGAGCGCCGGCGGTTCATCCTCTTCGGCCCACAAAAAAACGCGCTGCGGCCCCTTCCACATCTCGACAAACGAAGCCTGCGTTTCAAAGACCCTCGGCGCCCCCGGAAACTGCGTACCGTACCACATGTTTCCGCCCGGCGCGCGCAGACTGTGCAACGGGATGCCGGTATAAAAATTCAGCGACGACGCATTTTCATACAGCCCTATCACCACGATCCGATCGCCGGGCCGGTACTGTTCGCGAATCGCCATCGCCAGGTCCTTCGACGAAAGAATCGGAGAAAAAATGCCGAACGCAATCCGCACGCACGCCAGCAGAACCACCATCATCGCCGCCAGCGACGCATTCCCCGCTCCCGCCCGCCCGCGACGCCGCAGGAGCCAGTTGGCGAGCGTTCCCAGCAGAAATGCGAGCGAGAATCCAAACAACGGCACGCGGAATGCCCCCATTGCCTGCGGGGTCAAATCGAGAAAATGCCCGAACGACAGCGCGTAGTCTTGCGGATGTTTCCGCAGCAGGTCCGAGAGATCCGTGCCCGGAGCCGGCGCCTTCGAGAACATGAGCAGCGCAAAGCCAACCACCGCGACGATGACGCCGGCCACGAGCAACACCGCCGACGAAATCCGCCCGCTGCGCCGTTCCCGGCTATCCGCGGCCGAAGTTCTCTCCCGCTGCAGCCATCCGCCCACCAGCAGCGCCATCCCCGGAATCGCCGGGATCGTGTAGTATTCCTGCCGCGTCGAGAGGCTAAAGAAGCCCACGATCACCACGTTCCACAAGAAAAATAAAAGATACGCCCGCTGCCGCCGCGTCATCTGTGAACGAAACTCGCGCCACCGCCGCGGCACTTCCCGCAGCGACTGCGGAAGAAACACAGTCCACGGAATCAGCCACAAAACCAGCAACGCCCAGAACAACAGTAGCGGAACCGTGTCGTAGTCGCGCGGCACCCGCTTGTTGAGGAAACGCAGGATGTGCTCATTGACGAAATAGAACCACAAGAATCCGCGGACCTGGCCCTGCGCCGGATTTCGCAGTGCCGCCAGAATGTGCCAGGGTGCGGCGATCGCGAAAAAGACGGCCGCGCTCGAAAGCAAACGCAGCTTGAGCAGGTGCCGCAAATTCCCCGTCAGCAGCAGGTAAAGCCCGATCGCTCCCGCCGGGAACACCAGCCCGATCAGCCCTTTGGTAAGCACGTTGAGCGCACAGACGGCGGCGAGCCCCCAGCAAACCCAGCGCGCGGGCTTCGCTTGCTCCGGCTTCTGTTGTTCCAACGACACCAGAAAAAGCCAAAACGTCAGCGTCAGCCAGAGACCCACCGGCACATCCGGAATCAGAAAGCGGGTGAAAAGAAACGGTCCGAGCGCGGTTGCCAGCACCAGCCCGGAATCGAATCCGCCTTCGCCGCCCAAGGCCCAGCGTCCCAACCCGTAGGTGGAGAGAATCATCGCCAGCACGCCCAGCATGAGCGGAAGGCGCGTGCTCCACTCGCTGACGCCGAACAGCGTGTAGCTAGTCGCCACTCCCCAGTACATCAGCGGAGCTTTTTCCAGATAGCGGATGCCGTTGGCATACAGCGTGACCCAGTCGTGGCGCTGCACCATTTCGCGCGCCGCCTCGGCATGCACCGTGTCGGCATCGTCGAGCAAGGCGGGCCGCGAGAGTCCGGCCATGTAGATGACCGCCCAGAGCGCAATCAGCGCCAGCACGCAGACACGCCAATCCGAAAACAACTGGTTCGGACGGGGCGTGCTCTCTGTTGTTGGCGGATCGGGATTGCGCGCAGGGCCAGAATTCATCGCGGAAGGTTTCATTATACGAGAGTGTGGTGACGGGGCTCCGCCCCGTCCGGGCGCGGGGCCCTTCGACTCTGCTCAGGGCAGGCTTCGCCCCGCCACCACACAAACACAAACTTCAGTCGGCGGCGACCCCGCGGGAAACACGGCCGCCCGCTACTTCGCGATAAATCTCGAGGATTCTCGCCACCGAGTTCGTCCAGGAAAATCGCTGCGCCTGTTCGTAGCCGCGTTGTTTCATGCGCTCGCGCAGCGCCGAATCCAGCAGCACGCGCTGCAAAGCGCGGCGAATTTCAAACACGTTTTCCGGATTCACCAGCAACGCCGCGTTCCCCGCCACCTCCGGCAGGCTCGATGTGTTCGAAGTGACCACCGGCGTTCCGTGAGCCATCGCTTCCAGCGGCGGCAATCCAAATCCCTCGTAAAGCGATGGAAACACGAAAACCTTCGCGACATCATAAAAAATGCGCAGCACTTCGATGGGCACAAATCCTAAGAAGCGCACGTCGTTCTGCACCCCGCTCCGCACCACCGTGCGCCGCAGCCGCGGATGGCTCGAAAGATCGTCCCCGATGATGATGAGCTTCAGATCCGGAAACTGCTGCTCCTTTTGCAGTTCGCTCTTCAGCGCCGAAAACGCTTCGATGATGCGCACCACATTCTTGTGGGGCCGAATCGCGCCCGCATACAGAATGAAGGGATAGTTCACCAGATAGCGCTGGGCAATCAGTTCGCGATCCGCGTCGGTGGCGTGGCCGCGCAGAAAGCGTTCGTCAATCGCGTTGTAGACCACTTCGATGCGGGCATCGGGAATCGCCAGCAGTTTTTCGATTTCGTTCTTGGTGAATTGCGACACCGCGATCACGCGCGCCGCCTTGCGCAACACGCGCCGCGTCAGGTAAAAGTGCAGGTTGCGTCGCAAAGTGGAGGCGTTGCGCGATCCATACATGTGCTCGAGCAGATCGTGCACAGTCAGAACATAAGGACAGCTCAGCCCGCGCGGAATCCAGAACAGGTGTGGAATGTGAACCACGTCGCACCCGAGGCGCTTCACAATCGCCCGGAAATCGAGGTTCCCTTTGAGGGTGTCATCCCGGTTGTCCAAGGCCACCGCGTGGAAGTTCGGCGGCAGCGCGCCGCATTCGGCCACCTTCGCCGGCGATCCAATGAGGAAGTATTTGCTGTCGCGGTCCAGGCGCGCCAGCGTGCGGACTACATTCCGGATGTAGGTGCCCACGCCGAATTCCGTCATGCGACGGATATCGATGGCTACTTTCACGAATGAAATTTAAACACAGAGGACACGGGGAACACAGCGAATTCGCCGAATTGCTCTTGCCACGCTCCCGTTCCATGGCCAAGAATCGCGGCTCGCGGAGCACCGGATAAAAATCACGGCCTATAATCGGCATGACGTTGCCGCCACGACCCAGAATCCAGGAGCTTTACTGCGATGCAGCCGCCGATCCCATTTTCCCAGCACTCGGTCGAGCCCGCGGTACGAGGCTGGCTCCACGCTCCCGATGCTCCGAATGGCGATGCCCTGATCCTGACGCACGGCGCGGGTTCGGACTCGACGGCTCCACTGCTGGTAGCGCTCGGCGAGACTTTTTCCGGACAGGGCTACCTCGTTCTGCGCTGCGATCTGCCCTACCGTCAGGAGCGGCGCACCGGCCCGCCGTTTCCGGGAAATGCGGAACGGGATCGCAAGGGTCTCAGCAACGCGGTCGCTGCCTTGCGCAAGAATGTCACGGGCCGGATTTTTCTCGGCGGCCACTCCTACGGTGGACGCCAGTCGACCATACTTTGCGCCGCCGAGCCAGAGCTTGTGTCCGGACTCCTCCTGCTTTCGTACCCCTTGCATCCACCGCGCAAAAAGGAACAACTCCGCATTCAACATCTGCCCAACTTGCGCACTCCGAGCCTGTTCGTGCACGGAACTCGCGACCCTTTCGGAAGCCCAGAGGAATTGGCCAAGGCGCTGGAACTGATCCCGGCCAGAACCGAGTTAATGACGGTGGAAGGCGCAGGTCACGACTTGGGGTTCAAAGGGAAGACGGAAAGGAAGGAATTGCCCGAAAACATCGTCTTAAGAACCATGGCTTTCTTTGCGGATGCTCTGAGATAGACCCTAGCTGACGGCTGAGTGCTGACGGCTGACGGCTAATTCACCCAGCCCGATTTCGATCCGCCATTGGTCTTATCGTTCTCGTCAGGGGGCACGTAGTTCCCGTGCTCGTCGAAGGTCACTTTGCGGTCGTGATCTCGCATATAAACTTCGAACTTTCTCGCCGCGCGCCGCCGCTTCCAGCGGTAGTAGGAGTTGCGCACGCCGAAATAACGCTCGGAGGCCGCATAGCTTAGGCCGCGAGACGGCATAAACTTCACCCAGAGGTAGCCAAAGAGCAATCCGCCGAGATGAGCAAAAACCGCGATCCCGCCTTGCCTTGGATCGAAAATCGCAACGATCGCGACGATCACCCAGATCCCGACCAGGTACTTGGCCTTGATCCGGAATGGTAGCGGAAACAGAAACATTTCCTGGTCGGCATAAAGGATGCCGAAGGCCATCAGCAGTCCGAAAATGCCCCCCGAGGCGCCCACGGTTCCGCCGTGCTCGTTCATTCCCAGAAAATGTGAATACGAGACGGCAATCGTTACCAGCGCGGCGCCCACCACGCAAAATGTGTAGCACTCGATGAATCGCCGCGATCCCCAGTCGCGTTCCAGGTATGCGCCGATAAACCAGAGCGTCAGCATGTTGAAGAACAGATGACTGAAGTTGGCATGCAGCAGCGAATAGGTCACAAGCTGCCAGATCTCGCCCTTCATCACGAAGATCGGGATCAGTGCAAACCAGTCATCCACCCAGCCGAGATTGACGCCAAGTACACGGCGCACCACCAGTTCCAGCAGGAAGATCGCAGTACAAGCGATAATGATGCGTTTCACCCATCCTGCAAATGGAGGGAAACTGAACGAGATAGTTTGTCCGCGAGGCACTTTATCTTTCTGGCTCCGGCACAACCGGCAGACTGCGATGTCCCGCCGCGTCGACCGCGCGCACAGCGAATATCACATTATCCTTCGAAACCTTCAGGGTTGCACGCGCGCCGCTACTAACCGTTTGGACGTACTCCCAATCGGCCGCGTTCGTCGAGCGCCACACCACCTCGTAGGCGGCTGCTCCGGCCGAAGGTTCCCACGTCAAAGTCGTGTCGTTATCGAGGTTCTTGGTCAGCATTTTTACGTTTGCCGGCGGCGCGGGAGCCGACGCCAGCGAGGCCAGAGTCGCCGCGTTCAGCCGCGCTACGTGCGCCACGTAGTCGAAATCGATGAATTTCGGCAAGTCCCCATATTCGATGCCATTGGCGTCATCCTTACGAACGTTCTGATGCTGATGGTTATAGTCTTCGCGGAATTCGGTGAAGCGTACGGCGGCGAAGCCCTGCTGATTGAACGAGTAGTGGTCGCCTCCGCGCAGGAAGCGGTCGAGGCGGAAGATAAGAAGCGGCTTCACTCCAGCATCGTAGGAGCGCCCGACGTCGGCAATATAACGGGCTAGCTCGCGCGAAACGGAGTCGCTCTCCCCGCCGAGCATCCGAATTCGGCGAGTTTCAGCCTCCGTCGCAGCTGCCGGCAATCCTTCCGAAAACACCCGCACCACGCTCGCATCCTGGTCGGCCCCGAGGTTCCCGCCTACGATGTCGTTGTTCAAAACAGCTTCGAGTTTCCACCCATTCTGCTTGGCCATCTGGGCGAAGTGCTTGCTGCCGTACAGACCCTGCTCTTCGCCGGCGGCGGTCAGAAAGATGATCGTCGCTGGAAACTTGATCTGCGCCTTGCTCAGAACCCGGGCGCATTCCAGGCTCACGGCGGTACCGCTGGCGTCGTCGTTCGCTCCTGGCGCAGGGTCGGTCCCGTTAAAGTTGTCGCTGTTGCGTGAGTCGTAATGGCCGGTGACCACCACGATGCGGTTGGCCTGCTGCGGATCGGCTCCACGCAGCACCGCATAAACATTGGTGATTTCTGTCGGCTTCGGGATGCGTTCGGCGGGCGGCTCGGTGAAGCTGTCGGTCTTCACCTCCAGGCAGCCGCCGCAGTCTTTGGAATAGCGTTCAAACTCGGCCTTGATCCACTCCCGCGCCGCCCCGATTCCCTTGCCCGCCTTAATCGATTCCTCGTCCTGCGCGGAGATCGTCGACCGGTTTCCGAAGCCGACCAGCTTTTCAATCGTCTGCCGGATACGGTCCGCGGAAACCTGCCGGATCGCCTCGGCGATGCGCGGATCGGTGTGCCGGTCCGCCGCCAGACGCGGCGGTTCCTGAGCCATTTCCTGCGCCCGGCACAGGGGACCGCAAGACGCCAGCGCCAGGGCAACCATCACGCCTGCGACCAGGTTTGTGGAAAAACAGCGAAACCTCACAGATTCGGCCATTGCGGAATTTTTCTGGTTAGCCACTTGACCTTTTCCTCACGAAGAAACTAAATATAACAGGGTACCCCGAGTGTGGAGGAAATCATGGTGTACTGTCCTGAATGCGAGACGGATCTCGACATCGACGAAGATGAAGTCGATGAAGGCGCGGTCGTCTCCTGCCCGGAGTGCGGCACCGACTTCGAGGTGGTCACGGTGAATCCCGTTGAATTGAAAGTCGTCGGCGAGGACGAACTCGAAGAAGACGACGAGGACGATGAAGACGTCGACGACGAAGAGGATGAGGACGAGGATTCCTGAACAACTCCGCACATTTCCGGGTGTTCCGCCGCTTGGCCGCCATGGCTTTGCCGGCCATGTTCCTGGTGTCGCTGCTTGCGCCAGCGAGCGCGCGCGGCGGCGGCCGCGAAAAGCCGAAGCCTTACGCTCTAATCTTCGGAACGGTCTGGGACCCGGACGGGCACCCACTCTATGGGATCAAAGTGAAGATCCGGCTGGCCACTGACAAGGCCAACAAAGCCCGCTGGGAGCTTTATTCCAATCACACCGGCGAGTTCGCCCAGCGCCTGCCCGCCGGCAAAGCCGACTACATCGTTTGGGCGGACGTCAAAGGCGTCAAGCTGCCCTCGGGCAAACCGTTGAAGCCTGGCTCCGAAGTGACCGTGCATATCGACAACGACGAGCGTTCCGACATCGGTCTTCATTTAGACTGGTAAGAGCCGCCGTGCGGTTGGAACGGCGGCGATGTGATCCTCTATGAAGAAGGCAATGATCGCCGCGCCGCTGCTGGCTGCGTTTCTGTTGGTTTTGTCGGCATCAGTCTTCTCAACATTCTCCCTGGCGGCCCCAGCGCAGTTGTTTGGCCGCGATTCGAAGAAGGACAAGACCCGCCTGCTCACCGGCAAGGTGCTCGACAGCGGTGACAGTCCTTTGCCGAACGCAGTCGTGTACCTGACCAACACTCGCACCAGCGCCGTGAAAACCTACATCGTGGGTCCGGACGGCACCTACCGTTTCCCGGCCCTCCAGCCCACCATCGATTACGAAGTGTATGCGCAGTACAACAAGCGCAAGAGCGGCACAAAAACGGTCAGCCAATTTGACGATCGCCAGCAGGTTTACATCGATTTGAAAATCGACACCAAAGCCGGCAGCAAATAAGCTAAGGCCAAGAAAAAGGCCACCGCTTAGGGTGGCCTTAAATCCCTTGAAGCGCTTGGAATCTAGTTACTGTCGCCGCCGGCCCGTTTCCACGAGATCAAGTCGCCGATGGTGGTGCTGGTCGAGGAGGACGCCGGGTGCTTGTAGGATTCGACCTCCTGGCGTGACGCTTCTTCGCCGACCGCCTTGATGCTGAGGCCAACTTTCTTTTCTTCCTGATTCATCTTGATGATCTTGAACTCGAACTCAGCGCCGGGTTCCAGATGCATGGGCTGCCCGTTCCCATCGACCGCTTCCGAGTTGTGACACAGACCTTCGATGCCTTCGGCAATTTCGACAAAGGCTCCGAAGTTGGCCACGCGCAGAACCTTGCCATGCACGATGTCGCCGATGCGGTGCTGGGCGAAGAAAGAATCCCAAACGTCGGGCTGCATCTGCTTCACGCCCAGCGATAGGCGCCGCTTGTCTGGTTCAATGGCTAGGATGACGGCCTTGACCTTGTCGCCCTTCTTCAGCACCTCAGATGGATGTTTCACGCGGGTAGTCCAGCTCAAATTGCTGACATGCACCAGCCCGTCGATTCCGTCTTCGATTTCAATGAAGGCGCCAAACTCGGTCAGGTTGCGCACCCGGCCCTCGACCGTCGCTCCCACTGGATATTTGTCGTGCAACGTATCCCAGGGGTTGGAGGCGAGCTGCCTCATGCCCAGCGAAATCCGGCGTTCGGTCGGATTCACGCTCAAAACTACACAGTCTACTTCGTCGTTGACGTTGACCAGCTTCGACGGATGCTTCATCCGTTTCGACCAGGTCATTTCGCTGACGTGAACCAGGCCCTCGATGCCCTGCTCCAGTTCGACGAAGGCTCCGTAGTCGGTGACGCTGATGACGCGTCCGTGGACGTGCGCGCCCACGGGGTAACGGTGCTCCGCATCCAGCCACGGGATCGGGGGTGAGTTGCTTGAAGCCGAGCGAGACGCGCTGCTTGTCTTTGTCGTACTTCAGCACCTTCACCTGAATCTGGTCGCCGACATTGACCAGATCGCGCGGGTGCGTCAGGCGTCCCCACGACATGTCGGTGATATGGAGCAGGCCGTCAATTCCGCCCATATCCACAAACGCGCCATACTCGGTCAAATTCTTGACGATGCCGGTGAGCACGCTGCCTTCTTGCAGATGCTCGAGCGTTTTACCGCGCTTCTCGTTCTGCTCTTCTTCCAGAAGCTGCTTGCGCGAGACCACGATGTTGCCGCGCTTCTTATTCAGCTTGATGATGGCGACTTCCATCGTCTGGCCCTTCATGCCATCCAGATTCCGGATGGGACGCAGGTCCACCTGCGAGCCCGGCAGAAAGGCGCGAGCGCCCTGAATGTCGAGAGTCAGTCCGCCCTTGATGCGTTCCACGACGACGCCCTTGATCGGCTTCTTGTCGTTGTAGGCGCGCTCAATCTCGTCCCACGAGCGCAGCCGCTGCGCCTTCAGGTGCGAGAGGTTAACGTAGCCCTCTTCGGTTTGGCCCTTCTCCCGCAATACGTCGATCTCGGCGCCGGGCTGGAACTTTGGCTTGCCCTCGTGATCGAGAATTTCCGTAAGCGGCAACATGCCTTCGGATTTCGCCCCGATGTCGACGACGACGTGGGTCGCGGTCAGTTTCACGACCGTGCCCTTGATGACGTGGTCGTCGCCCACCGCTTCCTCGGTTTCGGTCTCAAAGCTTTGCAGCGCGGCGGCGAAGTCATCGGCGGCGGCCGCGGCATTCTCGTGAGCGGGAGTTTCAGAAGTGAGGTCTTTCGGAGCTTCGCTTCCAGGAACGTCAGGGGCGGAAGCCAGTGGTTCCGCGGAAGAGGGTTGTGCCTGCTCGGGAGCGTCTACTACGGCCGAGCCGCCGGTGTGGGAGTCGTTGGAAGATGTCATGGTTTCAATACTGGATTCAGGATTGCGGACGGTGGTGTCGTCGAACAAGTTCATAGCCTCTGCGTCGACGCGCGTTTGGGCGCGACATGCGGGACGTGGCCTAGCGGACTGCTGGTGTGCTCTTTAGGTTGCGTTGAGGCCGACCTGGCGGACGACCCTAGGACAATTCCAGCTGGTTCGAAATCACGTCCAACAAGGACTCTCTGACTATAGCAACCGCGTTGGAACAGTGTCAAACGCGATTCGGGGCGCCCACTACCACAATTCTTATTCCGTTCACAATAGAAATGGCCCTGGCAGCTTGCGGAAAAAGTCGGTGTTGAACTTGATTTTGGGTGGAGCAGCGCTTCAGCGCTGCAGTAAGTGCATTGTTTTGAATCCGGCTTTAGCCGCTGAGGGAACGGTTCTCGCTCACGGACAACTTTTTCCGCAGCCTGCTAGGAATTCACCGGCGAGACGCCGAGTGTGCCGAGACGAGCTGGGGGGGTGACCACAAAGAGGGGAAACGAAGAACTTAAAAACATCGCTTAGAGAGCCCAAGAAGAACTCTTCGGCGAACTCGGCGTCTCGGCGGTGAAAATCTACCGGCTGTACTGATTCCGCTTCTTGTCCTCGTGCCGCTCGATACCCAACTGGATCAGCCGGTCGATCAATTCGGGATACGGCACGCCCGTCGCCGCCCACAGCTTCGGATACATGCTGATTGCGGTGAAGCCCGGCATGGTGTTGATTTCATTGACAAAAATCCTGCGGGATTTGGGGTCCATCAGAAAATCGACGCGCGCCAGGCCGGTGCAATCGACCGCTTGAAATGCCGCGATCGCCAGCCGCTGCACCGTTTTCATCTCCGCTTTTGTGATCTTCGCGGGAATGATCCCTTCCGAGCCCTCCGCCAGATACTTTGCGTCGTAGTCGTAGAACTCCTTGCAGGGAACGATTTCTCCCGCAACCGATGCTTTGGGATCGTCGTTGCCGAGCACCGCGCACTCGATCTCGCGTGCCCTGTTCTTCTTTCCGCCAACCCCTTCTTCAATCACGATCTTGCGATCGAACTTTGCCGCTTCCGCGATGGCCGGGCCGAGTTCCTTCCGATCGTGCGCCTTCGAGATCCCTACCGACGACCCCAGGTTTGCCGGCTTCACGAAGACGGGATACTTCAGCTTGCCCTCCACCAGCCTTTCCACTTTCCTGGGCTCGCGCTCGAATTGGCCGCGCAACACGGTCGCGTGTTTCACGATGGGCAATCCGGCCGCGCGGAACAAAGACTTCATAATGTCCTTATCCATGCCCGCGGAGGAGCCGAGCACGCCCGCTCCAACATAGGCGATGTCAGCCAGTTCGAGCAGGCCCTGAATCGTGCCATCTTCACCGAAGGTCCCGTGGAGCACGGGAAAAATAACATCGACGTTGATGGCGCGATCGGCGGCGCGCCGCAGATTCGCGTCGGTCTGGAAGGGCGCAAGTCCGGCGTCGCGCCGCGACGGTTCGGGAGGAACCACCACCGACTCGCCCGTGGCCAGCAACGCTGCGCCCGGAGTAGCCCCCGGATCGCCCGCGCGAAGTTGCGTAGTTCGTGTGGCGCGGGCGCCCCCGCCCGCGTCTCCCTTCAGCAATCTCTCGGCGTGTTCCGCCGTGAGCCATCGGCCGTCTTTCGTGATGCCGATGGGAACCACTTCGTATCTTGTTTTATCGATTGCGTTCAGAACGGAAGCCGCCGACAGCAGCGACACTTCATGCTCGCCGCTGCGTCCGCCAAAGAGGATGCCAACCCGAAGTTTTGCCATGACATTTCAGTCTGGCTCCCGGCGTGTTTTCCGTCAATCGCAGCTTTGGTTCCAGCCGCTCGTATCTCACCGCCGAGACGCAGAGGTCGCCGAGAAATTCTTTTGGGAGCTTGTGGCGAAAGCCGGGTCGCGGTGCCAGATCAATCCGGGTTCCTCCGCGCTAGCGATGTATCCAACGGCCCGCGCCGCGATTCATTGAGTTGACCCTCGATATGCCTCTGAACGCGCTCCCACTCCGAGCGCAGCGTCATTTCCTTAATGGCGAACTTGGATTCGTGCCGGGCATCGTCCACGCGCACCGCCAATTCTTTGTTCTGTAAACGGAAATCGATGACTTCCGAGAGCGGCACCAGTTGATTCGACGACTTGCCCACGATCAAATACACAACCTTATCGGTCATCAGGATGTACTCCGGGCAGGCTCCCTCATCCGCTGGAGCTTGCGGCTGCCCGAACGTGGTCATAAAGCCCCGGTGCGTGAGCGCGCAGTCGCCCATGCGCATACGAATCACGGTTCCATGTTGATAGATACCGAGTGGCGCGGCCAAAGCAACGGAAATGCCCGTCAAAACCAGGGCTAGTCGCAGTATGAATTTCAATTTCAATTTCATAAGTCTCCAATCGGCAGTCTCCCATCAACGAAGGCTGGGTTCATCGTAGTACCGGTTCCGGCTATGGAATCTGAGGGTGACGTTGTGGGTTGGCATCAGGCGCAGAGAATGAAATCCAGCCTGCTGGCTGGGCAGATCGTAGGTCACCACGTAGGAGGCGCGCAGGTCCTCGAGCACCGTGTTCATCACGTTTGCGACGCCGTCTTGCAGGGAAAAATACCGCCCCCCGCTCGCATCCGACACTTGCCGCAGGAACATGCTGCCCGCCGACGGATTCGCCGGCTTCCCCGTATCCAGCTTCACCATATCCACCGAGTAGATCAGGGCGCCACCGGCCGTTACGGCGTCCAGCGCCTCGCGTGCAGAATGCAGGCTGATGGTGTCGTTGCCGTCCGAGAACAAAACCAGCACCGGCCTCGCCCCGGCGCGGCGATGGTGCGAGATGAAATCGGACGCGAAGATCAAAGCGTCGAACAGCGGCGTCGTACCGCCGCCCTTCACCGTGAGGAGCCTACTCACGGAATCGGAAGCGTGGCAACCGCTCGCGCACAGGATGGCAGGCCGGATTTCACCCGACGCCGTTCTGGACGCCGCTCCGGACGTCGCTCCGAATTCCGCTCCAAAATACAGAACGGCGACGTTATCATCGGCGATCGACTGCTCCCGCGCAACCAGTCGCTCCACCTCGCGAACGGCGACTCGAAAGCGCGGCGCTACCGATTCGCTCAGGTCGACCAGCGCAACCACGTCCAGCGAGGTTTCATCGGCAGCGGTGAAGCTCCGGAAATTGCGAATCACGAGGCCGTTGTCCACCACCGCAAAATCCGACTTGGTCAAGGCCGCGACCGGACGATTGTTTCCGTCGGTGGCGAAGAATGTAACCCGGACTTGCGAGACGATGCTGCGGTACGTAGGCAGGTTTGAGGAATCGTCTGTGCTTTTGGCCGCCGCAGCGTAGCTCAAGACAGCGTACGTCAAAACAAAGAGCGCCAGCAGTACCGACCGAATGTGTCTACACGTTGCCATCGCTGCCTGTTCTAGTGTATCGGCGAACGTCGGGGCAATCCCCAATTACCGAAGTTACTTTTGGAGGTGACCAAAGGACGCTGCCGCACTCGACAACCCACGCAAGGAGAAAAGGAGAAGTAGCCAAGTCGGTGAAGATCTCCGCTCGCCTTCCCATCGGCGACCGGGACCACATTGCCACGCTCGCCTCCAAAATTGTTGTGGTACCGGGGTTCGGTTACGAAGCGGCAGGAGATAGAGGTGTCAGCCGAACCCACTCCCAGAAAAGCAAGTCCCTCGATCGCTTCCTGCCGAGAGATATAAATCTTCTATAAATCTTCCCTGCGGATTGCCTTGACACCACGATGAAAACGGATGTAAATTATCGCGACTTCGAAGACCGGTGCCCGGCCCCTTCCCCATGGCACTTGGACCCAGAGGCTCTCATCGAGGAAATCTAAGAACGGGACCACAGCCTGGATACAGTTGCCAGGTTGCGGTTGTTTCCCGTTGATGGATGAGGATAGGGCTTCGCATCTCACAGGAGTGTGTATGAATTTGAGGATTCGAGGAAAGAACGTCCTGCCGAAATGGTCCGTATTGCTGGTTGTTCTTACGGTAACCGCGGTTGCTGCAGCGCAACACAACAAGCCAAGCGCACCCGCTGCCCCATCGCATGCATCTGCACCCCATGCCTCCGCTCCGGCCGCGCATTCCGCCCCAGCGCAACGTCCAGGGGGGAACCCCGCGGCGCAACGGCCCGGTGGAGCAGGCGCGAATAACCGGGGACCCGGTGGCGCGAACGCGAACAATCGCGGCGCGGCAGGCACGAACAACCGCGGGCCTGGTGGCGCGAACGCGAACAATCGCGGCGCGGCAGGCACGAACAACCGCGGGCCTGGTGGCGCGAACGCGAACAATCGCGGTACGGCAGGCGCGAACAACCGGGGACCTGGTGGCGCGAACGCGAACAATCGGGGGCAAACGAATACCAACAACCGTGGCGGGAATAATGCTAATAATCGCGGTGGGGCTAACAGTCCAAACAACCGTGGTGGCGCAAACAATGCCAACAACCGCGGCAACGCGAACAATCGCGGCAACGCCGGAGCCAACGCCAACCGGCATCAGCCCGCGGGAAGCAGGCAGGTGGCCCTGAAGAGCGGTGGGCACGCGACTTTTCGTAAGGACGGCAAGGTTCGTTCCATTCAAACCGCTCACGGGATGAAGATCGAACACGGAGTGCGCGGCGGGCGGCACATCGAGAGCGTGCACAACGGACGCCGCGTGGTGAGCTACGGAAGACACGGGGGCTACAGCCAGCGCGCCTACTATCGCCACGGCGGCCGGGAATATTCCCAGCGAACCTACTATAGGGGCGGACACTACTACGCGTATGGGTACCGCAACTACTACTATGGCGGCCGTCCATATTACGGTTACGCGCCCTCCTATTACTATGGTCCCGCATACTACGGATGGGCTTACAATCCGTGGCCCGCACCGGTTTATTACAACTGGGGCTGGGGAGGGGCGCCCTGGTATGGGTATTACGGCCCTTACTATCAGCCCTATCCGGTGTATCCGACGGCTGCCTTTTGGCTGACGGATTACTTGATTGCGGCGAACTTGCAAGCTGCTTATGCGGCGCAGCAGGAGGCGGCTGCCGGAGGCGACAACGGCGAAATGATGCCTCTGCAACTGGGGCCGGAGTCGTCGGATATGATCGCTTCGCTGTGGACGACCGATCCGCTGATTGCCGCGAACCTCGAAGCGGCCTATGGCCAATACATGTTAGGCGCAGCAGCACCGGCGGCGAAGGGCAATGCAACGGGGCTCAGTGCTGACGTGAAGAAGGAGCTTGCCGACGAGATGAAGAACGAGATCGCCGCGGAAAAGGAAGCGGCGGCAAACGGTCAGAAGGATGCTCCGAGCGGGGACCAGGTACCGGCGGCGCTCGATCCCAACATCCGCATCTTCGTAGTCTCCACCGACGAGGATCTGACCACGTCGGATAGCGTGGAGTGCTCGCTTACTCCTGGCGATGTGGTCTATCGTACCGGCGACAAACCGGACGATGACAACATGGTTGACGCAACCGTAAAGAGCAGCAAGAAGGATGAGTGTGCGGTCGGCGCCACTGTAGGAGTGTCCGTCGATGACCTGCAGGAGATGCACAATCAACTGCGGATCCAGATGGATGCTGGACTGAAGGAGTTGGCCGACAAGCAAGGGAAGAACGGATTACCAGCCGCCCCCGACACCAAGACGCAGGCTGGGGAAGTCCCCGCACCAACGCCGGACACGAACGTGGAGAACGACTTGAAAGCGCAACAACAAGAAGCCGACCAGGCGGAGGCGGAAGCCAAGCAGTCGCAGTAAAGTTGGCTGGCAAGGCTGAATCGTTGGAGTCGGGGAGCGGCGCACGATCAAGGCGGCGACGCTCCCCGCTTTCCGCAGCAAACGCTTTTGCACAATAGAAAGCACCAAACGCACGCTCCGACCCACTCGGGAATGAGAGCGGCATCTTCACAGGAGGAAGGTTGCAATGCGTCCGAGAATGGAAATAGCCGTCCTGGTCGTCGCTGTGATTGCTTTGGGAATCATGCCTTGCCGGGTGTCTGCGCAAGGTGTTCCGTTGGAAGATCAGCTCAAAGCGCAATATACGCTGGTGAAGATGGGTTCGGACACGGGCGGAGCCGCAGTCGTGGACCAGGGCACCATCCTGGTCATCAAGAAGGGCGGAATCCTCAGCGTGCCCTACGGAGACCAGGCCGTCGCTCCCACGCACTACCAGAACGGAACGGTTCATTCCCCCAACAACATGATGATGAAGGGCATCGGCTTTGGCATGAAGAAATTTGGCAAGGAGCAAACCACGCGTCTGATGCAGACGGGAGAAAAGGTCTATCCCTCGAAGGTTGCCGTCAATCTGCCCAAAGATGAGGTGGAGATCGGCATCATCGCTTGCGATTCCTGTAACAACACCAGTCCCACGACATTCTATAAGGCTGACGTGATTTTCCAGTTCCCCAAGGGAACGTTGGCGAATACCAGCCCCTCGCAAGTAGAAGATACGATCGCCGGACTGCTTGCCATCGATGACAGTGGCGGCGACCAGGGCGGACAGCAGGGTAGCAATGGCAATGGTAATAGCAATGACCAGCAAGGCGGCAATCAGCAGGGTGGAGGTGGAGGGCAAGCGCAACAACAAGCGCCTCCGCCCGAACCCCAGCAGATCGAAAAGGGTCAGACCCCCGATCAAGTGAAAGCCGCGCTCGGAACGCCAGACAAGATCGTCAATCTGGGTTCAAAGCAGATCTACGTCTACAAGGATCTCAAGGTTACGTTTCTCAATGGAAAAGTTTCGGACGTGCAGTGAGGGGGAGTCCTGCTAAACATCTCATCATTGTCATCCTGAGCGAAGCGAAGGATCTGCTTTTTGCTGGCGCAGGAGACAGCAGGTCCTTCGCTTCGCTCAGGATGACAAGTCTTAAAGGCGTACGCATCCGCTAGAGTATCTTCTTCCCGAACGCTGAGAGGGCCAGCTCGACCGCCAGGTCGGCGGTCTGATTGCGCTCGTCGATGACGGGATTTACTTCCACGATTTCAAAACTCAACATGCGTCCATGGTCGGCGATGATCTCCATGGCAAGGTGCGCCTCGCGATACGTGGCGCCGCCCCAGACTGGAGTGCCCACTCCAGGCGCGTCTTCAGGATCGATCCAGTCCATGTCGAGCGAGACGTGATAGCCGGCGGTGCCGTGTCCAGCCATGCGGAGGGCTTCCTCCATGACGGCGCGCATGCCGCGCTCGTCGATATCGCGCATGGTAAAGACTTGGACTCCGGATTGGCGTATGTGTTCTTTTTCGAAGTGGTCAACATCGCGGATGCCGACCAGCACGCAATTTTCCGGCCGCACTTTGGGCGAGAAATCGTAAATCCTGCCCAGTTCGACCGGAGGCAGGCCCATGAGCGAGGCGAGCGGCATGCCGTGCACATTGCCGCTGGGGGAAGAGTCGGGAGTGTTCATGTCGGTGTGGGCGTCGATCCAGAGCAGTCCGATTTTCTGGTTCTTGCGGCGGTAGAACTCGGCCACGCCTGACACCGTACCCACCGCGACAGAATGATCGCCGCCCAGGACGAGAGGAATTTTGCCGGCTTCGAGCGTCCTCAATACCAGGTCGGCGCTCTTGGTGCAGGTGGCAGTGATTTCCTTGAGGTACTTGGCGTGGGCGGCGCCTGCTTTTTTCTGCTCGGGGATGGCGACCGCGATGTTGCCCGCGTCTTCGACAATGTGGCCGATCGCTTCGAGGCGGGCTTCGAGTCCGGCAACGCGGACGGCCGAGGGCCCCATGTCAACGCCGCGGCGGGACTGGCCAAGATCAAGAGGAACGCCAATCACGCGGATCTGGCGCGGGGTGATGCTGGTGAACGTTCTGCTTCGTTGTGGCATAGGACAAGTTCTCAGTTCCCAGTTCTCGGTTCCCAGTTAAACCCAGTCCGCAGATTTTACTGAGAACTGAGAACTGGGAACTGAGAACTCTACGGATACAGCCGATGCAGCATCCGCGGGAAGGGAATCGTCTCGCGCACGTGCTCCAGGCCGCAGATCCAGGCGACGGCGCGCTCGATGCCCATGCCGAAACCGGAGTGCGGGACGCTGCCGTATTTGCGGAGATCAAGATACCACTTGAAGGCTTCTTCGGGCAGATTGTGTTCGTGAATGCGCTGCAGCAGCAGGTCGTGCGAGGCCATGCGCTGCGATCCGCCGATGATTTCGCCGTATCCTTCCGGGGCCAACACGTCCACGCAGAGGGCGAGTTCGGGGCGCTGCGGATCGGGCTCCATGTAAAACGCTTTCACGCTGGCCGGATAGCGATGGACCATAACCGGCCGGTCGTACAACGAAGATAGATAGGTTTCGTCGGGCGACCCGAGATCTCCGCCCCACTCGAACTTATTTTCGAGCACGCCTTGCGAGTGGCCTTCCTGCAACTTGCTCACAGCTTCGTCGTAGGTGATGCGCGGGAAGGGCGCCTCGATTTTTTCGAGCTTCGCAAGGTCGCGGCCGATGGTTTGCAAGTCAGGGCGGCGCCGCTCCAGGCATCGCTTAACCAGAAAAGTAAGCAGCCCCTCGGCTAGTTCCATCAGGTCGTCCAGCGTGCCATAGGCGACTTCCGGTTCGACCATCCAGAACTCAGTGAGGTGGCGGCGGGTCTTCGATTTTTCCGCGCGGAAGGTTGGACCGAATGAATAGACCTTGCCGAGCGCCATCGCCGTGGCTTCGATGTAGAGCTGGCCGGACTGTGTGAGGTAAGCCTGCTCTTCGAAGTAGTCGACGGGAAAGAGCGTGGAGGTTCCTTCGCAGGCGGCGGGCGTAAGGATGGGCGGGTCGGTGAGCGTGAATCCGTTCGTGTCAAAGAAATCGCGGGCGGCACGAATGATTTCCGCGCGCACGCGCAGAATGGAGGCTTGGCGCTGCGAACGCAGCCAGAGATGGCGGTGCTCCATCAAGAAGTCGACGCCGTGTTCTTTGGGAGTGATGGGGTAAGGAGTCGACTCGGGCACGCGTTGCACGACCTGGACGTTGGACACGTCGAGCTCATAGCCGCCAGGGGCGCGCTTGTCGGCGCGAACCTTGCCTTCGACGATGACGCTCGATTCCTGGGTCAGTCCTTTGATGGCGTCGAAGACTTCGGGCGGAACCGCGTTCTTCGGGACTACTCCCTGGATGACGCCGCTTCCGTCGCGAAATTGAGGGAAGAGGAGCTTGCCGCTTTCGCGCAGGTTGTAGAGCCATCCGCGGATGGTGACGGACTGGCCTTCGTGGCCTGCCGATTTCTGCGATGGTGCTGATGGGTGCTAGACATAAAATTTGAGTGCGTACGCCACGCAACTTGCGGAAGTCAGAAGTGAGAAATCAAATTGCAGAAGTAAAACCGATGCGGTTAGCTGCTGGGGTTAACTTCTGCAATCTGACTCTCTCGACTTGCTCTTACGAGCCTTCCAGCTTTTTGAAGGTCGCGCTCACTTCTTCGCCGGGGTTTTTCTTCTCTTCGCCGTCGATTTCCAGCAACAGGGGAGGCTTTTGCGGTGCGGTGCGCAGCAATTCCATGGTCTCGTTCCAGTCGATCGATCCGCTGCCCGGCCAGAGGTGCGAGTCCTTATCCTTATGGTTGTCGTGCACGTGGGTCGAGCAGATGTGGTTCTTCAAGATGGCGAAACCTTCGGGAATTCCCTCCATCATGTGGGAGTGGCCGCAATCGAAGCACACGCCGATGTCGTCGAAATGCATGGTCTTGATGAATTCGACCAAACGTTCCGGGGTGGACAATTCGTTGGGAATATTTTCCAGCAGCACGCGGACGCCGAGCGGCTTGGCGAAAGCCCGCAGGTGCTCGACCGAGGTCATGGCGTTCTCGAATTTCTTGTCGTCGAAGGTGTCATTGGGATTGCCGATGTGCTGCACCAGAAAGCGGAATGGAATATGCTCGGCGATTTCGAGTGAGCGTTTGATCTCGTCCATGGCGTCGATGCGGTGGGCGCGGTCGATGGAGGCGATGTTCACCGGCGGCCCGCCCGTGCGTCCCCACTCGTAATCGGAATACAAAGGCGCGTGCACGGAATTGAGTGGAATGCCGGTGGAGCGGAACCATTCGGCAATTTCGCGGACATGCTGCTTGCGATTGGCGTAGTCGAAGTGCTGGCGGGCGGCGAAGATTTCAATCGCCTGGGCTCCCGCCTTGACGAGCTCGTCGAGCAAGCCCGGATGGAGCCGTTCCTTGACATAGACGTACGTCGATACCGCCCTCAGCATCAGTAACCTACCGCCTTCCCATTGTTCCGTCCGTCGCTGGCCCCGAGTCGCTCGCCGGTTTTGGGGTCAATCATGATGCACTCTCCGTCTCCCCAGAAATGCTCGACCTTCAGCTTGTGCCCTTTGGAACGCAGAACATTCATTGTATCGGGAGAGAGGCGGTCCTCCACGAAAATCTCATCGGGGAGCCACTGATGATGAAACCGCGGTGCGTTGACGGCTTCCTGAATGTCGAGCGAGAAATCGACGACACCGATGAGGATATTGGCGACGGTGGTGATAATGGTGGGGCCGCCGGGCGAGCCGAGAACCAGGAAGAGCTTGCCGTCTTTGAGCACGATAGTAGGCGTCATGGCGGAAAGCGGCCGCTTGCCGGGGCCGATGGCGTTAGCTGGACCCTGGATCAGACCGTAAGTATTGGGGACACCTTGTTTGGCGGCGAAGTCGTCCATCTCGTCGTTGAGCAGGAAGCCAAGGCCCTCGGCGGTGACGCGGGAGCCGAAAGAGTCGTTGAGCGTCGTGGTGACCGAAACCGCATTGCCGTCGGCGTCGACGACGGAATAGTGCGTGGTGTTCTCCGGTTCGCGAATGGCGGCGACCCGCGACTGGGCAACGCGCTCCAGTTCAGCGAAGGCCGGACGTTTCAGGTCCTTGCTCACGCTGGCGTGGGCGGGATCGATGGAGTCGCGCCATGCGGCCGCGTACTTCTTGTCGATGAGCTGCGCGACAGGCACTTTGGCAAAATCGGGATCGCCCATGAAGTCGGTGCGATCGTAGAAGGCGCGGCGAAACGCTTCGGCTTCGAGGTGAATCGCGCCGGCGGAGCGGTTGCCCAATTTCGCGAGATCGAAACCTTCCAGGATGTTGAGGATTTCGATAAGCGCCACTCCGCCGGAAGATGGCGGCGGAGCGCTGATGATGTCGTAGCCGCGATAGGAGCCGCGAATGGGCTCGCGCTCCTTGACCTCGTAGGCGGCGAGGTCGGCGGCGGTGACCAGGCCTCCACCTTTGTGGATGGCTGCGGCCAGTTCACGAGCCATGGCACCGTGGTAGAAGTCGTCGGGATTTTTGGCGATGCGCTCGAGTGTGCGGGCAAGTTCAGGCTGCTTGAATACCTCGCCGGGCTGGTAGTAGTTTCCGTCTGCGCTGGAAAATGCGTTTCGATTCGGAAAACTCGCTGAGGTACTCGTCTTTTTTCAAATCTTGTGTATCTTCATAGGCCAGCGGGAAGCCCTCGCGGGCCAGCTTGATGGCGGGAGCGATTACCTTTTCCAGCGACAGCTTGCCATATTTCTTTTCCGCGTAAACCAGTCCGGCAACCGAGCCGGGGACGCCTACGGACCTGTATCCGACGACGCTGGAACCCTTGTTGGAGTCTGGGAGAACGTTGCCCTGAGCGTCCAGATACATGTTTTCGGTGGCCGCGGCGGGCGCCTTTTCTCGGAAGTCGATGAAATGAATTTCGCCGTTGGCGCTGCGGAGAAGAAGGAAACCGCCTCCCCCAAGATTTCCGGCTTGGGGGTGAACGACGGCCAGTGCGAAGCCGGTGGCGACGGCGGCGTCGACGGCATTGCCTCCGGATTGCAACATCTCAACCCCGGCGCGCGAGGCAAGCTCGTGGACGCTGGTGACGATGGCGTGCGGAGCGTGCGTCGGGCGCAACGGCGCGGCCGAGGCGGTCGAGGCTAGTAGAGCACACAGGCTGCAGAGGATCAGTAGAGTACGTTGAATGTGCATGAAATGGGTGAAGTATGAGGCTAGCTTAGCGAGTTACGGGAGTCAAACCCGTGTGGCGCGGGCGCCCCCGCCCGCGTTCCGTGTCCGCGCCACCGCGGTATGGAGAAGCAAAGAACACAGGACGACTCTTCCACCAAACAGGCAGGCAATTCCAGAAAGACATGTTCACTTTTTGCAGCGCTGCCGTGGCTTCTTTGTTTGCTTTTTCTTCTTCTTTGGTGCATTGGCCGCTACCAATTCGTAGGACTGGCGAATGAGGGCCTCGAGTTCGTCGGCGGACACGACGTTGGAGTGCTCGAGAAGAATCCATTTATAGCGGCCGACATAAGGGGCTGGCGCGATGCCTTCGATTTCGAGCAGGTCGTGGAATTGTTCCGGTGCCGACTTGAGGGTGACTGGGGCGAGACTGCCTTCGGAAAGATCCACGATAGCGAAGATCTTGCCGCGCACTTTGAAGCAGAGGTTGTCGCCCCACTGCAGCTTCTCGGTCGCGTCGGGGAAGGAAAGGCAGAGTTCGCGGAGCCATTCGGCGTCGGGCATGGGGGTGATGATAGCGCGTCGCGCTCTGTCAGAAGCGGGCAAGTTCACGCGGGCGGGGTCGCCCGCGTCCACACACAAAACGAACTACACCTGCTCTCTTGCCTCCCCCAGCACTACCGACACCTCCAGCTGCTTCTTGCCGCGGAAAATGGTCACTTTCACCGTGTCCCCGGCCCGGTGCTTGTTCATGACCTGGGCGAGGATTTGCTGGCTGTCGACCTTTTCTCCGTCGATGGCGACGATTAAATCTCCACCGATCATGATGGGAATGTTGCCGAGGTAGGCGCGTTCGCTTCCGCCGCGCAATCCAGCGCGGTCGGCGGAGCCTCCGGGAACGGCTTGCACGATGAGCAGTCCGTAGTCGGCGGCCAGGCTCAGTTCCCCAGCAATTTCCGGATCAATGGGAATCGTGCGAACACCAAGCGCGGGACGTCGCACCCGTCCGAGGGTAACGAGATCGTTGAGCACGGCTTTGGCGGTGTTGATCGGGATGGCGAAGCCAATGCCGGCGCTTTGGCCGACGCTGGAGGCGATCATGGTGTTGATGCCGATGACTTCTCCGTGCCAATTGAGAAGCGGGCCTCCGGAGTTGCCGGGGTTGATGGCGGCGTCGGTCTGGATGGCTTCTTCGATCACCATGCCGTCGGGCTCTTGCACCTGGCGGATCGAACTGACGATGCCCCGGGTCAGCGTGCCGGCGAGGCCGAAGGGATTGCCGATGGCGTAGACTTTCTGGCCGACTTGCAGGTTGCTCGAGTCGCCGAGCGTCATGGGCTGGAGATCGGCAGCTTTGATCTGGATCACGGCTAAGTCATGCGCGCGGTCGCTGCCGACGATGGTGGCCTTATATTTCTTGCGATTGTGGAGCGTGACCCAGACCTCACGCGCATCGGCAATGACGTGATAGTTGGTGAGGATGTGCCCTTCTTTGTCGATGACGAAGCCCGAGCCCTGGCCTTCCTGCGGCACCAGCCCGTAGAAAAAGTCGAAGGTCATAACGCGCGAAGTGATGTTAACAACGGCTCCAATGTTCTTGTGGTAGACGCCGATGTTGTTCTGCTCTTCGGCGTCGAACCCTTCGCCGCTGGCGGCTTCGGTGATCTCCACGTGCTGCGGACGGCTGATCCAGTTGGCGGGATGGAGACGTCCGTTGCGATAGGTGGTGAAGTAGAAGAAAGCGGAGGCCAGAACAATCGCAAAAACAAAAGGACGAAAAAATCTCATCGTGGTTACTCCCTGAAAGCCTGTAGCTTGAATTCTAGCGAAAAGTGGAATTTACCGCAGAGGACGCTGAGTACGCGGGGTAAACATAGGATTGTAGGGGCGGTAGCCTCATCAGTCAAAGGGGCACAGGTGAAATCAAATACAAGAGAATCTCTGCGTACTCGGCGTTCTCCGCGGTTCAAGCGCTTTGGCCTGCCCCAGCCACCGCCGCCAGGCGATTCGATTCGCACTCTTTCCCCGGAACGCAGGCGAACGCTGGTCTTGCCGGGGATTTCTTCCGCAGAACCGTCCCTTCGGATGATCAGGGTGCGGCCGGGAGCGCCGTCGGCTCCTCCGGCTAGGCCGTAGGGCCCGCGAGAACGCCGGTCGGCGAGCAGGGTGACCTGGGCATCGGTTAAGACTTCGATTTCCCGCACGATTCCATCGCCACCGGCGTGAAGGCCCGCGCCTCCACTTTGGGAGCGAAAAGAATATTGCCGCAGGCGCACCGGGTACGCGTATTCCAGGGCCTCGGCGGGAGTATTCAGGGAATTGGTCATGTGGGTGTGGACGCCCGAGACCCCGTCCTTATTGGGGCGCGCGCCCATGCCCCCGGCGATGGTCTCGTAATAAGCGAAGGGCTGCTGGGAGCGCGGGTCATTCTTCAGAGAATCAGTGCTCAGAGAATCAGTGCTTCGTGAATCCGTGCCGCCGATGGTGAGGTTGTTCATGGTGCCGGCGGCGGCGGCCGGGATGCGCTCGGGAATCGCCTGCGCCAGCGCTTTCAGCAGCACGTCGACAATCCGCTGCGAAGTTTCCACGTTGCCACCCGCTACGGCGGCCGGAGGCCTGGCATTAACCACGGTTCCCGATGGCGCGACGACGCGGATGGGACGCATCAGACCGGAGGTCGCGGGCACGTCTTCGCGGAGCAGGCAACGAAAGACGTAGAAGCAAGCCGAGTACGTAATGGCTTCGACCGCATTGATCGCGCCTTCGACTTGAGGGTCGCTGCCAGTGAAGTCGATGGTGACTTGGGCGGCGGGCGGCTTCTTGCTCGATGCTGAGGGAGACGCGGTAAGCCGCGTCTCTACAGGGGATTTCTTGACGGGCGCGACTTGGATCGTCACGGCTATGCGCACGGGTTTGTCTTCGACGCCGTCGTCATCGAGAAAGTCTTCGGCCTGGTAGCGGCCCGGCGGGATAGTACGCAGAAAGGCTCGCATCATTTCTTCGGAATAGACCAGCAGATCGGCGGCGGCCTTTTTCACGCGGGCGATTCCGTAGCGGTCGCAGATTTCACGAAGGCGCTGGGCGCCGGTCTGGCAAGCGGCGATCTGGGCTCCGAGATCGCCTTCGCGTTCTTCGGGAGTGCGGACGTTGTTGAGGAGCAGGGCCAGCACATCGGCAACCAGCTTTCCGCCGCGCATAATCTTAACCGGCGGAATGCGGAGCCCTTCCTGGTAGATTTCGCGGCAGGGACCCATCGAGCCAGGGTAAGTTCCGCCCACATCGGCATGGTGAGCGCGAGAAGCGACGTAGAAGTCGGGCGTTGTTGTGTGGGGCGGGCGCCCTCGCCCGCCGCTCTTGCCTTTGCGGATGTACACCGGCATGACCAACGTGATGTCAGGCAGGTGCGTACCGCCGCGAAACGGATCATTGAGCATAACGACGTCGCCGGGTTCGAGCTCACACTGTTCCACCGCCGCGGCGACCGACATAGGCATGGAGCCCAGGTGTACCGGCATGTGATCGCCCATGGCGATGACCTGGCCCGCGGAATCGAAGACGGCGCACGAGTAGTCGCGGCGCTCTTTAATGTTGGGAGAGAACGAGGTGCGGCGCAGGGCCGCCCCCATCTCCTCGGCGATTGAATGGTAAAGGTTCTTGAAAACCTCGAGTTCGACGGGATCACGCATGTGAAAAAAGAGTGTACGCCAAAACGTACAGGAGGTCAGAGGTCAGATTGCAGAGGTTAACCAACATCTGCCGCACAGGGAACTGGGGAACCGAGAATTGGCTTTCCACTTCTGCAATCTGACTTCTGCAATTCTGGTTTCACCTCTGCAATCTGACCTCGTACCTCTGACCTCCGGTGCTACACTTCTCTAATTATGGCGGAAGGGCGTTCCCGAATCTGGATATGGTTTCTGGTGGGCGGCGGGTTGTTCGCGCTGTTCGTGGTGGCCGTGTTTACGCTGGTCTATCTGAGCTTTGGCGGCCAGGAGGAAGCATCGTTTACGGGCTTCGGCTCCAAGATCGCCGTGGTCGAACTCGATGGCGTAATTTTCTCCCCCAAGCAGATCGTGCCCCAGCTCAAAAAGTTTGCCGATGACGATTCCGTCAAGGCCATCATCATCCACGTGAATTCGCCGGGAGGCGGCGTGGCCGCATCCGAAGAAATCTATCGCGAAGTGAAGCGGATCCGCGACGAAAAGAAGAAGCGCATCGTGGCTTCGATTGAGACCGTGGGCGCGAGCGGCGCATATTACGTGGCGTCGGCGACCAACAAGATTTATGCGGACAAGGGCAGCGTGGTGGGATCGATCGGAGTGATTGCCGAATGGGTGAATTACGGCGAACTGCTGAAGTGGGCGAAACTGAACGCGATCACCATGAAGGCGGGCGAATTCAAGGACACAGGCAGCCCGACGCGCGAAATGACTCCCGCGGAGCGCGAGTACATGCAGGGCTTGATCGACAACATGCACACGCAGTTCATCCAGGCGGTGGCCGACGGCAGGCACGCGAAAGAGGCCGACATCCGCGCCTTCGCGAACGGAAAAGTCTGGACCGGCCAGCAAGCGGCGGATCTGAAACTGGTGGATCAGATCGCGGATTTCGAGGGCGCGGTGAAGGACACGGCCCAGGCAGTGAATATTTCCGGCGAGCCGACGTTAGTCTACCCCCCGAAAGAACGGCGCTCGGGACTTGACTTGTTGTTTGGCGATGTTTCCGACTATTTGCCCACCCGGGAGAAGCTCTTGGAACAGCAGGTAGGGTTTTATTATCTGTGGAAATAGCGAGTTCCCAGTTCTCAGTTCCCAGTTCTCAGTAAGGGCAGTTGGCGCCGTTTCTGAGAACTGAGAACTGGGAACTGAGAACTTTTTCTCAGGTGCCCACTTCCCCACTTGCATAGAACCCCTTAAATTTGAGAAGGTTATAGGCAGGCGCACGGCGGACAGCGAGGCGGCAACGCCCCCAAGGGAGCAAAAGGCTTATGACGAAGGCTGACCTGATCGAAGAAGTTTCCCGGCTGGCGGAACTCACCCGCAAAGACAGCGAAGTGATTGTGGACACGATCTTTGACAGCGTGGTGCGCTCGCTGCGGGTGGGCGACAAGATCGAAATCCGCGGTTTTGGCAGCTTCCGCACGCGCCAGCGCAAGCCGCGCGTGGGCCGGAACCCGAAAACCGGCGACCGCGTGGAAGTTCCGGCAAAGAAAATTCCATTCTTCAAGCCCAGCAAGGAATTGAAAGACCTGGTGAACAACAGCGTACCTGCGGAAGTTGCTCCCACGGTGCCGCCCACGCCACCCAACGCGCACTAAATAGCGCGCACAGCCCCAAAGTCCATCACCACTAGTCCATCACCATTAATGCGCGGCGGCTTTGCGGCATCGCGCGTGCGATCCGCCGATGCGAAGCCGGAACGAATCGAAAACCCAAGCGGTGGTTTCGAGCAATTCCTACGAAGTGGATGCGGCACGCGCGCGTTTCGATTGCGCCAGCACTTCGAGGCTGGGGAAGGATTTCGCGATCGTGAATGTGCGCTCGGGCGGCAGCGTGCCTCTGGCAATCGCTTTCGCCATCATCTCGATCGCCTGATCCGCATTGGGCGGAATGAGAATTGTGGCGGTCAGCAGCTTGCTGCGCACCCACTCTTGTCCGGTCTTGGGAAGTCCGTCGCAACCGAGAAACGCCATCTTGTGCCACTCCTTCCGCAATTCGCTGCATTCCTCGAAGGCTCTGCGGGCTCCCATGGCCATGGAATCGTCCTGCGCGCAAACTGCCTCAATGTGCGCCTGGCGCGAAGTGGAAAGACAGAGGAACGAACTGACTGTTTTGTGGGCGCTGGCTTCGGTCCAATGGGCTTTCAGGACGCGAAGTTTCACGTTCTCGGACTTGGCTTCGAGCAACCCGGTGTAGCGCTGCTTGGCGGCCGAACTATCGGGGGGGCCTTGAACGTAGAGAACGATTCCGCCTGCGGGCAGCAGGGCGGACAGTTGCTGTCCCTGGATGCGGCCGATCTCTTCGTGGTTGGAAGTAATGGCAAACGCCGGCACATGGGAACGGCGGCGAAGCTCGGAGATGTAATCGGCATTCGAATTCAGCAGCGCCACTCCAATGCCAGCGTCGGCAGCGGCACGCGCGACCTGGGGATGCGCGGTAGACCCGGCGGGTTCGAAGAGGATGGCGTCGGGCCGCGGAGCGTTCGCGGAATGAATGCTGGAGAGAAGTTGCTGGCTCTGTACGATGCCGTCGTTGCCAGCGTAGACGATCTGGAGCTCAACCCCCAGTTTGGCGGCTGCGTAGCGCGCAGCGGAAGCCTGCTCGATCTGGTAATCGTTATCGTCGTTGGTCAGCGACAGCAGGAAGCGCAGCTTCTTCATACCATGGTTGCGTCTGGGCCATCATACCCCGAGGCGGTGTGGGTGGCGTGTGACGGTGGTAACCCGCCCTCGCCGCGAATGTGTAAGATATGGATGCAGGGCCCGTAGCTCAACGGTTAGAGCAGCAGACTCATAATCTGTTGGTTCCTGGTTCGAATCCAGGCGGGCCCACCAGGCGCCCTGCAGTTGACAAATTTTCAAGCCTTGGTTTTCCTAACGCTACGTAACATCGCACCTGCTACGTCGGCCAGCGGTCGTTCGTACGTCAACTGGATCCCGCTCTATTTCCGCCTAGACGCTCGCGGACCCCTCCTCGACTTGCGAGGACCGGCGCGATAGCTCTTCGGCTTCGGCCTTTGCTTCTTCTTCTTTTCCGGCTTGCTTTCTACAATTTCTTCTTCCACGAGCCGATACTCTCACTCCGTGAATACAAACCGCTTGATCGCCAGCCTACTTAGATGCCTTCGAGCGACGTGTGTCCGACGCGAGTTAAGGGAAGCTCGTGCTCGTTGTGCCGCAGCTTCTCGCCGCAGTCGATCAGGTCGTTCAACTCGCTAAGCGACACGTTGTACTCGCGGTTCGGGGCAACCTTGATTCTGATGTTGGACGTATCGAGTACTGTCATTGAAACGCTGCCGTGCTTGAAAGTTGTCATGTCTAATTCTATGTCCACGAGTCAACTCCTCGGCTAGAATACGTCACATGAAAAGTGCTCACATCCTCCTTCTGGTATTTCTATCTGGGTTCGGAGCGGCGACGCACGCCTACGCCACTGACGGCCGCCTGATGACTGACGCCAGTACAAGCGTTTCCTGATTGAGGTGGACGGCAAATTACCTGTGTGGGAAGCCGCGTTGAAGAAGGTCGATCCTTCGAAGTCCGATGCCTCCTACGCAGTGGGTGAGAAGGTCGTGCAATTCAGAGATCTCGGTCTGGCGCAGGTTGAGTATGCCCGTCAATTCGTTTTCAAGCAGCGCATAAAGCGCACCGTGTCCGGCGAACTCGCTCTCGAAAGTTTCTTACGCGGAATCTTCGACTCGATGGATTCCATGATGATAACGGAGGTCTCAGCAGGTGTAACGATCTCTGCTGAACTAGACGCCTTCGCGCCACAAATCAGTAAGCTCGAAGTCTCAATCTCTAATGATGTCACGGCGCGAGTCGAACTCCTGGAGAAGGGCACCTGCCCTTGAGCCCGACGGTCACCCAGATCGCTCCTTAAAATCCTACCTCCCTCCGCCATCACCCCACCGGCAAGCTAAAGTAAAACACCGACCCATGCCCCAGTTGGCTGGTAACGCCAAGCCGCCCTCCGTGGGCCTCCACGATGGCTTTGCAGATCGCCAGTCCCATGCCGGTGCCGTGGACTTGCACCCGCTGATTGCGTCCGCGATAAAACTTCTCGAAGACCAGCGACTGCTCAAAGTCGTCGATGCCTGGCCCGCGATCGGCAATGTTGATGGTAAGGGTCTGTTCCTTCGCTTCCGCGGTGATGCGGATGGGAGCATCGGCGGGGGAGTACTTGGCGGCGTTCTCGATCAGGTGCACCAGGACTTCCTTGATGTGAGCGGAATCCATGCGCGCGTTGGGAAGGCCGGCGGGGATTCTGACGTCCACGGGATGCTGGACGAGAAGTTGCTTCAATTCGTCAATCGCTTCCTCGACCGCGTTGCCAATGGGCGCGGATTCGAAGCGGAATTCCACCTTGTTGGCATCCAACTGCGCCATCTCAGCGGCTTCTCCGACCAGCCGGTTCAGCCGGTCGCTCTCCTCGTTGATGATGGTCAGCAGTTCCTGCCGCTCTTCCGGCGAATGGCCCGGGCTGCCCAGCAACGAGGTCACCGACGCCTTAATGGCGGTAAGCGGAGTGCGAAACTCATGCGTGACCGAATCGAGCAGCACCGAGCGCAACTGCTCGCTTTCGCGCGCAGCCTCGGCGCGGCTCAGTTTTTCGACGGCGCCTGCGCGCTCGCTCGATATGGCCACCAGGCTCCCGATAGCCTCCAGGGTTTGCCGCGAAAGCTCTCTGCCCGAGACGCCCATGCAGCCCACCACGCGCATGCCCATGCGGAGTGGCATGAAGGCCAGTTCATGGGCAGCATCGAATCGGGGTTCACCGCGCAGGCAGACCAGCTGAAGATCGCGCGATTCCAATCCATCGATGCTGGGTCCAGAGCGATAAACGTCGCTGCGGCTCGACAACGAAATCGCCGCCGACCGGATGCCGAACGATTCGACGATGTAGCGGGGAATCAAGTTCAACAACTCGGCCGGGTTGTCGCTCGAAAGCAACAACTGGCTGAAGCCGTAAAGACGTTCCAGTTCCTGCTGGCGCTCGACGGCAGCGCGCGTCCCTCGCCGGGCGCGGGCCGATAGTTCGCTGGCCGTGACCGCGGTGACCAGGAAGGCGAACAGTGCGATCCAGTTCTGCGGGTCGGCGATGGTAAAGGTGCGGATCGGAGGCAGGAAGAAATAATTGAAAGCGAGGGTGGCAATCACCGACATGAAAATGGCCCGCCGCAGGCCCCAGAAAGTGGAGATTCCGAGGACGCCCAGCAAGAAAGCGAGAGCCATTGTCGTCGGATTCAGATGAAGCCAGCGGTAGCCGACGAGAGTAGTTCCAGCGACCGTCAGCGCCGCAATCACGTATCCCGATACCAATCTGGCGGCGGCATTCACGAGGCGATTGTATGACAAAGACGAGGTCAGAGGTGAGAGGTCAGATTGCAGAGGTGAAATCCCAGGCGGTTTGTGTGATGGGTTTTAACCTCTGCAATCTGACCTCTTACCTCTGACCTTGCTCACCCATGACCTCACTCACACATCGACAAACTCGAATCTCTCAACGACAATAATCGGCGATGCCCAAGACTCCCGAGCAGTGGCTGGAAGAATGTTCGCCGGCGGCGAAGAAGGGAGGCCTGTTCAAGCTCTTTCTCGGATATGCCCCCGGCGTGGGCAAGACCTATACCATGCTGACCGAGGCGATCCGCCGCCACAGTCGAGGCGAAGATGTGGTGATCGGAGTGGTCGAAACCCACGGAAGGAAAACTGTGGGCGAGTTTGTCGCAAGCCTGGAAGCCGTGCCGCGCAAAGCGATCGAGTACAAGGGCGCGGTCTTCGAAGAGATGGATGTGGACGCCATTCTCGCGCGCAAGCCTTGCGTCGCGCTGGTGGACGAACTGGCGCACACCAACATCGAGGGCAGCAAGCATCGCAAGCGCTACGAAGATGTGCTGGAACTGCTGGACGCGGGAATCGATGTTCTTTCCACCATGAACATCCAGCACCTGGAGAGCGTGACCCCGACGGTGCAGGGAGTCACCGGGATCCAGGTGCGGGAAACCGTTCCCGACTGGGTGCTGCAAAGAGTCAACGAAGTGGTGATGATCGACCTGACTCCGGAGGCGCTCCAGAACCGCATGCGGCGCGGCGACGTCTATCCGCAGGAACGCGTGGGCCGGGCGCTGGAAAATTTCTTCCGCGAGACGAACCTGATCGCTTTGCGCGAACTGGCTCTGCGCCAGGTGGCTCAACAGGTGGATCTAAGCCTGGAACAGCACCGCGGAGAGGAAGAGAAAACTCGCGGGGCGGTTGCCATCCGCGAGCGCATCGCGGTATGCATCAGTTCAAACCCGGCGGCGCAGTATCTGGTGGCGCGCGGCGCGCGCATGGCTCAGGCAATGAATGCCGAGCTTTTTGTCGTCTATACCGACTTGGGGCAGGACTCGAGCGAGGCCAATCAGCGAACCTTGAACGCCAATGTGCAATTCGCAGAAAACGTTGGCGCCTCGGTCGTGCGCCTGAAGGGAAAGAGCGTGGCTCATGCCGTCGCGGAATTCGTCAACGAGAAGCACATTACCCAGGTTGTCTTTGGACGCTCCGCCACCCGAGGCTGGAAGCGCTATTTCTATCTTTCCGCCATCCATCAATTCTTGCGCGATGCCCCGGCCGTCGACGTGCACATTGTGACCCAGGAACCCGGATAATCGTCATGCCCGACCATAAACACATTCTGGTCGTCGACGATGAATCCCAGATCACGCGGGTGCTGCGGACTTCCCTGTCCAGTCACGGATACGACATTCGCGTGGCCAACGACGGCGAGACTGCGCTCGAGATCATGAAAGACTGGTCGCCGGATATGGTCATCACCGACCTGGCCATGCCCAACATGGACGGCCTGGAGTTGTGCCGGCGGCTGCGGACGAAGACGCAGATTCCCATCATCGTGCTCTCGGTGCGCGGTGAGGAGCGCACTAAGGTTCAGGCGCTGGATGCGGGCGCCGACGATTACGTCACTAAGCCGTTCGGCATGGAGGAACTCCTGGCGCGCGTCCGCGCCAGCTTCCGCCGCTCGCGCGCGAAAGAGTCGGAACTCGGACCAATCGAAGCGGGCGACTTCAAGATCGATCCCGGAGCCCGCAGCGTTTTGGTAAAGGACCGCGCCGTTCATCTGACGCCGAAGGAATTCGACTTGCTCGTGTTTTTCGCGCGCCACGCCGGCAAAGTAATAACGCATCGTGCCTTGCTCGCAGCCGTGTGGGGAGGCCAAAGCACAGAGCAAGTCGAATATCTGCGCGTGTTCGTGGCACAGCTCCGCAAAAAACTTGAGCCCTCGCCAAATTCCCCTCGCTATATCGTGACCGATCCCTGGGTGGGTTACCGCTTCGAGCCCGGCGATTGACCCGCTAGAACTCACGCTAGGGAGAGCCGCCCCCGGCTGTCCAAGCCGAGCAACGCGCGGCAGCCGCCGTGTGGTCGCCAGCGCATCGGGTCGGTCCGGCCCACCGGCCTTCCTTTATGACTTCCTTACGAACTCCTTACTCCCCTCTTATGGCGCCCTGAATCTAATCGAAATGGCACGGAAGATGCCCCCGAACGCACCGGAATGATTTATTTCCTGCTCACGTTGATTGCGATGGCTGTGGCCTTTTTGTTGTGGTTCCTGTCGGCGCTTATCCGAGAGGGACGGCAATTCCGGCGAAGAACGGGGAGCGCAACACGGGCCCAAGGGGGGCCGGTCAGCCGGCGTGGAGAACTGATCTTTATGAATCCAGGAACAACTCAAGACAAGAGCATGGGCAAGACGATAGGGAAGCGAACGCTACTGATGGTGCTGGGCGCATTGCTGTTTACGCTTCCACTGCACGGACAGCAAACCGTTTCTGACGCGAATGGTAGCGCTGTCCCAGAGGGAACGACGCCAGACCGACCGATCCCGCCGGCCGTCATGAAGGAACTCGAAGCCATGAAAGCGCGGATCGCGCAACTGGAGGCCCAATTGCAAAAGCAAAACGGGCAGACGGAGAAGGAATCCACCGCGAAAGGAATCGAAGCGGCATCCAAAGGCCCGAATGTTCCGGAGGTGAGCTTAGCATCTGCCTCGTCTGCGCAACCCTCCCTCACTCAAACGCAGAGCGTCGCCGAGACCGCACCGCCGGCCAACGCGCCTACCAAGCCAAAACAAATTGAACCATTCTCCGATTGGGACTGGACCTGGCTCAACGGCAACCCGCGCAATAAGGACGTTGCCTTTGATTCAAAATTCTTCACTCCGGAAATCCGGGCCGATATCACCTACAACTACGATTTCAACAAGCCAATCGACAACTCGATAGGCGGGTCGAGTGAAATTTTTCGCTCCAACGAAATCCAGCTCGAACAACTCGGCCTCGGAGGCGATTTTCACTACGACAATGTTCGCGCTCGATTCATGACCCAATTTGGCATGTATTCCACGACCACTGTGCGTAATGACCCCAGTTACGCCAAGGGACAATGGAATATTAACGAGGCGCACCGGTACCTGGCAGAGGCCTACGGAGGCTATCACATCAATGCGTTGAATGGGATCAACGTCGACGCCGGCATCTTCTTGTCTTACATTGGCCTGTTCAGCTACTACAACGCCGACAACTGGGCCTACCAGCCTTCCTACGTTTCCTCCAACACGCCATGGTTTTTCGAGGGCCTGCGGATACAGATTTTCCCCACGCCCCACTTGAAGATCGAACCCTGGATCATCAATGGCTGGCAATCGTACGCCTCTGCCAATTCGAGGAAGGGGTTGGGCGGACAGATCAAGTGGACCCCGAGACCATGGGTGAACATCATTTCCAACAATTACGGCCTGGGCCACGACGACTTATACATACCGAAGCGCGGCCGCATCCACACTGATGACAGTATCGAGATCAAGTATTTCGACAAACCGGGACAGACGCTCGACAAGATGGCCTTCTCGTTCACCGGCGACCTGGGCTGCGAATTTGGCGGCGGGGTGAGCTGCCACGGGAATACTTCGGGCGGTCCCAAGCAGAGCTTTGTCGGCTTCATGCTTTATAACCGCGCCTGGTTCAAGAAGGATACATACGGACTAACCATCGGAGGCGGCATGATCAACAATCCAGGACGCTATCTGGTCCTGCTGCCGCCCATTAATGGCGAGACGGCCCCCTCTGCGGCGATCAACGCGCCCTACTTTACCGGGAATCCCGGCGATCCATTCAAGGCTTGGGATATGTCGGTCACATACGACTACATGCCCAGGCAGTGGCTCACGTTCCGCTGGGAATACGACTATCGCCACGCGAATGTCCCCTACTGGACGGGTCGCGGCGGAGTTACGCCGCCCGGTTCGGGTGGAGTGCCCTATACCAACAACGGCTATCCCCAATTTTTCGCGTGCAACGACGGAAATTCGTCCATGGCAACGACACTCAGCGGCGCGCAAACCGCCTGCGGGGCGCAAGGCAGCACCGTATGGTTTCCCGATCTTCGCAAGAACGAGTCGCTGGTCGACATCGACATCATGGTGAAATTCTGATTGTGACAAGAAGGTAGTCCACATTTGGAGGAGGTTGTGTGTAAGACCTGATTTCTGTCATGCCGGTTCGAATCAGGTAGCCGTATCACGCCCCCATCACCTGTTCTAATCTCTAATTTACGGCTGCGAGATCGCGGTGAAGCTCTCCAGCGCGGCCTGGCGAGCGCGCAGCCCTCTCAGTTCTTCTTCGCTGAGCTTTTCGGCGCAGCCTGCGACCGTCCGCATTCCGCGCTCGACGAGTATCCGGCGGAACTCCGGATCGGGCGTGGACGCGGCGATGTCACCGAGGGCCCGCAGCAACCGCAAGCTGACGGCCACGTCCGTCTTCGAATACATGCGGATCTGCTCAAAGGCTGCCTCCAGCAAGCGCTCGAAGTGGATCGACCCAATGCTGGCGCGAATGATGCCCGGTGGATCGTAGAGCAGGTCCTCCGGCGGTTCCCGGGACGCGAAGCGGATCAGAATGCGGCTCAGCTGATCGACGCAGTTGATGGCCGTGGTGGGGTCGTTGACGGCGGGCGAGATCGCCTTCAACGCCACATCGACAATCTGCAGGACGCCAAACTCCACGTCCTGCTGCAACGTTCGCGTCGGGCCGAAGTCGAACGTAGCCAGCAACTCGGCGGTGCCTTCGGGTGAAAGGCGGTTCCCCTTGGAGACCATCATCAGCGGGATTCCCGCCGGAACGAAGTGGCCGACCCGACGCAGAACGCGGATCGTGACGTGATAGTGCTTCGCCAGGGCGACCACGCGTCGCGTATCGACGAAGCGGATGTAGCCGGAATCATGGCTCAAAACGGCCACTTCGCTCGGGTTGGGTCGAAGCGGTTCCGCATCGCTCAAGGCGTTCAACCGGTGCGGCCAAGGCATAATCTCATCGATCATGGCTTCCGTTTCTGCCGCGATTCTGTCGACGATATGATTGACGCTGATGGCCTGTGAGATGTGATGAATGAAAAAGAGCAGCAAACCGACGCAGACCAGCGCTAGCACCATCGCGCCCAGGACGGTGGCTACAGGCGCGAAGGCGTGGGGAAGCGAGCGCGCCGCCGGAAGCGCCGCCATGCAATACAAGAAAGTGCCGAGGAAGATGCCGAGTGTCCATTGCGTCACGCGGTCCCTGGAAAAGCTGACGATGATGCGCGGAGAGAACTGCATCGAGGCCAGGGTGAGCGTCATCAACAGGATGGCGAACACGATCGACACCACGGTCATGATGGAGGCGGCGATGCCCGCCAGAATGACTTGGGCGACTTGCGGGTCGGCGTGCGAGGGGAACAGGACCGTAGGTACCCAGGCGCTGGTAACCGGAAACACTTCTTCCAACCACGACAGGGATGCACCCGCGCAACCCAGCGTCAGCGCGATGGTGAGCGGACGAATCAAAAAGCCGCCACGCAGGTTGTACATGGCGTGGCGAAGCACCAGCGGTAGGCTTTTCCTCATGGCTCTATCGGGTTCCAGTGTAGAGGGCCGGACCCACGCATACAACGAAAACCGGCAAGACCACGGTGCCCACGAAATGCCCCTCAGCACGCATTATCTTTATGACTTCTTTATGAACCGCTTACCGCACTTTTATGGAGGGGCCTGTCTAATTTGGATGAGCACAAGCCACCAGCTTGCTTTCGGTATGACGCCAGGGTTCCGCCCGGACGAGGACCGCCTGGGCTCAGCCGTGCTGGTCAAGTTTGATCGTGACGACAAGTTAGCGAGTACTTGACGTCATTTGTAGGGAGGGTGCATGCAAGACCTGATCTTTGTCGTGGTCGCGATAGCGTTCTTCGCGTTGTCGCTCGGTTATGTGCAATTCTGCGATCGAATTCGCTGAGGACAAATCGCCTGAGGCAAATCAATATGAATGCTGAATCGATCATCATGCTGATTGTAAGCGCAGGTTTGATGGTCTACCTGCTCTATGCGTTGCTGAGACCGGAGAAATTCTGAAATGACAACCAATGGCTGGATACAGATCGGCGTATTTCTAGCTCTGATTCTGGCGATCACTAAGCCGCTCGGCGTGTACATGGCAAGAGTGTTCAGCCGGGAGCGCACTTTTCTCGACCCCGTGGTCCGCCCGATCGAGCGGTTGCTCTATCGTGTGACTGGCGTCGATGAAGAGCACGAGATGCGCTGGACCGAATACGCTTTCGCCATGCTGCTGTTCAGCGGCGCCACCATGCTGCTGCTTTATCTGATCGAGCGGGTGCAGCAGTTCCTGCCGTTGAATCCGCAGAAGTTCGGGGCAGTCGCTCAGGCACTCGCCTTTAACACCGCCGCGTCCTTCACGACCAACACGAATTGGCAGAACTATTCGGGCGAGTCCACCATGAGCTATCTCACGCAGATGGCTGGCCTGGCTTACCACAATTTCGCGTCGGCCGCGGTGGGGATCGCGCTGGCGATCGCATTCGTTCGCGGCATCGCGCGCAAGGAAAAAGAGACCATCGGTAATTTCTGGGTCGATATGACCCGTTCCGCCCTGTGGGTGCTGCTGCCTATCTGCATCGTCTATGCCCTGGCCCTGGTTTCGCAAGGAGCTGTCCAGAACCTCAGGCCCTATGACACCGCGAAGCTGATTGAGCCGCAACAGGTCCAGAAGACGGGAACCGACGGCAAACCCATGGTAGGCCAAGACGGCAAGCCGGTGATGGACACGGTAACCGATCAGACCATCGCCCAAGGTCCGGTAGCGTCGCAAGAAGCGATCAAGATGCTCGGCACGAACGGCGGCGGGTTCTTCAACGCCAACAGCTCCCATCCCTTCGAGAATCCGACTCCACTTAGTAACTTCCTGCAGATGCTTTCTATCTTCGCGATCCCGGCAGGTCTCACGTACACGCTGGGCCGAATGACTAAGTCGCAGCGTCACGGCTGGGCGGTCTGGGCGGCGATGGCAATTCTGTTCCTGTGCGGGGTTACGACGGCTTACTGGGCCGAGTCCCGAGGCAATCCTCTGCTGCACGGAGTCGACCACCACGCCACCGCGATGCAGCCGGGCGGCAACATGGAGGGCAAGGAGGTGCGCTTTGGCATCGCCAACTCCGCGCTGTTTGCCACCGTCACCACCGACGCAAGTTGTGGCGCCATCAACGGCGTCCATGATTCGTTTACTCCACTGGGCGGAATGGTGCCGCTTGTCAACATCATGCTCAGCGAGACCGTTTTTGGAGGGGTGGGCGCGGGCCTGTACGGCATCCTGATCTACGTCGTGCTGGCGGTGTTCATCGCCGGGCTCATGGTCGGGCGAACCCCGGAGTATCTGGGCAAGAAGATCGAGGCCTACGACGTGAAGATGGCGATGCTCGTCACGCTGGTGTTCCCGCTGATCATTCTGGTGCTCACGGGCATTTCATCGGTAGAGGGATTCGGCACGTCGAGCATCAGCAACGCCGGTCCGCACGGCCTGACCCAAATCCTCTACTTGTTTACGTCGTCGGCAGGGAACAATGGCTCTGCGTTCGCCGGCATAAACGGCAACACGCTTTGGTATAACACCGCAGGTGCGATGACCATGCTGGTGGGACGGTTCTTCATGATCATTCCCATGCTGGCGATTGCCGGCAATCTGGCGAAGAAGAAGACTGTGCCGGCTTCCGCGGGCACGTTCCCGGTGACTACGCCCCTGTTTACCGTTCTGCTGGTGTCAGTGATTGTGATTGTGGGAGCGCTGACATTTTTCCCGGCCCTTAGCTTGGGCCCCATACTTGAACACCTGCTGATGATGGCAGGGAAAACTTTCTGAGGCAGGCCTTTTCGAGGCAGAGCTTTTTGAGGCAAAAGATGGCAGAAAAGAAAAGCAAGAGTTTGTGGGACGCAAAAATCATACGGCGAGCGCTGGGCGACGCCGTGGTCAAACTCGATCCCCGCACCATGATGAAGAATCCGGTCATGTTCGTGGTCGAGGTTGGCGCCGTGGTAACGACCATCCTGTTATTCCGCGGGAAACAGAGCTTCGCCTTCAACCTGCAGATCACACTTTGGCTCTGGTTCACCGTGTTGTTCGCGAATTTCGCGGAAGCCATGGCCGAAGGTCGCGGCAAAGCGCAAGCCGACACGCTCCGCAAAGCCCGGTCTGAGACGGTGGCCAAGCGCTTGCTGGCGAATGGGACCACGGAAATCGTGCCGAGTTCCAAGCTGCGCTCCGGCGATATCGTAATGGTAATTGCGAGCGAACTCGTCCCGGGCGATGGCGAAGTCATCGAAGGCGTCGCCTCGGTGGACGAGTCCGCGATCACTGGAGAGTCCGCGCCCGTGATCCGCGAAGCCGGAGGAGACCGGTCGGCGGTTACCGGAGGCACGCGCGTGCTTTCCGACGTGATCAAAGTCCGCATCACTTCGAATCCAGGAGAAACCTTCCTCGACAGAATGATCGCGTTGGTCGAAGGCGCCGAACGCCAGAAGACTCCGAACGAGATCGCGCTCAACATCCTGCTGGCCGGCCTGACCATCATCTTCCTGCTGGCTGTGGTAACGCTGCAGCCGTTCGCGATTTACTCAGGATCGCCGCAGACGGTATTCGTGCTCGTTTCTCTGCTGGTCTGTCTGATTCCGACTACGATCGGCGGCTTGCTTTCGGCCATCGGTATTGCCGGCATGGACCGCCTGGTGCAGCACAACGTGCTGGCGATGTCCGGGCGCGCCGTGGAGGCGGCCGGAGACGTCAATACGCTGCTGCTCGATAAAACGGGAACGATCACGCTCGGCAACCGCCAGGCCGCCGAGTTCATCCCCGCGCCGGGCATTACCAACGCCGAGATGGCCGATGCCGCGCAGCTTTCCTCGCTCGCCGACGAAACGCCCGAAGGCCGGTCGATTGTCGTGTTGGCGAAAGAAAAGTACAGCCTGCGCGGACGCGAACTCGCTTCTCACGAAGCGGTGTTCGTCCCTTTCACCGCGCAAACCCGCATGTCGGGCGTGAACCTCGACGGCCGTGAGATTCGCAAAGGAGCAGTCGACGCCATCACCAAATACCTGCATCAGTTCGGCACCTCGCTGCCGCGCGAGATTCAGGCGAGCGTGGAACAGATCGCTCGCTCCGGAGGAACTCCGCTGGTGGTGGCGGAAAATCAGCGTGCGCTGGGCGTGATCTACCTCAAGGACATCGTCAAAGGCGGGATGCAGGAGCGTTTCAATCAACTGCGCGCGATGGGGATCAAGACCGTCATGATCACGGGAGACAATCCGCTGACGGCGGCGGCGATCGCGCGCGAGGCCGGCGTGGACGATTTTCTGGCCGAAGCGACCCCGAAAGACAAAATGGATCTGATTCGCCGCGAGCAAGCCGACGGCAAACTGGTTGCCATGACCGGCGACGGCACCAACGATGCTCCCGCGCTGGCGCAAGCCGATGTGGGGGTCGCGATGAACACCGGAACGCAAGCGGCAAAAGAGGCCGGAAACATGGTGGACCTCGATTCCAATCCCACCAAGCTCATCGAAGTCGTGGCCATCGGCAAACAGTTGCTGATGACGCGCGGGGCGCTCACAACTTTTTCCATTGCGAACGATGTGGCGAAGTATTTCGCAATTATTCCGGCGATGTTTGCCGGAACCTTTCCCGTGCTCAATGCGCTGAACATCATGCGGCTGCAGACGCCGCAGTCGGCGGTGCTTTCGGCCGTGATTTTTAACGCGCTCATCATCGTCGCCCTGATTCCGCTGGCGCTGCGAGGGGTGAAGTACAAGGCGATGAGCGCCGAATCACTGCTGCGGCAGAACCTGCTGGTGTATGGATTCGGAGGATTGGTGGTTCCATTCATCGGCATCAAGGCGATTGACATGCTCATCACCAGCATCAGGCTGGTTTAGGAAGAGCAATGGATAGTGGCAAATGAATAGCTGAGAAGACCTATGAAGAAGAATTTAATTACCGCGGTACTCATGACACTCGCAACAACGGTCCTGTTGGGAATTCTGTATCCCCTAGTCGTGACCGGACTCGCGCAGTTGATCTTCCCCAAGCAGGCCAACGGCCAGCTCATCCGCGCGAAGGAGGGAGTGGTGATTGGTTCGCACCTGATTGGACAGCCATTTTCCGGGCCGGGTTACTTTCATTCGCGGCCTTCCGCCGCGGGCGCCGCCGGCTACGACGCCACCGCCTCGGGAGGATCGAGCCTGGGCCCGACCAACGCCCAGCTGATTGGCCGCGTCAACGGAGACGTCGCCAAGCTGCAAGCCGAAAATCCCGGCGTTCCCATCCCGGTCGACCTGGTGACGACATCGGGATCGGGACTCGACCCGGATATCACGCCAGGAGCGGCCCAGTTCCAGATTCGGCGCGTGGCTTCAGAACGCAAGATTCCGGAAGCTGAGGTTGCGCGCCTGGTCCTCGAGCACTCCGAGAACCGGCAATGGGGATTCCTGGGTGAGCCGCGCGTGAACGTCCTCGAACTGAACCTCGCGCTCGATGCGCGCTACGGCCGAGTTCGCTAGTGGAGAGCCGGGCGTCCCCGCCCGGCCGGACGGGCAAGACGCCCGTCGCTCCACCGTAGGAGCCAATCCCTAGTGTTGCGGATGAATCACGCTTAGCGCCCCCGCAGCCACGGAAATCTCGGCGGGCGTCTCACACACATACTCTCCGTCAGCGTAGATCTCGATGGGAGTTTCGGTCTGCACGTGCACGCGCTCCGCCCGCGAGTATTCAACCTCGGGCACAAGCAGATGTCGCCCGAAGTACACCGTCGGAAACAAGCTAAGCAGCTTAAGCGGGCTCAGCGTGCCGATCCGGCAAACATCGAGCTTACCGTCCGCAAAATCCGCTTCTGGCGCAATGCGCATGCCGTCGCCATAGAACTGGGTGTTGGCGAATGCGGCGAGCAAAGTGAGCTTTTCGGCTTCGGTGCGATCCGCGCCATTGATCTGTGCCAGCCGCATCGAAACAGCCGGAAGTTTGAGCAGCAGCGGCAATAGGGCCAGGGCATAGCCACCATGTCCGCGCAGCCAGCGCGGCATCCGATTGGCGCTCCGAGCCGCGGCAGAGTCCAGCCCGCACCCGGCGACGCAGCAAAAATAGTAGGTGCGCTCCGGCGCGTCGAATGGCACGATGACCCCGAGATCGACTGGCCGCGCGCTCAATTTCCCCGATTCAAAATCACGCCAGACGCGCAACGAGTCCCGCATCGAACGCAATTTCAGCGCGCGGGCAAGATCGTTTCCACTGCCGGAGGGAACAATCAGCACCGGAAGCTTGAGCCGTACCAGCGCCGGGAGATGACGATGGATCGTGCCGTCCCCGCCAAAGATCAGGATGGCATCGGCGTCGCCGGAAGAAGTGGGCAGTCCCTGCGACCACGCAGTTGCCGAACCGGCTTGAAACCGTTTCAAGTCAGCCGGCGAGGTTCCCAACCCGAAGATGACGGCGGCGCGCATGCGTTCAGCATTAGAGCATATCCGGTGCAGAAATTCGGCGCCCGGAGGTCGGGTTGGTTTTTACCTAAGACCTAAGACCTAAGACCTAAGACCTAAGACCTGCCTTTCTCATCTCGGCAGGCACTTCTCCATGAATTCCACCAGATCTTTTTTCATCTTGTCATGCTCGGCGCGATCGACATAAACCATGTGTCCCGACTTGTAGGTGGCGTAGGAAATATTCTGGCGGAACTGCGGACCAAGGTCCAGGTGATCCATCGTCCAGTTGGCGGCGGTAAAGGGCGTAGCCAGGTCGTAGTAGCCCTCCATCACCAGAATCTTCATATACGGATTCTTGATCATCGCCGACCGCAATCCGCCGGCCGTGCTGGGAAAGCCTTCCACGGCATTCCCCCACTCCCACTTCTGGAATCCAGGTTGGTCGTAGGCGAACACCCGGTAGGGCATGTCGGACTTGTAGTTCAATTCGGTGCGCAGGTAGTTATTGAACGCCGAGGTGTAAGGCGGCAGAATGGCGGAGCCCGTCGGATCATAGAAACGATCGCCGTCGGGATTAGGACTGCTGAAGCGGCCATCGAGGCGCCCGACGACCAGTTTCTGATCGAGCAGCAGTTCGCGCGTGAACGTGGGTACGTCAATCCTCAGGTTGTGCGCTTCCACCACTTCTGGCCGCAGCCCTGTGTAGCGTGATAGTTGGTCGACAATCTTGCGATGTTCTTCCGGCGTCATCGCATCGCCTTTTCCCAGCGCGAGCGCGTATTCATTGGACGACCAGCGCACGACTTCCTCGCGCGTCTTCGCCACGTCCTCGGTGAGATCGGCAGCCAGTTTGTGATGATAGCCCGCGATCATGTTGAACGTGGGCACCAGCAGAAAATAGGGCAGGTCGTTCGACTTGTTCCATTCCAGTGTCTGGAAATCCAGGGCCATCGAAAGCAGGGTCACGCCGTTGAACACGATGCCGTGATCCGCCAGATATCCGGCAATGCCGGCGGCGCGCGTCGTGCCGTAACTTTCCCCCAGTAGGAACAGTGGAGAACTCCAACGATCGTAGCGCGAGATGTAGAGACGGATGAACTCTCCAAAGGCCTGTACATCGCCTTTTACGCCGAGAAACTTTTTCGTAAGTTCGGCGTTTGCGGCCCGCGAATAGCCGGTCGCCATGGCATCCACCATGACGATGTCACTGCGATCGAGCAGCGTGTCAGGATTGTCTTCCAGGCGGTAAGGCGCCGCCGGCATGAAGCCATTCGCCTGTAGTACCACGCGCTTCGGTCCGAGCGCCCCCATGTGCAGCCACACCGACGCCGATCCCGGGCCGCCGTTGAACGAGAACGTCAGCGGACGCTTTGCCGCATCCTGCCCGTCGAGCGTATAAGCCACGAAAAACATTTCCGCTTCCGTCTTGCCGTCGTCGCGCTTGATGGGGAGCCGGCCGGCCGTCGCCGTATAGCTGAGAGTCTTGCCGTTGAGCGTGATCTGGTGATGCGTGGTGACGGGCGGAACTTCGGCCACATCGTAATGTTCTTCCTTGTCGGCCGCTTCGCTCGCGTCGGTTTTGGCCGGCTCGGCGGTCTTGCCGCTTTCCGCCGTCTTATCGGGAGTTGCGGCACTCGCAGGCGTTGCCTGCTTCTTATCTTTCTTGGATGCCGCCTGCTTCGCGCTCTCGGGCGTCGTGTCCTGATTTTGCTGCGCAACCGTAAACGGAATCGCCAGCACGGCGAAAAGAAGAACTGTCAGAATCCTCATGCGTGTCTCCGAAGAAAAGAGTTGGACCAGCATTATAAAGGGTCTTGATTATTGCGCTTGGAAAACCTTCGCCCAAAGGTCTACAATTCCGCTGGACCCGGAACCATCCCATCGCAATCACCGGGAGTTTGTGTGTGGTTGGGAACATTCAAAAGGAGCTTCCAAATATGAAGAAAGTGCTCGCCTTGATGTTTGCCCTCGCCCTCTCCGTCTCGATGTCGTCGTTCGCCTTTGCCCAAGCTGACAAGCCCGCGGACAAACCGGCCGACAAGAAGGAAGAGAAAGCAAAACCCGCGAAAGAAAAGAAGGCCAAGACAGAGAAGAAAGCCAAGACAGAGAAGAAAGAAAAGAAAGACGAAATGAAGAAAGACGATATGGCGAAATAAGCCCTCCATCCCTTTTCAGTTCCACCCCCGGCTTTGGTCGGGGTTTTTCTTTTGCGGCCACGCACCCGCCAGCGCCAACTCCAGACGTGCTAAAATTTGTTGCGCCTGAAATGCTTCCTCCGGCTGGGTGGCGCACCCGATCTTTCCACCCTGGTAATGACGGACTAACAACGACGGACAAAAAAGTGGCTCAGAACCCCAACCTCCCAGCCGACCCCATCACCTACGCCGATGCCGGCGTCAGCATCGATCGTGGCAACCGCACCAAGCAGCGCATCAAGTATCTGGCCCACAAAACCTTCACCAAGGGAGTGCTGAGCGAAATCGGCGGATTCGGCGGGTTGTTCTCGGTCGACAAAAAGTATTTGGATCCGGTGCTGGTTTCGAGCGTCGATGGCGTGGGCACCAAGTTGAAAGTCGCCTTCGACATGAGCATGCATCACACCGTCGGCGGCGACCTGGTGAATCACTGTGTCAACGACATCGCGGTGCAGGGTGCGGCGCCGTTGTTTTTCATGGACTACCTGGCCACCGGAACCCTGGATCCGGAGATCGCCGAAAAAGTTGTGGGCGGACTGGCCGAAGCCTGCAAGCATAACGGCTGCGCTCTGATCGGCGGCGAGACCGCGGAAATGCCGGGGTTTTATCCCGATGGCGAGTACGATTTGGCCGGATTCATCGTCGGAGTAGTCGAACGCGACCGCGTTATCAGCGGCAAAGACGTGCAGGTGGGGGATTGTGTTCTCGGCTTGCCCTCCAACGGTCTGCACACCAACGGATACTCGCTGGCGCGCAAACTGCTCTTTGAAGTCGCCGGCTATTCTCTGGAAACGTTTGTCAGCGAGATCAAGAACAAGGTCGGCAACGAACTCATGCGCACCCATCGCAGCTACTGGCCGATCGTTCGCAAGATGATCGCGGGCGACTGTGTCGCGGCGCTGGCGCACATCACCGGCGGCGGCATCACCGAAAACCTGCCCCGAGTGCTGCCCAAAGGCACCTCCGCCGTGATCGAACGCGGCACCTGGCCGGTTCTGCCCATCTTTGAGCATTTGCAGAAACTCGGCAATGTCGCCGAGGAAGAAATGCTGCGCACCTTCAACATGGGCCTCGGTATGCTGATCGTGGTCCCCGCCAAGAAGTTCAAGAAAGCGCAGACCCTGCTGGAGCGTGCCGGAGAAAAGTTTTACAGCGTGGGCCGTATCGTCAAAGGCGATCGCAAGGTGATGTTCAGCTAGGAACGGGCTTCTAGCTTTTGGCTCTTAGCTTGTAGCTCTTATCGACCCCTTTTATGAATTGTCATCCTGAGCCAAGCGAAGGACCTGCTTTCTTGCGTACAAAAGGAAAAGCAGGTCCTTCGCTTCGCTCAGGATGACAAGCCCGGTCATTGTCTCGTATGAAGAATCTCGGCATTCTGCTTTCCGGACGCGGTTCTAATTTTGTGGCCATCGCCGACAGCGTTGCGGCTGGCCGGATTCCTGATGCTCGCATCGCGGTCGTGATTTCGAATCGTTCCGACGCTCCCGGCGTCGAAACCGCCCGTCAGCGCGGCCTCAACGCGCTCGTCGTTGCGTCGAAAGGCAAGCCGCGCGAGCAGCACGACCGCGAAGTTGTGGCGGCGCTCCTCGACAACCAAGTCGATCTCATCTGCCTCGCCGGTTACATGCGCCTGCTCTCGCCCTGGTTCGTGCGGCAGTTCCCGGCAAAAATTCTCAACATTCATCCGTCCTTGCTGCCCGCGTTTCCCGGCTTGGAAGCGCAGCAGCAGGCCTTCGCCTATGGGGTGAAAGTTTCAGGCTGCACGGTGCATTTCGTGGATGAGGAGCTCGATCACGGCGCCATTATTGTGCAGAAAACTGTCCCTGTGCTGGACTCCGACGACGAGCACACGCTGGCGGCACGAATTCTCGAACAGGAACACATCGCCTACAGCGAAGCGATAAAGATTGTGCTGGAAGAAAACTTCGAAATTGCCGGTAGGCGAATGGTGAAAGGTCAGAGGTCAGAGGTCAGATTGCAGAAGTAAAATCCGAAATTCACGATGGGAGGTTTTCACCTCTGCAATCTGACCTCAGACCTCTGCAATCCTACATAATGAGTTCGTTGCTCATCCGCGCGATCGGGTGCTGCATCACTTCAAGCTCGTTCTTCACCAGATTCAGTCCATAAACGCACTGCTCGAATCGCTGCGAAAGTTGCGCGAACAGCGGCGCCACCTTGGCGTATTCGAAGTCTTCGAATTTCGAAACGATGTAGTAGCTCTCTTTTCCCGCCTTCACCCAATCCACGAAATTTTCGACGCGCTGGCGGCGCAGGCGATAGTGGTTGATGCTCTCCGGAAACATGCCGGCGTAGAACAGCGTGAAGTCGCCGATATGCTTGCGCACCTGGCGCTCGCGGTCGAACGAGGGCGCCGGGCCGTAGATCGGGTCCGACTCGATCAGCATCTCGCCCACATCGTTCAGCGGCTTCCCCGCCGCATTGCGGATCTTCAAGAGCTGCTCGGCATCGCAAAACTCCGACAGCAGATGCGCGACGTAACTCACCACCTGCGGATCGCGAATCCCAATCTCCTGGGCGTAGTGGCGTCCGACCAGTTCAACAAACAACTGCTGCAGCGGATGCGTCTCCGGAATCTCCATGGCCCCACTTCCTTCCCAATTCGCCCTCTTATTCCTATCGGAACAAGATCTCGTGCGGATTAGATACCGTGAATCATGATCCAATGCAAGTGACCATCGAACCACTACTATTAGAACCCTCCTGGCGGCGCGGCGTTTCGGGGCTGTCTGTTGGCAGCCAACGCAAGCGGCTGCTAATTCCCGCGTCGTGTGGATCGAAAAGTTGGTTCCCGGAATCTATTCACAAGGAAGTACAGAGAAGACCGGAGGCAGAGTGGAGCGAATCAACATCTCAAGCGGAACACCCTGGGAGCCGATTGTCGGTTACTCTCGTGCGGTTCGCGTTGGCCCACACATCCACGTTGCGGGCACAACCGCAACCGGCGTCGACGGAAAGATCGTCGGTACAGGCGATGCGTACGCGCAAGCCGTTCAGACCATCAACAACATTCAGCGCGCGCTGAAGCAGGCCGGAGCCTCATTGAAGGATGTGGTTCGCACGCGCGTGTTTCTTACCAACATTGCGGATTGGGAAAAAGTGGGAAAAGCGCACGGTGAATTTTTCCGCGACATTCGTCCCGCGAGCACCATGATGGCGATCACGGCGCTGGTGTCTTCAGAGATGCTTGTGGAAATCGAAGCGGAAGCGATCGTACAAGAAGAAAAATGAGTGAATGGCGGAAGCCCGAGCTTCCGCCATCATTTTAGTGGCCTAGCGTGAGTCGTTAACGGCGGCCTTTCTTGCGGGCGCCTTTCTTCTTTGCCGCTTTCCGGGCCGGCTTCTTCGCCGCTTTTTTCTTCTTCGCGGTTTTGGCCTTCTTCTTGGCGGCCGGCTTTTTGGCCGCTTTCTTGGCCGGTCTTTTTGCCGCCTTTTTCTTTGCCGGAGCTTTTTTTGCCGGGGCCTTCTTTGCCGGGGCCTTCTTCTTCGGCGCCCCACCCTCGCCGCCGCCGCCCAACGGAGTTACGGGTGCGGGTGTCACCACAGGCTCCCGTACCACAGGCGCGGGAAGCTCGTCGTCTTCCTCCACCAGGGCTGGCTCTTCTTCTTCCTCTTCTTCTTCTTCGTCTAGATCTTCTTCCAGCGATTCGCCATAGGCGCCGCTGTCGCTGAACTCATCGGTCTCATCGTCCCGACCATAGAGGGTCGGATCATCGAAGCGCATATCTCCTCCTGCGTATTTGCGGTCACCCGCGCGCATTCACGAGCAGGGCCAGGAATTAGGACAACGGCTGCGAAACTGCCGTGCTTCTTCGTAACGGCGCGCGATTATAGCACGGCGCAGTTTCTCCGGCAGTATCGTGCATTCTCCGCCGATTTGCGAGCGAAATTATTCGAGAGGAAAGAGCCGCTATCCGTGGGGAGAATCAAAAGCGAAATCGAGGACTGGAGCCCCTACTCGTACGCCAGCGCGTCGATGGGATCCTTCTGCGCCGCCTTGAACGCCGGATACAGCGCCCCGGCCACCGCACTGGCCAGAGCAATCAAGGCAGCCCGCGCAATCCATCCCCCGGCCAGAACCATGGGCGTGAGGGGCAGCCGATTATGAATCAGGCTCCGGGCCACCACGCTCGCCAGGATGCCCAGCAGGATGCCTCCCACCGCCAGCAGCGCCGTTTCCCGCAGCACTACGTTCACGATATACGGCTTCGAGGCGCCCATCGATTTCAGAATGCCGATTTCGCGCGTCCGTTCCATCACCGCCGTATACATCGCCTGAAAAATCACCAGCACCCCGATGACCACCGCAATCCCGATCACCACATCGATAAAGGTCGAAAGGCCGGGAATGTGAGTTGGGGTCATCATCGAAAGATACGTGGCCATCGAACTGGCGACGTAGCGTTCCATCCCCGGCACCTGCTTGATCTCGTCCACCACCGCATCCGCGTTGGCGGGATCGTCGAGCTTGAGATACATCACCGAGGCCTTATCCTTGCCGCCCGTCAGATCTTGCAAGGTGCTCAGGGGAAGGAATTTTCGCCCACCCTTGCCGCGCTCGACAATGCCGCAGATGCGGAAGGGGTTGTTGAGGATCTCGATCGTGTCGCCGACTTTGGAGTGCTTGGACTGGGCAAACAAATCGTCGACCAGCACATCGTTCGGCCCCTGGAACGGACCGCCCTTCAGATAGTGAAAGCCGCCCGACATGCTCTCGTAACTCGGCAGATCGATTCCGGCGATGATCTCCAGCGCGCCCGAGGTTGAGACCTGAGTGATCACCGGAGCGACATGTTCCACGTGCGGCAGTTTGGCCAGAACGCCTGCCACCTTGATCGGCATCGGGCTGCCGGTCAGCCCTGCAATAAAAGACGAGCCCGGGGGTAATACGATCACATCCGCCCCGATGCCCGCGGTCCGCGTGCGGGAATCCTGCAGCATCCCCAGCGAGAACCCGACAATCAGCAGAATCATCGCGACTTCCAGCGCCACCGCCACAATACTGATCAGCGAGCGTACCGGCCGATGCACCAAATTCCCGACAATCATGCGATTCATCATGCTTCTTCTGGAGACTTACCTCCTGTGGCTTTGGGACGCCTTCACCGCCGCCCTGGCGTTGGACCCATCCAGGCGCACCACTTCGGCTCCAGGCGGCTGCTCCAGCGCAAACTGATCGTCGGTCAGCGCGCGATTGATTTCCAGCTTGACCATGCTGAGGATGATGTCGTAATCCTCCCGCGGCCGCTCGATCTCAATCGTGCTCGGAAATGTAGTCCCCCCGTAGTCTTTGTAGTCATGGTACTGAGCGTCGGTCGCGACGTTTCCCTGTTGGTCGTAGATCCTTTGCCGCCGCGGCAGCAGGTCCGTTCGGCTGAACTCGATCTTGCGCCACAAATACCAACCCTGGGGCCCCTTGCGGATGACGGCCAGAGCATAATTCGGCTGCTCGACCCGACGCTTCTTCGCGTCCAACACGGTTTCATAACCGTTTTCCATCACCGCAATCTCGTCCCGCCCGATTTCCGGGATCAGCAGCGCTTGGTAAATGTACTGGGGCCGCATGTTCTCCAGCCGCTTGTCGGGCTGGTAGTTGTCGCCATCGTCCAGGCCCACGAAGAACTTGTTCTTCGGAGGAATCCAGAGCTTGAATTCCTGCCCGTCGCTCACCATATCGAAAGCTGTGTTTCGCACCAGCGGCAGCAGGCCCTTCATGCGGAGCATGGCGGGCTTGCGCGCCAGCACGTAACCGCGAATTTCTTTGTAATCGGTGATGCGGCCGTTCTTCTGGTCCCCAGCCGAAGCGTCAATATCCACCGTCGCCTGCATCGACTGAATCTTGGCAGCCTGCGCGTTGACGTATTCGATCAGATCCTGCTGAGTGGCCGTCTTCAGCGGCTGGGTGGAAAACTGGCGGTCCACAGGACGCGTGCGGAACAGACACCCGCTCAGCGGGAAAGTAGCCGCCGTCAGAAATAGTAGACAAAGCAAGCGCAGATGAGGACGATACATTCCTATGCCAGTACCTGAGAACCTTCCACCACTTGGGTATCTGATTAGTATAAGGCAGGGAAGGGTTCAGCGCTCAGCAGGAAACACCATAACTGGGCATCAGGGTATCGCTTTAGCCATACCGCTAAGGTCTTCAAAATCAGACGCCCCTTTAGCGGCTGCGGAAAAACTCGACGTTGCAATTGATTTTGCGTGGAGCAGCGCCGGGGTCCCCAGCACGCCCGGTTTTGGCGTGGTGGGGTGGAGGGCTTCAGCGCTGCATAGCTGGCGTGTTTTCATCCACGGCTTCACAGCTTGCGGGAAAAGGCCGATGTTGTACTTGATTTTGGGTGGCGCGGCGGTTTACCGCTGCGGTAAGTGCATTGTTTTGAATCCGGCTTTAGCCGCTGAGGGCCCCTTGCCGCATGCAAAGCGACTCTTCCCGTAGCCCGCCTCAATCGTACCGCTGACTAGCTGTTTACCGCAGCCCAAGTGCGCGCCGATAGGCGACCACGTTCCGATTGTGCTCTTCCAGGCTGCGGGCGAAGCGGTGGTGCCCGTTGCCATCGCTGACGAAGTAAAGGAATTTTGTGCTCTCGGGATGCAGGGCGGCTTCCAGCGCGCCTCTTCCCGGATTCGCGATGGGTCCCGGCGGCAACCCGGGGAAACGATACGTGTTATAGGGCGACTTCACGGCCAAGTCGTCGTGATGCAGGCTTCCCGAATACGTGCCCGTCAGTTGCTCGGCGTAGATCACGCTCGGATCGGCGTCGAGCGCCATCCTTAACGCCAACCGGTTGTAGTACACGCTGGCCACGCGCGGACGCTCCTCCGGAGCCGCCGTCTCTTTTTCGACGATCGACGCCATGGTCACGATCCGCGGGACGTCGGAGTTCAGCCCAATCTGCTGCGCCACCTGCCGGAACTGATGGACCATCGTAACCGCCATTTCCTCCAGGGTCTCGGTCCGAGTGAACTCGTAGGTGTTAGGGAACAGATACCCCTCCAGCGACTTGGCGTCCGGCGCGAGATCCGAGATCAGCTGGGTCTGGGTTTCGGCCACATGCACAAAATCGGCCGCCGATCCAAGCCCCGCGTCCTCCATCGCCTTAGCGATGTCGAATATCGTGTAACCTTCGGGAATGGTGACGGTGTGGAAGTAGATATCGCCGCGCCCGATCCGTTCGTGAATTTGGGGAAGAGTCGCCGCGCGCTCGAAAAGATACTCCCCCGCCTTCAACGATGGCTTGCGATGCCACGCGTGCCAGAGCCGGAACGCCAGTTCGCTGCGAATCACGCCCGCCTTCTTCAACTCGGCCGCAATGCGCCGCGTCGAATACCCGGTATGCAGCAGCAGAGAAGTATTGGCTGGAGGCTTAACCGGCGCATAGACCTGCCAAGCCACCCAGCCGCCAGCGGCGAGAACGACAATCAGGAATAGTGTGATCAGCGCCCGCAAGGTTCCAGTGTAGAGGTCTTTTCCGATTGCCACAAAGTGGCCAGAGTACAGGGACTGTCTGGCACTCTTGACGGTTTTCTCGGCGCTCTCAGCGTCTCGGCGGTGAAGGTTTCTACTCCCCCAGCCAGTCCGCGTACGGCTTCATCGACTCGACGTGGTCGAACACAATCTTGATCGCGCCCGTGATCGGAATGGCAAGCACCAGTCCGATGGCGCCCCAGACCGCTCCCCAGAACAGCAGCGCGATCGTGACCGCCAGCGGATTGAGTCTCAGACGGTTTCCCAGCAGCTTGGGATAGAGAACGTTCAGCGCCAAGAGATGCAGCCCGATTACGCAAAGCAACACGATCAACAGGTCTCCGGCATCCAGTTGTCCCAGGCCGACAAGGATCGGCGGCACCATCGCCAGCACAATTCCGAGGTACGGAACCAGGCTCAGAAAGCCGCTGAGAAAGCCGACGAAATAGAAGAAGGGAACGTGCAGCAGCCCGAAAATCACCACGCTCACGCCGGAAATCAGCAGCCCGATCAGCAGGTTCCCCACAATGAAGCTCTGCAACATCTTCCCGATCAGCCCCAGGGTCACGAATGCCGTGTGCCGGTGACGCAGAGGAAACAGCATCACCGTAGAGGAACGCGCGTGGCTCTGCCAGGTCAGCAAAAAATAGGCGAGGAATGGAACAAACACCGCCGCCAACAGGATGTCGGTCAGAGTCCCGGCTCCGCGGGTGAGCAGATCCGACCAGCTCTGCACCTGCCGCACGCGCACAACATTCAGTGGCTCCGGGGCGCTCACCGCCTCGCCCGTCTTCTCGATCTTCTCCGCCCCCTGCCGGAACGGCTGCAGGATGGAGCGGATTTTCTGCGAATACTTCGGAACGTTGTCGGCAAAAATCACGGCTTGATTGTAAGAAGCGGAGGTGACGCCATAGATCATTGTCAGCAGCGCGACCATGCTGACCAGCGCCGCCAAGGCTCTCGGAACGTGCAGATACTCCAGCGCCTGCACCACCGGAGAGAGCATAAAGCTCAGCAGAATCGCAAAGAACAGCACCGCCAGCACCATTTCGCCGTAATACGCGAACAGAACAATCAAGCCGATGCCCAGCAGCGTCAGCGACCAGTGATGCCCGCTTCGTTCCTCAGAGATCTCCATACTGTGCTTTTACTCATCCCCTGCCGGCTGGCAAACAATTCTGCCTCACTGCCGCCGGAATTGCACCCGAGAATTGCGACACGGTCCCGATAGACCACGAAGGCCACAAAGGAGCCCGATGGGAACTCTAGAATTCCCGACCGGACGATGCACCAGCCGCGAAGCGGCGGAACAGGAAAGCCCGGCACGGCAGTGCCGGGTAGGCGGAAGTAGAACCAACCGAGTCCCGCGAGGGACGGAACCTGTACGACACAGACTCCGGACGGACGTCCGAGTTCTCGCCACACTCTTCACCGCTGCGGCAACTGGATTATTGTGGATACCGGCTTTGACATCGCCGGAATCGCGGATGTTAAGAAGCTTTTCTACCTCTGCCATCTACAATTGACGAATGTGTGCACCGGGAACGCCAGCCCACAGCCGCATCCTGGCCCTCGATGTCGGCTCGAAAAGAATCGGGGTCGCCGTCTCCGATCCCTTGGGCATCACGGCGCAGGGGTTGGATACGATCCAGCGTCAGAACAAACGCCGCGATCATGGAGGCCCTGGGACAAGTGCTGGCGAAATACGAAGTCCGGGAGATTGTGGTCGGCCTGCCCCTGCGCTTAAGCGGCGCGGAAGGAACGCAATCGGAAAAGATGCGCCGTTTCGCCGACGATCTGCGCGCTCAATTCGGTCTGACCGTCCATCTATGGGACGAGCGTTGGACCTCAACTCAAGCCAACCGCCTGTTGCGCGAAACCGATCTTTCGATCCAGAAGCGAGGGCAAGCAGTAGACCGGATGGCCGCCATCTTAATTCTTCAATCCTGGCTCGAAGCGCACCCCGCTCACTGAGGCTTTCTGCTGGTGGAGAGCCGGGCTCCCCGCCCGGCCGCCGCACTGCCCAAGGACGGGCGAGGACGCCCGTCGCTCCACCGTACGACTCATCATGCGGTCACGGTTCTAGTGCAGCATTGCCACGTCCGGAGTCACCGACGTGCCGTCCAGGTAAAAGCTGACCGCACCCTCCATGTCGGTGCGGTAGGTTTTAACCCCGGTCTGCTGCAACCGCTCCAACACTTCGCGCCGCGGATGTCCATAAACATTTCGCGCGCCGACCGAAATGACCGCAAAACGCGGATGCACCGTCGCGAGCAGATCGGCGGAAGTTCCGCTCGCGCTTCCGTGATGAGCGACCTTCAGCAGCATTGCTTCCGGGTGCTCGTCCACCACCCGTCGTTCCACCGGACGTTCCGCGTCTCCCTCCAGCAAAGCGGTCGTGCCGCCAAAAGTGGCCGTGAACACCAGGCAATCGTCGTTCGGACGCATCGACCCGGTAATTTGGTCGCGCCCCGGGGCGAATACGCGGAAATGCGTTCCGCCGTAATCGAATGTATCGCCGTCTTTCTCCACGGAGACTTTCATCCCCGCGCTCTGGGCTTGCGCGACGATCGGAGCCAATTCGCCCACCGGCTTGTCGATACTTATCCAAAGTTCCCGCGGGTGGAAATTCGCGATCACCGCCGGCATCCCGCCGAGGTGATCTGCATGAGGATGCGTGATGACGACCGCGTCCAGACGATCGATGCCGCGATTCCAAAGATAAGAAGAGACCACCTGCTCGCCGATATCGAAGTCCGAATGCATCCACTGCGCCATGCCTCCAGCATCGATGAGCAGAGCGCGGCCCGCGGGCGTGACCAGCAGGATGGAGTCGCCTTGCCCGACGTCAATGGCCGTCATCTCCATCACGCCCGCGCGAAGGTGAGGGCGAGAGGGGACAAACGCGATCCAGCCGGCAACGCCGAACAGCAACGCCACGGAAGCGAAGGCGGCCAGGCGCGAGCGCCGGACTTGCACCGCCATCATGGCCAGCGCCAGAGCCGCGAGCGAGGCCAAAATCATTGCGAGCGAGGGCATGGCCACGCGCAGGTCGGCGATCGATCCTAACAACTGCCTGCCAGCAACCGGGGCGCCGCCGAGAAGATGTACCGTTCCCGCGATACCCTCAAGCGCGAGGCCGGAAATCCAAACCGCGGGCTTGGCGAGAGTGGTCGAGATATATCCCAGGCCGACGGCGGCGGCCGCTGTAGGCATCAGCACCTGGGTGAGCGGAATCACCGCCAGGTTGGCCGGCATTCCCATGGTGGTCGCGCGATGAAAGTGGTAGGCCATAAGCAGCGCCAGCCCCGCCTGCATCAGCGCCGAAATGAAGATCAACTCGCTCGCGCCAATTGCCACTCGCATGAAGATCGCGGGCAGTATGACGCCGAGGCGCTCCCCCACAAATCTCGTCAACCGCCCCGCGATCATCCGCAGCTCGAGCCGGAACTGCGCCACCTCGCGAGCGACATGCAGATCGTAGCTGGCCGCCCGCAACAGCCGCAGACCGCGCGCATAGGGCAACGTTGTCCGCTCCAGAATCGGCGCGCCGATGCCCGCGATGATGAAGACGGCAAGAAACGTCAGCTGAAAGCTGGCCCCAAACAGGGCGTGTGGGTCGGCGATCAGAACTCCCAGAGCCGCCGCGCCAATAGCGTTCATCATGTTGCGTCCGCGATACAACAGACGCGCCCCCAGGTAGATCGCCAGCATCAGGGCGGCGCGCCAGACCGGTGGGCCGACTCCCACTACAAATGCATAGCAGAACGAGACCACCACGGTCGTAATCGCCGCCACTGCGGGATCCACACGAAACTGCCGCAACACCCAGAAAATCGCGAACGCCAGAATGCTCAGGTTCATTCCCGAAACAACCAGTACGTGATACGTCCCCGAGCGCTGGTACTCGGTGCGGGTTGCATTGCGCAGGAACGATTCTTCGCCCAGAACCATGGCGTCCATGAGCTCGGCCTGCGGCGCCGGCCAAAGCTGATGAATCTTTGCGATGATGCTGGCATGAACGCGCGCCCGCCAGAGTTGAATCCAGCTGCCGGAAAACCCGGGGAGCCGCTGCAGGTCCTTGGCCTCCGCCGATCCCAGCACGCTAATGCCGTTGTCGCGCAAATAGCCTTCATAATCGAAAGCTCCCGGATTGCGGTAATTGCGAGCCGGATGCAACTTGGCGACGATGCGAAGCCGCGTGCCATAGGTGAGTGGGCATTGGGTGATCGGGTGATCGGATGATCCGGGTGGCATCTAAGATCACCGGATCAGCCCGATGGACCGATGCGCCCGATTCTCCACCTTCTCGTAAATCGCAAGCCGCACCCCAGCCCGCACCGGCCAGGTTTCGCCCTGGCTTGCGATCGTTTCCGTCTCCACATCAATGGATTCGCGAATCGACCGCGGCCCCGCCGCCCGAGCATATCCCTCGCGAATCACGTGCCCGGTAAGCGTGACGGCCCGGCCATCGGCCAAAGTGAGAATGTGAGGATCAACCGGCCGTTGACCGCGTATCTGAATTAGAAGCGCGCCAAGAAGAAACCATGCGCCCAGAGAAAGTGCCTTGGCCAGCCAAGCTCGCCTCGCAAGGAAGAATGACGACGCCAGGACGAACGCCACGACCGCGATCACCCACCACGACGGCGGCCGCCAGGCGCGCACGCCTGTCCAGAGGCCGAGTGAAAATACCAGCGCCGCCCAGAACAACGGCTGCCGCGGCGGATTCTGGTTGCGCATCATTTTCTAGCTCGATGGAAAGGAAGGGCACGACATCCAGTCGTGCCATCAGGCCTAAGAAAGAAGCCCGCCTTCACAGGCTGCGGAAAAACGCGATCTTGCATTTGATTTTGGGTGGCGCAGCGCTTCAGCGCTGCGGTAAGTGCATTGTTTTGAATCCGGCTTTAGCCGCTGAGGGCACGGCTCTAGCTCGGAAACGACTTTTCCGCAGCCTGTTCCAGTCGTGCCATCAGGCCGAAGAAAGAAGCCCGGCTTCAGCCGCTGAGGGCCAACGATCCTCTTAGGACGGAGCAGCTTTTCCAGGCCCCGCTTTGTCCGACTTACACGCAGGACGAGCGGGGCCCGCGCACCCCAAACTTGCGCGGGCCCCGGCCACCCGTCTTCCGGGAGAAACTTGGACGACGTGAAAGCGGTCAGCGCGCCAGCAGCATCACCGATTCGATGTGAAACGTCTGGGGGAAGAGATCGAATAAGTGTGCTTCCTCGATGTGGTAGCCGGCCGCCAGAAGGGGGGCGAGATCCCTGGCCAGCGTCGCCGGATCGCACGAAACGTACCGGACTCGGGGCGCTCCGAGTTCCACCAGAGAACGGATCACCGCTTTGCCGGCGCCAGCGCGGGGAGGGTCCAGGACAACCAAATCAGTCCGATTTCGCACTGGCCGGCTTCGCAGATCATCGCTCCTAAGGTAATCCTCGGTTCGCGCGCCGACCGCTTTCACGTTCGCAGGCACATTCTGCACCAAGTCCCCGTGCGCTGTCTGTGACGCCTCTACAGCAAAAATGTGACGAAAACTGCCAGCCAAGGCCGCCGAAAATAGTCCCACACCGGCATAGAGGTCGAGTGCGAGGTCTCCGCCGGCGTTGCCGGTCACGACCGAAACCAGGTCGTCGATCAGATGGCGGTTCACCTGAAAAAAGGCTCCCGCGCTGACCTGATATTCGTGCTCCTTGGTTTGATAGCCAATGGTTTGATAGGCAATGGTTCGATAGCGGATCGCCTTCGCGCCCGATTGCGCCAGCGCCTTCGGATCGGGCATTTCATCTTCTTCCACCCGCCGCCGCGAAGCGAAGAACGTCACGCCGCTGATTTCCGGCAACTCGCGCTGAATCGCCTCCGCCCAGCGCAACAGGTCTCTCTTGTCTGCCTCGCGTCCGCAAAAAGCCCAGGCCAGCAAATGCTCGTCGGCCGCATCCGCGAACAGCTCGATCTCTTCGACCGCTGCCGGGCAGTTCAATCCGCCGAGCTCAACCAAGCGCGCCATCATCCGATTGAGCAGCGGCGAGCTGATCGGACATTCGCCGATGGGAAGAAACTCGTGCGAGCCGAACCGGAAGTATCCCAGCGCAAATCCGAACAATGTCCGCACCTGCAGCCGCGTCCGGTTGCGATAGTTCCACGGAGGAGAAGGGTGCAACCGAATCTCAGCCGTCAGCTCAATCTTCGCGATCCGCCGCAGCGTCTCGTGCAGAATTCCAGCTTTGAACTCCAGTTGCCGCTCGTACGGGATGTGCTGGTAATGGCATCCGCCACATTGGCGAAAGTACGTGCAGCGAGCCTCGACGCGATCAGACGACGCTTCGATCAACCGCGCAACGGAGCCGCGCGCGAACCCAGGTTTTTCTAGCCCAATCTCGGCCTCAACTTTTTCTCCCGGCAAAACAAACGGCACAAACACCGCCATGCTGCGCCCATCCGCGCCGGGAGCCGTCCGTGCCAGCCCGTCACCGCCGTAAATCAGTTTTTCGATGGAAAGAAGCATGGGATTCGATGTGCAATGAGTCGGTTCTCCACTGAGAACTGAGAACCGAGAACTGTTCTTAGTGCATATAGAACAAACTCAGCCGTGGCACGCCGCATCGCTCCAGCAGCCGCTTGCGCACATACTGCTTATGCAACTGTTCAACCTGCGCCGCCGTCATGTTCCGCCGGTAAGGAGCAATGTCCCGATCCGCTTCCGCCCGCACATTGACCAGATCATCGTCCGGAGCCGCCGCCATCAGCACCGCGAACAGCTTTTCCTCCAGCACGGTCAACCGCCGCTCCAAATCTTCCAGACGCGGAAGTTGACCCGAGCTCTCGATGGCCTCCGCTATCTCACGCAGCGAACCTGCTTCTTCCCGTGCCAGCGCGACAGTCGCGAATCCTGCGCGCTCGGGCAGCTTCGCTTTCTCCAGCTTCGCAGCACTGTCGCGCAAGAATGCGGCAATCTGCGCCGCTTCAAATCCAGGCTCGCGCTGAGCTCTTTCGTCACCGCCAGCGCCCACCGCCGCTTCCTTCATATCCTCCGCTGCCGCCAGCACCGCCTGCGAACAGTACGCCAGACTATTCACCTTTTTCGATTTCGACGGGCCCCGATCGTACTTGTCAAACGCGTCATCCACCCCGCGGAGCACCGCCTCCAGCGGCACGCCCGCGCTCTTCCAAGTCTCAATCAGAGCCCAATCAAGCGTCGAAAGCAGCAGATGCGTCCCACGCCGCCGCAAATAGTGCTCTTCGATTTCGGTGAAATAATTGAAGTAATTTTCCACGACGGTTCTAGAGAGGTCAAAGGTCAGACGTCAGATTGCAGAGGTTAGAACCCAAGGTTTCACCTCTGCAATCTAGACCTCTGACCTCTCACCTCGTTTTAGAAGATTTCGGCGAGGGCCAAGGTTTCGCGGCGGCATCCGAGGCTTTGGCCGAGGTCCTCACCGTCTTCGGCGCGGCTTCGCGCCGGAAGGACTGGTTCCGATCCCAGAGAATGCGCAGCCCCTCGAGCGTAAGAAACTCGTCCACATCCTTAATGAAGCCTGAAGCGGTGCCCAGCAGCGATCCCAGGCCGCCCGTCGCCAGCACATGAGTTTCCGGCCCCAACTCATCCACCAGTCGCTCCAGGATGCCGTCGACCAGCCCGAGATACCCGTAGTAAAGTCCCGACTGCAAACTGCCGACCGTAGTCGATCCAATCACCCGCGCCGGCTTGCGAATCTCCACCCGCGGCAGCCTGGCCGTACGTTGAAACAGCGCGTCCGCGGAAATCCCAATCCCCGGACAAATCACGCCGCCCATATACTCGCCCTTCTTGGAAATACAGTCGAAGGTCGTAGCCGTGCCAAAGTCCACAATCACGCACGGCCCCCCATATTTCTCAAACGCCGCCACCGCGTTGACGATCCGGTCAGCGCCCACTTCCGCCGGATTGTCGTACAGCACCTGCATGCCCGTCTTGACCCCGGGCTCGATGAACAGCGGTTTGATGTTGAAATAGCGCTCGCACACCAGTCGCAGAACCGGATCAAGCGGCGGCACCACCGATGAAATCACGATCCCGTCGACATCCGAAACTTCCAGGTTGTCCATGGAGAAAAGGTTGCGGAAGATCACTCCGTACTCGTCGACGGTGCGGCCCAGGTGCGAACCGACGCGCCAGTGCGCCACCAGCCGCTCGTAACGCGCCGCCTCCGCAGTCACATCCTCGCCCGGACGATGCGCCGCCGCCGCAAAAACGCCCAGCACCGTATTCGTGTTTCCGACATCGATGACTAACAGCATATTTGTAATTGGTAATTTGTAATCGGTAATTTGAAAGCACCAGTCTTTCAATTACAAATTACAAATCACAAATTACCAATGATCCTCACCGTCCCACTAACCACCGTCCGCAACCCCTCCGCCGTCCTGACGCGCAAGAACCCGCGCTCATCCAACCCCTCGGTAACGCCCTCCAGGCCGCCGTTCTCCTCGATCGTCACATTGCTGCCGCGCACCGACGAAGAACTCGCCTCGAACCGGCGCAAGATCCCCGCCCGCGCTCCCGCATTTGCCACCAAACCCCGATACTCCCGGTCGAGCGATTTTAGCAAAGCGGCGCAGAGTTCCACGCGCGACCACTCCGTGCCGGTCTCGATCCGCAACGAGGTCGCAATCTCGCGCAGCTCCGCCGGAAACTTCACCTGATTCACGTTGATCCCGACGCCCACGACCAGGTGGCGCACTCGCGTCACTTCGGCATTCATCTCCGTAAGAATGCCGCAGAACTTCTTTCCGCCAAGCAGCAGGTCGTTGGGCCATTTCAGATCGACGGACAGCTGCGGAGCAATCTCCGCCACCGCCGAGCGTATCGCCAGTCCCGCAGCCAGCGAAAAAATGAGCGCATCCGAGGGCGGCATCGCCGGACGCAGGATCGCCGAGCAGTAGATTCCCGCCGACCGCGCCGAATGCCAGGTGTGCGCGCCGCGCCCCCGTCCCGCCAGCTGTTCTTCGGCAAGAAAGACGCTGCCTTCGGGCGCGCCCTCCATCGCGGCTCGCATCGCCTCCAAATTGGTCGAACCGATCTTGTAATAATGATGAATCTGCTTGGCGCTGATTTCGCGACTAGGTTTTGGGTAGGGCACGGCTTCAGCCGTGCCGTCCGCGGTCTCGAGAGACGTGGGCTTCAGCCCCTGAGGGACACGCCTTCCGCCCCCGCCAAAGATCGTCCCCTTCAACGACGGCGCCAACATCTCCGGCAACAACAGGTCTGGGACCGCCCGCAGTTGATAGCCGGTTGCCGGATGTCCAGCGACATCCACGCCCAACCCGCGCAGTTGCTGAATCAGCCGCCAGACTTCCGACCGGCTAGTGCCAATCTCCTCGGCAATCTTCGTGCCGCTGACGACAACGATAGCGTGGTCCATCAGCAGCCGCACAATGCGGCCCAGGCGAACGTCAGTCGCCTTGTGCACCGACGGCAGGCTGCGAGTTTTGGTGGAAGTGGAGATGGAGGGAATTATAACCAGTCGCTGGTGATCGTGTGGGGACGGGCGCCCTCGCCCGTCCAGCCGAGCGCAGCTCGGCAGCCGCCGCACCCTAAGCCGGCATCACGCGCATACTCATATCCACCGCCGTCGAGGAATGCGTCAGCGCCCCGACCGAAATGAAGTCCACGCCCGTCTCCGCGTACGACCGCACGTTCTCCAGATTGATTCCGCCCGCGCACTCCAGCGGAATCCTCCGCGGCTGGTGCGAACAAATCTCGACTGCCTTGCGCACGTCTTCAACGTTCATATTGTCGAGCAGGATCGCCTCCGCCCCGTGGCCCAGCGCCTGCTGCAGTTCTTCGAGCGACCGCACTTCAATCTCGATCGGCTGACGCCCGCGCCGGTTGCGGATCGCCCGCTCCAGCGCCGGAATCGCGCCCCCGGCCAGCGCAATATGATTGTTCTTAATCAACACGCCGTCGGAAAGATCCAGTCGGTGATTCTGCCCGCCGCCGCAGCGCACCGCGTATTTATCAATCACGCGCAGTCCCGGCGCCGTCTTGCGCGTATCGAGAATCCGCACGCGCGTGTCTTCCACCGCATCGACAAACTTGCGGGTCGTGGTCGCGATTCCGGCCATGCGTTGCAGAAAATTAAGAATCACCCGCTCGCACGATAGAACCACCCGCGCGTTATGCCGGATCACCGCGATTTGTTGCCCCGGTTTCACGCGGATCCCATCAAACATCGAAGGGTGGCTAGTCACGTCGTAATGCGAAGTGACGGCCCCGTCGAGCGCCGCATAGACGTCAAGAATCCGCGGCACGCATCCCAGACCAGCCAGTATGCACTCCTGCTTGGCGATGACCGTCGCCGAGGCCCGCTGGTTAGGATCGATGCAGGCATAGCTGGTAGCATCGCGCGTGGCCCGATCTTCGGTCAGCGCGTTCTCCAAAATCGCCGTAATGCGTCGTGAATTCCAGTCCATGATCGCGTAGGGACGGACGCATTCGTCCGTCCAACCTCACGTAGGGACAGCCGCCCTCGGCTGTCCAGCGGCTCGAAGAGCCGCAGCTCACTGTATTACGAGCAGCCCAACTCTTTCATCTTGGCGAGGATTTTTTCCCGCAGCACCTTCAACTCTTCCGCCCGCGCCGTCAGCCCCTCCACGACCTTCACCGGCGCCTTCGCCAGAAACTGTTCGTTCGAAAGCTGCCGCTGCCCGTTGGCGATCTCCTTCTCGATCTTCTCCAACTCCTTCTTCAGTCGCTCACATTCCGCCGCAACGTCGATCTTCTTTTCGTATAGCGCATGCACATCAAACCGCGAAGTACTGCGAGCCCCCGGCAGGTTTGCCAGCGACCTTTCCACGAATGTGACCTTCTCCACACTCCCCAGCCGCTCGATCGCCGCCAGATTCCTCTCGAGCATCGCGCGAATCTCCGGATTCATGCGCAAACACCTCGATCGGCACTTTGATCTTAGGCTCGACTTTCAATTCCGCCCGCAGATTGCGCACCGCAACGATCAGGTCCTGCAGGATCGCCATCTCCGTTTCAGCGCCCAGGTCAATCTGCGTTTCATCCGCGGCCGGATAGGCCGCCAGCGCAATCGACTTCAGCGGAGGCGTGCCATCGTACATCGCCTGCCAGATTTCTTCCGTGATAAACGGCATCACCGGATGCAGCAGCCGCAAAGAAGCCTCAAACAAATTGACGAGATTCGCACATGCGACTCGCGCCGCGATCGTGTGGGGACGGGGCTCTGCCCCGTCCAGGGCGGGCCGGAGAACCGCCTCCACACTTTCCTCATTCAGCCGTGGCTTGATCAGTTCCAGGTACCAGTCGCAAAACTCGCCCCAGAAAAAATCGTAGATGCGAGTCGCGGCCTCATCGAAGCGATAAGTCTCCAGCGACTCGTTCACGTCGCGAGTCGCGCGATTGAACCGCGAGAGAATCCACCGGTCCTCAAGCGAACCAACCTCAAACCCGGCAACGCCCACGTAGGGGCGGACGCATTCGTCCGCCCCGGGCCGCAGGCCCGCGTCGATCCGGTCCACATTCATGAACATCAACCGAGCCGCATTCCATATCTTATTGGCAAAATTCCGATACCCCGCCGTGCGGCTCTCGCTAAACGCGATATCGGTCCCCGGCGCCGCCATCGCCGCCAGGGTAAAGCGCGTCGCATCGGTTCCGTACTTCCCGATGACTTCAATCGGATCGAGCACGTTCCCCTTCGTCTTCGACATTTTCTGCCGGTCCGCATCGCGCACCAGCGCGTGGATATAAACTTCGCGAAAGGGAACGCTCGCGCGCAGCGCATCTTCTTCCGACCCCAAACTTGCCTCAGAACGCTGGCCCGGCCTGTGCGGCGGCATCATGAACCAGCATCCCAGCATGATCATGCGCGCCACCCAGAAAAACAGAATGTCAAAGCCGGTGATCATCAGCGAATTGGGATAGAAAACTTCCTCGTCGCGAGTCGCCGCAGGCCAGCCCAAAGTAGTGAACGGCAGCAACCCCGAAGAAAACCAAGTGTCAAGCACGTCCGCATCCTGCTCCAGGTTCTTGCTGCCGCATTTGCAAGCCGCAGGAGCCTCGCGCGCCACGATCACTTCCCCGCAAGCGCCGCAATACCAAGCCGGGATCCGGTGTCCCCACCACAACTGCCGCGAGATGCACCAGTCGTGGATGTTCCGCATCCAGTTCAAATAAATCTGCCCGTAATTTTCCGGCGTGAACCGTATGTATCCCTTCTCGACAACCTCAATCGCCCGCTTCGCCAGCGGCGCAATCTTGACGAACCACTGCGTCGAGAGCCGCGGCTCGACAATCGTGCCCGAGCGGTCGCACTTGCCCAAAGCAATCGTGTAATCCTTGGTGCCCACGAGGTACCCTTGCTCCGCCAGGTCTTCCACCACATGCGCGCGCGCCGCAAAGCGATCCAGCCCCGCGTAACGGCCGGCATTCGCATTCATCTTCGAGTGCTCGTCAATCACTTCGATCTGCGGCAGGTTGTGTCGCAGTCCGGCCAGGAAGTCGTTGGGATCATGCGCCGGCGTGACCTTCACCGCGCCCGTGCCAAACTCCGGCTGGGCCAGTTCGTCGGCGATGATCGGAATCTCCCGATTCATCAGCGGCAGCATCACATGCTTACCCAGCAGATGCGTGTAGCGTTCGTCTTTAGGATTGACCGCGACCGCCGTGTCGCCCAACATCGTCTCCGGACGCGTAGTCGCCACGGTAATAAATTGCGTAGGGACAGCCGCCCCCGGCTGTCCAGCGGCGCGAGGCGCCGCAGCCTCTGTGTCCACCACCGGATACCGGATCTCATACAGCTTGCCCGCGATGTCCTCGTGCTTCACTTCGAGGTCCGAGATCGCCGTGCCGCAGTCGGAACACCAGTTCACGATGTACTTCCCGCGATAGATCAGCCCCTCTTCATACAGCCGCACGAACACTTCCTTCACCGCGTGTGACAGCCTGTCGTCCATGGTGAAGTATTCCCGGCTCCAATCGACCGAAGCGCCCAGCCGTTTCATCTGATCGAGAATCGCGCTGCCGTACTCGCGCCGCCATTCCCAGACGCGCTCCAGAAACTTCTCGCGCCCCATCTCGCGCCGCTTCTTGCCTTCTTTCAAAAGCTGGCGCTCCACCAGCATCTGCGTCGCGATGCCGGCGTGGTCGGTCCCCGGCAGCCAGAGCGAGACGAAGCCGCGCATGCGCTGCCAGCGCACCATGACGTCCATCTGCGTCTGTTCCATCATGTGCCCCATGTGCAGCCGCCCGGTCACATTGGGAGGAGGCAACAACAGCGTGAACACAGGACGCACATCTTTTTCGGACGAACTGGGCGGAGGCGTCTCCACCTGAAACAGTTTTTCCCGGACCCAATACTCGGCCCAGCGCGCTTCAATCGCGCCCGGTTCGTAAGCTTTCGGCAATTCGTGCGGCATCTTGTGTGGCTCACGTGGGGACGGACGCATTCGTCCGTCCCAGCCAGGCATAGCCTGGCAGATTTTCCCGGCACCATGAGGGAATCTTTGATCTTACAGTCGCAAGAAAAGAAGGGTCAAACGCGCGAGGGGGTAATACGCACTGAGGGGATTTTACTACCCCCCCCACTGACCTTGCACCCTGAAGGGCCGGGGGGCGCGCGACGGGGGTGGGTGGTTGCGCTGGCTAGGTGGGCGGGGTAAAGCGCTCGTCTGAAGCTGCCAAGAGTCTGCGCCCGCCTGAAGAGGCGGCCGCCGTCGAGTTCGTATTCAAGTACGGTCTGGCGCTGACAGCAATGGGCTTACTAGATTCTGTGAAAAGAACGCCCGAGTGGGCCGACAATGAGGCTGCCTGCCGAGAACATATCCGGCAGAGCGCGGCTGGGGTCGCACGTGTGATTGTCCCCTTGTGCCTTTCGTTGCCAAAGACGCTGCCGAAGCTTGCCCACACCTGAGTCGTAGTGACCCAACCCACCCAACCTTTTTCATGGGAAGCCCGGGGACGGGGAAGCCACAACCAGCCGAGATCGAAATCCATTGACTTAAGAACCGTCGTGCGCAACGATAGAGATCGGATTGGGGCAGTTTCGAGGTGTATCTGTCGACCTAGACGGCCCTCGAAGCTGCCCCGAACCAATTTTCGGGGCTCTTTGATAATGCAAGTCGTTGGTTCTTAAAGACTTTACCCGCAAGTCCTTTAAACCCAAAGATCTGGCGGGAGCCACCTCCCAAGTCTTTGATTCCCAAAGACCGAGCGATGGGGGGAGGGGGTACCCTTCTAACTAAGTCAGCTATGTCAAACCGGTGAATAGCCAAGAAAACTCGGACAGTCGCAGCGAAGCCAAAAATAATGAAGGCTTAGTTAAATCGATTCACACGCCGCAAATGATCGTCGTCGAAGCAAATCGGGAAATTCGCCGATGCACTTCCCTCAAGAAAGGTTGCAAATAACCGATACCAGCGGTAGTATGACTTTGGATGCTGTTTTTCGCGTCCACCCTTATCCGAACAAACACAACTTCCAGGTAGAAACGCAACCCTAGGTTTTAGACCAAATCTAAAGGGGCGCCCAAGGCCCCGGTGCAATTCGGAGAGAATGCATGTCGTGGTACGCGTACTGCCTCACCGAACACCAGACCCTAGCAAATGGTGTTCGCGCCCGTCGTCCCTTCGTTCTCGATGGAATCCAAGGTGTGAACTCCGCTCCTGTCATGAGCTACCCGAGCGGAGAATTCGCGGTGATCGTCAGTGAATACGACCGCACCACCTCCAAACTCGACGAAAAGTCGGTTCTGGAACATGCCCGCGTGGTCAGCCAGAGCTTCCGAACCGCCACCGTCTTGCCCTTCCGCTTCGGAACGATCTTCGACACCGAAGATGCCATCCGCCAGGCGGTGCGAGCCAACCGCCGGACGTTCTGCGAGAGCGTGGAGCGGCTGCGCGGCAAGTCCGAAATGCGCATCAAGCTGGTGGTTCGCGACGGTTCTCCCCGCGGTTCCATGGACGAGATCGTCCTGCCCGATACCGTCGGCCGCGAGTACCTGATCAAGCTGCGCGAGAAGGCGTCCCGGGAGCGTGAGCGCCAGACCAAAGCCCGCGCCCTCTCCGTCCAGGTGCACAAGCTCTTCAACCCCCTCGAGGAAGAAGTCAGCTGCAAGAAGGTGGATGCCGACGGAATGTTGCTCGATATCGCACACCTGATCGACACCAAGTCGATCGAAAAGTATCAGAACCGCTACAGCACGGCCGCCAAGCAACTCAAGAACTGCCAGCTGTTCGTGACCGGTCCCTGGCCGCCCTACCACTTCCTGCCCGGCAAGGTACGCACCGTTGCCGGCGACAGCTAGAAACGATTGATTGGTCCCAAGCCCCCTTTCGAGGGGGCTTTTTTTTGAGGGGTGTTGCGTAGAGGCGCGGTTTGCCGCGTCTCCGGCGGCGGAGGAGACGGCGCAAGCCCCGTCTCTACAGCAAAGTGCAGTTTTGTGCATCTGGCCACCCTTCATCCGACATTGGCGGGCCCGCGTTGCGCGTTGGGGAATTACCCTAAAATATTGATTTTGAACAGTTTCCGGAATGGCAATTGCCTTCAGCCCGATTCCGCATTTTGGTTCTGCAAATGCTCAGCTCCAGTGCACTAAAGAGGTCGTGCTCGTTTGACAAACTTCACTCTCGATGCTCTCGACATCTCACTCTGTCCGTTCCATTTCCCGGAGCGGCGTCCCTTAGCTGTCCTCTGATTCCCGCCACTTAACCTCTTTGAAAAGGGTGGCCCCGAAAGGGGCCGCTTTTTTTGTTTCTCGCGCTCCTGTACACTCGCGGTTTCTTATGAACTTTGAAAGAACGCATGATCCAGGCCGAAACCCGCGCCGACGACGGCATGCAATTGATGCGCGTCGAAACCTTCCAGTTCTCCGACCCTGACGAAATTTCCGTCCGATGCGGAAGTAGAAGCCATCGTGCGGAAGATGGCCAGCGATTTGAGCGCGTTACGGACGGCTCCACTCGCCGAGCCTTATAGCGGCCCCGCATTGCTCTCCGGCCGCGCGGCCGCCGTTTTTTTTCATGAAGTGCTCGGCCATCGCGTCGAAGGACAGAGGCAGCGCGGCCGCGACGAAGGCCAGACTTTCACCAAGAAGGTCAACGAAAAAATCCTGCCCGAATTCCTCAGCGTCACCGACGACCCCACGCTGCACACGCTCGCGGGCACGGAACTGTCGGGCTTTTATCGCTACGACGACGACGGCATTCCCGCCTCGCGCGTCGAGGTGGTCAAGGACGGCATCCTGAAAAATTTTCTTATGGGACGATTGCCGGTAAAGAACTTCGGCAACTCCAACGGCCACGGCCGCGCCCAGCAGGGACTGATGCCTGTCGGCCGCCAGGGCAATCTGATCGTGACTTCTTCAAAAACCGTTCCCGACGCTCAGCTGCGCTCCCGCTTCATCGAGGAAATCAAGAAGCAGGGAAAGCCCTACGGGCTCTACTTCGAAGACATTCAGGGCGGATTCACTCTGACCACGCGTGAACTGCCGCAAGCCTTCCAGGTGTTGCCGGTCATGGTGTGGCGGGTTTATGCGGATGGGCGTCCCGACGAACTGGTCCGCGGAGTCGATATCGTTGGCACCCCGCTTACCGTGCTTACCCAGATCGAGGCCACCGGAGACACCACCAGCGTCTTCAACGGCATCTGCGGAGCCGAATCGGGCAGCGTTCCTGTATCCGCAGCCGCACCGGCCATGCTGTTTTCCGACATGGAAGTGCAGAAGAAAAAGTACGGCGACGAGCGTCCTCCGATTCTTCCGCCGCCACCCGGTGCGACGGACGAGAAAAGGAGGTGCACAGTGATGCGCCGCGTTATGTTGGGTTCGATGTCTGGGATATTCTTTAGAACCTTTATGAATTGTCATCCTGAGCGAAGCGAAGGACCTGCTGTTTGTCGGCGGTCGGCGAAAACTGCGAATTCCTCAACGCGAGCGATGTCCGCCGCCCTCGCCTTCGCGGCAGCCCTTTTCGCGCTGCTCGTCTTTGCGCCCATTCCGGCTGCCGCTTCCGCCAGTTCCGCTTCCGGCGATCCCGTCCTCCGCGCCCTTCGCGAGGAAATGGACCGCTCCAAAGCCAAGCTGAAAATGGACGGCGTACCGGCGCCGTATTACATCGAATACCGCGTTACCGAGATCGACCAGTACGATGCCAGCGCCGTCTTCGGAGCACTGCGCAACCAGCAGCATAATCACGGCCGCCTGTTGCGCGTCGTGGTCCGCGTCGGCGACTACAAGCAGGACAGCTTCTACGGCATGGGAGAAGGCGCCGTCGACCTCGTTCCCTCCGACGACGATGTCTTCGCCATCCGCCACCGCATCTGGCTCGCCACCGATCGCGCCTACAAGGCGGCCAGCGAAGCGCTTTCCGCCAAGCAAGCCGCCCTGAAGCAGTTGAAGGTCGATGAGCCCGTTGACGATTTCGCCAAAGCCTCGCCGGTCGAATCGATCGAGCCTCTCGCCCATTTTCCCGCGGCCGAACTAACTTCGGACTTTCCTTCCTGGTTGCATCTTCTCGAAGAGGCTTCCGGCCAATATCGCACCGACAAAGACCTGGAGAACTTCGACTCCTCGTTGCGGTTCACCGTCGAAAACCGTTACTTCCTGAACTCCGAGGGCACGGTCGCCCGCTCCGGTCATACGCACTACGTCGTCTCCATCGCGGGATCGACCCAGGCGTCGGACGGCATGTTGCTGCAGCGGTCGCACGCCGACCAGGGCAACGATCTCAAGGATCTCCCCACCCGCGAACAATTTCTCAAAACCACTGCCCGCATCCTCGAAACCCTGAAGACACTGCGTGACGCGCCGGTGGTCGACGAGGAATACCGCGGCCCGGTGCTGTTCTCGAACGACGCCGCCGCTACTGTAGTCACCGAACTCGTGGAGCCGAATGTTCTCGGCCGAAAGCCCCAGCTCGGCGAGAACGCCCGCACCACGGGGAAATGGTCCAGCAGCTACAAATCGCGCGTGCTGCCCGACTTCATCAACTTGTTCGACGACCCGACAATCTCCGCCATTTCCGGCCAGCCCTTGTTCGGCAACTACACTCTCGACGACGAAGGCGTGAAAGCCCAGCGCGTCTCCCTGATCGAGAAAGGGCAACTCGTCTCCTACCTCATCGGACGCCAGCCGATTCGCGATTTCCCCGCGTCGAACGGACACGGCCGGGCCGCTGCCGCCGCAGCGCCCGCGCCTCACCCCGGCAATCTCGTTCTGCAGTCGACCGATCCCCAACCGGACGCCGGCCTCAAGGCAAAGTTGATCGAGCTCTGCAAGAACCGCGACCTGCCCTACGGACTCTACGTCGAAACCATGGGACCGCGACTCGAGCCCCGGCTCCTCTATCGCATCTACACCAAAGACGCGCGTGAAGAACTAGTGCGCGGCGGCGTCTTCGGAGATCTCGACGTCCGCTCGCTGCGCAGCGATCTGATCGCCGCCGGAACCGCGCCCGCCATCGAAGACCGCTCTGAGCCCGTCTGGTTCAGCGTCGCCAGCCCGGCGCTGCTGTGCGACGAGCTCCAGGTCAAGCGGTCGCAAGCCGCCAAGCAGAAGCTTCCCGAGTACCCCGCGCCCGCGCTCAGCCAGGCCGCGAACCGGCCGTGACCGGTTCGTGTAGAGACGGGGCTGGCCCCGTCTCCGTCCGCTGCGAAGACGCGGCAAGCCGCGTCTCTACAGGAGGGTGAATGCCCGATGTGAACTCTTCTCCCGCCCACGCAAGCGGGTTTCGTTTGACCGATTTCCACAACGCACGATAGACTAGTTGAGTTTGCCTGTACTTGCGGACCCGTTCTGGGGCCGCGCCGCGTTTCCGGTCAGAAGCCGCAGCGGGAAAACAGCAAGCATACTTAGGGTATCTGCCGAGCTGCGCTCGGTTTGGACGGGCGAGGTCGCCCGTCCCCACACGATAAGGAGAGTTTATGTACGCGGTAATCCGCGCAGGTGGAAAGCAGTATCGGGTAGCCCCGGGCGATGTAGTCCGGATGGAAACACAGGAAGACAAGGACGGAAAGATCGAGTTCGGCGATGTGCTGGCGGTTTCCGCCGAGGCGGGCAGCGTTCTGCCTCCGGGGTCGGGAGCGAGCGTAACGGGCGAAGTCGTCGAGCAGGGACGCGGCAACAAGATCCTGGTCTTCCACTACAAGCGCAAGAAGCAATACAAAAAGCTGCGGGGACACCGGCAGGACTACACCGCGGTCCGCATCACCGAGATCGCCTTTGATGGGCAGTCGTTCAAAGCGCCCGAGCTTCCGAAGAAAGAGAAGAAGGAAAAGAAGGCTCATGAGGGCGGCGAAGAAGTGAAAGCATCGGCGCGGCCGGGGAAGACGGGGAAGAAGGCGGTCGCGAAGAAGCCGGCGGCGAAGAAAGCCGCGAAAGCGAAGAAGAAGTAGGGGTCCTTCGACTCCGTTAGCTTTTCACTTCGTGAAAAGCTAGCTCCGCTCAGGATGACAATTTGGTTTTGGGTGGAAAGAGATTGGGAATTACTGGCAACTGGCCACTGGAAACTGATTTTATGGCGCATAAAAAAGGACAAGGCACTTCACGAAACGGGCGCGACTCGAACGCGCAGCGGCTTGGGTTCAAGGCTTTCGGCGGACAACTGGTGCCGGGCGGCACGATCATCGTCCGCCAGCGCGGAACGCGGGTGAAGCCCGGACTGAACGTTGGACGCGGCAAGGACGACACGCTCTTCGCCAAGATCACGGGGCGCATCAAGTTCCTCGACAAGGGATCGATGGGGAAGTTTGTGATGGTCGAGCCCGAGGCGATTGAAGCGAAGTAGAGCGCAGACAGGTTGCGTGTTGCGTCCACGTCTAGAGTTTCGTATCGCTGCATCGCTTCGTATCAGGGCATCGCTTTACAGCTTGCGGCAAAAGTCGGTGCTGTACTTGCTTTTGGGTGGAGCAGCGGTTCACCGCTGCAGTAAGTGCATTGTTTTGAATCCGGCTTTAGCCGCTGAGGGCAAGGCTCTCGCTCACGGACGACTTTTTCCGCAAGCTGTTTAGCGATGCCGTAGTTTTCGAAATCAAGAGCCCCTTTAGGGGCTGCGGCGCAAGGCCTCGGCTTGGAGTCGAGGCTTTTTCGTTGCCGCGAAGCTGCGGAGCTTCGCTCCGCAGGACGGCCGAAGGCGGCTGTCCCTACGTGAGTTTTTCCACAACCATGTTCATTGATGAAGCCAAAATTCGAGTGAAGGCTGGCGACGGCGGCAACGGCTGCATGGCGTTCCGGCGGGAGAAATTCGTTCCGCGGGGCGGGCCTTCGGGCGGCGATGGCGGCCGGGGCGGCGACATCTGGATGGAATCGAGCGAGCGCCACAACACGCTGGTGCATTTCCGTTTCAATCCGGAATACAAGGCGGAGCGCGGACGGCACGGCGAGGGCGCGAAGAAAACGGGCCGCGATGGTGAAGGCATTGTCCTGAAAGTGCCGGTGGGCACGATCGTTTTCGACGAGGACACGGGGGAGAAGGTTTACGATTTTTCGCGCGCCGATGAACGCGTTGTGATCGCGCGCGGCGGACGCGGCGGTCGCGGCAACGCGCAGTTTGCCACTTCCACGCACCAGGCGCCGCGCGAGCATGAAGACGGACGTCCGGGCGAAGAACGCAACTTCCGCCTGGAGTTGAAGCTGCTCGCCGATGTCGGGCTGGTGGGATATCCGAATGTGGGCAAGTCGACGCTCATTTCGGTCATCTCGGCGGCGCGGCCTAAGGTTGCGGATTATCCGTTTACCACGCTCGAACCGAATCTGGGTGTGGTGCTCGCTGGCGATAAGGGAAAAGAAACGAGTTTCGTGGTCGCCGACATTCCGGGCTTGATCGAAGGCGCGCACGCCGGATCGGGGCTCGGTACACAATTTCTGCGGCACATCGAGCGCACGCGATTGCTGGTGCACATGGTGGATGTCTCCGACAGCAGCGGAAGGACCGACGTGGTGAAAGACGTTGAAGTGATCGTCGGCGAGCTGGCGAGCTTCGGGGCAGGATTAGAGAAGAAGCCGACGCTGATGGTCGCGTCCAAGATCGATGTGGCGAATCCGGAGAAGCTTAAGAAGCTTAAGCAGTGGGCGACGCGCAAGAAGGTGAAGCTTTACCCGATTTCGGCCGTCACCGGCGAGGGGATTGAGAAGCTGAAGTTTGCGATGGCGGAGGGCGTCGAGAAGGTCAAGAAGGCGCTGGCGAAAGCGCGAGAAGAAACGAAGAGCTCTCACTCGGGCGCTTAGATTAACTATCGGCTGGAAATCGCGTGACCTCGAAACAGTTCCGGGTTTTCGTGAAGTCCATTAGGGAGCTGGAATAACGACGGGCTCAGCGGAGAGTCCGAGAGTTCCTCGACCGTTTTTTCAACCGTAATTGTTCGGCTGGCTGCACCCTTCTTGACCGCTGCGAGTTTGCTAATGAACTTCGATTTAACCGCCAACCCTGTCGGCAACGGCCCGGTGTGATGGATCTGGGCGACATCTGGATAGTCCACAAGTGCGGTCCCAGCCACATAATACGGTTCGCTGCGCACAAAATCGGGAGCACAACTGCGATCTGGAAGTTCATGGTCGATGTACCACCCGTCAAGGATCTCTTCCCCACCACTATCAGTGTTCGCGTCTGCCCGCTTTGTTGTCGTGATAAGGTGCCTTGCCGGATGCCCAAACAACACCTTCCGCTCGCCGGTATCCACCGTCTTGCTTTCCACCTGAACCGCCGTTTTACCCGTCTTTTGTAAATACTCACCGCGCTGCGCTTCCGATGCGAACCTTACGAGTTTGTAGTTCCGATATTCGTGTGCCTCCAGGTCGATTAAGAAGCCAACCCTCGTTTCGCAGTTCGCGATATCTGCGATAGAAGCTGTTGTCGCCTCGCCGATAATGTCTCTTCTTCGCATAGTTCCCTGTCGATACTGAATCTCTCGAGTCACGTTAGGGTTCGCGACGTTCGGATCGTGTCGGAATCTGTAATGACCGTTTGGGTCTTCATCATCGTGTCGGCTCGGCACGGAACAGAACATCCCCAGAGGATTGCGATGGATAGAATGAGATTGCAACGTCGTCTGTTCACAATGCATGTAGGCTAGTCCGCTTTGTGACGGTTATCCAGGTTACTGTCGTTTAGTGACACAGCTCGACGCACACGGCGTAGCTGGGGCGATCTCCAACCGAATTCCGTCGTGCCGCCGCCCTCCTCTGCCGCTCCCCCGTGCTAGAATTTCCACAGCCTCTGACCCTATATTCTGGACCCTGTCTTGATCGAACTTGCACCCTCGATACTCGCGGCCGATTTCGCCCACCTGGCGGACCAGGTGGAGCGGGCTACCGCGGGCGGCGGCAGCGTGGTCCATGTTGACATCATGGACGGGCATTTTGTGCCCAATCTGACGATCGGGCCTCCGGTGGTGAAATGTTTGCGCCGGGCAACCCGGCTTCCGCTCGACTGCCATCTGATGATAGAGAACCCCGACCAATACATTCCGGAATTCGCGGACGCGGGAGCGGACTGGATTTCGGTGCATCAGGAAGCGTGCCGGCATTTAAATCGCACGCTGCATCTGATCAAGAGCATGAGTGCCGGGCGGGGTGGTGATCAATCCGGCGACGCCGGTCGAGACGCTCGCGCGAAGTGCTCGACATTGTCGATTATGTGCTGGTGATGAGCGTGAATCCGGGGTTTGGGGCGCAGAAGTTCATCCCAGCGACGCTGCACAAGATGAAGAAGCTGGCGGAAATTCGCGCGGCGCGGGGATACTCAGTACCGCATCGAAGTCGATGGTGGCATTGGAATGGACACGGTGGCGGAAGTGGTGCGCGCCGGGGCGGAGATTCTGGTGGCGGGGAATGCGGTGTTCGGCAAGGGCGATGCCAAGGTGAATGCGCAGGCGCTGCTGGAAGCGGCGCGGAGCGCGAGTTTGCAGACGAGTGTAGGGATGCAAGAAGCGCTGTCCGCTATTGCTGATCGCTGTTCGCGAATGCCAACAGCGAACGACGAATAGCGAACAGCGGGTTTGAGGTTCTTTATGCGTCGGAATTCTATTTTCGTACTTCTCGGCATTGCTGCTGACGTTGACGGTGGCATGCACCAACAAGAAATCGGTGAATCCGCTGGCGAACGTCGGGTCGAAACAACCCGACAAGGTGCTGTTTGACCGCGCCATGGATGCCATGAAGCACAACCGCTTCGACGTGGCGCGCATGACGCTGCAGACGCTGATCAACACCTATCCGGATTCGGAATTCATCGCGCGCGCCAAGCTGGCGGTGGCCGACTCGTGGTACGCCGAGGGCGGTGCCACCGCGATGCAGCAGGCGGAGATCGAATACAAGGATTTCCGCACGTTCTTTCCCAATATGCCGGAGGCGGCCGAGGCGCAGCTGAAGGTCGCGAACATCCACTATCAGGAGATGGAAAAGGCGGACCGCGACTACACCCACGCCATGCGCGCGGAGGAGGAATACCGGTCGCTGATCATGGAGTATCCGGACAGCAAGCTGGTGCCGCAGGCGAAACAGCGGCTGCGGGAAGTGCAGGAAGTGCTGGCGGACCGTGAGTTCGGCATTGGGCGATTTTATTATCTGCGGCTGGCGTATCCAGCGGCGATTGCGCGCCTGAAAACGCTGGTCGACCGGTATCCGTTGTATAGCGGGGCGGACGAGGCGCTGTATCTGCTCGGGCAATCGTACGAGGGAGAGATCGAGGCGATCCGGAAGAACGGGCGCATGACCGAAGTCGCCAAGGGGAAGATGGTCGAGGGCCTGACCAAGGATGCGTCGGAGGCCTACGGGCGGATCATCAAGCGGTATCCCGCGATGAACCGGGCGCTGGATGCGAAGGCGCGGCTGGAGTATCTGCACCAGCCGGTGCCGCGGCCGACACGGGCGGCGCTCGAACTGAATAAGAAGGAAGAGGCCAGCCGGCAACAGACCGGCATCATGTCGAGCATGCTCGGAGACATCGAGAAACATCCGAACGTGGCCAGGGCCTCGCGGGTGGGCGAGCCAACGATGGTCGATACCGCGCCGGTGACGGCAACCGACGTGGTGAGGAGAGTGACCAGTTCGGCGGGCATGGGCGGTGACAACAAGGTCAGCGCGGAAACAGTAAACGGAACGGTGGCTCCGAATCAGGAGGCGCCGCGCTCGGATTCTCCAGCGGCAACTCCAACGGCAGACTCAACGGCAGCACCTGCCGCGGACCAGCCTGCGGCGCAAGAGCCGGCAGCAGCGGAGTTGAAGCCCAATGTGGCGGATCCAAACGAACTGAAGCCGAACGTCGAACCCGATCCAAACGCGCTTCCCCCGCTGCAGCAGAGCAATCAACTGGACAGCAGCGGCGGTACGCCAAGCGCTGCCTCTTCTGCACCCGCAAAAGCCGAGGAGATGGCGGATATCTCGTCCAGCAAGAAGAAAAAGAAGAAGGGTTTGGGGAAGCTGAACCCGTTCTAGGGAAACTTTGATTAAGACTTCCGTTCTCCTCTGTGACCTCTGTGTCCTCTGTGGTTCAGGCTCTTCCTTGGATACTTAATCAGAGGTTCCCTAGGGCATTTCTCGATTTGCGCAAAGCTCCAGCGAAAAGACGGAATGCACCAGCTCGGCCTTCGCGGACGCATCGAGCGCACCAGATCATCGTCTCTCCATACTCAAGATGCAATGTTCATGCTCCTCATGTCTATGTGTGCCAGCCTGGAGCCCTTCCCCTAAGTCTTTGATTCTAAAATACCTTACAAGCAACTCCTTATTCCTCAAAGACTTGGCGAAAGACCCTAGCTAAGTCTTTGATTTCAAAAGACCGCACTAGGAGGGTCCCAACAAGCCAACTCCCGAATTGGCCAAGTTGCAAGATCGGCGATTTCGCCACGGCGCAAGGGAGCCAAGGAGAAACCGAACTTTCTTCTGGTAAGACACGCGCAATGCCAAAGGCGCGAGTTCAATCGCCAGATCCGCCAGTTCGAGGTGACCAAAGGCACAACAACCTGGAACATAGCCGATTCCCCAACAGACTAGGAACGGTCGTAACCGGTTACCTGCGCGGAATCGTTGACTTGGGTTGAGGGACAAGGTAGTTTCGCGTTATCTCTCCTTTTTTGGCGTAAGGATGACGCTTGGCGCGGAAAATACTGCTCGCCGATGACAGTGTGACAGCCCAGAACATGGGGCGAAAGATCCTGGCCGATGCCGGGTATGACGTGGTCACTGTCAACAACGGATCGGCCGCTTTAAAGCGGATCACCGAACTCAAACCGGATCTGATCGTGCTGGATGTGTACATGCCCGGCTACAGTGGGCTGGAAGTTTGCCAGCGTCTGAAGGATTCGGCCGAAACGGCGCACATTCCCGTGCTGCTGACGGTGGGCAAGCTGGAACCGTTCAAGCCGGAAGAAGCGCGCCGGGTAAGGGCCGACGCTCACATCGTAAAGCCATTTGAAGCCAGCGAGTTGCTCACTGCGATCACGCGACTCGAAGACCGCGTCGTACCCCAGCCAGCGGAAAGTAACACCGACCTCGATACCGGATGGAAGAGCCGCCTGCGTTTTCCCTCGAAGAAAAAGAAAGAAGAACCGGAACCCGAACGAGAAGATTTTGCGGCAGCGCCGACCTTCCGGGATTTGCGGAAGGGGAAGGCCCGGACGGAGTCGAGCCCAACCTTTGAGGTGAAGGCGCAGCCAGAGCCAGCGCTGGTTCCAGATATTCCGCGGGACGTCACGCCGGAAGAACTGGACGCACTCAGCGCGTTGGCCGCGAAACTCGATGCGCCGATTTCGGCTGAGAACACTGCGCCCGTGGCGGAAGAAACGGGGCCGATTGAGGCTCCGGCGGCCGAGGCTGCGCGAAATGAAGTCCCCGCGGCAGCGGCGGAAGTGAAGAACGCGGAAGCGAAGAGCGCAGAAGAGAAGAGCGCAAAAGAGAAGTGCGCGGAAGAGGCGAAAGCAATTGAAACTCCCGCGCCGCCCGCCGTTGAGACCGTCGAGCCCGCAGCGGCAGCCGTCGAAGCCCCGGCATTAGTGAGCGAGGCCAACCGGGAAATCGAGATTCCAGCCGAGCCCGCGGAACTGGCGAGCAAAGTTGCCCCGGCAGGTGACGATCCGTCCGCAGTCATTGCGGTAAATACTGCCCTTTTCGCGAAGCAGCCCGCGCCGGTGGACAGGGACGATGAGCCGATCTTCGCGTCGGCGCCAACCGCGGTCGAGCCGGCGAGGGAAGAGCTGGCCAATAAGAGGATCGAAGGGAAGGCAGCAGAAGAATTGGCGCCGGAGAAGGCTGCGCCAACCGTTCCCGCTGGGGTCGTATCAGCTCAGAGCAAGGTGCAAGAGCAAGCGGCGGCGGAAGAGCCGGCGCCGAGCGACGCGGATCTGGCCGAAGCGTTGCGTCTGCTGACACCCGCGACCGTACATGCGGAGGTCTCGAGCGTGCCGTCTCCCGGGACCCTCGTGGCAGCAGGATCGCGGTGGGTCGCGGAGCCGGTGCCGTTGAGTCCGGAGGAAGAGGCGATTTCGCTGGAAGCGGAAATGTTCTCCACGTTTACAGCGATGTCGGGCGCGGAAATTGGGCCCGTACGGACTGACGGAGTATCGGCGATTGCGGCGGCGGTTGAGAACCGGCTGGCAGAAGCAGAGATGGTGGCCAGTGCCAAAGATTTGGCACAGCCTGGGACCGGGCATGGTTTACCGGAATACGGTTTAGCGGAAGGTGGTTTGGTTAAACACGATTTGGTTGAACGAACTTTGGTTGAACACGGCGCCGAGACCACAGCCGCCGCAACCTCGGTTGTAGAAGCGCCTGCAGGGGCGATGGGCACGGCTTCGAACCCAGCGACTCCGTCAGTGGATGGGACCGAGTTGGAGAAGGAAAAGAAGATCACAGCAGAGGCGATCGAACCCGAGAAGGTCGAACCCGGGAAGATGGATGCTGAGCAGACCCGTTTCGTCGAGAAGATTGCGGAGGAGCGAGCGACCTTCGCGGATGCGGTGGATCGGGACGAGATCGATCGGGATGAGATCAAGGCTGCGGCGGAACCGTGTGGAGAGCCATCCGACGAGGCGGCTGCAGGGCGAGAAAGCAATCAAGATACAAGTTCAGAAGTTGGGGGACGGGAATCCATGGGAACGGACGGGAAGGCGAAATCGGGGAAATCCAACTGGCATCGGATTCACACGGCGCCGGCGAGCGCGGCGGCGGCGAGTGACGTGGTGGAAGCGGCGAAACAGGCTGAGCCCGCGGCCGAGGAGGCCCCTCGGGTCATGGCAGCCGCGGCGGCAGAGGGATCCGCGAGTGCGTCTGCTCCCGACGCCAGCGCGATTGCCAGCATCGTCGACAGGGTAATGGCCGATCTTCGCCCGAAGATCGTGGAAGAGATTGCCAAGAAGCTGGCGGGGAAATAGAGTAGCTGTCAGCCATCAGTCGTCAGCCGTCGGCAAAAACCGGACGGAAATCCCACATTCTCGAACGGAAATCCTGTATCGATCCTACAGACAAACCCGCGTCATGCTTCCTACCGATTATTCTTGTAACAAGTTGCCGCGGAATGCATTTCTTCCGAGGAAGAGCCCAGCGGAGAGGCAGTGGACATGTCGAAAGCGGATACCTATGCAGGGATGGCCGTCGGGCGGGTCCTGACCCACGAGGATACACCTTTCGATATTCCGGTGATCGTCGTTACCGAGCCAGCGGTTCATCCGCCGGTCGAAGACCGAATGCAGCGGGTCATCAGTCTGGCATTGCTGTTCGGGGTGCTGGCGTCGGCCGCGCTGGTGGTGCTGGGCGGGTCGCTCTATGTATCCCGGCACGCGATGGTGACCACGGATTACGCGGCCTTTCGCGGGACGCCATCCGCCATGCGCACGTTCCGCGGGGTTTTGGATGCGGCCTTGCACCTTTCCGGAACCGGCCTGATCCAGCTGGGCTTGATGCTGCTGGTGGGAGTGCAGGTGGTGCGCGTTTTCTTGACGGGGATATTGTTCGCGCTGGAGCGTGACCGCATCTTTGTCGGGATTACCGGCATTGTTTTTGTGTTGCTGATGTTCGGAATCATCAAAGGGATATTCTGTTGCCGGTGAGCGGATCGCAGGCGGATCGGCCAAAATCCGACAGGGCCAAAATCCGACAAACGATAGGGGCGATGATGAGAGATGCCGATGGCTAGGGTCAGCGAGTTATGAGCGTTATTACTTTTACGCTGTGCATACTGGCGGGCTCGATGCTGGCCGGGATCGTGGGTGCGCTCACGGGGCTGGGCGGAGGCGTAATTCTGGTCCCGATGCTGGTGTTGCTGTTCAAAGTCAACGTGCATTACGCGGTGGGCGCTTCGCTGATGTCGGTGATTGCCACGTCTTCGGGCGCCACGGTTGCCTACCTGCGGGAAGGGTACACCAATCTGCGGGTCGGCATGTTTCTTCAGGTGGCGGCAGCGGCCGGGGCGCTGCTGGGCGCCTACATTGCGGCGCGCATCAAGGGGCACCAGCTTGCCATTTTGTTCGGCATCATGCTGCTGTTTTCTGCTTGGATGTCCATGCGGCGCCGGAAGCCGAGCGCGGCGGCCGGGGGTTCCGACAAGCTGGCTCACCGGCTGCGGCTGTCAGGATCCTATCCCGTGCCGGGCGGCAGACAGGAATACCGCATCTACCATTCCTCAGGAGCGTTTGGATTGATGCTGGGGGCGGGAACGTTGTCGGGGCTGCTTGGTATCGGTTCCGGGGCGGTCAAGGTGCTGGCTATGGACCAGATGATGCGCCTGCCTTACAAGGTCTCGACCACTACCAGCAACTTCATGATCGGCATCACCGCGGCGGTGAGCGCCGCGCTTTACATCAGTCTCGGCTACATTGACCCGGGGCTGACCATGCCCGTGATGCTGGGCGTGCTGGCGGGATCGATGATCGGAGCCAGGCTGCTGATGAAAACCCGGGCCGATTCCCTCCGGGTATTGTTCAGCATCGTGATCCTGGCCCTGGCCATTGAGATGATCTACAGCGGGCTGACTGGCAGGATCTAGGCGGAAGCTCGATCACCGGCCGGGTAAGACGGGACCACTCTGGAGTCGGCGGTTCGGCGCACATCGCCCGATGGTGATGAAAAAGTCTCGCCGCGAACAGCCCGACGCACGGCCGCGTAAAACCGGAGCTTACGGAGTTGGCGTTTCGGGAGGGCCACTTCTCACACGGATTTTTGCTGCTTTTGGGCGGCGCGATCTTGCAGGGCGATGGTTACCGCGCCCAGCATCTCGGCGGCGGGAGCGGGCTTGCCGGTCCAGATTTCGAACTGGCGGGCGGCTTGTTGCACAAACATTTCGATTCCGGGGATGACAGCGATTCCCTTGGCGCGCGCGACTTGCAGGAGGTGGGTCTCGACCGGATCGTAGACCATGTCGAAAACTACGCGGGCTTGAATTTCCTCGTCCTTGAGCGGGCAGTCGCGGGAGTTGCCCATGCCCACGGGAGTGGCGTTGATGATGACGTCGAAGGCGGTCTTGCGCAGGTCGGCACGTTTTAGGGTGCGCGCTTTGGCTTGGCGCGCCAACTTCTGACCCTTGACTGACGTGCGATTCAGGATCCAGACTTCGGCGCCGCGCTCTTTCAATCCGAAGACTGCGGCGCGGGCCGCGCCTCCGGCGCCTAGCACTAGAACTTTTGCGTTCTCGATGGAGAGGCGCTGCTCGAGCGGACGAATTACGCCCGCGATGTCGGTGTTGAAACCGTAGAGCTTGCTGTCTTGTCCGCGAACGACGGTATTGCAGGCGCCGATCTTACTGGTGTGCGCGTCGGTGTTGTCGAGATAGGGAATGATCGCTTGCTTGTACGGCATGGTGATGCTGAGGCCGTGCAAGGGAATCTCGCGGACGCAGCGGATCAGATCCTTGAGCGTTTTGGCGTGGAGAGGAAGATAGACGCCGTTCACATTCTCGCGGCGCAGCGCCGCGTTCATGATGACGGGCGAGAGCGAATGCTCGAGGGGATCGCCGGCGACTCCGTAGATGCGGGTGGCGGGGTCGACTTGATCGATGCGGTACACACCGCGCAGATCCCGCGAACTGATCTGACCGGGCGCGGTTTTGAGGCCGGCATTGGCGTCGACGGCGCCAAAGGTGAACACGCTGCCGGCGCGCACGCCGAGCACGCGGCTGATGATCCCTTGCTCTCCCATGCAGAGGCCGATCAGCGCATGCTTGTCGCTTTGGGTTTGCAGAAACTTCATCATGGCCACGTTGTCGAAGAGCGTGGTGGCGGTCGTGACAACCTTGTAGAAGTCGGCCGGGATCTTCAGCATTTTCTCCAGCGCTTCATCGAGGTTGCGGGTGGCGCGGAAATCGTGGAACGAGAGGACGAGTGCGGCGCGGCTGCGCAGGCGCGCAATCGCCTCGGGCTTCGATTTCAGCGCGCTCTCGAGTTCCAGGTCGACAATCGGACAGCCCGCGGCATGGGCCTTGGCGAGCACTTCTAATTGAGAAGCCAGCGATCCTTTGAACTTGCCGCCATTGTCGACACGGCGGCAGGTCGCGATGGCGGTCACGTACTGGTGGGTCTCAAGAAAGCGATGGATTTTGGGAAGCGCGGCCAAGGGTTGCTTCAGGTAATCCAAACGGAACTCGAGGAAGGGGTCATCCCTCGCCATGGACTCGGCGGTGGCGAGCATGTCTTCAACCGTGTCGGCGCTCAATGCCAGGCAGACCTTTGGCAGGCGCAAAGGCAGAAGACGGGACGCGAGAGTGGAAGACAAAGCCAAGGCCATTTGTTTTCAACGACGGCGCGATATTACAGGGGTGTAAGCGCAGATGCAACAAAAGGTTGGCGAAGGGCTCAGAAAACACTTTGGGAGCAGGGGGACTAAACACCCTCGTAACCTTGACCCAACCCTAGGCGCTTGTTACTTTCGGCTGTAACCCTTGTCTTTCTAGAGAGATAGCTGGGGGATCCCCGAAGCGGTTGGGAGGCGGAGGTAAGATGAAGAAAACAGGATTGTTATTGCTATTGACGGTGATGGTAACGGCGACCTTCGCGGGCGCCCAACAGTCGACGACGGCGAGCACGCCAGACGCGTCCGGTATCGTCAACACGTCGGTCAACGTGCCCTTTGTACGCTACCAGACGCCCACGGCAGCAGATATTTACTGTGCGGGGTTTATTACCAAGGACCGGATTCCCGATGCGAACTACGTGAACGGGGGACTGCAGTCACCGGCTTCGACGAAATACCAGAACGGGGAACTGATCTACCTGGCGGGGAGTGGCTACCAGGCTGGACAACTGTATTCGATCATCCGCGAACTGCGGGATATCAACGAGTACGAACTCTATCCTGGGCAGAGGAAAGTGCTGGCTGGGGCAGGCCGACCCTACGGGGACATCGGCAGGGTACGGATAGTGGATACGCGCAGCCACAGCGCCATCGCGCAGGTGGAATTCAGTTGCGATCCCATCAATCCGGGAGATGTCGCCGTGCCTTTCGTGGAGAAACCGTCAGTTGCATTCCGCGCGCCTGGGCACTTTGACCGTTTTGCGCCGGCGAATGGGAAACTGAGCGGACGAATCGTGCTCGGCAAAGACTTCGACGGGGAACTCGGCACCGGCATGAAGCTCTATATGAACCTGGGTTCGAACCAGGGTGTAAAAGTGGGGGACTATTTCCGTGTGGTCCGTTCCTACACCGCTACCTTGCAAGATCCAGTGGACTCGCTCTCCTACTTCACCGGGACTTCAGAAGACACGCAGATGCGTCCGCCGACGATTGAGGCCGGTCGCCTCACCCGGACCAACGGGGTGAATATTCACGTGGGCGACCTGCCGCGCCGCGCGGTGGGAGAAGTGGTAGTCGTGAACGTAACTCCAACCGCGTCGTCCGCCATGGTGGTCTTCGCGCTGGAAGATGTGCACGCGGGCGACGGGGTGGAACTGGACCCGCCCGAATAAGAACGAAAACATCGAAGGGAAACGAGGGGAGAGCGAATCTCCCCTTTTTCTTTTGTGAACAAATGCATTCTTAGCTCAGCTGACGCAACGGATTTTAGGGTTCCCATTCAGATCGAACCTTCCACATCGGCGTCGCCGAAGACCTCGGCGGTGAACGCCTCGATGGTCGCGGCCTTTTGCCAGGCATCCACCGGCAGGCCAGCTTTGCGGCAGGTTTGCTCTAGAAAAGTTTCCCGGTCCCAACTATTTTCGAGGGAAACCTGGGGCAGCAAGAGGCCGCGCCGAGCGCCATCGGAGATGACCAGGCCGTGACGTCCGACTTCGACTGCCTCGGGATGAATCGGGAAGAGACGGGAGAGCACGCTCAAGGAAACTTCCAGCTCCAGAGCTTCTTCCTTGGTCACCGGCAAGAAGCGGGAATCGTCGAAAGCGGCGGCGCGGGCGGTTTCGGCCACGGCGCGATACAGAGGCGCGACGGGGGCAACATAGCCGACACATCCTCGAAGTTCGCGGTGGAAATCGCCGGGGAGATAAAGCGTGGTGAAGACGCCGCGCGGCTCCGACAGAAGGAGTGAAGCGGCCGGCGGTTCGGGCAGCGGCTGACGCTCCAGCACGGAAAGAATCGCCCGGTGCGCGATGCGGAGTAGAGTGCGGCGCTGCTCGAGAGAAAATTCCGGAGTGTGCTGGGCGGGGTTGGATGTGTCCAGATTCGCAGACGGCTTTTCAGACAGCTTGGACATCGCGTTTTCTCCGCCGGGAGAGGACGAAGGACCGGCGCCGCCGCTTTTCCGATTTGCGGTCGATCCGCGACCAGAAGGCGACGAAGTAGTCGAGCGCGGAAACCAGCGACAGCAGAACCATGAACCAGATGGCGAGCCGCGCGATCCAGTACACCGGGAAAATGTAAATGCCGTACACGGGCCACTCGTGCCAGCGGCGAGCCAGAATCACGGCCACCACCGAAATGATCTGCACCAGCATCTTGAACTTGCCTAGTTCGCTCGCTTGAATCGTAAAACCTTCGGAGGCGGCAATGGAGCGCAGCCCGCTGACCAGGAACTCACGGCCGATGATGACCACGGCCATCCAGGCCGGCACCAACACGGGATTGAACTGCACCAGGGTGATGAAGGCGGCGGCAATCAGCAGTTTGTCGGCCAGGGGATCGAGCAGCATGCCCATGGTGGTGATCTGGCCGCGTTTGCGCGCGAGATAGCCGTCGATGCCGTCGGTGATCGAAGCCAGAATGAAAACGCCCGAGGCCAGGATTTCTCTTTCTCCGGTTTGCTCGCTCGAGAAGCGCGGAGTGCAAAGAATCCAGATGAGCAGCGGAATCGCGGCGATGCGGGTGAGCGTGATGTAGTTCGGAAGATTCACGCGATACGGGACCGAGGCCGTGAGGGTAGCCAAGGAGATTATCCTCTAGATCAGAGGCCAAGGCAACGGACAGGAGTTCTCAGGGTGGCCGGACCGTGACCCACCGTTGGACGGTTCGTCGGGAAGGCCAGCAGCTTTGCCACCGGTAACCTCGGCGCTTTCACTTAGGTAACCTCGTCATCCGGGCCCCGGCGCAACTAATCTTTTGGGGGAGGGTTTTTATCGGCATGAACAACATAATCGCCAAGTCATTGCTAACCCTGGCAGTCGGGGGACTGATGATCGCCGGATCCGCCGCTGCTCAAACCTCAACCACAACTTCGGGCGCGGGACCTGGCGTTGCCGATCCTGGCCATCCGCGGGTGAATCAAGTGAACCGCCGTCAGGAAAGGCAGCAACAGCGCATTGCCAACGGCGTCGAGAACGGGAAGCTGAGCCCGAAGCAAACGGCCCACCTGGAAAAGCGCGAGGCTCGACGTGCAGAACCGTGAGCAGAAAGACATGGCGGCGCACAACGGCCATCTCACCAAGGCGGAGCAGAAGGGAATCAATCGCCAGCAGAACCGGATCAGCAAGAGCATTTATAAAGACAAGCACCAGTAATCCGGCGAGAGGGCAGAAAATCACGGAAGAAGGACGGCCGCAGGGGTGCTGCGGCTTTTCTTTTGTCCGGGAGCGCGGTCAGCGGGCGCGTTCGAAACGGCAAAAGAAAACGGCTGGGATAAACTCCCAGCCGTTTCTTGGGGAAGTGCTACGACGGAGTTTCTTCTTACCAATTTAGTTTCAGCGCAAACTGGAACTGGCGCGGGTCGTAGGCGGCGGTGGCCTGACCGGCGACGCTCATTTGTGGGTTTACACCCGCCACGTTGTACACGTTGGCGATGTTGAACATGTCAGCGATGAAATCCATGTTCATGCGTTCGCCGAAGTAGACTTTCTTGGCGAGGCGCAGATCGTTAAAGACAGTCCACGGCGTGATGCCAGCATTGCGGCCGAGGTTGCCGTCGAGTCCGAGCAAGGTGACGTGGGGAAAAGTGGCGGGTGAGGAAGAAGTGGGAGTGAAAGCTTGATAGCAGGGCTCCTGGAAAATACCGGTGGGTGAGAATTTCGACGGTATTACCTGGTTTCCAGCCGCGGTGCATGCCGGTGTTTCAAAGGTGTTGGGCCGCCCGGTCTGAGAGGACAACTGCTGGTTGTCGCCGTTGCCGGTGAGCACGTTGAATGGCCTCCCGGAACTGAATTCGATCTGGGGCGCGAACGTCCAGTTGCTGAAGAGCTTGCTGGCGAAACTGCCGCCGCTGAGTCTGCCCGACTGGTAAACGCCGCTGAAGACGAAGCGGTGACGCTGATCGAAGGTGGAGTTGGAACGATCAAGACCCGGGAAGTAGCTGTCCTGCGGGGTGAGCGTAGACTGCAGGTCCGTCGAGTCGTCGATGGCGTGCGACCAGGTGTAGGACGCCAGGAATTCGTAGTGGGTGCTGAAACGCTTGCGGAGATTGGCGGTCAGCCCGTGATAGACGGAACTGCCGTTGGAGTAGTTGGCGTCCATGTCGCCGAAGGGAATGCACCCGGTGAGGCTTCCAGTTAAAGGGTTGCAAGCAGTGTTGAAGCCAGTAGTGCTGTACCCGCTGGCCTGAAGATACTGCATGACCAGCGGCACCTCGCCTACACACTGGCCGGCGCCGGCGCCGATTAGGGCGTTGGCGATTGAGGCATTCATCCCGCTGGGGCGGAAGAAGTTGGCCAACGCAGCGGATACCCATGGCACGCCACTTGGGTTGACACCGCAAGGAGCAAATCCCTGCGCGGCGGAACCGCTCCCGACGCCCAATGGTCCGCCGGTCTTCGCATAAGACGTCGGGTCAGTGTAAGCCGCCTGCCAGTTTGCCAACAACAAGTCGCCGCGAACCGCGCTGGCATTAATAGGACGGTTTAGGTGGCGGCCACCATTAAAGTTGTAGCCCAGGCTGAAGGCGAAGCCATCGCCGAGGTCGCGCTCGATGGTCAGGTTCGCTTGTTGCGCGTAGGCATAAACGAAGTTCTTAGACTGCGGGTAACCGAACGGTTGGGAGAGCAGCGGGAAGCCGGCGGCGATGTAGTTCTGATTGAGAAACAATGTGTTCGCGAGGAAGGGATCGAAGCGCTGCGGGTTGGGCATGCCGTTGGCGGATGTTTGCTGATAACCCAGAAGAGGTGTAAGTGCTCCGAGTGAGCACTGCGTGGCGGATGTGAGGTTGCCCTGGAACATCGGGATCGCGTTCAGGTTTCCCGCACCGCCAGAACAAGGAAGAGTGCCGGGGAATGCTAACTGGCCGCTGTCCGAGCCGTCGGAAGCATCGCCGAGGAAATAGAGGCCGAGCAGGGGATGGTCATAGAACATGCCGAAAGACGCGCGGACTACGGTTTTGCCGTCTCCTTTGGGATCCCAGGCGACGCCGAAGCGAGGCTGAATGTTGTTCTTGTCGGTCTGGATGCCTTTCTGGAGTCCCAGGAAGTTGTATCCCCCTTGAGCGAGCCCGGTCGGCGCTTTAAACGTCGGCGGGAATTCCACGTCGTAGCGCACTCCGTAGTTCAATGTGAGATGGTGGCTTACGCGCCAGGAATCCTGCCAGAACAATCCCAAGGGTTTGTTGGAGAACGAGTCGGTGGGATTACCGAGACCCTGGATAAAGACCGACGGCATGCCAAGGCCGTAGGACTGCACCGGGTTAAACTGGGGGAAACCAGTCGGAAACAGGCTCTGGCTGCCGAAGTTATAGACGCCGCCGTAATTCACAGTGAAGGTGGCCGTGAGCGGAAGATAGTTGAAGTCCGCTCCGAACTTAGTGTTATGCCGTCCCGATGCTCCAGGAAAAATTGTCGGTGAACTGATAGCGTGGCTCAACGCGCTGGATCGAGGAATAGGGCTCGCGTCCAAAATAGGCGTAACCGGCAATGTTGACAGCTGGGTCGGATCCGCTCGGAATCTGGGTGTTGTAGAAATAATTCAAGCCCCGGCGAGCGTACTGGAAGCGGAATTCATTCACCTTGCTGGTGCCGAGAGTCCAAGTATCCTGCACCACTCCCGCCACGTCACGGTAGGTTTGTTGAGAAGTGCGCGAGTAGGCGTTTTGGCCGAAGGCCTGGTCTTGTCCGCTGACTTCGATTCCGGTAACCGTGCTCGGGCTGGCATTGACGCGCAGCGTGAGCCGGTTGTTATTGGTGACGTTGTGGTCGATACGTAACGAGTAGAGGCTGGTGCCTTCGAAGATTGGGAAGTTACCGGATTGCTGTTGCAAGGTCTGGAACGACGCGGGTAGTCCGGTGCAATAGAAATTGAACCCGGCCGCCACGCCAAATGAGGGATTGCAAGAAGAAGGAAACTGCTGCAGGCCCCCGGCGGTGGCGGGGACGGGAACCAGGGACGGAGGAAGCGCCGCGAACCAACTCGGATAGCTCCCGTTCAAAGCGATGCCCGAAGACGCACCAACCATGAAGGCGTAAAGCTGCAGCGCTTGGACCGGATACGGGTTAGCGGCCAGGAAGGCCGCCTGACCGGTTGGGCCGCTGGTGGCCAAGATGTCAGGGAAGGTTCCCGCCGGCGCTCCAAAGATTGGCGAGACGTCGACGCCGGTCAGTCCGTAGTACGACGGATTTGATGCCGGAGCAATGGCCGAGAATCCGGTTTCATGGCGTCGCGTGACTTCATAGGAAAAGTAGTAGTAAGTTTTGTCCTTCTTAATCGGTCCCCCGAAAGCTACGCCGCCCTGCACGCGGGTGTAGGCGGGATTGGGCGTGGTGCTGAAGGGGTTGACCGCCTGGAAATTGCGATTGCGCAGGTATCCGTAGACGTCGCCGTGGAAATCGTTCGATCCGGAGCGGGTGATGATGTTGACCACGCCGCCCGAGGCGCGGCCATATTCGGCGGCGTAGTTATTGGTGATGATCTGGAACTCCTGCACCGCTTCCTGCGAGACGGTGGAGCGCACGCCGTTGGTGGAATTGTCGGTGGCATCAGCACCGTCGACATTGACGAGGTTGGAACGCGCGCGCTGGCCGCTCATGTTGAGGCCGGAAGTCGGCGCCGCGCCGAGGCTGGGGGCGCTGTCGCGCTGCACCTGCGAATCGGTCAGCGTGAACTGGATGTAGTTGCGGCCATTGATCGGCAGATTGTCGATGCGGCGCTCGCCGACGGTGTCGGTGGTGGAACTGCGCGAGGTTTCAACGTTCTCGGCTTCGGAGCTGACTTCGATGATTTCCTTGCCGCCGGCTACGGTGAGCGCGACGGGCAACTCGGCCATCCCGCCGACGGTGATGGCGACGCCGGTGGCTTCGGTCCTGGCGAAACCCGATGCTTCCACGGTAACGGTATACGTGCCGGGAGCCAGTTGACGCACACTGTAGCCGCCCTGGCCGTCGCTGCTGCCGGCGCGCTCCAGGCCCTTGGCGGCGTTGCGCGCCGTGACCGTGGCGTTGGCTATGGCGTTGCCTTTTGGATCTTTCACGCTGACGTGGAGGTCACCGGTGGCAGCGGCTTGGGCAAATGCCGATTGACGGGCGAGCAAGAAGATGACCACTAAAAAGAGCAGACGAAATGACGCTTTCATAGGGCTCCTGGGATCTTCCGCATCGTGGCGGAAGGTAGGATCAGAGTGCGCGGTTTGTCGCTAGCCACTTGATCTTCGAACACGTTGGTAGGAAAGATACCGCTGATATGTACATCAGAAGAGGGTGTTTAGGCAAGCAATAAGGTGGATTCCCAGCGGATTGGCGAGGGGAGACGGACAGGCGGAAACTGTTTTTGTTGTCACCTTGATCTTGCGGTTGTCCTTGTCGCAGTCTTCGCCGCAGTCTTCGTCATAGTCTCCGCATTGCGTTTGCCACGGGCTTTCTTTAGTCTGAAATTTCTTGGCGCGAGATTACCGGCGTGCCAGAAATGTTTCTTGCGCCTGCGCTTATGCATTCCGAGAATTTCAACGGACACTCCATGACGGGAGAACTGCGGCGGGTGATGGTGTGTCCGCCGGGCAACGCGGGATGGGATGTTGCCGGGAAAGTCGCGGCATGGCGGGACCTTGGATTTCATCATCCTCCCGACTTTGCGGCGGCACAGAATCAGCACGAGATTCTGTGTGCGCTCCTCAGCGAGAGCGGAGCGGAAGTCGTGTGTCTGCCTCCGGCAGAATCTCTCACGCTCGATGCCGTCTACGCGCACGATGCGTCGCTTGCCACCGACCGAGGTCTCGTCCTGATGAGGCCGGGAAAGAAGAATCGTGTGGCGGAGGCGCAGGCGCACGCTACCTTTTGCGGGCAACTCGGCATTCCGGTGTTTGGCGAGATCGGACTGCCCGGAACTTCCGAATCCGGCGACATCGTGTGGATTGATTCGCGGACGCTGCTCATCGGTCACGGCTATCGGACGAACCGGGCGGGGATCGAGCAGATGCGGGCGCTGCTCGCGGCGGAAGATTCTCAGAAAAATGTTGAGGTGCTGTCCGCGCCGTTGCCTTATGGACCGGGGCCTTCTGCCTGTCTGCATCTTATGTCGCTGATGAGCATGCTCGATGAGCAGACCATCCTGGTCGATCTGCCCTGGCTGGCGGTTGAGACGGTCGAATTGCTGAAGGGGCGCGGGTTCCGCTTGATTGAGATCGAGTACGGCGAGCGCGCGACGCTTGCCTGCAACGTGCTTTCGCTTGGCCGGAAGCGGCTGATCGCGATTGAAGAGAACGCCAAGACAAATCGGCGCATGCGGGACGCCGGCTTTGACGTGCGCACGTTTCCCGGGTCGGAGATCTGTATTAACGGCTCGGGAGGGCCGACGTGCCTGACGCGGCCGTTGCTGCGGACGTGACGTAGGGACAGCCGCCCTCGGCTGTCCAGGCGAGCGAAGCTCGCCTCGGTTTCCGCGTATCCAGTTTTGTCATGCGAATCGAAAGCGTGGCGGGGCTTTGCCCCGACGGACAGCCGGGGGCGGCTGTCCCTACGTTTTTCATATTGCTCCCCTCCACTCCCATTCCGCAGGTAGAATCAAAGGAATGCTTTTGCCGTTTGTCCGCGAACTTTTCGCGGAGGTGGAACTCTTAGCTGCCTTCACGCGTGCCGCCTCCCATCTGCGGGAGGGCGCGGGGCGGATGAGTGTCACTGGACTGTCCCCGGCGGCGAAGGCGCTGATCGTGGTTTTGTTGCGGCGCACGGTCGAGCGGCCGTTCGTGCTGGTGGTGGCCGATAACCGCGCCGCCGAAGAGTTGCTGCCGGTGCTACGCACGTTCTGCGAACTGACCGGGGCGGCCGATCCGGACTCGGTTGTCAGTTTGCCGGCGCGCGATGTGCTTCCCTTTCAGAATTTGTCGCCGCATCCGGAGATTCAGGAAGAACGCGCGACCGCGTTGTGGAAGATTGCCACGGGGCGCGCTGCGATCGTGGTTTCACCGGTGACCGCTACCACCATTCTTCTGCGCTCTCCCGAGTACTATGCCGACCTGGCGCGGGTTCTGCGTCGCGGCGAAACGTTCGACCTGGAAAAGCTGCTCGAACACCTGAACACGGTCGGCTACAGCGCCACCGATGTGGTGGAAATGCCGGGGCAGTATGCGGCTCGCGGCGGCATTCTGGATGTGTACTCGCCGGAAGCGGATCGGCCGGTTCGGGTCGAGTTTTTCGGGGATGAAGTCGAGTCCATACGCAAGTTCGACCCGGCCAGTCAGCGGTCTTCGAACCCCGTCGATGAAGCGCTGCTTCTGCCGCTGACGGAAACGCCGGTCACGGAGGAACTGCTCGGCTCCATCAACGCGCGGCTCTCGGGAAAACGCATTACGGGATCGCCGGAGGTTGTGGAGCAAGCGATGCGCGACTCGGGCGCTGGCGTTTTTCCGGGCTGGGAGTTCTATGCTCCGGTGGCGGGCGCGGACCGGAGCATTTTCGGACTGCTTCCGGACGCGCGGGTAATTCTCGACGAACCCGAAGCGCTGGCTCTCGAACTCGACAAAGTCTGGGCTCGCATTGAAGAAGCGCACGAGCGCAGCGGGGTGGGGAACCTGGTTCGTCCGGCCGATCTGTATCTGACGCCGGAAAGCTGGCGGGAAAAAACCGCGGCGCTCCCCGGAGCCGACTTCGAATATCTGGCCGTGGCGCGCGAAGCCGCTGAGGCCCACGAGAGGAGAGACGGAAGCCGCTTTTCTTTCGCAGCCGTCCACGCGCTTCCACGGCGCTGTTCCGGCGATGATCGAGCAGGTGCAGAAACTGGTGGGCGGCGGCACGCAGGTGATTCTTGCCGTTCCCAACACCGGAGAAGTCGAGCGGCTGGCCGACTTATTCACCGAATACAACGCTTCGTATCGTCTGGGAAGCCGCACCCGCAGCGGAGAAAGCTATGCCGACGAAACTTCGTATTTTGCCGGCGACGTTCTCACCACGACGCTGCTGAAGGCTTATTTGCCAGACGGCTTCGTTTTGCCGGAAGCGCATCTCGCGATTTTTGGGGCGCGCGATCTGTTCGACGAATCGGACCTGGTCGCGGCACGGCCGCAACGGCAGAAATCGAAAGTCTCGGCGTTTCTTTCCGACTTCCGCGATTTGCAGGTCGGGGATTACGTGGTCCACGTGGAGCACGGCATCGGGCAGTATCAGGGATTAAAGGAAATCAATCAGGGCGACGGCGCCTCGGAATTCATGCTGCTCGAGTACGCCGAAGCTGCACGGCTCTATGTTCCGCTGACTCGCCTCGATCTGGTGCAGAAATATCGTTCGGCGGAGGGCGCGAAGCCTGTCCTGAATCACCTTGGCACGCAGGCATGGGGCAAGACCAAGGCGCGCGTGCGCAAGGCGATGAAGGACATGACCGACGAACTGCTCAAGCTCTATGCGCAGCGGCAGTCTGCGCAGGGGCACATCTTTCCGGCGGACACGGAATGGATGAAGGAGTTCGAAGACGCGTTCGAATACAACGAGACGGAAGACCAGGCTCAAGCCATCGCCGACGTGAAACGCGATATGGAGTCGCAACTCCCCATGGATCGGTTGCTGTGCGGCGATGTTGGTTACGGCAAAACCGAAGTGGCGATGCGGGCTGCTTTCAAGGCCCTCGGCGACAACAAGCAAGTCGCCGTGCTCGCGCCCACCACCGTTCTCGCGTTCCAGCACTATGAAACTTTCAAGCAACGATTCGCGCCGTTTCCGCTCACCGTCGAAATGATCAGCCGCTTCCGGACGCCGAAGCAGGTCAAGGAAATTTTGCAGAGAGTGGAAGCGGGCAAAGTAGACATCCTGATCGGCACGCACCGGCTGCTGTCGAAAGATGTGAAGTTCGCCGACCTCGGCCTGCTGGTGGTGGACGAGGAACAGCGTTTTGGCGTCCGCCACAAAGAGCGCATCAAGCAGATGCGCACCGAAGTCGACGTGCTCACCATGTCGGCGACGCCGATTCCGCGCACGCTCCATATGTCGCTGGTGGGCCTGCGCGATATGAGCGTGATCGAAACTCCGCCGAAAGACCGCATGGCCATTCAGACGGTGGTGGCGAACTGGGACGAGAAGCTCATCCAGTCGGCGATCGAACAGGAACTCGACCGGGGCGGCCAGGTTTATTTCGTGCACAATCGCATCGAAACGATCTGGGAGATTGCCGCCAAGATTCAAGCCATGGCTCCGAATGCCCGCATTGCCGTGGGCCACGGGCAGATGGGCGAAGGGGAACTCGAAAAAGTGATGCTGAAATTTATGCATCATGAAGCCGACATCCTGGTCTCGACCACGATTATCGAGAATGGGCTCGATATTCCGCTCTGCAACACAATCCTGATCAATCGGGCCGACCGGCTGGGCTTGTCGGAGCTTTATCAGCTTCGCGGACGCGTGGGCCGCTCGAACCGGCGCGCCTACGCCTACCTGCTGCTGCCCTCCGAAATCGAGCTGACACCCATCGCCCGCCGGCGACTGGCCGCGCTCAAGGAATTCTCCGATTTGGGCGCGGGCTTCAAAATTGCGGCGCTCGATCTCGAACTGCGGGGTGCGGGAAATCTTCTTGGCGGAGAACAGAGCGGCCACATCGAAGCGGTGGGATTCGAACTTTATACGCAGATGCTGGAGCGCGCCGTGCGCGAGATGAAGGGCGAGGCGGGCGCTGAAGTCACGGAGATACAGCTCAATCTTGGCCTCAACATCCGCATTCCGTCCGACTACATAAAAGAGGAGAATCAGCGGCTGCGGATGTATAAACGCGTTGCGGGAGTAGAAACCGAGTCGCAGTTACACGACGTGCGCTCGGAGTTGATCGACCGCTACGGCGAGACGCCTCGGGCGGTTCGCAACCTGCTTGCGTACGCGGCGCTGAAGCTGCAGGCCATGCGGGTCGGCGCGAACGCCATTGAGCGCAAGCGCGAATTCATGAGCATCAAGTTCAGCCCGAAGGCCTCGATCGATCCGGGGAAGCTGGCGCGGTTTGTGGCTTCGCAGCGGGGCACGCAGTTTACTCCGGACGGGACGCTGAAGTTCTCCATCAAGATCGACAGCGCCGAGGGAATCTTGCAGACGCTGCGCGATTTGCTGGAAGAACTCGAAGCGCGCGAAGAAGCAGTGAGCCAAACCTGAAGCCCAGCAGTTACAATTGTTCCGCAATGAAGCCTACGCACGAGCGACGAACGGATGGCGACCGCCGCAAACAGCGGATCGTCCGCAAAGCCATTTTCCCCGCTGCCGGATTGGGGACCCGCTTCCTCCCAGTCACCAAAGCGCAACCGAAGGAAATGTTGCCGCTGGTCGACAAGCCCATCATTCAGTATGGCGTGGAAGAGGCGCTGGCGGCCGGATGCGACCAGATCATCATCATTACCGGACGCGGCAAGAGCGCGATCGAAGATCACTTCGACGTCAGTTATTCGCTGGAGAAGATGCTCGAAGAGAAAGGCAAGCTCGACTTGCTTAAGATCGTGCGCCAGATTTCGGACATGATCCACGTGGCCTACGTGCGTCAGAAGGAGGCGCTGGGCCTGGGACACGCGGTGCTCACGGCGCGCGAACTGGTTGGCGACGAACCGTTCGCCACCCTGCTTGCCGACGACGTCATCGATGCGGAAGTGCCTGTCTTGAAGCAGTTAATGAACGTGTTCGACGAGAAGCAGTGTTCCGTGATCGCGGCCCAGGTAGTTGAGGGGCCAGCGATTTCTTCTTACGGCGTAATCAAAGGGAAACCGGTTGCGGGCTCCGGCGGCAGACTCTTCGAGGTACTCGATCTGGTGGAGAAGCCGAAGCCGGAGGACGCGCCTTCGAATCTGGCCGTGATTGGGCGCTACATTCTGACGCCGACGGTGTTCGAGACGCTTTCCGACATCAAGCCGGGGGCGGGCGGCGAGTTGCAGCTTACGGATGGGCTGCGCGGGCTGCTGCAGCGCGAAAAGGTGTACGCCTACGTCTACGAAGGCCGCCGCCACGACACGGGAGACAAACTCGGCTTCCTCAAAGCGACGGTCGAGTTTGCGCTGAAGCGCGAGGATCTGGGCGGGGAATTCCGGGAGTATCTGAAGAGTTTGAAGTTGTAAGCGAAGTTCGCATCCACACACGTGCGTCTATTGCTCCGCTCACTCTTCCATCACGGCGTTAATCTTCTTTGCTTTCTCTTCCACGCTGCGCGCCAGTTTCTCTTTGTGACTCGCTAGCTTCTTCGCGATCGCGGCATCCGCAAGCCCTAGAATCTGTGCTGCCAGGATTCCAGCATTGGTCGCGCCGGGCTTGCCGATGGCAACGGTTGCTACCGGAATGCCGGCGGGCATCTGCACGGTCGCCAGCAGCGAATCCATACCCTGCAGCGAAGTTGAGGGGATGGGGACGCCGATGACCGGCAGGGTGGTGTGGGCCGCGATTACGCCCGCCAGATGCGCCGCTCCGCCCGCGCCGGCGATGATCACGCGAATGCCGCGTCCCGCAGCCTTTCTCGCGTAGTCGGCGGTGCGATCGGGTGAACGATGCGCGGAGGTTACATCCATCTCATAGGGAATCCCGAATTCATCGAGAGCCTTCCCGGCTTCGCGCATGATCTCCAGGTCGGAGTCACTGCCCATCACGATGGACACCAGTGGCTTGCTCATAGAAGTCAAAAGTAAAAAGTCAAATTGAAGAAGTAAAGGCAAAAGTGAGCGGTCGTCACTTCTTCAATTTGACTTCTGACTTTTGACTTCGCTCGGTGCTACTTCTTTTTCAGCGCCCGTGCCGCAATGTCCTTGCGATAGTGTGCGCCTTCGAAGCCGATCTTCGCGCAAGCCCCATAGGCGCGCTGGACGGCTGTTTCCAGTTCCGCGGCCCGCGCCGTCACCCCGAGCACGCGTCCGCCAGCAGTATAAAAAGCCCCGTCACGTTTCGACGTGCCGGCATGGAAGACTTTTACGCCCTCCACTTTCGCCGCGTCGTCCAGGCCAGTGATTCTCTTGCCCGACTCGTAGGCTCCCGGATAGCCTCCCGAAGCCATCACCACGCATACTGCCGCGTCGTTCGACCATTTGAAATCGCCGTCGCTGGTGCGGCCGTCGATCGACGCCTCCATCGCTTCGACCAGGTCGCTCTCGAGGCGCATCAGAATCGGCTGCGTCTCCGGATCGCCGAAGCGGCAGTTGAATTCGAGCACCATGGGGCCGCGCGCGGTCATCATCAGGCCACAATAGAGAACGCCTTTGTACTCGGCTCCTTCGTCCTTCATGCCCGCGACGACGGGGCGCACGATATGAGCGAGGAGCCAGTCGCGCATCTTGTCATCCACGATGGCCGGGGTCGTGTAGGCGCCCATGCCACCAGTGTTTGGGCCGGTGTCGCCGTCGCCCACGCGTTTGTGATCTTGCGCAGCGACCAGGGGCGCCACTCGCTCTCCGTCGCTCACGACCAGAAATGAGAGTTCGTCGCCTTGGAGAAATTCTTCCAGCACCACCCGCGATCCCGCCTCGCCCAGCATCTTGCCGCTCAGCATTTCGTGAGCGACGGTTGAGGCCTCTTCTTTGCTTTTGGCGATGACCACGCCCTTGCCCGCTGCGAGTCCGTCGGCCTTTACCACGATGGGATTATGGAAGTGCGGCAGCGCGTCGCGCACCTGTTGCGAAGTATCGCAAATCGCATAATGCGCCGTGGGGATGTGGTGGCGTTGCAGGAATTCCTTGGCAAAGCTTTTGCTGCTTTCCAGCTGTGCGGCGGCTTGCGTTGGCCCGAACGTGCGCCAGCCTCGCCGCGTGAACTCGTCCACCACGCCGAGCATCAGCGGCAGTTCCGGGCCCACGATGGTGAGGTCGGGCTGGATCTGGTTTCCGAGCGCGATCATGGAGTCGAGACTCTTGACGTCTGCCGCGACGCACTCCGCCTCGTCCGCGATGCCGCCATTGCCCGGCGCGCAGTAGATTTTTGTGACTCGCGGCGACTGCCGGAGCTTCCACACCAGGGCATGCTCGCGTCCGCCGCTGCCGATGACGAGGATCTTCATAGTCGAGACATTCAAGGGTAGGGGCGGAGGAGAACGATGTCAAACGGAGGTCAGAGGTGAAGCAAGGTCAGAGGTCAGATTGCAGAGGTGAAACCTGAAACGGCGGGGGGGGTGAACCTCTGCAATCTGACCTCTGACCTCTGACCTTGCTTCAATTTCGGTTAACCATGCTTAATCCCGCCGTATAATCGGTTCACGTGATCACCGTCTCCAAAGAAGACTACCTCAAAGCGATTCTCGAAGCCGAGAGCGAAGGGGAGACCGTCATTTCGGCCACGCTCGCGCACTGGCTCAAAGTCTCGCCTCCGGCGGTCACCATGGCGGTGCGGCGTCTGAAGAAAGACGGCCTGGTGCGGGTGCATGCCGGCGGACGCGTTCGCCTGACCACTGCCGGCCGGAAGATTGCCCGCAAGCTGTCGCTGCGCCATCACCTGATCGAGCGCATGCTGGCCGAAATTTTCGGCATGGAATGGTACAAGGTGCACGACGAGGCGGAACGCTTGGAACACGCCGTCTCGCCCGATTTCGAAGCCAGGCTGCTCGCCAAACTTGGGCGCGGAGTCGCCTGTCCGCATGGCAACCTGACCGAAGTCGAGAGTCCCGCGAGCCGGCGGCGGCGCGGCCTGCTGCTGCTCTCGGAAGCTGAAGTGGGGAAGAACTACATCGTCAGCGGGATCTACGAGCGCGATCGACACCTGCTGGAGTTTCTGGAAGCCCGCGGCATTCGGCCCCGGGCCAAGCTCAGCTTGATCGAGCGCAACTACGACAAGACACTTTCCATCCGGAACACCGTGCGCACCGTGGTTCTAGGCCGGCCGGCCGCAGACAGAGTGTGGGTCACGCCCTTGTCATCTCGCCCCTCATAATTATAATATTAACTATGATTAACGTCATAGCGTATACTCCAGTTGACTCGTGGGCCCCCCGGAAACGCAGAAGTAGAAGATGAGAAAGGCAGAAGGATCAACGGACGCGAATCTACCGGCCGGCTCCGGCTCGCCGTCCTCCTCGCCATCGTCGGGCGCTCAGCGCAGCGGACACGTGTCGTTGGAAGGCGTGCACAGTTCTATCGATGTGCCGCATCATCAGGCCGGCTTCTGGGAGCAGTGGCGGGCTTTCGTCGGCCCGGCGATTCTGGTCAGCGTCGGCTACATGGACCCCGGCAACTGGGGAACGGACCTGCAAGGCGGCGCGCAATACAAGTACGGGCTCTTGTGGGTGGTCGGACTCGCCAGCCTGATGGCGATCTTCATGCAGGTAATTTCCGCTCGCTTGGGCGTGGTGACCGGCAAGGACCTCGCCCAATGCTGCCGCGACTGGTATCCGAAATGGACGCGGTGGCCCAACTGGCTGATGAGCGAGGTGGCCATCGGCGCCTGTGATCTGGCGGAAGTGCTCGGCAGCGCGGTCGCCCTCAACTTGATGTTCCATATCCCGCTGCTGTGGGCGGTCATCATCACCGGCCTGGACGTGCTGCTGCTCCTGGCGTTGCAGCGCTTTGGGATGCGCACCATCGAGGCGGTGGTCCTGCTGCTGATCGCGACCATCGCCGTGTGCTACTTCATCGAGATTTTCGTTCTGCCGCAGACCCAGCCCAGTTTTCTGGAAATGGGGCGGGCGCTGGTTTCGCCGCACCTTCGGCAAGCCGGGGATCTTGTACCTTGCCATCGGCATGATCGGCGCGACCGTGATGCCGCACAACCTGTATCTGCACTCGGCGCTGGTACAGAGCCGCAGGCTGCAGAAGGACGAACCGTCCATCCGGAGCGCCATCCGCTTCAACACGGTCGACTCCATCGTGGCTCTGACCATTGCCTTCTTCGTCAACGCGGCGATTCTGGTGCTGGCGGCGATGGTGTTCTTCGGGAAGAAAAGCGTGATCGCCTCGGGCGGGCATGTGATCGAGTTCAGCGCCAACAGCGATTGGATCCGGGTCGCCTATTTGACGCTGGCGCCGTTGCTAGGGACGGCGGCCGCGAGCACGCTGTTTGCCGTGGCATTGCTGGCCAGCGGCCAGAGCAGCACCATCACGGGGACGCTCGCCGGGCAAGTCGTGATGGAAGGCTTCATGCATTGGCGAATCAAACCGTGGCTGCGGCGGCTCATCACCCGCACGCTCGCCATTCTGCCGGCGGTTTTCATTATCGGACTCCGGGGCGACAGCAGCGTTACGGACCTGCTGACCCTTAGCCAGGTGGTGCTGGCGTTGCAGCTTCCGTTCGCCATGTTTCCGCTGCTGCAGTTCACCAGTTCCGGCAAGCGCATGGGGACTTGGAAGAACGGCTGGTTCCTGCTGATCGCGGGTTGGGGCAGTGCTATTCTGATCACCGCGATGGATATCTACGGCATACCGGACTCGCTCAAAGCAGCGTGGCAGGTGATCGCCGGCGGATAATGCCCTGACGAAAACGGCAGGAACGGAAGAATCATGTACGAAACCATCCTGGTGACGTTAGACGGCACGCCGAGCGACCGGGCGATTATCGAGCACGTCAAGCAACTCGCGAAGCTGGCGAAGAGCCGGCTGGTGCTGCTGCATGTGGCCGACGGATGGGCGGCCCGGACGTATGGCCCGGACGCGGTCAGTCCGGAAATCACCGAAGACACTGCCTACTTGGAGAAAGTGCGGGCTGAGTTCGAATCGATTGGTATTCCTGCGCAGGCCGAACTGGCGTACGGCGAACCGGCGGAGCAGATTATCAAATGGGTCGAGAAGAAGCGATGCGATCTGGTGGCCATGAGCACGCACGGACACCGTTTTCTCGCCGATGTGTTTCTCGGCGCCACGGCCACACGAGTCCGGCATAGTATCGACGTACCGGTGCTGCTCCTCAAGGCGAAATAGACGCTTCGCGGCAACCTTTTATGATCGGCTTCCGGCTTGCTCCGGGCGAGCTGTGCTCGGTTTGGACAGCCGGGGGCGGCTGTCCCTACGCAACCTTGGATGGGGCAAAGCCCGTCCCCACGCGAGTAGTCCCTCCACGAGCCTTCAAAACCGATTACACTATTAGGTCCGAGTCTGCATTATTTCCCGGCCCTGTGCCGGAGTTTGTGAAGGAAGGTCATTATGTCATCGAATAGTTTTGGCGCCCGCGCAACCTTTAAAGTCGGCAAGAAAGAATACGAGCTTTACCGCCTCGACGCTCTCGACAAGCAGGGCATCTCCACCCGGCACTTGCCGTTCTCGCTACGCATTCTGCTGGAGAACCTGCTCCGCACCGAAGATGGGCGAAGCGTGACGAAGCAGGAAATTCGCGCGCTGGCGGCCTGGAACAAGAATTCGAAGCCGGAAAAGGAAATCGCCTTTACGCCCAGCCGCGTGCTGCTGCAGGATTTCACCGGCGTCCCGGCGGTGGTCGACCTTGCCGCCATGCGCGACGCCATGAAGCGCCTCGGCGGAGACGCCAAGCTCATCAATCCGCTGCAGCCGGCCGAACTGGTGATCGACCACTCGGTGCAGGTCGACGAGTTCGGGACGCCTGGTGCGTTCGACGTGAATGCGCTGCTTGAATTTCAGCGAAACAAAGAACGCTACGCATTCTTGCGCTGGGGGCAGACCGGCTTCCGCAATCTCGCCATCGTGCCGCCCGACACCGGAATTGTGCATCAGGTGAACCTCGAATACCTGGCGCGCGTGGTGTTTGTGCACGAAGAAGGCGGCAAGCGCACCGCCTATCCCGACACGCTCGTCGGCACCGACTCGCACACCACCATGATCAACGGACTCGGCGTGCTCGGCTGGGGCGTGGGTGGCATTGAAGCCGAGGCCGCCATGCTCGGGCAGCCTGTCTCCATGCTGATCCCGCTCGTTGTCGGCGTGAAGCTTACTGGACGACTGCACGAGGGCGCCACGGCAACCGATCTGGTTCTGACTATTGTTGAAATGCTGCGCAAGCACGGCGTGGTCGGCAAGTTTGTCGAGTACTTCGGCCCCGGCTTGCAGGATCTGCCGCTCGCCGATCGGGCGACGATTGCGAACATGGCTCCCGAATACGGCGCCACTTGCGGCATTTTCCCGATCGACAAAGAAAGCCTGCGTTACCTGAGACTCACCGGACGCAGTGACGAGCAGATCGCGCTCGTAGAAGCCTACGCGCGCGAGCAGGGACTTTTTCACGATGCCAAGACGCCCGAGGCCGAATACTCCGAGCTGCTGAGTCTTGATCTGGCTACGGTCGAATCAAGCCTCGCCGGACCGAAGCGGCCGCAGGATCGCGTAGTGTTATCGAAAGCGGGCGAATCGTTTGAGAAGGCTTTGCCGGGATTGATGAAGGCAAAGACAACGACGGGCGAGCCGAAGGCTCCGGCCAACGGACACCTGCATCACGGCAGCGTGGTGATCGCGGCGATTACCAGTTGCACGAACACTTCGAACCCGTCGGTGCTGATCGCCGCTGGCCTGCTGGCGAAAAAGGCTGTCGAACGAGGCCTGGAAGTGCCGGGATGGGTGAAGACTTCGCTGGCTCCCGGATCGAAGGTAGTCCTCGACTATCTCCAGAAGGCCGGCCTGATGCCGTATTTGGAAAAACTGAAGTTCCACATCGTCGGCTACGGCTGTACCACGTGCATTGGAAACTCTGGCCCGCTGCCCGCGGAAGTGTCGAAGGAAATTGAAGAGAAGAATCTCGTCGTCGCTTCGGTGCTCTCGGGCAACCGCAACTTTGAAGGCCGGATCAGTTCTGAAGTCCGTGCCAACTACCTGATGTCGCCGCCGCTGGTGGTGGCGTTTGCGCTGGCCGGACGCATCGATGTCGACCTGCGCAAAGATCCCGTGGGTAAAGGCAAAGACGGCAAACCCGTTTACCTGGCCGATATTTGGCCTTCGCAGCGGGAAGTCGAGCAGTCGATGGCGAGCGCGATTACGTCGGAAATGTTCCGCAAGAGCTATGGCGAGGTGTATGCGGGGGACGAGCGCTGGCGCGGGCTGCCGGTTCCGAAGGGTGAGACGTACGCGTGGGGAAAAGATTCGACCTACATCCGGCAGGCGCCGTACTTCGATGATATGACACTCAAACCGTCCGCCGTCGCGGACATCAAGGGGGCGCGTGTGCTGGCCGTGCTCGGCGACAGCGTCACCACCGACCACATCTCGCCCGCAGGTTCCATCAAGAAAGACGGGCCTTCCGGCAAGTACCTGATCGCTCATGGCGTACAGCCGGCGGATTTCAATTCTTATGGATCGCGTCGCGGCAATCACGAAGTCATGGTGCGCGGCACCTTCGCCAACGTCCGCCTGCGCAATAAGATGGTGAACACCGAAGGCGGATTCACCCGCCACCTGCCCGATGGCGCCGAAATGTCCATCTTCGACGCGTCCGAAAAGTACCATGCTGAAAAAGTGCCGCTTGTGATTCTCGCGGGCAAAGAGTACGGTTCCGGATCTTCACGCGACTGGGCGGCCAAGGGGCCACGGCTGCTCGGGGTGCGCGCCGTGATTGCGGAAAGCTACGAACGCATTCACCGCTCCAACCTGGTCGGTATGGGCATTCTGCCGCTGCAGTTTCTGCCGGGAGAAAATGCCGGGACGCTGCAGTTGAACGGCGAAGAAGTCTTCGAGATCGCGGGGATTCGCGAGGTAGTTGAGAAGTTTTCTTCCGGGAAGAAAGTTACGGTCCGCGTGAAAGGTGGGAAGACCGCCGAATTCCAGGCCATCGTGCGCATCGATACACCGCAGGAGGCCCTCTATTACGCCAATGGCGGCATCCTCCAGTACGTGCTGCGGCAGTTGCTGGCGGGGAAAACGCAGCCCGAGGCGGTGACAGTTTGATGAGATTCTGAAGCGCTGGCGCTCTCTGGATCAGCTTTAGTGGATTCCAGCGGACTGCTAAGATCCCGGAGGGGAGAGCCGATGCCCTTTGTCGACACACGTAATCTCGATGTCGTTGAGCGCTTGCCGAGCTGGCATGGGCGCTATTTCCACTCGCAGAACATGACGTTCGCACACTACGAATTTGTGCGGGGCGCATTCATTCATGAGCACTGCCATCCTCAGGAAGAAGTTTATGAGGTGGTAGAGGGCGAACTCGAAGTCACTATCGACGGCGTTACCCAGACCGCCAAACCAGGCATCGTGGCGATCGTGCCGAGCAATGTTCGTCACTCGGTCAAAGCCCTCACTGACGGCCGAGCTATCATCGTTGACTACCCGCTGCGGCGTGATTTTGCTTAGCCTCACTAGACAGCGCCTGACCATCTGAGCCGGGGATTGACGCGTAAGACGGCATCATTCCCCAAGCTTCACCTTCGCGAGAAATCCACTTCCGCGTGCTAATCTCAAGTTCCGATGCCCGTCGCACCCCAATTCATCCCTGCGGCTCTTAGTTTGACCGCGGTTGGGGTCTGGGGCGCGAGTGATTTTCTGGGCGGAGTAGGCGCACGGCGCGCGAACGCGTTTCTGTTCACGGCCATTGTGCACGTCAGCGGCCTGGTCCTGGTCGGCTCTCTCGCGCTGACGACCCGAGCACCGTTTCCTGGAAACGCCAGCTTGGTCTGGTCGCTGATCGCCGGGGCGGTCGGGGGCATCGCTCTGGCTTTGTTCTATCGTTCATTAGCCAGCGGAAATATGGGACTGGTCGCGCCCGTGGCTGCCGTTCTGGGCGCCGCGATTCCCACCATCGTGACTGCCTTCGCCGAGGGCTTTCCGGGCTATCGGCACCTGTTCGGTTTCATTCTTGCCGGAGTCGGCGTCTGGCTCATCTCTCGTACTGAATCTAGCGGTGGCCGTCCGGAAGGCTTAGGCATGGCGGTGCTGGCGGGAATTGGTTTCGCGGGTTTTTACCTCTGTATCCACCGGGCGGGAAACGGCTCCGCATTGTGGATCGCGACCTGCTCGCGCTTCGGCGCCCTGCTGGTCACGGGTTCCATCGTTCTTTTCGGAAGACACCTGCGCGCGGTGGCCGCACCGGTGCTGGGTATTGCCTTGGTTGCCGGAATCCTTGACATCTCCGGCACCGCCGTCTTCATCCGGGCTAGTCAAATTGGACGCCTGGACGACGCGGTCGTGCTCAGTTCGCTCTACCCCGCGGTTACCGTTTTGCTGGCTCGCATCTTTCTGCACGAGCACTTCAGCCGCGCCCGGACCATCGGCATGGTTGCGGCGCTGGCGGCGGTTCCGATGATTGCGGGCTGAAAGTGAGAGAGTATGTTCCACACTCCAGAATATGGAATAGTGTTTGATGCTGTACGCTCTGTAACGGATCATGGGGAGCAGGTGATCTGTGGCTCTGGTTGAAGTTCGCAATGTCACGAAGATTTTCGATCTCGCCGAATCCCCGTTCGGCGGCCGCAGCGCGGGCCAAGTCCGCGCCGCGAATGACGTGTCCCTTGAAATCCACGAAGGCGAAACGCTTGGCTTGGTTGGCGAATCCGGTTCGGGCAAGAGCACGCTTGGACGCCTTATTCTCCGCCTGATCGAGCCGACTTCGGGCAGCCATACTTTTCGAGGGCATCGATCTGCTGCAAGCGAACGGCTCCGAACTGCGCCGTATTCGCCGCGACATGCAGATCATCTTCCAGGACCCGTTCGGTTCGCTCGACCCGCGCTACCGCGTTGAGGACGTGATCGCCGAGCCGCTGATTCTGCATCAGAAGACGCTTCATCAGAAAATTGTTGAGCAGAATACCCGGCACGAAGGCCTTAGCCGCGATGCCCGCCGCCAGCGCGTGCGGGAACTTTTGCGTGCCGTGGGAATGGATGAATCGGCCATGCCGCGTTATCCGCACGAATTCTCCGGTGGCCAGCGGCAGCGCATCGGCATCGCCCGCGCGCTTGCCCTGCAGCCGAAGTTCATCGTGGCCGATGAACCGGTTTCCGCTCTCGACGCCAGCGTGGGCGCGCAGATCGTGAATCTTCTGCAGCAACTTCAGCGCGATTTCGGCCTGACCTATTTGTTCATCTCGCACTCCATGCCCGTCGTTCGCTACCTCTCGACCCGCATCGCGGTGATGTATCAGGGCAAGATTGTCGAGATCGGAAGCACGGAGCAGATCACTGCCCAACCGCAGCACGATTACACGCGCAAGCTGCTGGCGGCGACGCCGGAGATGGCGACGCTGTAGCCCTCCCACCCACCACGCGCAGTCCATTTACAATTGCTCCGCACCATGCACACCGCGGACGTCGTTCTCATCGGCGGAGGGATTGTCGGCTCCAGCATCGCCTACCATCTTGTCGCCGCCGGTTGCAGGAACGTTCTCGTGCTCGAGCGCGAGACCGCGCAGGGCAAGGGATCCACGGGCAAGAGCATGGGCGGCGTGCGCGCGCAGTTCTCGACGCCCGTCAACATCCAGATGTCGCTTTACTCGATTCCCTTTTATGCGAGCTTCGAGGAGCGGCTCGGCTATCCCTGCGACTACCGTCCCCAGGGATATCTTTTTTGCGCGACCAACGAAAAGCACATGGCCTACCTGCGCGCCAATTACGAAAAGCAGGTTGCCATGGGGTTGAAGAATGTGCGCCTTGTCGCCGGCGACGAAATCCGCAGCCAGTTTCCGCAACTCCGCGGCGATGACATCCTCGGCGGCAGCTTCTGTTCGACCGACGGTTTTGTCGATCCCTACAGCGCCATGATCGGCTATATGACGTGGGCCAGCGACCACGGCGCCAGGCTCTGGAAGAACGCCAGCGTAACTGGAATCACGCGAACCGATCGACGACGGGAGCTTTGAAGTCGCGACCACGCGCGACACCGTCTCGACGCGCACGGTTGTGAACTGTGCCGGAGCCTGGGCGGCTTCGATCGCCAAGATGGTGGGCATCGATCTTCCGGTCGAACCCTTGCGCCGCATGCTGGTTCCGACCGAACCGTTTGACCAATTTCCCCACACCGCGCCCATGATCGTCGACATGTCCAACGGCTTTCACTTTCGCCCCGAGAGCCGCGGATTCCTGCTGGCGTGGAACGATCCGGAAGAAACGCCCGGCTACAAAACTGATTTCGATGCCGAGCTTCATCGAGAAAATACTGACCCGCGCGGCGGATCGCGTGCCCGTGTTCGAGAATGTCGCGGTCAATCCCAAGCGAGCCTGGGCCGGCCTCTATGAAATGACGCCGGATCATCATCCGATTCTCGGGCGAATCTCCGGAAGTTCCCGGCTTCTTCTTCGCCAACGGCTTCAGCGGACACGGCGTGATGCACTCGCCCGCCACCGGGAAGATTCTGAGCGATCTGATTCTGACCGGGAAGACGGACTTGATCGACGCGTCTCTGCTGAACTTCTCGCGCTTCGCGGAGGGGCGGATGATTCACGAGACGGCGGTGCTGTAATGTGAGCTATCCTTCGTGTACCTTTGTCCTGGTGGTTAAGGAAACCTCACGACACCAAGGACGCTAAGGATCACGAAGGACGAGATCAAATTCCTATGCCCAAGGAACTCAACTACTGGCTGACCACGGTTCAGATGCCCGACCGCCCCGGCACAGCCATTGCCGGAAACCGCTGACGTCGCCATCATCGGCGCCGGTTTCACAGGACTCGCCGCCGCGCTCTCGCTGGCCAAGCGCGGGGCGAAAGTCGTTGTGCTGGAATCGGAAACCATCGGCTGGGGCGCGAGTTCGCGCAACGGCGGCATGGTGCTCACCGGAATGAAGCTCGGCGTCAACAAGCTCATCTCGATGTATGGACGCGAACTGACGCGCCGCATGTACGCCGCGTCGCTCGAGACCATCGGCTCGGTCGAGCGCATGGTGAACGAGGAAAACATCGCCTGCGATTTCGCCCGCACCGGACACCTGGAAGTCGCCTGCAAACAGGCGCATTTCGACGACTACGCCCGCCAGGTGGAAGTGATCGCGCGCGAATTCAACCACCAGTTGCGCGTCGTGCCCCGCGACCAGCTGCGCGGCGAAATCGGCTCCGACATTTATTACGGCGGCATGGTCGATGAAATTTCGGTGGGTCTCAATCCTGCGCGCTTCGTAGCCGGACTCGGCGTCGCGGCCATGCGTGCCGGCGCCCAGATCTGCGAAGGCACACGACTGCAAAATATGCAGCGCGAATCGCGTGACGCCGCGCCCGGTTTCAAGCTCAACACCTCACGCGGCAGCTTCTGGGCGCGCAATGTGCTGGTCGGAACCAGCGGCTACACGGGCGCGGCGACTCCTGCCCTGCGGAAGAAAATCATCCCCATCGGGTCGTTTATTATTACGACCGAAGTGCTGCCGGAAGCGCTGGCCCGCGAACTGAGCCCGCGCAACCGCCAGATCTACGATTCCAAGAACTATCTTTATTACTACCGCCTCACCCCCGACAACCGCATGTTATTCGGCGGCCGCGCCGCCTTTTTTCCTGAGACCGATCAGACCATCCGCAAGAGCGCGGAGATTCTTCGCCTCGGGATGATCGATGTCTATCCGCAGCTGCGCGATACCAAAGTGGAATACGTCTGGGGCGGTACGCTCGATTTCTGCTTCGACATCATGCCGCACGCGGGCCAAATCGATGGCATCTATTTCGCCCTCGGATACGCTGGACACGGCGTCGCCATGGCCACCTATCAAGGCCAGAAAATGGCCGAATGGATCGCGGAAGGGAAGACCGACAACCCGTTCGCGGAGATCCCATTCCCCGGCGCGCCCCTCGGACTGTACAACGGGAAGCCGTGGTTTCTGCCGTTCGCGGGGGCGTACTACAAAGTTTTAGACTGGGTGTCGTAAAGCAGGTCTTAGGTCTCAGGTCTTACGTCTTAGGAAGACCAAAGGCAGCTCAAGTTTTTCCTAAGACCTAACACCTAAGACCTGACACCTAAGACCTTGTTTTGGAGAATTTCATGTCCATCTTTGGCCTCATCGAATACGCCGACGCCAGCCCCGAAGTCCGCGCCATCTACGACGACATCATGGCCACGCGCAAGACCGACTGGATCAACAATTTCTGGAAAGCGATCGCCCACGATCCGGCGATGCTCAAGCGCACTTGGGAAGACATCAAGCAGATCATGGCTCCCGGAGCGCTCGACCCGCTCACCAAGGAAATGATTTACGTCGCCGTCTCGGTGACGAACCAGTGCGAATACTGCATCGCTTCACACACCGCCTCGGCGAAAAACAAAGGCATGACCGACGCCCAGTTCAAAGAGCTGATGTCGGTGGTCGGCATGGCGAACGAAACCAACCGCCTCGTCGCCGGATACCAGGTGGAAGTCGATGAGCGCTTCAAATCCGAAGCAGGTCTGAGGGCGGCTAGGTGAGCTCAGGCCTCATGGATCTAAGCCGTGGTCGCATTGGATGGGCCTGCGTAGCGCTAATTCCTAAGCACCTGCGACCTGGACTACCTGACCTTCTCCTGTTGATAACCGCGCTTCCGCGAAGCTCTATGATTGTTTGTGGGCTGTCTGAAGAAGTCGGTATTATCTTCATGGCGCTCACCGGAAAGCTTTGAATGCGTGGAAATCAGACTGACCTAGTATCGGGTTACGCACTGCTCGCAAAGTTCTATAATCGTTGGCAAAATGGAGCGTGTGGGGCAAGACGCGCATCATCGGGATACTGCGATTTCGAAAGAGGTGAGGCATGGCCCAGATGACGTTGACTCCGGTTGCGACCCACGGCTTGTTTCTGGATGGGAAGTGGCTGGAGGAGGGTGACATTATCGAGGTGCGCGCGCCTTACGACGGCTCCCTGATCGCGCATGTCCGCCAGGGGCGCCGCGAACACGCGGAAGCCGCCATCGCCGCCGCCGTCAAGGCTTTTGGGACCACCCGCCGGCTGCCCGCCTTCGAGCGCCAACGAGTGCTGCGCCAGATCGCAATCGGGGTTCGCGATCGCAAAGAAGAATTTGCCCACACGATTGCATTGGAAGCGGGCAAGCCGATCAAGAGTGCTCGCTCCGAAGTGGATCGCGCAGTCTTTACGTTCAACATCGCCGCCGAAGAGACGGTGCGCGGCTATGGCGAATATCTGCCGCTGGATTGGCAGCAGTCGACCGCCGGACGCTGGGGCATCGTCAAACGTTTTCCGCTTGGCCCGATCGCCGGCATTACACCCTTCAATTTCCCCTTGAACCTGGTCGCGCACAAAGTCGCTCCGGCGATCGCCGCCGGCTGTTCCATGGTGCTCAAGCCCGCGCCCGAGACGCCGCTCACCGCGCTGCTGCTGGCGGAAGTCATTCAGCAAGCGGGATGGCCGGATGGCGGATTCAATGCGGTGTTGCTCTCCAACGAAGATTCCGGTCTGCTCGTCACCGACGAACGCATCAAGCTCATCAGCTTCACCGGCAGCGCCAGCGTCGGCTGGGCCATCAAGAACAACGCGGGAAAGAAGAAAGTCGTTCTCGAACTGGGAGGCAATTCCGGCGTCATCGTCCACAGCGATGCCGACCTCGCTTACGCCGCGGACCGCTGCGTTACCGGAGGCTTCGCTTATGCCGGCCAGTCGTGCATTTCCGTGCAGCGCATTCTGGTCGAGCACTCCGTCTACGGAAAATTCTCAGAGCTGCTGCTGGCGGGAGTCGGCAAACTGAAAACCGGAGATCCGCTCGATGAGTCGAGCGACGTCGGCCCGCTGATCCGGGAAAGCGACGCCATTCGCGCCGCCGATTGGGTGCAGGAGGCGGTTCGCGGCGGCGCGCGCCTGCTCTGCGGCGGTAACCGCAAAGGTTCCTTGCTCGAACCCACGGTGCTGACCGGCACCAAGCCCAACATGAAAGTGAATTGCCAGGAAATTTTTGCGCCGGTTGTGACCGTTGAGCCCTATAGCGATTTCGCGTCCGCGCTGAAGCAGGTCAACAGTTCCGCCTACGGCCTGCAGGCCGGACTTTTTACCCGCGACGCCACACTCATCTTTCAGGCCTACGACGAACTCGAAGTCGGAGGCCTGATCGCCGGCGACGTTCCCACTTTCCGCATCGACCACATGCCCTATGGCGGGATTAAAGATTCCGGACTGGGCCGCGAGGGCTTACGCGACGCGATTCAGGAGATGACGGAACCGAAACTCCTGGTCATGAACTTGCGCTGAAGCGATGCCGGATGCAAAGGCGAATTTTTCTGCATCCTGGCGGGGCTCCGGTTCCTCTAAGCGAAGAAGAAATGCTTTCGATTCTTGCGGGAGCAATTTCGAATTGAGATCTGGAACGCCGTAAAAGAAAAGCTGCGCGACGCATTTGCCGTGCACCTGATATACTCGCATGTTTCAGTAACACGCATCACAGTACTACGTGACGTAGGGCACGGGTGGCGTCGCGCGGGACTGGCGCAAGCGAATTTCGCAAGACCAAAAACTCACAATCAATGCAGATCTTTCCACGCAGCATCAATGCCATTGCCCGGGCCTCTATGGTCCTGACAGTTTTTGCCGCGGCCGGGCTATTTTGGGTCCTGGTGCAACTGGAGCGGTCTCCCTACATCACCTACGCCGGAGTCAGGAAGTCGCAGCCCGTCCCATTTAGCCATCAGCACCACGTGACTGGCCTGGGCATCGACTGCCGCTACTGCCACACCTCGGTCGAACAATCGAGTTTCGCCGGCATCCCGCCCACCAAGACGTGCATGAACTGCCATGCGCAGATCTGGACGAATGCGGCTTATCTGGAGCCGGTCCGCGAAAGTTTCCGTACCGGACGGTCGCTCGAATGGACGCGGGTCAACCAGTTGCCCGACTACGTGTATTTCAATCACAGCATCCACGTGAACAAGGGTGTGGGCTGCAACACTTGCCACGGTCCCGTGGATCAGATGCCGCTGACGTATCAGTACGCATCGCTGCAGATGGAATTCTGTCTCGACTGCCACCGCGCCCCGGAAAAATATCTGCGCCCGCGCGAGCAGGTTTTCAACATGCGCTATGAGCAGCCTTCCACGGGCGAGCCCGTGATGGTGAAGGGAACGGCGTATTCCGATCAGGAAGCGCTTGGGAACGCGCTGAAGGATCAGTACAAAGTGCGTTCGGTGAAAGACATCACGAGTTGCAACACCTGCCACCGGTAAGGCCCGGATTTTGCTGAGGGCCGATAGCTGAGAGCTGACGAGCTGAAAATGAGCATGGACGAGCACAAGACGAAACCGGCGGAAACCACTGGCGGATCCGACGTCTGCCCGAGCAAGCGAAAGCAGCTTGACCTCGCGACGGTCAAGTCGCAGATCGAGCAGACGACCGGCCCCGAGTACTGGCGCAGCCTGGAAGAACTGGCGGGCAGCGAAGAGTTTCAGGAGATGCTGCACCGCGAGTTCCCGAAAGGCGCTTCCGAGTGGCTCGACGGCTTCTCGCGCCGCGGCTTCCTTAAGACCATGGGCGCATCGCTGGCGCTCGCCGGGCTGACCGGATGCACGCGGATGCCGAACACCGAGATCGTGCCTTATGTGAAGCAGCCGGAAAACGTCGTTCCCGGCCGGCCGATGTTCTACGCGACCGCGTTCACGCTCGGCGGTTACGCCTCGCCGATTCTGGTCGAGAGCCATCTGTTCCGTCCGACAAAAGTTGAGGGCAATCCGCAGCACCCGGCGAGTCTTGGCGGCACCGACGTTTACGCGCAGGCTTCGATTCTCGATCTCTACGATCCCGACCGGGCGCAGAACATCACCTACCTGGGGGACGTTCGTTCGTGGAATGCCTTCATGGAAGCGGTTCGCGGCCCCATGAACGTGCAGAAGAGCATGGCGGGCAGCGGCGTCCGCATTCTGACGCAGACCGTTTCGTCGCCCACGCTGGCCGCGCAGATTCGCAGTTATCTCGAAAAGAATCCGCAGGCGAAGTGGCACGTTTACGAACCGATCAACCGCGACAACGTCTATGAAGGCGCGAAGCTGGCGTTCGGCGAGCCGGTCGAGACGCGCTACGACTTGTCGAAGGCCGACGTCATTGTTTCGCTGGACGCCGACTTCCTCTACGCTGGATTCCCCGGCTCGGCGCGCTACACGCGCGATTTCGCCGCGCGGCGCAATCCTGACGCGAACATGAACCGGCTGTATGTGGTCGAGAGCACGCCGAGTTCGACGGGGATGAAGGCGGATCATCGGCTGCCGATGCGGGCAGGTGAGTTGGGTATTTTGCGGAGTCTCTCCTGAACGTGGCGCTGGGTCAACGCGAATTCCAATTTGCCGGAATGCGGCGGGACGGGTTGATGCGCTTATGAAGACGGACCGGCACGATGTCCGGACAATCGCTGCGGCGACCTGGCCAAGCACCCGGGATCCAGTGTGGTCATCGCCAGGTGATCATCAGCCGCCGGCCGTTCATGCGCTCGCGCACGCTATCAATCGGGCGCTTGGCAATGTCGGCAAGACGGTTTTCTATACCGATCCCAGTCGATGCGAATCCCGTTAATCGCAGCGAATCGCTGCACTCACTGGTCGAAGACATACGCGCGGGCAAAGTTGATCTGCTCGCTGATTCTCGGCGGCAATCCTGCCTACGACGCGCCCGCCGAACTCGAATTCGCTTCGGCGCTGAAATCGAATGCCGTCAATCTGAAGGTGTTATCTCGGCTCGCACCGCAACGAGACCGCCGAACTTTGCCAGTGGCACGTCCCCGAAGCGCACTATCTCGAGTCTTGGAGCGATGCTCGCGCCTACGACGGGACGGTCAGCATTATTCAGCCGCTCATCGAGCCTCTTTACGGCGGCAAGAGCGCGCACGAAATCGTCACGATTCTCGCGGGCCAGTCCGGCCTCACTGGGCATGATCTCGTCCAGGCTACTGGCAGAAGCAGCACGCTGGCGCCGACTTCGATGCCTTCTGGCGTAAGTCTCTGCACGACGGTTGGGTTGCAGGCACTGACTTTCTCTCCCAAGAACTGTCACGCTGAAGGCAGCCAGCAGTTTCTCTCCGGCATCGCAACCGGCGGATGTCCCGAATACCATACGAGCTCAACTTCCGCCGCGATCCCTCCATCTACGACGGCCGCTTCTCGAATAACGGCTGGCTGCAGGAACTTCCGAAGCCGCTCACCAAGCTGACCTGGGACAACCCCATCATGATCGGCCCCGCGATGGCCGAGCGGCTGAAGCTGAATTTCAAAGACGTTGCCGAGCTGGAATTCAACGGAAAGAAAGTAAAGGGCCGCAGTCTGGATTCAGGCCGGCCATCCCGACAACTCGATCACTGTATTTCCTCGGTTACGGGCGCACCCGCGCGGGCCGCGTCGGTACCGGCACCGGCTTTGACGTTTATCCGCTGCGCACCAGTCAGGCTCCATGGTTTGCGGACGGTGCGAAGCTCACCCCCACTGGCGATATCTACCAACTCGCCAGCACGCAGGGCTACCAGACGATGGAAACGCCTGACGGCAGCAAGCGTCCGCTGGTGCAGGAGCGCAGTCTGGAGGAGTACAAGAAAGAGCCGAACTTCGCGAAAGAAGGCGAGCCGCCCGCAGGAACTCACGCTCTACAAGCCGAGGCTTCGATTATTCGAAGGAGACTTACTCGTGGGGCATGGCGATCGACCTGAATGCCTGCGTCGGATGCAATAACTGCATCGTCGCCTGCCAGTCGGAAAACAACATCGCCGTGGTCGGCAAAGAGCAGACGCTCAAAGGCCGCCACATGCACTGGCTGCGCGTGGATGCTTACTACAACGGCCCGCGCGAAAATCCCAAAGGCTTCTTCCAGCCCGTCCCTTGCATGCAGTGCGAGAATGCGCCCTGCGAGCTGGTTTGTCCGGTGCAGGCGACCGTCCACAGCAGTGAAGGCCTGAACGACATGGTCTATAACCGCTGCGTTGGGACGCGATATTGCTCGAATAACTGCCCCTACAAAGTGCGGCGGTTTAACTTCCTGCTTTTCCAGGACTGGGAGACTCCGCAGTTCAAGCTCATGCGCAATCCAGATGTCAGCATCCGCAGCCGCGGTGTGATGGAAAAGTGCACTTACTGCGTCCAGCGCATCAGCGAGCACCGGATTGACGCCGAGCGCGCCGACTCCACGATTAAAGATGGCACATTGCAGACGGCTTGCCAGCAGTCCTGCCCGGCCAACGCGATTACCTTCGGCAACCTCAACGATCCGAACAGCCTGGTGAATAAGTGGAAAGCGCAGACGAGGAATTACTCTCTGTTGGGCGAATTGAATACGCGCCCGCGCACAACCTATCTGGCGGAAGTTCGCAATCCTAACCCAGAGTTAGAAGAGTCAAAAGCCGAGTTGGGGACGCCAAGAGCAGAAGCGGAGCGCACGTAAGGTATGGCTACGAACACGCAAATCCCCGTGGCAGACAGGCGAGTGCCGGTAATCGCGCCAGGCCATACCTTCTCCACCATAACCGAGAAAATCAGCAACATTGTGCTGAGCCGCCCCGTCTCGCTGGGATGGATCCTCGGCTTCCTGATCGTTTTCTCGGGCATGAACATGCTGATGGTGGCCCTTGGGTATTTGTTCATTAAAGGTACGGGGATCTGGGGCATCAACATTCCCATCGGCTGGGGATTCGCCATCGTCAACTTCGTGTGGTGGATCGGTATTGGTCACGCGGGTACGCTGATTTCGGCCATTCTGTGCCTGCTGCGCCAGACCTGGCGTAATTCGATCAACCGCTTTGCCGAAGCCATGACGCTGTTTGCCGTGGCCTGCGCCGGGACCTTCCCGCTCGCTCACATGGGACGCCCGTGGCTTGCTTACTGGATGTTTCCGTATCCGAATACCATGCGGTACTGGCCGAACTTCCGCAGTCCGCTGGTGTGGGACGTGTTCGCGGTTTCGACTTACTTCACCATTTCACTTGTGTTCTGGTTTGTCGGACTGATACCCGACTTTGCCAGCATGCGCGATCGCGCCGAGAGCACTTTGGTCCAGCGCATTTACGGACTGCTCGCCATGGGCTGGCGCGGTTCCGCCCGGCACTGGCACCGTTATGAGACGGCTTACTTACTTCTCGCCGGACTTGCTACACCGTTGGTGCTCTCGGTGCACACGGTCGTCAGCTTCGATTTCGCGGTCGGCATCGTCCCCGGCTGGCACACCACGATCTTTCCGCCGTACTTTGTCGCGGGCGCCATCTATTCCGGTTTCGCCATGGTTCTTTGTCTTGCGATTCCCATCCGCGCGATCTACGGACTGCAGGACTTCATTACCATGCGGCATCTGGAGAACGCGGCCAAGGTGATGCTTGCCACCGGCCTCATCGTCGCCTACGGCTATGGCATGGAGGCGTTCATGGGCTGGTACAGCGGGAGCCAGTACGATTCCTTCCTGCTCTGGAACCGGCTGCACGGGCCCTATCGCTTGGTCTATGCCGCCTTGCTCGCCTGCAATATTTTCATTCCGCAGATTTTGTGGCTGAAGAAGTTCCGTGTCTCGACCGGCTGGTTGTGGCTCATTTCGTTCGTCGTGCTGGTCGGCATGTGGCTGGAGCGCTTCATCATTGTGGTAGTTAGTTTGAGCCGCGACTTCCTGAATTCTTCTTGGGGCCAGTATTACCCGACTAAGTGGGACTGGATGACTTTCGCTGGCACCATTGGCATGTTCTTAACTGCCATGTGGCTGTTCGTACGCATTCTGCCCATGATCTCCATCTTCGAATTGCGCACCTTATTACCGGAGGCGCAGGTGCACGAGGCGGCGGAGGTGAAGCAATGACAGATTCAGCGACCAATTTTTCGATTTACGGACTGATGGCCGAATTCGATTCCGCGCAAGAACTCGTCGCCGCCGCTCACAAGACGCACGCAGCGGGTTACCAGAAGATCGACGCCTACAGCCCGTTCCCGATCGAAGGTCTCGCCGAAGCCATTGGCTTTCACAAGAACAGTGTGCCTCTTGTCGTTCTCATCGGCGGGCTTATCGGGGGGATATCGGCCTACGCGCTGCAGTATTGGGTGGCAGTGATTACCTATCCGGTCAATGTCGGTGGGCGCCCGTTTCACTCCTGGCCCTCGTTCATCATCGTGACCTTCGAATTGACCATTCTCTTTGGCGGGCTCTCCTCCGCCATCGGCATGATTATCCTGAACGGTCTTCCTATGCCTTATCACCCGGTGTTCAATGTGCCCGAGTTCGCCAAGGCGTCGGAAAACAAGTTCTTCCTGGTGGTGGAGTCGAGCGACCCGAACTATGATGCCGCCCGCACGCGCTCGTTTCTCACGAGCCTGGCTCCAACCATGATTGCGGAGGTGCCGAGCTAGTGATGGCTTCCGCTCGCAATCTCCGAAAAGTTTTGCCCGCGCTGCTCGCGCTGATTGCCGTCACCGCCGGATGCCGCCTTGACATGCATATACAGCCCTATTACCGGCCGATGGCAAAGAGCGATTTTTTCGTTGACGCTCGCTCGGCCCGGATGCCGGTTGAGGGCACGGTGGCACGCGGCGATCTCCGCCAAGACGCTTATTTCTATACGGGAAAGATCGGGAACAATCCCGGCGATTTTATGCCGTTCCCGGTGACCGCGGAAGTTCTTGCCCGCGGACGCGAGCGGTTCAATATCTACTGCACGCCCTGCCACGGACGCGTCGGCGATGGCAACGGTTTCATCCCCACGCGCGGATTCCGGAAGCCGCCGTCGTTTCACATCGACCGTCTGCGGAAAGCGCCGATCGGCTATTTTTTCGACGTCGATACCAATGGTTTCGGCGTTATGCCCGATTACGCCTCGCAGATTGCGCCGCGCGATCGCTGGTGTATCGCGGCATATATCCGCGCGCTGCAATTGAGCCAGAACGCGACTTCGAGCGATGTGCCGGCAGGACAAAAGATCCCTTCGCCTCCGCCGCAGTTCCGCGACATCGGCAATGGAGCCACGCTGCCCGAAATCGCGCCGCCCGCCGGAACTAAAGAGGAACCTAAATGACCGCGGCCACAGTGAAGTTGACTAAGTCGGACCTGATGGCCCCGCCCGTGGCCCAGACCATGCAGCAGCGGTCGCTCGTCATTGGCGTGATCGCGGCGATTGCTTCCGTCGCTGGCGCCTTCATTGCTCCCGACAGTTTCTATTCTGCGTATCTCACCGGCTTCATGTTCTGGCTTGGGCTATCGCTCGGATGCATGGCCATCCTGATGCTTTACCACCTGGTCGGCGGCGCCTGGGGCACGCTGATTCGCCGCATTTTGGAATCGGGCATGATGACGCTGCCCCTCATGTTCGTTCTGTTTATTCCAATTCTGCTGCACCTGCCAAATCTATATTTCTGGGCCCGGGCCGGGGTTTTGACTGACCCGAAGACCGATTCGAAAATCGTCGAAATCGCGCACAGCTATCTCAACTTCAACGGCATTCTGCTGCGCTACATCGTTTACTTCGCGATCTGGTTCGGGATGGCCTACTTCCTGAATCGCTGGTCAACCGAGCAGGACTCGATTGCGGGCCAAAGCACGCTGCGCTTCCGCGCCATGAGTTCGATTGGACTCGTCATTTACTCGCTTACGATTTCCTTCGCGGTGATCGACTGGGTGATGTCGCTGCAGGCGCGCTGGATCTCAACCATCTATGGCCTGCTGTTTGTCGCCGGCGAAGCGCTTTCCGCCTTTTGTTTCGTGGTGGTGATCGAAAGCATTCTCGGCAAACGCAAGCCGATGTCCGAGTATCTTACCGATACGGAAGTCCACGACCACGGTAAGTTCATGCTCACTTTCGTTATGGTCTGGGCATACTTCAATTTTTCGCAGTGGCTCATCATCTGGGCCGGCAACCTGCCCGAAGAAATACCGTGGTATGTGCGCCGGATGAATGGCGGATGGGAAGTGGTCGGCCTGTTCCTCGTAGTGTTTCACTTCGCCGTGCCGTTTGCGCTCCTGCTCTCGCGCCAATTGAAGCGCAAGACGCGCACTCTGGTCTGGCTTGCTTCCTGGCTCATGGTCATGCGCATCGTCGATATTTTTTGGCATATCGAACCGGCGTCGCATCCCGCGTTCCACCTCAGCTGGTTGCATTTCGCGATCGTTGCTGGCATCGGCGGTCTTTGGATGGCTTACTTTTTCCACAACCTGAGATCGCGTCCGCTGCTGGCCGTCAACGCGCCGCAGACGCTGAGACTACTGGAGCCAGCGCATGAGTGAAGAGAGGAAGCATGGTACCTCGAATCCGGGCCACTCCGGCGGCGAAGCCGGCTTCGAACGCGAAGACTTGGGCTCGCGCGGCGTCTTCGCCTTCATGATCGGACTCGCGGTGGTTGGCGTGGTCATCTATTTCATCATCATCGGTATGTATTCGTTCCTGGATAAGTACGAGCGATCGCAGATGGCGACGGCCAGTCCGCTGGTTACTTCCAAGGGTGCGATGTCGCGTGTGGTTACGCAGGACTACATGGAGCAGCGGTTCAAGGAGAATGGTGCTCCCATGCTCGAGACCAACGAGCGTGGCCAGTTTCGCGATTTTCTGATGAATCAGGAGAACCAGCTCAACAGTTACGGCTGGGTCGACGAAAAGGCGGGCGTGGCGCACATTCCGATTGAGCGCGCCATGGAGTTGACGGCGCAGCGCGGGTTGCCTGTGTGCCCGGACGGGTGCGCGGAGGCAAACACAGCCAGCAAGGTACCGGCGCCGAAGTCAGCCGGAAAAGGAAAAAGCAGTGCGCAGTAAGAACAGTTTTGCCAATTCGACGGACACTGCCGAGCTTCGCCACCCCATCGCGCCAAAAGCGGGCGCGATGGGGCCCCCGGTTCGCTCGACTGGACAGCCGGGGGCGGCTGTCCCTACGTGTTGCGTGGTTGTTACAGCTCTCTTGCTCATGCTCTTGGCGGCTCCGCTGTTTGCGCAGGGCGGGCGGGGTCCTATGTCGGGCGGCGGCATCATGAGTCCGCCGGTTAACCAGCGTCCCGTCGGACTCGAGTTTGTCGGCATCGAGCAACATCTCAACGCTGACGTTCCCGGCAATCTCGAATTCAAAGACGAACTCGGCAACCCGGTCAAACTTGCCGACTATTTCGGCCACGGACGCCCGGTGATTCTGAACCTGGGTTACTACCAATGCCCCATGCTCTGCAGCGAATTGCTGCAAGGGCTGGTGGGTTCGATGAAGACGCTGACCTTTAATCTTGGCAAGGATTTTGACGTCCTCACCGTAAGCTTCGATCCGCGGGAAACCACGGAAATGGCCGCCGAAAAGAAGCGGGACATGATGAAGCGCTATGGCCGCCCGCACTCCGATCAAGGCTGGCACTTCCTGACTGGCAAGGCTGACCAGATCGAAGCGCTCACCAAAGCGGTCGGCTTCCAATTTCAATTCGACCCGAAGACCGAGCAGTACGCGCACGCTGCCGCCATCGTTATGCTGACGCCCGACCGTCACGTTTCGGGATACTTTTACGGAGTCGAGTTTTCTCCGAAAGATCTGCGTCTTGGGCTTGTGCAGGCCTCACAAAACCGGATTGGCAACATCGGCGACCAGGTATTGCTTTATTGCTATCACTACGACCCGAGAACCGGAAAATACGGCGCGGTCATCAGCAACATCTTGAAGCTGGCGGCGCTTGGGACCATGCTCATTCTGGGAACATTTATGTTTGTCATGTTCCGCGCCGATCGTCGCACGACCCAAACCGATTTGAGGCGAGTTACTTAAAGAGTTAGTTAACTATGTCGAAATTTCTACCATTGTGGCCCGATCAGGCCTCGACCATGGCACGCCAGGTGGACGCTCTCTACATCTATCTGCTCCTGGTTTCCGGGGTCATGACGGCGCTTATCTTTCTCGGCGTCATGCTACTGGCGATCAAGTATCGCCGCTCCAAAGGCTGCGTTGCCCAGCCGATCGAAGGCTCCACGCTTCTCGAAATTACCTGGTCGATCATCCCGCTCTTTGTGATGATGACCTTCTTTGTCTGGGGCGCGGTCATCTATTTTCAGGAGCGCACCCCTCCCGCCGACGCCACCGAAGTTTACGTCGTCGCCAAGCAGTGGATGTGGAAGATTGAGCACATGGAAGGCCAGCGCGAGATTAACGAGTTGCACGTCCCCACCGGCCAGAACATCAAGCTCATTATGACCTCGCAGGACGTGATTCACAGCTTCTATGTTCCCGCATTCCGCATCAAGCAAGACGTACTGCCCGGCCGCTACACCACGCTCTGGTTCAAGGCCACCAAACCCGGACGCTATCACTTGTTCTGCGCCGAATATTGCGGAACCCAGCACTCCGGCATGGGCGGTGACATCGTCGTTATGGAGCCGCAGGATTACGCGCAGTGGATGGCGGGAGGACCGACGGCGCCCTTGCAGGATACGGGCAAACAGTTATTCAGTTCGCTCGGATGCGCCACCTGCCATCGTTTCGACGTGCAAGGGCGCGGCCCCAATCTGCTGGGCATCTACAACAAGCCGGTCCTGCTGGAAGACGGACGCACCGTGATTGCCGACGAGAACTACGTGCGTGAGTCCATCCTCAATCCCACCGCAAAGATTGTGAATGGTTTCAAACCGGTGATGCCCACCTTCCAGGGCATCGTCAGTGAGGAACAATTGAACGCGCTGGTGGCCTATGTTAAGTCGTTGAGCCAGCCAGCCACGGGAACCGCCGGGCTGCAGAATCCGCCCGCTGCTTCCTCGGGCCAACCCCAGAATATGCAGGTGCAATAGTCATGGCGAGCAGAGTAATTCCGGCGAATCAGGCTCCCGCTTCCACGCCGAAGCTGAACTATCTCAACAACGGGCACACCCTCAAGTCCTGGCTGTTGACCACCGACCACAAGCGGATCGCAGTTCTCTATCTGATCTCGGTTACTTTCTTCTTCTTCCTCGGCGGCTTCTTTGCCATGCTCATCCGTCTCGAGTTGCTGACGCCACAGGGCGACCTGATGCAGGCCGACACCTATAACAAGGTGTTCACCATGCATGGCATGATCATGGTGTTTTTCTTTCTGATCCCAGTCGTACCCGCTGTGCTCGGTAACTTCCTCGTTCCACTCATGATCGGGGCCAAGGATCTCGCCTTCCCGCGCATCAACCTGCTGAGCTGGTATCTCTACATTGTGGGCGGCATCCTGATGTCACACGTCATGTTGACGGGCGGCGTCGACACCGGCTGGACTTTCTACACTCCGTTCAGCACGGACTATACCAACACCAAGATTGTCGAGGCCGGGCTCGCGGTATTCATCGCCGGCTTTTCGTCCATCTTCACCGGACTCAATTTCATCGTCACCATTCACCGCATGCGCGCACCGGGCCTCACGTGGGACCGCCTGCCGCTCTTCATCTGGGCCAACTACGCCACCAGCCTGATCATGATTCTGGGCACGCCGGTCGTCGCTATCACCATCGTGCTCGTGGCCGTCGAGCGCCTCTTCCACCTCGGCATCTTCGATCCCAGGCTCGGTGGGGACCCGCTGTTGTTCCAGCATCTGTTCTGGTTCTACTCGCACCCCGCTGTCTACATCATGATCCTGCCTTCGATGGGCGTGGTCAGCGAGCTCATTGCGTGTTCTGCGCGCAAGCGCATCTTCGGCTACAAGTTTGTCGCCCTGTCCAGCGTCGCCATCGCCGTCTTTGGATTCCTGGTGTGGGCGCATCACATGTTCGTTGCCGGCATCTCGCTTTATGCCGCGATGATCTTTTCCTTCCTGAGTTTCTCCGTGGGCGTGCCTTCCGCCGTCAAAGTCTTCAACTGGACGGCAACCCTCTACAAGGGTTCCATTTCGTACGCGACTCCGATGCTCTATGCCTTTGGCTTTATCGGGCTGTTCACCATGGGCGGACTCACCGGCCTCATGCTGGCGACCATCGGCATCGATGTTCACGTCACCGACACTTACTTCGTCGTCGCTCACTTCCACTACGTCATGGTGGGCGGGGTGCTCATGGGGTATCTAGGCGGCCTGCATTTCTGGTGGCCGAAGATGACCGGCCGCATGTATCCGGAAGCCTGGGCCAGGCTGTCGGCGCTGCTGGTCTTCGTCGGCTTCAACCTGACGTTCTTCCCCCAGTTCATTCTCGGCTACGTCGGCATGCCGCGCCGCTACTGGCAGTATCCGCCGGAGTTCCAGACGCTGAACGTGCTCTCGACCGCGGGCGCCAGCATCCTCGCCGCCGGCTATCTGCTGCCCATGATCTATTTCGTCTGGTCGCTGCGTTACGGCAAGATTGTCACCGATCCGAATCCCTGGGCCGCCGCTGGTCTGGAGTGGAAGACCTCGTCGCCGCCGCCCACCTTCAATTTTGACGAGACGCCGGTGGTGACCTGGGAAGCTTATAACTACGACGAGATTCCAGCCTGGGAACGGAGGCATCCCGGTGCAAAATAGCCAGGCGACGACCGGTCCAGTGACGGCGATGGAACACGAAGCGCACAATCCGGCGCTGCTTCACCACTTCGCCGACGCCCAGCAGCAGAAGAACGCCGCTTCGCTGGGCATGTGGCTGTTCCTGGTGACGGAGATCATGTTCTTCGGCGGCATGTTCTGCGCTTATCTGATCTACCGCCTCGCCCACTTCAACGCTTTTGCGGCCGGAAGCCAGCAGCTCAGCATCTTGCTCGGAGCCACGAATACCGCCGTCCTGATCGTCAGTTCGGTTACGGTTGTGTTGGCGGTGAAAGCGGCGGAGGCGGGCAAGCGCAAAGTGCTCGTCGGCTATCTCGTGGTTACTGTGCTGCTCGGGATGACCTTCCTGGTCATCAAAGGATTCGAATACAAGGAAAAATTCGAGAAGCACCATGTACCTGGCGAGACGTTCAAGTTCACGGACACCTTCGACGACAACGGTAAGCAAATCCCGGTCAACCCGAAGGAAGCCGAGCTCTTCTTCTCCCTCTATTTCGCAATGACCGGCATGCACGCTCTGCACATGATCATCGGCTGCGGCCTGTTTAGCGTGCTGGCGGTCCTGGCATGGAAGGGACATTACACGCCCGGCTATTTCACGCCCATAGAAAACGCCGGCTTATATTGGCACCTGGTCGATATCATTTGGATTTATCTATTCCCGTTGTTGTACTTGATTAGCAGACACTCGTGATGGGACTGAGAACTGACAACTGAGAACTTCTTTATGTCGGACAACGCAGAACACACTACTCGCTCGCAAGGGTTCTACCTATCGATTGGCATGGGTCTGCTCGTCCTGACGGCGACCACGGTTGGCGCAGCCTTCGTGAACCTCGGTCCCTTCAACCCCGTCATTGCGCTGCTGATCGCCACCATCAAAGCCACGCTGGTCGTGCTCTTCTTTATGCACGTGAAAGGCGCGAGCGAAAAGCTGACCGGCGCCATCGTCGCCTCCGGCTTCTTCTTTCTCGCAATTCTGCTCACCCTGTCGCTGGCCGACTATCTAACTCGATCCTGGCGGTAGTACGCTGGAGACCGGTCTATGACTGTCGTCAGACTAAAGATTGACGTTTCCGGCACGGTGGGCGATGAAGCCTGGCGCGAACTGAAGCCGTTTGACCAGATCCAGAGTGCCGATTTCGGTCCTCAGTTTGGCAGTGGCGGGCGTTGCAATCATCCGCTCAACCAGCCCCACAACAAAGGGGAATGGATCGGCGCTGAGATCCGGCTCCAGACGCCGCTTCTAGCCCAATACGCCGTCTCCCACTATCTGGAGCAGGACCGCGTGCTCGATGCCGATGTGGTGGAGTAACGGTTGAGAACCCCGCTTTCTGCTATATTTCCGTGATCTCATGCCTGTTTTCCCCGACCCAACTGCGCAATCTTCGTCTGATGCAAACAAGACTCCCAGCCTTCCACCCAAGCCCCGTCCTCGCATGTCCACGGGCAACCGACTGCTCTTCTTCCTGACCGCGTGGCTGATCGTGCTAATGCCGTTTCTGTTCTGGTGGAACACCTGGTTCGGCCGCCATCTCTCCGACAAACAACTGGCTGAGTATCTGCAAGACGAGAAGCATCCCCGGCACATTCAGCACGCGTTGGTGCAGATCGGCGAGCGCATGAGCCGCCACGACGCGAGTGTCACCCGCTGGTATCCCGACGCGATCCGCCTGGCCGCAGATCCTGTCGAAGAGGTGCGCAACACCGATGCTTGGGTGATGGGGCAGGACACATCCGGTCGCAGGGTTCCATGAAGCTCTGCTGAGAATGCTGGCCGATTCTTCTCTCAGCGTGCGTGGGCAACGCCGCGCTTTCGCTGGTCCGCTTCGGAGACGCAACCGGAAGGCCCCAGATTGTTGAACTTCTGCAACCCGCCCAGGTGATCGCGCCCGAAGCCGGACAGATGACGGATGCCAGCGCGATCGGCACCAGCATCCACCAGGGCGGAGTCGTAGCCAAACTCCAAGTAAACGGGAACCACACGATTGAAATGCGTTCCCCAATCGCTGGTCGTGTGCGCACACTCTCGGCTCAGGTTGGACAGCAGGTCAAGCCGGGAGACCTCATCGCGACGATCGACCCTTCTACCGAGCAGGTCTGGGAAGCCTTGCGTGCACTCTACCTCGTCGGCCAGCCCAATGACCTTGCTGCGGTTCTTCCTTATGAACGAGAGTTGCCCGACATCCCGGATCGCGTGCGGCAGCAAGCGCTCGAAACTGAGTCAGCTATACGTCAGAGGGCGAAATAAGAGGTCGGTCAGCGATGGGTGATCCCCCCCGAACCGGTCTTTTAAAATCAAAGACTTAGGGGCGATTGTCTCCAGGTCTTTGAAGAATAAGGACTTACTTGTAAAGTATTTTACAATCAATCAGTTAGAGCGGATTTACGGTTAGCAAGGCGGGTCAACATCGAGCCTTTAGATCGGGCCTTCAAATTGGCATTGGGCCGACTTCTTTTTCCACTTCGACTGGTGTCCACCATGACGATCGCGTCCCAGGGACAGCCGTCGAGGAAACAGCCGTCCGGGCCCTTGCTGATGCACTTCTTGCAGCCGATGCATAGGATCGGGTCGACCTGGATCCGGCCAAACGGAGGGCAATCTTCGTCCGGAACCCAGAACATGCAATCTTCCACCGGACAATACTCCACACAGGCCGGCGAGCCCGCGCAGCCGGTGCAGCACTCGGTAATCACCGCCAACTCCTTCGGTTTCTTCTTTCGAGGAGTTAATATCCCCTTGGACTTGGGCTCGAATTTGAACTCTTCGGGCACCATCCCGGCGGGTTTCACGGGGTCCAGTTCAGCAGGCATGCCGGTGAGTATACCGTAAGATCGGGATCTTCATCTACGCCAAAGAGACTCAGGAACCGGCTGTGTCGAAAACAATTAGGTCTTGGCGGCGAGGCGAGCTGGGTCAGGGGTATCGCGAATGCGTCCGGCCTCTACATCGGCAAGTACCGCGCGGAGCCAGCGTAGGTCGAGGCGGCACTGCTCCGCCATGTGCTGCATCAGGTGGCGGCTACCGGTGGGCAACATGGTTACCCATTGCCGATGCAATTTCCGGATCTCCGCCAGCCGCGCATTCTGCCTGTCGATTTGGGTGCGCAGAGTTTTGGCGACCAGGTTGAGGTCGGCGAGATGCAAGAAGAGCATGGGGCCGTAAAGAGTCCCCCGAAGGTCGCCTTCGGCGGCAAATTGCGCGTGCAGTAGTTCACGAAAGCGGTCGCGTCCGCGCGGAGTGACGCGGTAGACGGTACGCATGCCGCCCCGAGCCACGCGCTGGTGGGCGACCGCGGCTAACAGGCCACATTCGGCAAGCTGGCGCACGGCGTAGTAGAGCGTGCCAACATCTACATCCGTAAAGCACTCGATCATGGCCTGGGTCAGACGCCGCTTGATCTCGTAGGGGTGAAAGTTGCCGCGGTGCAGAACGCCCAAAATATATAATTCAGCTTTCATTAGTCTAATTGTACTATAATGTTTAGATTAAAGGAGGGATATGTGATGAAGCGTGCCATTCTCGCCTGCCTAGCAGGACTCCTCACGTGGGCTGTCGTCGTCACGGCGATCAACCGCGTGCTTCGCCTGAGCCTGCCGAACTACACCGCTGCCGAGCACACGCTCCAGTTCACGCTGGGCATGAAGTGGGCACGCCTTTTGATGGCGATCGTGACCTCAGTGGTGGCCGGTGCCGTAACCCGTTGGATATCCCCGTCGAGCCGCTGGGCGCCGTTGATCGTCGGCGGCGTGGTGCTTGCAATGTTCGTGCCTGCGCACATCGCCCTCTGGAGCAAATTTCCGGTGTGGTATCACCTGACATTTCTCATCACGATTATCCCGGCGGTGCTCGTGGGTGCACTGCTGCCACCGCGCCGGAACAAGGACCTCAACGAGGGTTACCGCGCACCGAGATAGAGTTTCAACCTTGCGGTCAAAGGCTTGGCCGTTTTTTGATATATTGGGTGTCGAAAATGGACGCTCAGGGTCGGGCGGCCATGGCTGGTGGGGACTGCCGGGCGGGAGGCATACCATGTCAAGCGATCAGCGGGACATTCTTGAAACTCTCAAGTTCGAACTCGAATTCCTGGAGCAGGGAGGCTATGGACGTTCCGTGCATACTCCCCGGACGCCGACGAGGAGCTTCCAGGATTCTCTCACCTGCCTCAATTTCAGCGATCCGACGATGCCGCATCCGTGCAGCGAATGCTTCCTTACCGACTTCGTTCCCAAGGACGCCCAAAGTGAAAACGTGCCGTGTCACCATATTCCCCTGAATCCAGACGGGGAGACCGTGGACATGCTGCGGGAGCACCAACTGAAGTTGGAGGAGGCCTTACGAAATTGGCTGCGCGCGACCATCCGCCGCCTCGAGCGGGAGCGCGCGGCGGCGGCAAAGCCGGAGCACGGTTAAGCTCAAGCGCGAAATCGAAGAGGACGCAGAGGACGGGCGAGTCGCCCGCCCCCACACAAGGAGCGTGCAAGCCTATGATGCTGGTGATTTCCGTCGTACTTGGGGTCCTCCCTCTGCTGGGAGTCGCATGGATCGTTTTGCGTGGAAATATCGGCACGGTCGACGGCCTCTTCATGAGCCTGATTCTTCTGCCACTTTCCGGCATTCTATTCCTGAATGCATTTCTGGATATGCGGGGGCGTTTGAAAGCAAGGACAAAGACCGCGGCAAGTCCTTTGGCGGCTGGCAAAATTACCACTCCCGGTATCGAAACTGCTCCGCAGCTTCCCCATCACAAGGTCAAGATTAAGAAGGCGGGGCAGCGCGCCTGCAACGAGAAAAACGAGAAGGGGAAGTTTTGCGGCGGCCATTTGAAGCGCTGGTTTTATAGCGTCGATGTGATCGAGCAAGATTGCGGGGATGCGGAACAGGCCTGGGGACTGGATGCTGAGGTCTACCGCTGCGAGCATTGCAAGACTTTGTATTTGCCGCACCCCGGGGAATCCGTGGTGAATGTAGCTGGGCAGGGGCAGATTTCGGTGTTTGGCCTGACGGTGCCGCCGAAGGAGAGCTAACCGGCTTTCCTCTTTTTTTGACTCTTACCTTCGGAACTCGGAACGACCGGAAGGCCAATGGGTTCGCTCTTCGTTCCGGCGAGAACTTCAGCTTTTGCGTTCGGTTGACCCCCGAGAAGCATGGGTCTGGTGCTAGGTAGATGAGATTTTCCCGGGGGAGTTTAGCGGACGCACCTTCGTCCCCGTGCCGGGGTAAGAGCCGACCAGCGGCAGAAAGTAGAAGAAGGAGATGCCATGACTCGTGATCAGGTTTCTGGATTTGAGTTGGATCGGCGTCGTTGGCTGAAGCTCGGCGTCAGTTCTGCCCTGACTGCCTCGCTGTCGCGGACCATGCTGAATGCGCAATCCGCACCGCAAAGCTGCTCCCCTCCTATTCCGCAGAACCACGAGCCATCCAACGGCGGCTCCTGCCCCTATCCGATTCCCTGGCTGGACAAGAATGGCAATCACAACCAGGCGGCCATGCCAAATGTCGAGCTTTCGAACATCTACCACTTCAAAGGAAAGCTGGCGCGCTGCAACGGCTTTCACGGCAGTGGGAACTGACAACAAAGGCAACCGCCTGGCTTGGGGCACTCCGACCACCGACTACAGCTACATGGCAGGCGAGTACTGGGCCGCGCGCCAAGCACACCAGGCGGTCTTCGCCCACACATGACTCACCGTTTTCAAGGGACCGGCGGTCCCGGCCAACCAGATTCACGACTTCCATTCGCCCATCTCACCTGAAGGACTGTATTGGGTGACTCCAGTTCCACGGGCAAATCTCGTGTTCAGCTCCGACGACAAGACGGCCACGCTCCAGATGACCGGCGTGGCTATCATCGATCAGCCGCGTTGGCCGGCCATGGACGCAGAGGCTACCCCGGCATTCCTGGATTTCAAACTGGCTTTCAAGGCCACCGATGAGCCAGTTAAATACGAAGACCCAACTCGGCAGTATCGTTTCGAAGGCTTCCAGGCGGCAGCGCAACTTGAAGCCGTAATTCGGGTACCGTCGATCGATTTCACGTTCAAGACTGATCCATTGGAGACCTCGAAGTGCGACTTCGCGGTTATGGGCAGCGAGGTCAACGGCAGGTATTACGAGGAGAAGACACAGCCCTGAAATGGCTCGCGTCGGTTCAACTCAGTCCCTGGCCACCGCCGCTGCGGTCAAGCCTCTACTTTGAGCTTGCCAGCCCTCGTCTCGATGAACCATCATAAGAGGTCTCTTTCGGCATCAAAATGTAGCCGAGCTTTCCTTCTTCAGGCCTTCCGGGCAACAATCATCGCAAGAACTATAGGCAGATAGATAACGGACGCATGCAAGACGCGGCTGGCCAAGACTATCGAATTTGATCTCGCCAACTTTATTACGTGATATAGCAAGAAGACGCCCGCCAGGAACATACCACTCAGATAAACGGGGCCCCCGTGATCGATCAGCGGAAGCATCGTAGTAACTACCAGGATCACAGTGAAGGCAATCATCTCGGCGCGCGTGAAGCGGGAATCGAGATCAAACCGGGGCAGCATCTTGTAGCCAGCCCGGGTGTAGTCCTCACGGTACATCAGGGCAATCGCCAGGAAATGCGGAAACTGCCACAGAAAAAGGATGGCGAAGAGAAACCAGGCGCGCGGTTCGATCTTTGCCGAGGCTCCCGCCCAACCGATCAGAGCGGGCATGGCACCCGGAAAAGCGCCGAGCAGCGTGCATAGCGGCGTCTTGCGCTTCAACGGAGTATAGATCAGCAGGTACGACAGCAGCGTGGAGATCGCAAGCAAGGCTGCCAGCCGGTTCACCGTAACCGCAAGATACAGGCCTCCGGCTATGCTCAGCAGAATCCCGAACAGGAACGCCTCACTGGCATGGAGCCTGCCGGAAGGCAGCGGACGGCTGCGGTGCGGCGCATCTGACCGTCCCATACCCGTTCCATCCACTGATTCAGGGTTGCGGTACCGCTGGCGACGAGGAGCGTGCCGACGAGTGTGTTGATCAGGCCGGCAATCCTGAAAGGCCCACGCGAGGCGAGATAATAACCCGCCGATGTGGTCATCAGAATCAGCAGGTTCACTTCCGGCTTGGTCAGGGTGTAGTAGTCCCTTAGCTTGCTCCGCATGCGTCAGTGCGCCTTGAAAGTGAAGTTGACATTTTTGGTTTCGTTGCCGGTAATGGTGACGTCGGCAGTCTGAGTACCGTATTCCTCATGCCAGGCAGTGAGGGTGTACTTGCCGGGAGGCAGGTTGGGCAGCTTGAAGTTCCCGCCGCCCTTGCTTACGTCGTAGTGCGACGTCTTGAGTACCGCGAAGTAACCGTGCATCCAGGGATGGACGTTGCACTTCACCGAGATAAATTCTTCTCTAGCGAATTTCTCCACAATAGGCGCGGCGCCGGGCGCCTGGGATTTATTCCACTCGCGGTTCGCTTTGGCCAGGGGGTGAATGTTGTGCGTGGCCTGGTCGTCGTTGGTGACCTTGAGTTCCTGGTTGGTGTGCATGACCACAACGTGCGGCAGATACTGGCAGCCTTTCTGCTCGAAGGTGACAGCCTGGGCCGGAACCTGACCTTCATCGGGGGCCCCGGACGAAACGTACACCACCACGTTTTCCAATGCATTGTTGGGCCCGGTTACAACCGATTCGTAAGTCACGGGTTTCGAATGCTGCTTGACGCAGTACGGTTCTTTGCCCATATCGATGGGTCTTTGTCTTTCGGGCGTGCCGGTGTAGGTTACCTTGCCGCTCACCGTTCCAGCGAACATCAGAGACGAACCGACGAACAGCGTGAAAACAGCTAGCAGCATTTGCTGGGTGCGCATTCGAGTACTCCTCCTCGGGTTTTGGTATTCATTAGTGGCCTCCACCGGCCGATCGATTATCGGCCCGGGTGCCTGGCTTGACGCTGTGCGGCGACTGAGTCGAGGCCTGTGGGCGGCCCATCGCTGCGGCCACCCGCCTTTGTTCCTCGGGTGTGAGTTGGAACATGTAATCCACCAGCAGCTTGGTGTGGTCGTGATTGTAGCCTTGGAACGATGGCGGAACGGGACCGGCGAAGACCCAGTGATTATTCTCACGCCGGAACAGGTCGGAAGGCATGGAAGTGCCCGGGCTAATGGCTTGCGGATCGATGATCCAGCGCTCCACCCAATCCGGCTTCAGGCGTCCCCGCACCAAGAGGAGATTGGGAGCGACAGCGGTCTTGTCGTGCTGTGTATCCCCTGTGGCATGACACTTCAGGCAGGGGGCTGCCGTGCTGCTGAACAGGCTACGCGCCATCTCAGTTTCCTTCGCCGTCAGCACCGGAACCTGCTCCGGTATGTAGGGAAAAGGCTGTCGCGAAAGAGCCTGGAAGAAACGCACCAGCTTGCCCAGTTCATTTTCAGAAAAGGAGAAAGTGGGCATGTGCACTTGCAGGTAGGTGCGCACGCCGTTGCGATTGGTGTCCTTGTCGTTCAGCGCCGGGTTGGTGAGGAAGCGCAGCAGCCACTGGGGATCGACCCTGGCCCCTTCGGTCAGGAGTTTGGGAGGCAGCATTTCCTGAGCATCCTGGTAGCGTTTCATCCCCATCAGCACAGTTTGCTGGCCGGGAACGAACTGATGGCAACCCATGCAGTTGTATTTCCGGACGACCCACCAGCCTTCCTGGATATCGCGGCGATAATCGAGCGGGCGGTACTGATAATCGGTGGGCAGAGCGCTCTCCTGGCTGCCCATCAGGAAGGTGGTGAGGGCTTGCACCTGGTCCTTGGTCAAATGCAGGTTGGGCATCCGCAGCTTTTCTTCTTCGCCCTTGATCATGCCTTGATCGTAGACATTCGGCTCCGACAATTTGTGCTCGAAGAAGCCCTTGTGGCCATACCAGGGGCCTTGCGCGGGACCGTCCGGCAGTCGGGCCAGGTCTTCCGGGTTGGTAATCGGTTCGGCATTCTTGCCGCCACGCTGCGCGACCTCGGTGAACAGGGCAAAGTCGAGACGCTCCAGAGGCTTGCTGCCCTCGAGCGTCAACTCGGTTCCGATGCGCCCTTCGTCTTCGAAGCCGGCAATCTCGTGGCAACCCGAGCAGCCGAAATGGCGAATCCACTTCTTGCCTTCATCCTTGAGCTTCGGGTCGTCCATGAAGGAAGCGTCGGCGTAAGAACTGGGCTCCTGCCTCTTCTGCGCCACAAGATACGTGGCGATGTCTTCCGCGTCCTCGACGCTGAGGCGCAGGCTGGGCATCACCGTCATGTTTTGCACCTGCAGTTCGTGGCCATCGTTCGGGCACTTGCTATGTTGCAGGTCAAAAACAAAAGGAAGCCCCTTCTTTGCATAATCTTCGGGGCCAATGTCTTTCTTCTCTAACGGACAATAGGGACGGGTGCGCTCGCGCGCGTTATGCACCCAGCGCACGAGATAGTCATAGTTGGCCTTCTCCCCGACCCGGGTAAGATTGGCGGCGAACGTTCCACCCTCCCTCTGATCGCCTTCTCCCATGGAATGGCAGGCCAGACAGCCGCGCGTCTGAAAGAGTTCCTGGCCGTGCGCGGCGTTGCCCGGCTTGTGCTTGGGCGGTTCTGGACCGGGCAGCGCCGACTGCCACAGATAGGCCGTGATGGCTTTGATCTGGTCGTCATTGAGGCGGAAGTTCGGCATCCGGGTCGTGGGCCGGAAGTCGGTCGGCTTCTTCAGCCAGACCGGAATCCAGTTCTTGTTGAGCTTGAGCCGGATGTCCTTCAGATTGGGCCCCACCTTCTTCATGTCCTGCAACAGGCTCTTCGTCTGCCGGTCCAGTTGGGCGATGCGGCCGTCAGCCTTGCTGTTGGCCACCTTCAGTGCCACGGCTTCTTCGTTCAGATGTGCGGCTTCTTCGTTCGTTTCCGCAGCATCGGCTTGGCTCATCAAGGAAGTTGCCTGCTTGATGTTTTGGATCTTTTCCCCCTCCAGTTGCTTGATCTCCTGGCTGACGGAGTTCAGATCCTCCGGTTCCTTGTCGTAGCCTTCATAGCGATGACAGCCGACGCAGCCCCGTTGGCGATACAAGTCCTTGCCCGCGCTGATCGTCGCGCCCACGTCGTTGCTCACCAGCATCATGTCCGCGGCGTGGCAGGTCTGACAGCCCGCTTCAGTGTTTTCTTTGGGGAACAGTGGCCACAACCAATGCTCGTAATTCCCGTGAGCCTTCTCCAGGCTGGTGGTGGCCCGGCCATTGCCCTGGTGGCAGGGAGAGCAGGCGAACTTCTCCGGGTCGTGCGTCTTCAGTAAACCGGGTTCCGGATGGCTGGTGAAAGCGCGCGCATACTCGTCGGGCTTCTTGCCCTGGGGAGCCATGGAAGCCGCAGTCAGCGTGAGCGGCTCGCGGATTCCCATGTGGCAGGATTCGCAGCGGTCCACGATGTTGGCCTCCGCCACGTTAATCTGCACGATCTTCGGACTCCACTCCGCAGTCTTCTTCTTCAGACCGTCGATTTGTGCTGGCGTGAGGTCAATCATCTGCTGGTTGATGTATGCCGACACCTTGGCGCTGGCTTCGGTCACCGGCTTGAGCACTTCGCCCAGCTCGGCGCTTACCTTGGTGCGTTCGTCTCGAAGCTGGTTGTATTTTTCTACCAGTTGGGGGAAATCGTACTTCTCCGTGTGACCGTCGGGATATTCGACCGACCAGGTTTCCTTTTTGTAGTCTTCGAGTTTCTTCCGCTTGCTCTCCTTGCCCGAGGCGCTCGGTTCGGTTTCGATCTGGTAGGTGACAGCATTCACATACGCGCGTTTATCGACGAAGACGTGTTGAACCGCCAGAATTTTTGCGTTCAGATCAGAAATCTGTTTCTGGAGCTCATCTCGGCGAGGCTTGGCAGCTTGATAAATCTGTTCGTAGGCCTGCTCGAGTTGCTGGTAGTCGGCGCTCTGCTCGACGTTCTTTTCGGACTGGACGGACTTTGACGCGGCGGTCTTCAGGAAGGCGCTGTAGCGCTGCTTCCACTCATGTTGAAAGGCTTTCCAGGGACGTTGGCCGTAGTCTTCGTCCCACAGCGCCCAGAAGAGCGTGACCATGAGGATGACCATGGAGACGACGTAGTACAGCGCGAAGGACTTGCTGACAATCGGATCCGGCCTGCGGATTGGTTGTTCGGGCACCACAGCCTCCAATTAGTCACTCATACGTTGAACCAAGGCGTGATCCACACGTACTTGATGTTGAACGCGAGCCGCAACATCATCTTGAGCGGCAGTGCCACCATGGTGAGCAGGAAGAACACCATGATGGAGTACTGCAACAGGCTCATGCGTTGATAATCCTTCGGGTTGTAACGCCGGAACAGCGCATGGATGATGAACCCGCCGGCCGCGTAATAACCTCCGACCACGATCGCCCCGAAAATGGCCTTGCCCAGGTTGGACGTGATCCCGAAAAGATCAGGCAGATCGCGGTTCACCTCGTAAATCAGCCGGCTGTGGTCCCAGGTTTGTCCCGGCCAGAACCACTGCCAACCCGGACCGCGTATAAACGTGCCGATAATGATCATCGCGACCCAGAGAATAATGAAGCCAAACAAAAACGAGCCGATGGCAAACTTGCGCTGTTTCCAGGTGTAATAGCCGTTACCCAGCGGATTGGTGTCGATGTAGGGAATCACCATCAGGCCAACGATGACGAGCGTCGGCATCACTACGCCGGCAATCCAGGGGTCAAAGTACACCAGCATTTCCTGCAACCCGAGGAAGTACCAGGGCGCCTTCGCCGGATTCATGGTCAGGTTCGGATTCGAGGGTTCCTCGAGCGGTGCGTTCAACGTGACCGACCAGATCATCAAGACGATGGTGACAATGATGGCCGCGAGGAATTCAATGCGCAGCAGGAACGGCCACACGTGGACTTCCTTCTGCCATCCCGGCTCGAACGGCCAAGTCTTGCGATGGTGAGTTTTCGCCATCGCGGGATCGGTTTCCAGTTCCTCAATCAGGTCGTCGTTGGCCTTCGCCTGCTTCCATGCCAGATAGCAATAAAAGGCCAGAAGCGGAATCAGAGCCACAATGGGTATGTTGTCGGGCGCGGAACAGATTTCCCAAAGTTGTCGCCAATCCATAAGTGCTCCTGATCGTTTCCCCTGGCCTCGCTCAAGGTCAGAACTTACGCGTTATGTCAGGCCGCGCCTTCACAGGCTGAGGTAAAAGTCGTTCCTGCGCGAGGACCGTGCCCTCAGCGGCTAAAGCCGCATTCAAAACATTGCTGTTACCGCAGCGCTGAAGCGCTGCGCCACCCAAAATCAAGCGCAATAACACTTTTTCCGCAGTCTATTCAGTCCTGCTTTGCGCCACGGCGCGGTTTATCCTCCGACGCGAGCACCACCGACCCCGGGCCCGAGATGCCGCCATCCTTCCGCACGCGCCAGAAGTGAACGATCATCAGTATGGAAGCCACGATCGGAATGCCGATGCAATGCCAGATGTAGGAACGCAGCAAAGCATTCGCATCTACGATGGAGCCGCCCAGCAGGCCAAAGCGCACGTCGTTGTATGGCGTCATCCCTATCATTTTTCCGAACGGCCCTTCGTTTCCCAGCAGCGGCGTGGCGCGAGCCATGTTGGTGCCGACGGTAACCGCCCAGAACCCAAGCTGATCATCCGGAAGCAGGTAACCGGTGAACGAAAGCAGTAACGTGAGCACTAGCAGCAGCACGCCGATGTTCCAATTGAACTGACGCGGCTGTTTATAAGAGCCAGTCAGGAACACGCGAAACATGTGCAACCACACCGTAATCACCATCAGGTGGGCAGCCCAGCGGTGCATGTTGCGCAGGATCTTGCCGAAGGGCACATCATGCTCGAGATAGAGAACGTCGCGAAACGCCTGCAGTTTGGTCGGATGGTAATAAAACATCAGCAGCGCGCCGGTGAAAGTGAGCACGATGAACAGATAAAACGTGATTCCCCCCATGCCCCAGGTGAAGCTGTAGCGCACGGCGTCGCGATTGATCTTGGCCGGATGGAGATGCAGGAAAACGTTGGAAAGCACGCCCAGAGCCCGGTTGCGCGGCGTGTCATCGTGCTTGTGGCGGAAGATCGATTTGTAGACCTCGGTCTTGGTTGGGTCTTTGAGCCCCTCGACCTGTTCCTTGGCTTTGACGGGCAGATCGGTCTTCATGGATTGAACGTCCTCTTGCAGGGCGGACTTCAATCGTTCAAGCAGGCCAGTCGCTTTGCCGTTCTTTCCGTTTCCATTCTCTTCAGGCATCGTTTCCTCTGATCGGTCTGGTAATCAGCTCGTCGTCCTTCACGGCCAAGGCTCTGGCAGCACACAGATTACACGGGCAAGTAAGATCCATCGTCATTGAACTGGCTGGGCTGCCCTTTCGGCCACTGGTAGAGTTTCGACACATCGACCAGGATCTGGCCGTCCGGAGAGATTTCGAGGTGGGCCCGATCCATGGGACGCGGCGCAGGACCCTCAAAGTTGACCCCTTCGCTGTCGTAGCCACTGCCGTGGCAAGGGCATTTGAATTTGTTCTCGCTGGCTTTCCAGTCGGGCGTACAGCCCAGATGCGTGCATTTCGCGTAAATCACGAACAAGCGATCGGGCGTGCGGTCCACCCATATGCGATATTTCTGTTGCCACTTGGTGTCCACTCCCAGACCGAATTCCTCGGGATAGCCAATCTTGAAGCTGGTTGCGGGCTCGAATAGAGTGCGCGGCAGGAAAAAACGGAAGAATGCGATGAACCAGGCAGTGAGGAAGGCAGCTACCGTGCTCCACACCAATTGCCGGCGTTGCCGATTGACCTCATTGTCTTCCGGACCGACCGAGGCTACTCCTGCGCCGGCCGCTGCTTTGGAAGTCCCCACCGCCGGTGTGCCGACATATTTGGTCGATTCGCCGCTGCGTGCTACGGAGGCAGCCGCAGAAGCAGTTACGGTTGCTGCCGGTCGAGGAGCAGGAGTCGGGGTTGCTGCCGCCGGTCGAGGAGCAGAGGCCGCAGTTGCCGCCGCCGGAACGACCGGAGCAGTCGGAGCAGTCGCCGGAGGAGCAGTCGCCGCAGGAGTGGCTGGTTCGCCGAGCAGGGCAGTGATTTCGGCATCGTTGAGTGCCGGTAAACCTTTGCGGCTGCGCTGCGCTTGTTCCGCTGCGATGGCGGATTTACTCCACTTCTTTCCGGCCGCAACCCATTTTGCGACTTCCTCGCTGATGTCAGCACTGGGCGCGGGCGCGGTTATGGCCGCAGCCGCAACCGGTGCTGCCGGTGCCGCGGCGGTAGTAGGTGGCGCCGGAGTGGGTGGGGAAACTGCTGTGACGGGCGCTGAAGCCGCATCGCCGCTTTCCCACGACATGGGCTGGCCAGCTTTCAACGCTTCAATATCTGCATCGGTGAGTAGCGGCAGGCCTTCGCGCTTCCGGCTGGCCTGCTCCATCGCGATGAATGAGTTGCTGAGCGCCCTTCTCGGCAAAGGCGGAAGATGCCCGAGAACGCCATGCCCGGCGCTCTGAGCAGAGTCGTCTGCCATCTGTACTTGCCCCCTGGTGTTGGACCCCAAACTTACCCACAGACTTAATTGCGAAAGAGTATAGCCGATGTTGTCAACTCCCATCCACCGCTTGCCTGATTTCGTTAGTGGGGTCAGTTTGAATTTGCTTGAAAGGGCACGGCTTCATGGGCTCCGGAAAAACTCAGCTTTGTATCGGGGCATCGCTTTAGCTGTGATAGCCAAGACTTGACCTTGCACACCACGCTGTCGGATGGGGACGCTACGGTCAGGCCGTAACAGGGTTTTTGAGCGCAATGGCTGAAGGGCGAACAAACGGCGCAAAGTTGTGTAAACGCTGATTACAGAAGTTACTCGCATACACTCTGAATTGCGCAGAAAATGAAGTCGGGTCGGACGAGAACCTGGCTGATATTTGGAGCACATGTTTGGGAGGCCCGAAATGAAATCATCCCGTACTATCTTCGTTTTTTCCGCGCTGTTGGCGATGTGCGTTTTGACAACAAGCATCGTTAGTGCCCAGACCAGCAGCAAGGCCCTTTTCACCGATTATCCACCCTACCTATGCGTAGGCGGTGGATTTGTGGCGTTGGCTGGAACCACCCACCGTGCTTCGCTAATCGTTATACCAATCGACGTTAACGGAATTGAGACAGCGCAGACCATGCCAAAAGTAGGTGATGCATTCATCGGGATGCGGTGCGGCGCCCACCACATCGAACTGCTCGTCCAAGATTACAAATCTGGCCACCCAATCAGGGTGCTGTACACCGTGCAATGGCACTCACAGAATCCGACAACGATCCACGAGGATCAACGGGAGGACATCTACGTGCCGAGAATAGGGCCTGAACCTCCTGCCGTGGACTTTCTAGAATGGGGCGGAAACCGGGCGGGTGGCTACAGGAGAGGTGACTGGTACGAGTGGGTGCCGCAAGTGGTTGACCGTCCAAATAATACGTACGAGGTGCATTTTGTTTCCACCGATACGCGTGGGGTGACAAAATTCGCTGTGACGCTTTTGGAGGAGACGCAAGACAGGAAAAAAATCACGAAATCAGTGCCCCTTGTCTACATGGAAGGGTCTGACGTGAGCGACTAGTCTGCACGCGGCGCTCTCTCGTGGCCGTCAACCAAATCGTAACTGTCGAAAAATCGCGATTTCACTCAAAATCCCCGATCGGATACCGGTCTGTGTCCGATACGTGGAGCCTTGCCAACCCTGTCCGCAAGGTCGAGTTCAAACTATTACACTTTAGCGATGCCGCAAGTCCTTCCAATCAGATGCCCTTTTAGCGGCTGAACGGCGAGTGTACGCAAGCCTTATTTGGTGTGCCCTCGTTTGTCGTAAGGAAAAGGGTGCTGCACTCAAAAACATGGCTAGAGCATTGCATACTGGCGAAGGTCGGTGTATGTTATCGGTCAATTGTTGAAGTCGAAACTGTGAGGGCGTGGGGACGCCTCCGGTAAACAAACCCAAGAAGTGACGGCTGCTGCTGGCCAGCCAGCGACCGCCGATTTCACGTTTACGGCGAAGTGGAGAACGAGAACAAGGGAATTCCTGCTTAGGCCATGGCAACTCTAAGTCCTCCGGTAACGGTGCACGTGCCCCAAACAGGTAGAGATGGAGGCAGTTCTCTTCCCCCTGTTTATGGTGGTGGCGGGGACGGTGGGCGCAGGGATGGGTCTCCTGACTATGCCTCGCGTCTGCGGCGCGCCCGCCTTGGGCTGGCCGTGGCCATCGCTCCCATCGTAATGTTGTTCGTTTCCTTTACCAGCGCCTACATGGTGCGTAAGGGCTTGCCAACACTGGACGAAAAGACGAGTACCTATGTTCGGGATTGGACTCCAGTCAACCTTCCGATTGCGCTGCTCCTGGTAAACACCGGATTGCTCTTGGTCGAGCAGCATTGCAGCAGAATTAGCCCGCCGGCAGATCACTCGGCAGGCGGCATTAGATTCAGTTCCCTCCATTCCTGGCGTTTCTCTCGGCCCGGGAAAAGGCCTTCCCTGGCTCGGGATTACGGTCGTGCTCGGTGGCGGCTTTCTGGCCGGCCAGTGGATCGCATGGCGTCTGCTGGCCGAGCGCGGGGTTTACCTGGCAACCAGCGCGAGCAGTGCGTTCGTGTATTTGCTCACCGCGACTCACGCTGTCCACCTTCTGGGTGGGATGCTGGTGTTACTCTATGCCGCAACCGTTTCCCTGCTCCATAAGCCGGTTGCAGCGCGGCGCATCGTGGTGGACGTGACCGCCTGGTATTGGCATTTCATGTTTCTGTTGTGGGTCTACATTTTTGCTCTTCTGTGGTTTGTCCGGTAGCAGCTATGTCTGTTCCGCGGGGGATGTAACCATGGGCAAAGCGTTCGCCGTAGTGCTGACGATCATCACCACGGTCACGGTCGCAATCCTGGTCTCACGACATTGGTGGTTTCCCGCCGTGGCCTCGGCGCATGGTGGCGCGATGGACCACCAATTCGTGGAAACCTTCGTCGGCGCCGCCATCGGATTCATCCTCGCGCAGTTGGGTCTTGCTGTCTTTACCTGGAAATTCGGAGAGCGGAAGGGCGAGAGCCGTCCGATCCGCATCTTCCCGGGCGGGGCGAAATGGCTGGTCGTGCTTGCCCTGGTTTATGTCGGATCGGAGATTATCTTGCTGGAGTTTGTGGGGCAGAAGGTTTGGGCCGCCATGTACTTCACTCCGCCGGCGGCCGATTCTCTCCAGGTTCAAGTACTCGCCGGACAGTTTGCCTTCTCCTTTCGCTATCCCGGACCTGATGGCAAGTTCGGTCCCATCCACACCGATAAGATTGATGAGACCAAAGGGAATATGTTCGGCATTGACCAGTCCGACCCCGGGGCCCAGGACGATATTGTGACCGTGGAATTGGGGGTTCCGGTGAACAAGCCGGTGGAACTGCTGCTGAACTCCAAGGACGTGGGTCACGGGTTTTATGTCCCGGAAATGCGCATTCAGCAAGACATCGTTCCCGGGATGCAGATCCCGCTGCACTTCACCCCAACCAAAATCGGCAAGTACGACATCACCTGCAACCAGCTCTGTGGCCTCGGCCACCACACGATGCGGGCTTTCCTCGACGTGATGTCGGAGGAGGATTATCAGAAATGGATAGTCGAACAAGCCAGCTTGCAGTAATGATTTCTGGCGACAGCGGCGGCCACGACGCGCTGGCGCAGGGAAGAAGAAGGTAACCCACGATGGCAAACATGCCCATGGAAGCGCAGCAACACCATCACACGGCACCCACCGGTTTCATCCGCAAGTACATCTTCAGCCTCGACCACAAAGTGATTGGCAAGCAGTACTACTTCCTCGCCATCGTTTCGGTGTTCCTGGGAATGGTCCTTTCGTGGCTGGTGCGGATTCACTTGGTTTGGCCGAGCGTTCATATTTGGGGATTGGGTTCCTTTTCGCCCAATGGGGCGCCCGGGGGCGTAATTTCACCGGAGTACTACCTGTCGCTGCTGACGCTCCATGGCACCCTGATGGTGTTCTTTGTGCTGACCACGGCTCCCCAGGCCGGATTCGGCAACTATGCGCTGCCCATTCAGATTGGCGCCGAAGATATGGCGTTCCCCACCTTGAACATGCTTTCGTTCTGGGTGACGTTCCTGGCCCTATGCGCGTTGCTCGCCACCCTGTTTGTCTCGGACGGTCCCCCGATTTCGGGCTGGACCGCCTATCCTCCGCTCAGCGCCGTGGGTAGCGTTGCAGGGCCGGGAGAGGGGATGGGACAGAATCTCTGGGCTGTTTCCATCGCGCTTTTTTGTATAGGCTCGTTGCTCGGCGCGTTGAATTTCATTACGACCACGGTGGACTTGCGATGCCAGGGCATGACCCTCACGCGCATGCCGCTGACCTGTTGGGCCTGGCTCGTTACCGCAATCCTTAGCTTGTTGAGCTTCGCGGTTCTATTTGCGGCGTGCGTTCTGCTGATCCTTGACCGTAATGCCGGGACGAGTTTCTTCCTCCCTTCTGGCCTGTTGGTCAACGGCCAGCTCCAAAACCACTCTGGTGGTTCACCCCTGCTGTGGCAACATCTGTTCTGGTTCTTCGGGCATCCCGAGGTGTACATCGCAATCGTGCCCGGTTTTGGACTGATCTCGCATGTGCTCTCGGTTTTCTCCCGCAAACCCGTTCTCGGCTACAAAGTAATTGTGACTTGCCTTCTGGCGATTGGGTTCCTGAGCTTCACCGTCTGGGGACATCACATGTTCGTCAGCGGGATGAGCCCCTATTCCGGCTTCCTGTTCTCGATCCCGACATTGATCATCACCATACCCGCGACTATCGTCTCCTTGCTTTGGTTGGGTACGGTATTTGGCGGCAGACTGCGCTTCACCACTTCCATGATGTTTGCCCTGGGCTTCATTTCGGTATTTGTGACCGGCGGCTTGGGGGGCATGTTCCTGGCGCAGCCCTCGCTCGACATCTTTCTCCACGGAACCTACTTCGTCGTAGGACATTTCCACATGGTTATGGGAGTGGCGGCGATCTTCGGCATGTTCGCCGGCACCTACTTCTGGTTCCCGAAGATGTTTGGCCGCATGATGAATGAACGCTTGGGCAAAACCCATTTCTGGATCACGTTTGTCGGCGTCTACTGCATCTTCATGCCGATGCACTTCATTGGCCTGGAAGGCATGCCTCGCCGGTACTCGAGTTTCGTCAACGAGGTGATGCAACCCCTCATGCCCGTGCACAAATTCATGTCCATCGCGGCACTGATCACGGGTGCATCCCAGTTCCTCTTCTTTATCAATCTTTTCTGGAGCATGTACTGGGGACCCAAGGCGTCTGAAAACCCTTGGGAATCCACGACTCTCGAGTGGACTGTGCCGTCTCCACCGCCTTTTGATAATTTCGGAGGCAAACATCCCGTGGTTTCTCACGATGCTTATGAATACGGAGATGTGAAGAACGGGAAGGACTATGTCATGCAGACTGATCCCGCGGGACAGCCGGCAAGCAGTTAGTTGAGCCTGTCGCAGTACGGGTCGACAAAGTAAATTCAGGACGGGGCGAACCAGAATATGGCGTCTTCTTCAGACGGTCCACTTACAGCAGCAGCAACAATTCCTGGTGGTCACGATGCCACGGTTTGGGGCGGCGGAGCGTCGCCTTACGCCATCCCCTCGAAGAAGCTGGGAATGTGGCTGTTTATTGTTTCTGATGCCATCACATTCTCGGCCGTAATTTTTGCTTATGGGTATCTGCGGCTCGCAGCCGCGGATTGGCCGCGACCCTTCGTGGCGGCGAGTATTGGCAACGCGACGGTGATGACTTTCGTGTTGCTCTCCAGCAGCGTTGCGATGGTTCTGGCCGTCCGAGCCTCGAGCTTGGGCAAAGTGAGCGGCGCGGTAGGGTGGCTGGTGGCGACTGCACTGGGCGGGGTGGTTTTTGACATTCTGCATATTCACGAGTGGCTAGGCCTGATCGGGGAGGGGGTCCGCCCTTTTCACAATCCCTGGGGCACGCCGATGTTCGGAGCTGCGTTCTTTACCATGACGGGGCTTCACATGCTTCACGTCACCATTGGTGTGGTATATCTGCTGGTCATCGCTGTCGGCTTTGGGCGGAGAAAGTTCTCCGCCACGGATGTGGAAGTGAGCGGCCTTTACTGGCACTTCGTCGATTTGGTATGGATGTTCATTTTCCCGCTGGTTTACTTGCTCTCAGCGAAAACCACATAGATTAGGAGAGGATCAAGACATGGAGCACGCGGAAACTGCTGGATTAAAAATTGTCTTCTCGGTGTGGTTTGGCTTGCTCGGGTTGACGGTACTCGAAGTGATTCTCGCCTATCGGCAATTGCCCTTGCAGACCATGCTCACCATCTTGATGTTCTTGTCGGTTATTAAAGCGGCATTGATTATTGCCTACTTCATGCACCTGCGGTATGAGCAGGCAAGCCTCTTTGTGACGTTGATTCCGGCACTGGTCTTCATACTGATTATGATGACAGCGATCTTCGCCGACAGTTCGCGACTCGCGCATATGCGATCGCTGGTCCAGTAACCAAAGGTTCAGTAACGAGCGCCGCTGCTGTACTGGTTTCGAGCACCAGCGCAGCGCCGCGAAAGAAGGCGTGTATTATGGACGGCCGGCCAGACTCGCGAAAGCTCAAAACACCATCGATCCGACGCGTACTCATTCACCTGATCGGCTCATGGCTGCTGGTATTGTGCGCAGGACATCAGCTCTATGGCCAAAGTTGTGCCATGTGCTACACGAGTGTTGCCGGCGGCGGCAAGTCCATCATTCATGCTCTGCAGGGAGGGATCATCGTTTTGTTGATTCCTCCGGTGCTGCTCTTTTCCGGGCTCACGATTCTGCTGTTCCGGTGGAGAACATCCACTTCGAGCCGAACGCGGCTATCGGAACTAGGGGATTCCGGGGGATGACGTGCACATCACGGCGTCTGGGTGTAGTTCTCTTTCAGCTGGGTGGACCGGACCGGCTGGAAGACATCGAACCTTTTCTTTATAACCTTTTCTGCGATCCCGATATTATTGACTTCCCCTTTGCCCGCATTGGGCGCAGGCCCCTGGCCAAATTGATTTCGACGACGCGAGCGCGCAAGGTGCAGCACCACTACGCGACCATTGGGGGAGGATCGCCCATCCGCCGGTTCACCGAACGGCAGGCCCGGGCCCTCGAGGCAGAGCTTTCGAGCCGGGGAATCGATGCCCGCTGCTTTGTGGCCATGCGGTACTGGCACCCGTTTACGAGCGAGGCGATTCAGCAACTGCGCGCGGCGCAGTGCGACGAAGTGGTGTTGCTGCCGCTGTATCCACAGTATTCGTCGACCACGACGGGCTCGAGCTTGAATGAGTGGCACAGGCATTTTCACGACGACATGCCCGAATACTGCGTGGAGAATTTCTACCGGCACGAGGCCTATCTCGACGCCGTGATTGAAAAAGTTGACGAAGCGCTCGCGCGGTTCGCCCTGCCGGAGCGGGTGGAGATTGTGTTCAGCGCGCACAGCGTGCCCGTTTCGGTGATTGAGAAGGGCGACCCCTACCAGCGGCAGATTGAAGACACGGTACGGCTTCTGGTGGGCCGCGGCGGATGGAGCAACCGGCACCGGCTTTGCTATCAGAGCAAGGTGGGAGCAAGCAAGTGGCTGCAGCCTTCGCTGCACCGCACGCTGCACGATCTGGCGGCGGAACAGGCTCGCGAGGTTTGCGTCGTGCCGGTGGCGTTCGTCTCCGATCACGTGGAGACGCTAGGTGAAATTGATCACGCGGCCCGCGAAGAAGTGCGCCGGCTGGGCATCGCGCAATTTGAAATGAGCGCGGGGCTGAACGATTCCCCGAAATTCATACAAGCCCTGGGCCAGATCGTCATGCAGGCCATGGGCGAGTCGGTTCATCGATTCATCCCGGCATTACATCATGGATTCCTGCGTGACTCACCCGGGATATCGTCCCGTAATATACCCTTCCAACTCGCGGATCTTTGCTCCTGGCCGGAGATGGTCCAGCGGACGAGGTCGCCAATCGACACCACACCTACAACCGCGTCATCCTCAACGACGGGAAGATGACGAAAAAAGTGGTTGGTCATAATGGCCATGCATTCGTCCACCGTGTTTCGAGGAGTAACGAAGACCACGGGGCTGGTCATGATCTCCCGCACCGGCGTCTCCTTCGAGGAGTGCCCCTTGAGGATCACTTTGCGGGCGTAATCGCGCTCCGACAGGATGCCGACTAACCTGCCCTGGGATAGCACAAGCAGTGCGCCGATGCTCTCCACCGCCATCTTCTCAATGGCTTCGTAGACGGACTGATCGGGCGTTACGGACAGGACCCGATGGCTGCCCTTGTTCTTCAACAGCAAGTCCAATTGTGTCAGTGATTTTCATAAGGCACCGGCGATTGTGTTTTTCACCACTCGATATCGGGGTGAAGCGATCTGCGCTGCAGCCACTTTTAGCAGGGACATGGTACTCCCATCAAGTCGATCTCTGGCGGACATGCAAAGTTGATGTAGCGCGGGCAACTGCCGAGTTGTCGCTCGGCTTGGACGGGCGAGGCGCCCGTCCCCACACGACCATTTCTTTCCCCTTGCGCCCAACGCCCGCATCCTCGAAGATGTTCTGTACACCATGCCGCAAGATATCGCCCCAACTCCGGCCCATGCCGTGCAACTTGACGCCTCGGCGCTCGAAGCCGCTCTCCGCCGCCACCTTCGCGGAGAAGTTCGCTTCGATTCCGGCAGCCGCGCTCTCTATGCGACCGACGGCTCGAATTACCGCCAGGTTCCCATCGGCGTCGTAGTCCCTCGCGACAAGGAAGACGTGCTCGCCACGGTTGCCCTTTGCCGCGACCACGGCGCTCCGCTGCTCGCCCGCGGCGGAGGCACTTCGCTTGCCGGACAGTGCTGCAACGCCGCGGTCATCCTCGACTTTTCAAAATACATGGCGGGCATCCTAGAAATCGACCCCGCACGCCGTATCGCACGCGTGGAGCCTGGAGTCGTTCTCGACACGCTCCGCGCCGCTGCCGAGAAGCACCACCTCACTTTCGCGCCCGATCCCGCGACCCATGACCGCTGCACCCTCGGCGGCATGATCGGCAACAATTCCTGCGGCGTGCACTCGATCATGGCCGGCAAGACCGACGACAATATCGAGGCGCTCGAAGTCCTCACCTACGGCGGTCAGCGCCTGCACGTCGGCGCGACCGGCGACGAGGACCTCGCCCGCATCATGCGCGACGACGCCGGTGAAGGTGGCCGCCGCGCCAAAATCTACGCCGGGCTCAAGTCCCTCGCCGACCGCCACGGCGAGCAGGTCCGCCGCCAGTTTCCGAACATCCCGCGCCGCGTCTCCGGATACAACCTCAACCACCTGCTCCCCGAAAACGGTTTTCACGTGGCGCGCGCGCTGGTTGGCTCCGAAGGCACTTGCGTCACGATTCTCGAAGCTACCTGCCGCCTCGTCGAGAGCCCGCCGGCGCGCGTGCTGCTCGTTATCGGATGGCCCGACATTTACCTCTGCGCCGATCACGTCCCGCAGATCATGGAGCACCGTCCCATCGGCCTCGAAGGTTTTGACGACATCATGGTCAACGCCAGCCGCCGTAAAGGCGTGAACCTGGAAGCCCTCGCGCTGCTGCCGGAAGGCGCAGGTTGGCTGATGGTGGAATTCGGCGCCGACAAGGCCGACGAAGCCGAAGCCCAGGCGCGGCACCTGATGGAAGTTCTCGATCGCTCCGCCGCCCCGCCCAACATGCGTCTCTTCGTCGATCCGCGCCAGGCCCGCCGCATCTGGGATGTTCGCGAGTCGAGCCTCGGTGTGACCTCGCACGTCCCCGGCGAACCGCTGCGCTGGGAAGGCTTCGAAGATTCCGCCGTTGCGCCCGAGAAACTCGGCGCCTACCTCCGCGACCTGCGCCGGCTGATGCAAGACCACCACTACGACGGCTCGTTCTACGGACACTTTGGCCATGCCTGCGTGCATACGCGCATGGATTACGATCTCGAATCCGCCGAAGGCGTCCGCAAATTCCGCCAATTCATGGAAGAAGCCGCCGACCTCGTCGTCGGATACGGCGGCTCGATCTCCGGCGAACATGGAGATGGCCAGTCCCGCGGCGAGCTTCTTCCGAAAATGTTCGGCCCGGAGCTGATGCAGGCCTTCCGCGAGTTCAAATCGCTCTGGGATCCCGATTGGAAGATGAACCCGGGCAAGCTCATCGAGCCCTATCGTCTCGATGAAAATCTGCGGCTCGGTGCCGGCTACAATCCCTGGCAGCCGGAGACGCATTTCAAATTTCCCGACGACCACGGCAGCCTGGCAGCGGCCACCCTGCGCTGCGTTGGAGTCGGCAAGTGCCGCCGCGACGAGGGCGGAGTGATGTGTCCGAGCTTCCGCGTCACCCGCGATGAAGAGCACTCCACGCGCGGCCGCGCGCACCTGCTGTGGGAGATGACGAAAGGCGACGTCATCAAAGACGGCTGGCAGAACCAGGCCGTGAAGGAATCCCTCGACCTCTGCCTCGCCTGCAAAGGCTGCAAAAGCGATTGCCCCGTAGGCGTCGATGTTGCGACCTACAAAGCCGAATTTCTGTCGCACTACTACGAGACGAATCGCCGTCCGCTGCATGCGCTGGCCTTCTCGAATATTGACCTGTGGCTGAGAGCCGCGTCGCACGTGCCGGGACTGGTGAATCTCACGACGCAACTCCCCGGCCTGCGCGACCTGGCCAAGCTCGCTGCCAGAATTCCCGCCGAGCGCCGCATTCCGGCGTTAGCGCCGGAAACCTTTAAGCAATGGTGGGAGCGCCGGTGGAGCGACGGGCGTCCCCGCCCGTCCGGCGGCGCCAACCCAGTCCTCCTCTGGGCCGACACTTTCAACAATTACTTCCTGCCTGCGACCGCTAAAGCTGCCGCCGAAGTTCTCGAAGCTGCCGGCTTCGACGTCTTCGTCCCGCGCGCCCACTTGTGCTGCGGCCGCCCGCTCTACGACGCCGGCATGCTCGACCGCGCCAAGGCGCTGCTCCTTCAGATCATGGACGAGCTTCTGCCGGAAATCGAAGCCGCCACGCCCATTGTCGTTCTCGAACCAAGCTGCGCCTCCGTTTTCCGCGACGAACTCACCAACCTTTTCCCCAAAGACGAACGCGCGCACGCTCTCTCGAAGCAAGTCTTCCTGCTGAGCGAGTTTCTCGAACGGCATGCAAAAGATTTTCCGCTCCCCCAACTGGCTCGCAAGGCTCTCATCCATGGGCATTGCCATCACAAGGCCATCATGAAGATGACCGCCGAAGAGGCGGTCCTCGGCCGCATGGGGATTGACTTCACCGCGCCCGCTCCCGGATGCTGCGGCATGGCCGGAGCGTTCGGCTTCGAAAAAGAAAAATACGAGATCTCGAAAGGTATCGGAGAACTGGAACTGCTGCCCGCCGTCCGCCAGGCTCCCACCGACTGGCTGATCGTCGCCGACGGTTTCAGCTGCCGCGAGCAGATCGCCCAGGAAACCGACCGGCACGCGCTGCATCTCGCCGAAGTTCTGCAGATGGCCATCCGCGAGGCGACCGAAACGCCCGAAGGGTTCCCGATGTTTGACCCCGCTCCGCAATACTATCCCGAAGACGCCTGGGTGCGGCCGCATGAGGCCGCCATCGAAAAATCAATGAAGCGAACCGGGCTGGCGGTCGCGGGGATTGCCGCAGGCGCGGCGCTGCTGCTGGCGCTGGCTAGAAAGCGGTAGTGCGAGGAATCCCTACCTTCCGTGCGAAGCTCCGGAAAGTCGGCGCACCTCGTCAGGGGACAGTTCGACGACTCGGCCAGCGCGCCCAATGTAGAGCGGTAGTCCTAGGCGTGCATGTTCGTCAATAACCTCGGCGACGGCTTCTTTGAACGCCATCTCGGCGCGCTTCTCAAGCGGGAGCCGGAGAATGTTTTTTGTGATTCTCTTCAATTTGCACCGTAGCGCGCGATCAGCGCCGAATAAGTATCTGCCTCTATTATACGAACCTTGTCGCGTCTCCCGACAGCAATCACTTCGGGTTTCGTTCCTGTGTTGTCGAACAGATACCAAGAGTCCGCCAGCGAGCGGTAATCGGCGAAGAAGTTTCTGATCGAACGGCCATAGCGGCGATGCAACACAGGCTGCGGCACATCGTGTCCGCCCTTCAGGACCCGCTCTTTGACTCTCGCTGACGCGACCTCAACCGTATCAACCCACAAGAAGAAAAAGTGCACCTTATATCCCCATTTTCGGAGCTGCCGAATCAATTTCAAGTAGCTTCGGCCCGACAGTGTTGTCTCGAAGGCAAAGGAGACTCTCTGCCGCGCGAAAAAAGCGATCTCACTGAGCACCAGCCTGCCCGCGCGGATCGTGGCGGCTTCCGGGGAAAAAGGCGACATGCCTTGAGCTATCAGGTCGGCGTTGATGAAATTCCTGCAATCCGCGTACTTTGGAAGGAACTTGGTTGCGAACGTGGTTTTGCCCACGCCGTTCGGCCCCGCAATGACGTAGAGGTCCATCCGGCTCCTATCCTATTCCAAGCCGAAGATGGCGTCTTTTCCAAAGGGCCGCCAGCTGTTCCATGGGGAATAACCAGTAGGCAAGTAATTGAAATATAAAGATTTATCTCCCTACTGCCCATCCTGCCTGATTTCTGGGACAATAGACATAGACAGTAGGCCTCCGTGTTGCGGCTTTTCGGTCCTTCGGATTTACCTCGGACCGCGCCGCGTGCTCCTTAGCTGGACGAAAGCTGAAATCTTATGGAAACCGCAAACCCAACCGTCGTGGCCCCGGTGCCCACGCCTTCCCCTTCCGCATTTATTGTCCAGAACCAGGCGCTGCAAGGGTCGGTGCTGGTTTTGATCCAGTTCGACGTCTGCGAAGAGATCAAGCTTGATTCCTTGCGCGACATCTTTGGAGCTCGGCGGCAGGAGGCCAGCTTCAAACACCCTGCTCCTGGATACGTCCGCTTCCAGCGTCCTCCAGTGGTTGAACCGGTCGAGCCGCTGATCCTTGAGAGCGGCGAACGGCTTGACGTCCAGATCAAGTACTACGATTACGGCGTGCTTAGCGTTGTCTTCGAGCTGCCTTTTTCTGGCGATTGGGACACGCTGGTCCGCCTTGCCAGCCGCTGGGTTTGGGATACCGATTTCACCAGCTTTGCCCAGAAGATCGTCAAACAGAAAATCGAGCGCGCTCGGCCGGCGCTGGTCAAGCTTTACGACAGCTGGTTGCATGAAGATTATTTCGTCTTCCATGTGCGCGACCTCGCGGGTAATCCTTCGGCGGCTGAACTGCTCGCGTCCCAGGGAGGACGTATCGCCCAGATCGTCCGCGGCGAGAATTGTCCGCTGTCCGACGGCGAGCAGCAGGAAATCATGCAGTCGAAGATCTCGTACTATCCGAACGATTTGGCTGTGATCAGCTGGAACGCGGCGTTCCTCTATGACACGTCGAGCGGCGCTGAGACGGTCATCCAGTTGCTGGAATACGCCAACTCGCAGCTGCTCGAATTCCGCCACTACGACGAACTGCTGACGCGCGAACTACAGAGCGTTTACGATTTCATGGACCACGGCTCGACTGGCATCTGGGCGCGTTGGCGCAACGCGCAGCGCGCCAATCGTCTGCATACCGTCCTGCTCGATGTGGACGAACTGACCGAGCGCGCCGATAACGCCATCAAGTTCCTGAGCGATATGTTCTCCGCGCGCCTGTACAGAGTCGCCGCATCGAAGATTGGCGTTAGCGATTACAAAAACCTGGTCAATCAGAAAGTCCATACCGCCGAAGAGCTCTACCGCTTCATGGTCGACCAATTCCACCAGAGCCGCGCGTTTGTGCTGGAGGTGATGGTGGTGATTATTCTGGTGATTGAATTGATCTGGCTGTTTAAGGGATCGACTCCTTTCTAGAAGTTCTCAGTTGTCAGTTCTCAGTTCTCAGTGAAACCGGAGAGGCGGTTCTCGGCCAGCGGAAGGCTGGGCCAGCGCCCCGTCACGGATAAGCCTGTGTGGGCGCGGGCGACTCGCCCGCGCTCCCATCCTCGAACGGCAAGCCGTCTGCTAGTCTTCCCCCATGACCACCGATCGCAAAGAACCCACCTACCTCTTCTCCGAAAAGCAGGTCGCGGAAAAAAGTGAACTCGCCCGCCATTTTCTGGACCATCGCACCCGTCTGAATGAAAACGTCGACCAGGCCGACAACTACCTCGTCAAACGCTTCTACAACCTGGATCACAACACCTACCTGGAAGGCGCGCTGCCCGCGAAATATAAGGAGTTGATGGGACTGGTGGCCTCGGCCTGTTTGCGTTGCGACGATTGCATCAACTACCACGTGATCCAGTCCTATCGCCTGGGTGTGACGCGCGCCGAGCAGGAAGAAGCGATCAACGTAGCGCTAGTGGTAGGCGGGAGTATCGTGATTCCGCACATGCGGCGCGCGTATGAACTACTGACCGAGCTGTATGGCTGAGTGTAGGGCGGACACTCTTGTCCGCCGGTGTTATTAAATAAAAACTTCGGGAGAAACACGGAATCGCCGGCTGAGGCGGCGAATGTGCTCCGTGGTCAGTTTCCGCTTCCCGCTGAGCACTTCAGAGACGATGCTGGCGGTGCCGAAGATGTCGAGCATGTCTTTCTGCTTAAGGCGGTTCGCCAGCATCAGTTCGCTGATCACTTCGACAGGGCTGGCACTCTTAAGCGAGTAATGCTTATCTTCGAAGTCTTCGATCAGGAGGGTAAGGAGCTCTGCCATGCGGCGTTCGGCAGCGGTCATCCGGCTACCTTTGCCGTCCAGTTCTTCCAGCAAGGCGATGTAACGCTCGTTCTCCGCCTCAGTGCGAATGACCGCAGGCAGGGCACTAGACAGCAAGGCGGCATATTCAGAACGGGCTGCGGTCGCACTCATGATTTCCAACCTCCACGGTCATATTCGGCGTGCGTTAAAACGTGCCGAATGTAGATTCGCCCGAAAGAATAATTGATCTCTGCGATCAACCGGTACTGATTCCCTTTGATATTGAAAACCGTCCACTTGCCAACGGCATCCGCGCTCGAAAAAGTGGTGCGGACGTCCGCCAGACTTTTCCATCCGGCCTTCTTGGTGATTCGGAACCACGCGTCGAGCGGCCCTTCCAGGTCACTGTGTCTCGCGGCTGCCTCTTTGAGTTTCTTGCGGCTGATGACATGCATGCCGTCGTCTCCTTCATTCATCTGTAATAGTGGTCATAAACGTTACCTCCTATTCCGCGAAGGATCTGGTAAGTTCATCAGATCGCATTTTGCGAAGATTGTACTTCGCAGAATGCGAAGTTGTCAAGGCGGAAGTCCAAAAGGTGAAATGGCCCCGGCAGTGCCGACCAAGCTCAAAACGCGTCAATCCCAGTTACGCTCGCCCCAATAATCAGCGTGTGGATATCATGCGTCCCCTCGTAGGTTTTGACGCTTTCGAGGTTCATCAGATGCCGCATGATGGGGTAATCGTCCGCGATGCCGTTCGCGCCTAGAATGTCGCGCGACAGCCGCGCGCATTCCAGCGCCATCCAGACGTTGTTTCTCTTTGCCATCGAGATGTGCTGATGCTCGACTTTTCCCGCGTCTTTCAAGCGGCCGACTTGCAGCACGAGTAACTGCGCCTTGGTGATCTCGTTGATCATCCAGGCGAGTTTCTCCTGCACCAGTTGATGCGAGGCGATGGGCTGATCGCGCCATTGTTTGCGCAGCAGGGAATACTGCAGCGCGCAGTCGTAACATGCCATCGCCGCGCCTACCGCTCCCCACGCGATGCCATAGCGCGCCTGGTTCAGGCACATGAGCGGAGACTTCAATCCATCCGACCCCGGCAACAGATTCGACTCGGGGATGCGTACATCCTGGAGCGACAGGCCTGACGTTACCGACGCGCGCAGCGACCACTTTCCGTGGATGTCGTCGGCCTTGAAGCCGGGGCGGTCGGTCTCAACCAGAAATCCGCGGACTTTATCGTGCTCATCTTCCACCTTGGCCCAGATCACGGCCACGTCGGCGATCGAGCCCGAGGTGATCCACATCTTCTCGCCGTTCAGCACATATTCTTTTCCAACCTTGCGAGCGCGCGTCCTCATGCCGCCGGGATTCGATCCGAAGTCCGGTTCGGTCAATCCGAAACAGCCGATCTTTTCCCCTTTTTGCAGCGCGGGCAGCCAGGTGTCTTTCTGCTCGTCGCTGCCGAAGGTATAAATCGGATACATCACCAGGGCCGACTGCACGCTGACAAACGAGCGCACGCCGGAGTCTCCGCGCTCCAGTTCCTGCGTGACCAATCCATATTCGACGTTCGACATGCCGGCGCAGCCGTAGCCGTCGAGCGATGCGCCGAAGAATCCGAGGTCAGCCATGGGCTTCACCAGTTGGCGCGGAAAGCGGCCGGCGCGGTTGCACTCCTCAATGATGGGGACGAGATTGTCTTCGATGAACTGGCGCGCCGTGTCGCGCACCAGGCGCTCGTCGTCATTCAGCAACGTGTCGAAGTCGATGAAATCCACACCACGAAATTTGATGGCCGGCATTAGAGCTCACCCCACAGAGTCAGCAGACAGCGAACGGGAAACTAATCAAAGTAGCAGAGCGGCGGGGAAGTCAGCAATGCGAGGCGAAGGGCCGCGAGCTTCGAGCGGACTCGATGCTTCAAGCTCGTAGCCCGGAGCTCGTAGCCTGTCGCGCTTCTTGCGATTTGGAACCTAATTTATTTCCATTAGAGACGCCGTTTCCCACAATCCGATACCATATTGAAAACTGCAGGATTACGGGCTCTTGTGGGGCCGAATCGATCCGTCATGTCTTCCGCTGGAAATTCTGTGGGCAGAGTGTTGTCGATACTGATCGGCTACCTGATCGTGTCCGCGTTTTACCTCTACGCGTTCCCGCAAGCGAATGTTCTGTATGCCGGAGTGGTATTGCTGCACGCTGTTGCCGGCGTTGTGGCTTCGGTTTGGCTGCTGCTCTGGCTGGTGCGGTCTTTGTTTTTGCGTCAGGGGGAGCCGCTGGTTCGCGGCGGAATGGTGTTTCTCTTCCTCGGCGCAATTCCAGGGCTGGTGCTGATTTACACGGGAGCCTTGCGCGCGGATTGGCCGATCGTTTACATCCACCTCGGACTAAGCTTTCTCGGCGCCGGCCTGATCGCCGCGGCCCGTTTGGGCAATCGACGATGGGTCTCGCGCCATGCTGCTCTTCGCGTTGCCGCAGTAATCGTTGTGCTGGCGGTGCTGGCTCCCGTGGCTCGCTATCTTCGAGAGACTCGCTGGACCCAGCATGGACGCATTGAAAATCCGGCCCTGCCGCCCGTCAGCATGGACGGCGAAGGCGACGGCCCCACCGGGCCTTTTTTCCCCAGCTCCGCGCAGGTCTATGGCGGCGAAAAAATTCCCAGCAAGTTCTTCATGGAATCGGATTCGTGCAAGCGCTGCCATGAAGACATTTACAACCAGTGGAACAGCTCGGCCCACCATTTTTCATCGTTCAACAATCAGTGGTATCGCAAGGCGGTCGAGTACATGCAGGATACGGTCGGCACCAAGCCTTCCAAATGGTGCGGCGGATGCCATGACCCGGCCGTGCTCTACGGCGGCAAGATGGATACTCCCATCAAGCAGATCGTGCACACGCCGGAAGCGCAGGCCGGACTTGGCTGCATGATGTGCCACTCCATCGCCGACGTAAAGAGCACGATGGGACAGGGCGATTTTTATCTCGAGTATCCCAAGCTGCACGAATTCGCAGCCAGCAAAAATCCGGTGGTGCGCACGCTGCATGATTTCATGATCAAGCTGAATCCGGAGCCGCACCGGCGCGTGTTCCTCAAGCCGTTCATGAGGCAGCAGACGGCGGAGTTCTGCTCCTCCTGCCACAAGGTACACCTCGATGTGCCCGTCAACCATTACCGCTGGATTCGCGGCTTCAACGAGTATGACAACTGGCAGGCCAGCGGCGTTTCTGGAGAGGGCGCGCGCTCGTTTTACTATCCGCCTAAGCCGCAGCAGTGCGCCGATTGCCACATGCCGCTTGAGCCCTCGAACGATATGGGCAACATTGCCGGGAAGGTGCACTCCCACCGTTTCCCCGCCGCCAATACGGCGCTGCCGACGGCCAACGAGGATGCCGCGCAGTTGAAGGCCACCGAAGACTTCCTGACCAGCGGAGCTCTTACGGTGGATATTTTTGCGCTTACTCCGGCTGGCGTCCCGTTAAAGACCGGAGCAATCGCGCAGCACGAGACTCGCAACCACCTTCGCGGTGGGAGAAGAAGCGGAAGCGAAAATCACTCCCGGAGTCGTCGCGGAGACTGCTACGGTCATTGCTCCGGTAACCGCGGCTGTGGCCGCTCCTCTCGATCGCGTGCGGCCCGCCGTCCGTCGCGGCGACACGGTTCGCGTCGACGTGGTCGTTCGCACCAAGCGCGTTGGACATTTCTTTCCTGGCGGCACGGTCGATGCCTACGATACCTGGCTCGAACTGAAAGGCGTCGACGACAAGGGCCAGACAATTTTCTGGAGCGGCATGGTCGAGGACAACGGCAAAGGCCCGGTCGAAAAGGGCGCGCACTTTTATCGATCGCTCCAGGTGGACGCGCACGGCAATCCGATCAACAAGCGCAACGCGTGGGCTACGCGCGCCGTGGTGTACGTGCGCCTGATCCCGCCCGGCGCTGCCGACACGGTGCACTTCCGCATGAAAATCCCCGCGAAAACGGGCGGCAAAATTACTTTGACCGCGCGGCTCTGCTATCGCAAGTTCGCTTGGTTTAATACGCAGTTCGCGTTTGCGGGGGAGCATGAAAATGAGCGCGACAACAGTTCGTCGAAGCTCGGGGTCGCGCCTCCCGCGGTTACACCCGACTACGACGACAGCAAAATGACGTTCACGGCATCGCTCCGCGGAGTCTCGGCGAAGGCGGAGAAAATTCCCGATCTGCCCATCGTGGCGGTTGCAGAAAACCAGGTGACTCTTGATGTTTTGGCGGCCAGCGCCCCGGCACCGCAGCCCAAAACTCAGCTTGCGAAAGAAGACTGGCAGCGCTGGAACGATTACGGCATCGGCCTGTTGCTGCAAGGCGATCTGAAAGCGGCGCAGGCTGCGTTCGAGAAAGTCACGGAGGTCGATCCGCAAAATCCCGACGGCTGGGTGAATATCGGGCGCGCCGCCCTGCAGGAAGGCGACCTATCCCGCGCTCGCAACGTTCTTGACAAAGCGCTGGTTCTCAACCCGAAGCTGGCACGCACCAACTTCTTCTACGGATCGCTGCTCAAGTCCACGGGAGACTACGACCAGGCCGCCGCTCATTTCGAAATCGTGCTGGCGCAATATCCCCGCGACCGCGTGGCGCTGAATAATCTGGGCCGCGTCTTGTTTCTGCAGAGGAAGTATGCCGAGGCGGTGAAGGTCCTGCAGCAAGTGCTCGCCGTCGACCCCGAGGACTTGCAGGCGCACTACAACCTGATGCTCTGCTACAACGGCCTTGGCGACGAAAAGATGTCCAAAGAGCACCAGGCCCGCTATCTGCGCTTCAAAGCCGACGAAGCTTCGCAGGCCATCACCGGCCCTTATCGGCAGCTCAATCCCGAAGACAACAACGAGCGGCAAAGCATCCACGAGCACACGTCGGTTCCGCTGCCAATCAACACGAATCACGTAGGGACGGCCGCCCTCGGCCGTCCAGCCGGGCAAAGCCCGGCAGTTGCCCGCGCCACCACAACTCCCGGGGCCCAAAGGTGAAGCGTTTCCCCCACGCTTTTCTCCGTGCCGAGCCTGCCCTGAGCGCAGCCGGAGGGTGTGTCCGTGGTTATTATTGCCTTTCGCTGGTTACGACGAGCCGCGCGCAGGAGCGCATCACCTTCCGCGACATCACTGCCCAGGCCGGCATCCATTTCACCCACAACAACGGAGCCTTCGGAAAGAAGTGGCTTCCGGAAACCATGGGCCCCGGCTGCGCTTTCATCGATTACGACAACGACGGATTTCCCGACATCCTGCTGGTCAACGGACAAGACTGGCCCGGCCATCCCAAGAGCGGCGCGACCACGCTGAAGCTTTACCACAATAATCACGACGGCACCTTCACCGACGTGACGCGCAAGTCGGGCCTCGGGATTTCGCTCTTTGGGATGGGCGTCGCGGTCGGCGATTACGACAACGATGGCTTCGACGACATTTTCATTACTGCCGTCGGCCAGAGCCATCTCTTCCACAACAACGGCAACGGCACTTTCACCGACGTGACCAAGGCCGCGGGGCTCTGGGGTCCGAACGAGTTCTCGACCGGCGCTGCCTGGGTCGATTACGATCGCGACGGCAAACTCGATCTGGTCGTGGCCAACTATGTGCAGTGGTCCGAGCAAACCGACCTCTACTGCACGCTCGATGGCTCGCACAAATCTTACTGCACGCCCGAATCGTATAAGGGAACGTCGGCTCGCCTATGGCACAACCTGGGCAACGGCAAGTTCGAAGATGCTACCCAGAAGGCCGGACTTTACGATCCAACTTCAAAAGGTCTCGGCGTCGCCATTCTCGACTACAACAACGACGGATGGCCCGACATTCTGATCGCCAATGACACGCAGCCCAACAAGCTCTACCTGAACAAGAAGAACGGCACTTTCGAGGAGCGCGCCGTTTCCGCCGGCATCGCCTTCAGCGAAGATGGCATTGCCCGCGCCGGCATGGGCGTCGACGCCGTCGATTACGACCGGTCGGGCAGCGCCAGCCTGGTGATTACGAATTTTGCTAACCAGATGCTCTCGCTCTACCACAACGAAGGCAACGGGCTGTTTCGTGGATGAGGCTCCGCGCTCGGAAGTCGGCCGCGCGACGCTGCTGACGCTCGGCTTCGGCTGTTTCTTCTTCGACTACGATAACGACGGCTGGCAGGACATCTTCGTCGCCGACGGCCACATCGAAGACCAGATCGAAACGGTGCAAAAGCGCGTCAGCTACGCCGAGCCGCCGCATTTGTTCCGTAATCTTGGGAACGGCAAGTTTGAGGAAGTGACGATGAAAGTCGGAAGCGCGTTTGCCGCTCCAAAAGTCGCGCGCGGCGCTGCCTTATGCCGACATCAATAATGACGGCGCGCTTAGACGTGCTGCTGATGACCAACGGCGGCCCGGCGCATCTCTACCTCAACCAGGGCGGCACGAACCAAAGCCTGCGCATAAAACTCGTGGGCACAAAATCCAACCGCGACGGCATCGGCGCCGTCGTCCGCGTCAGCGCCGGAGCGGACAGGCAGTGGCTCACCATGAAGAGCGGCTCCAGCTATCTTTCGCAGAGCGAACTGGTGCTGACCTTCGGCATGGGATCGAAGGCCAAAGCCGACACGGTCGAGATCGACTGGCCCAGCGGGCAAGTGGACAAGCTCGCAAACATCGCGACCGGGCAGACGATTACCGTCCAGGAAGCGAAAGGCCAGATCGCTTCGCGGCCGTATGGGAAGAAGTAGCCGTGTGTTTTAGCATCCCTTTCTAATTCTGTCATCCTGAGCGGAGCAGGCCATTCGCGAAGCGAATGACCTGCGGAGTCGAAGGACCCCTACTCAGTACAGCCGTTATAATTCGAGACGTTCTCCTTCGAGCCATCATGAAGTCAAACTTCTTGCCGTTGGCTGTCATTATTCGCTTTCTTCCTCACCGTTCTCGCGACCGCCGATTCCAAGCCCGACCCGCAGGAAGCCGCGCGCCTCAACAACATCGGCGTCGCCTACATGAACCAGCAGCTTTTCGAGAAAGCCTTGAAGTCGTTCGAAGCGGCCGCGATTGCCGACCCGGCGCTCGAGGTGGCGGCGGTCAATCGCGGAGTGGCGCTGCTCAACCTGCAGCACGGCGACGAAGCGAAGGCGCTGCTGGAGAAAGGCCGTCAAAAGCAATCCGCAAAGACGCGCACGCCTGGTACAGCCTCGGCCTCTATTACAAAAATTCGTCGAGCGCGGGATTGGCCGTCGATGCCTTCCGTCGCGTCACTGAAATCGATCCGAACGACGCCGACACCTGGTACTTCCTGGGATCAACCTACGCGCAACTCAAGCAGTTTCCCGAAGCGATCGCCGCCTTCGAGCACGCATTAAAGCTCGATCCGCACCACGCCTCCGCCGAGTTCGGACTGGCGCGGGCCTACCAGCAATCCGGCCAAGCCGATCCCGCCCACGAAGCGATGAAGAAATTCCAGTACATCACGCAGAACAAGCTGGGCGCGCCCATCAGCCTGGCGTATGGCGAGCAGGGAAAGTATTCGCGCGCGGAAGATTCGCCGGTGGCGGTGCAGAAAGTTCCGCCGCAGATTGCGGTGAGGTTTGTGGATGTGACCAGGAGAGACGGGACTCGCTGCGCCAGTTGGACTTCCGGAATCCGGCGATCAGGCGATTCGCTATCTCGGGCCAGGTGCGTGCTTTCTCGACTATGACAACGACGGCCGCATCGATCTCTTTCTTCCCGAAAACGGCGCGCACGGAGGCGATGTCGCTGTACCACAACCTGGGCAATGGCAAGTTCGAGGATGTAACAGGAAAGCCGGGCTCGATCCTACGCAGCACGGTATCGGCTGCACAGCGGGCGACTATGACAACGATGGGTTCGCCGACCTCGCTGTGAGTTTTGGCGATCGGGTCCTGCTTCTGCACAACGAGAAGAACGGAACGTTCAAAGATGTAACGGAACGGGCCGGGATCAACAGAAAGCGAGCTCGGCACCCATTTGGTACCGAGTCATCGGCCTGACGTTGATCGACTACGACCACGACGGCGACCTCGATCTGTATCTCACGCGGTCCGAGCAAAGTCAGCCAGACCTTGCGCTGCTGAGCGATCTGCTTACTGGCAAGGTCGACAACTGATGTGGCGTAACAATGGAAACGGCACATTCACCGATGTAACCGAAGCAATCGGACTGTCGCGACTGGCGCCGTCAACGCATCTGCTGTCGGGACTGACTACAACAATGACCGTGCCGTCGATATCGTTACTACCGGCGGGAACGCGGTGCCGGTGATTTTCGAGAATCCACGAGAAGGCAAATGTTCAACGATTCGCAGGCATGGACTGAGTCGAGGCCTGAGCGACACAATCGGCGTGGCAGTGCTCGATTTCGACCACGATGGCTGGATGGATCTCGCGTTCACTCACGGGTCGAACGTCGGGCGCCTGCATCACACTCTGGCGAAACAATCACGGCAAATCCTTCGAGCGAGGTCACACTTCCCGAGACCAACTGGGTCCGCGCCTACGGCATCGTCGCCATCGACTACGACAACGACGGCTGGGTCGATCTCGCCGCCGTCGGCGAGACGAAAGACGGCAAGGGCGAAGTCCGCCTCTTCCGCAATCTCGGGCCCGACGGATGGAAAGACGTCACCGCCGACGTTGGACTCGACAAAATTCAGCTCAAAGAGCCGCGCGCCATCATTGCTGGAGACTACGACAACGACGGCGCCGTCGATCTGCTGATCACGCAAAACCACGGTCCCGCCGTGCTGCTCCGCAACGAAGGCGGCAACAAGAACAACTCGCTGCGCCTTGCGCTCAAGGGACTGAACGATAACAAGAGCGCCATCGGCACCAAAGTTGAAGTCTTTTCCGATGGCTTGCGCCAGAAGTTTGAAGTGTACGGGTCGTCCGGCTACCTCGGACAGAACTCGCCTTACCTGACCATCGGCCTTGGACAGGCGAAAGAGGCCGACGTCGTCCGCATGTTGTGGCCGACCGGCGTTCTGCAGGATGAAATCGAAGTCGCCGCCAACAAGGTGCAGAACTTTACTGAAATGGATCGCCGCGGCAGTTCCTGTCCTACGCTTTTCGCGTGGGACGGTCACGAATATCAACTTGTCGGCGACATGCTGGGCGCGGGCGTGGTTGGACACTGGATTGCGGCGAACGAAGGCAAGGTCGAGCGCAACATCGCTCGCCCGACAGAAGCCATCAAGATTGACCGCAATTCGCTCCGCGAAAAGACGAGTTCAACGGTTCCCGCCCTTCCCAAAACCGCGAAGAGTGGGGCACACAAGGTCGAATGTGTCCGGAGCTTTCAAAACCGAGAAGACGTACGACACCCGATGCTGAGCTTCCGCTTCATGGAGCCGCTGGAAGAATCTGTTTACCTCGATCAGGTGAAATTGCTTGCCGTCGATCATCCCGCCGATGTCGACGTTTATCCCAACGAATATTTCGCCAGCAATCCGCCTTACCCGCCTTTCAAGGTTGTGATCAGCAAGAATAATGAGGCGCGTCCGCCCGCGGGCGCCTGGGACGAGCACGGCCACAACGTGCTTCCCGATTTGCTGGCGCATCGTTATTTCGGCGATTTCAAAGTGCTTTCGTTCATGGGATTCACCGAACCGCACAGCCTGGAACTTGATCTTGGCGAGCCCTACCGCGGCGGCCCGCTGTGGCTGCTGATGCATGGCGAGATCGAATATTACTCGGCGACCAGCATGTACGCTGCCGATCAGGCCGGCCTGCGTCCGGTTGCGCCGTATGTCGAAGCGTTGGTTGCGACGGCGAGCTCGACCGAAGGCGGCGCAAGAGATAAAGATAAATGGGTCCGCGTGGTCGATGACATGGGATTCCCCGCCGGAGGCGCGCGCACCATGACCGCCGATCTCACCGGCAAGCTTCCGCTGGGCACGCGGCGCATTCGCATCACCACGAATTTGCAGATCTATTGGGACAACATCCTGATCAGCCGGACCCGCCAAGAGCAGAGCCGGGATCAGAGCGCGCGCCTGACGCCGGTTCCGCTGGCGCGCGCCGACCTGAGTTTCCATGGATTCCCGCTGAAGATCGAAGGCCAGCCGCCGGGCAACGTGAAATACATTTACGAAAAGGCCAGCGCCACCGGCCCTTACACGCGGCCCGCCGGGGCTTACACGCGCTATGGCGATGTGCGGCCGCTGCTCGAGGCCGTCGACGATAAGTTTGTCGTCTTTGGATCGGGCGATGAAGTGGCGCTCGATTTCGATCCGGCGAAGCTGCCGGCGTTGCCGCGCGGCTGGGTGCGCGACTATTTCTTCGTTGCCAACGGATACGAGAAAGATATGGACTTCTACGCCTACCACGGCGATACGGTCGATCCGCTGCCCTTCCGGGACATGCGCACTTATCCGTATCCCGGGCAGTCGTTTCCCTCTGACGCCGAGCATATGAATTACTTGCTGGAATACAACACGCGGTTCATGTCGGGGAATGAGGCAGGGCGGGTACTCGTTCCAGTATCCCAAATAGTGAGTTCTCAGTTCCCAGTTCTCAGTTCTCAGTCAAAGCCCGGAGATTCTTCTGAGAACTGAGAACTGGGAACTGGAGAACTTAGCAAAGGACCTGCCGTCTTTGACGCTTACAAAGAAGCAGGTCCTTCGTCGATTCCAGCCGGCGGGCGTTTACGGGAGCGGCCCAATCACTCCGAACGTTCCGGTCAGGTTGTTGTGCGGACCGGCGGTGAAGAAGAGTTGGTTGGTGCCGCCGTTTTTGCTAGTGCCTCCGCCGAATGCAATGCCCCAGAGCTGATCGATGTGGATTTCCTTGCCGTTGGTATCCCGAATCGTGCCTACATACTTGCCGGTGAGGGGGTTGAAGGCGTTGATGGTGCCGGTATTCGTATTATTCGAGATCAGCAAGGTGTTGCTCAGCTTGCCGAAATTTGCCGGGGCCACGGCGATTCCCCAAGGTTGATTCAAGGGTGCGCCTTGGACGAGGGGCTGCGGCCGCGCCAAAGTGCCGCTTTCGGTAAAGACGTCGATGAAGCCGCCGTTGCCTCCGGTGGTGCTGGCAAAGGCTACGTAGACCAATCCATTGATGTCCTGGATGCCGAACGGCGCGAAGCCTGCTGGAAGGGTGCTGTCGGTAAAGGAATGGACGAAATTGAAGTTTCCGTCGTAGACGTCGACTTGGCTGTTGGCAAGGTCGGCGGCAAACAGAAGATTTCCCGACGGATGGCTGGTGATTGCCAGGCCGGTGTAGACCGCACCGGCCGGCGGGTTATGCAAGGGGGCGATGATGGCGTCATTGGGGTTGGTTTCTGGCGCCCAACCGCTGATGGTTCCGTCTAAAGTTGCAAACAGAAAGAAGGTCGGCCATCCCCCCAGCTGAAAATCGGGCGACCCGTTGAAGACGATTCCGGTTGGCGAACCCGGACCTGCACCGGAGGCTGATGGAACCAGGACCTGCAGGCTCTGGATGGCGCCCTGGCCATTGTAGAGAGTCGACCAGCCGGAGCCGGCATCGCTGATCCAGAATGGTCCGCCCGCGCTGCGAGCCAATCCCCAGGCGTTCACCATCAGCGGATCAATGTGCCGGGCGGTGGCAAACTGATTCGAATCCAGATTCGTGAGTTGATACTGCGCCAGGGCCGCGCTCGAGGCCAATATCATTGCGAGCCCGACGCAAAGGGTGAAAGCAAACTTGTGACGCTGCATATGGAATCCTCCTTGAAGTGTGCGAGTCGGAACGGAGAGCGTGCGGGTTGCGGAGTGGCACAACGCTCGAACGGCGATTTCTCAGTCCAGCTGGCCATCGAATGCTAGGGCTTCGGGTTCCGGCAGGTTGTCAACGGGATGTCATCTGTTTGCATAATTTTTGTTGGCGAAACGGAGGATTGGAAAATTGTTTGTAACGATTCCGGCGCTTTCCGCACTATCTCAATAAGTGGATGACATCGCGCAGTGCGGCGATGGCCCCACAGTTTAGGGTTCCGACTGGGAAATTCCTGGCTGGGATCCAGTAAGGTGCCGGAGCCGACGGGGAAGCGGTTCCGGCGCTTTGTTGCAGTCTTCTTCACCCGCCCAGTCATAGGAGAGACGATCTTCCCAGTGCATGCCGCACACTCCATCCCGCCGACCGGACGCCGCTACCGTGGGCACACGGGTCTGAAACGGCCGTTGCTCACGCTCGTCCCGGGAAACGGTGGCGATTCGGCGCCCAGTTCGCCGCCCCAGATGCTACACTGGCAGGCACTTCCGGGTTCCCGGAGCAAGCCTTTGCAATTCCACTCCTTTGACGAAGCGTACGTCGACCGTCTGCGGGCGGGCGACTACCGCACGCATGAGCATTTTGGCGAGTATTTCAGCACCCTGATCCAGATAAAATTGCGCTCCCGGCTGCAGTCGCGGGAGGCCATCGAGGATGTGCGTCAGGAAACCTTTGCCCGATTTTACGCGGCGCTGCACGCGGGGAAGATCCTGCACCCGGAGCGTCTGGGATCGTTTGTCAACTCGATTTGCGACAACGTTTTGCTGGAGCACTATCGTGCGCAGGCGCGCCATTATTCGCTCGAGGATGAAGAAAAGGACGTGCGCGCCTGCGCCACCGATCTGCTCGGCCTCCTCTCCGCCCGGGAAACGGAAAGGAAAGTGTTAGAAGTTCTGGAGCAACTGTCAGAACGCGACCGGCGGTTGCTGCGCGAGGTTTTCCTGGAGGAGAGGGACAAAGACGACGTGTGCCGCGATTTCGGGGTCGACCGGGAATATCTGCGAGTGTTGTTGTACCGGGCCAAGCAGTCGTTCAAGTCGATATATTTAAAAAGAACGGGAAACGATTCGCCGGAATTTAAGACGGCCTGACGGCTGTGAAACGCCGGGCTGCGGCCCGCGATTTTATGAGGGGGCATGTCATGGACCACGATCTGGTGGTTCGCCAAAAAATGACGGAAAGATACCTGCTCGACGAGCTTGATGCCGAGGCACGCGACGAATTTGAAGGGCATTTTTTCGACTGCCCGGATTGCGCGAGCGACGTCCGCGCGTGTGCCCTATTCGTGGAGCACAGCAAGGTTGCATTGGCAAAAAAATCTGAGCCGATTCCCGGCGGCGTGCCGGCGGCGGCGATCCCATCCAAAGCGGGATGGCTCGCTGGGCTGCGCGCTGCGTTGCGTCCTGCGTTTGCCGTGCCCGTGCTCGCCGGGTTGCTGGCGGTAATCGGGTATCAGAATCTGGTGACGTATCCGCAAATGCAGCAGGCGCTGAACCGGCCGCAGCTGTTGCCGTGGGCGTCGGTCAACGTCGGAACCTACGGATCGGAAGGGCCGGTGGTCACGACGCGCGCGGGAGAAGGCTTCCTTCTTTTTGTCAGGATCCCGCCCGACGGGAGCTATTCCCGCTACGCGGCGGAGTTGTATGATCCCGCCGGGAAGGCGGAGTGGTCGCTCACGATCCCCGCGGCGTCGACACAGGATGCAACTGCACCAGACCAGTGGCCGGTCCGGGTGCCGGGAGCGAATCGGGCAGCGGGCAGTTATACTCTGGCTGTGCGCGGCATTACTACTGCCGGTGAAAGCCGGGAAGTAGGCCGGGCATTATTTGAATTGCGAATTCAAAAGTAAGCTCAAACGGAAGGAGCTCGTAACATGTCCGCAAATCCGAAATCGCCCGTGGCGCCGCGCTCTGAACGGGGAGCGGTACCACGTGTATCATGCCGAAGCCCACGTGCTGAGCGGCAACTTGAAGCATCCGATCGATCAGGCCATTGAAAAGCAGGCGCGGGTTGTGCTGGAGAAGACGCGGGAGGCCGGCCACATCAGCGAGTCGGTCAGAGAGATCAGCCTGGAAGGCCTGATTTCCTTCAAGGCGGGCCACAGTCATGCGTCCGGCAGCAAGATCGAGAAGAAGGATCTTTGGGGCAACGATCATTCGGGCTGGGTAACGTTGTCGACTTCGGTGCTGGAAGGCCTGAATGTTTTTGAAGTGATCACTGCTGATCGCGTCGTGGCGCAGGTTTCGACCGAACATGCCATGAAGAACGGCCACGTTCCCAAGGTGACGTTCCTGGGCACGCGCTTCGAAAACCTGCGGGTGGGCGGATATCCGGTCAAGGTGGAACTCGACCTCGCCATTTGCGGCGACAAACCGAAAGAAGACAAGCCCTACCTGCAAGATCGCGGATTTCTCGATCGCGTGCAGCGTCAACTCGAGGACATCGCCGGCGCCAAGGGTCTTCCTGACGACCTGGAGAAGAAGTACGATGCCAAGATCGCCTACATCGACGATCTCAAGAAACGCGCCAACGGACGCTCGAAAGGGGAGCGGAACGGCTATCCTAAGCTGGAATGCTCACTGGTCAAAAGCATCGGGCCGATTCCGATTCCGGGAGTCAAGACGTTCGGCAATATCATTTTCATTCCGGACTTTGGGACCGTGTCGCTAGCCGAGGTCGAAGTTGGGATCGCGCCTTACGATGGCTCGTCCGACAAGAGCGAGGGTGGCCCGCAGAACGGGGCAACTACTTCACGCTGCACATGCTGAACATGCATCTGGGCTGCATCGGCGGAGGGACGGTGACGGGCGGGAGCGTTTCGGCCAACGGACACACTCATCCCTGAAGTTATGTTTGCTCTTTTTCGCATTAGTGGGGATGTTTTCATGTAGTGATCGTCGAAGCTCCCCACAGGTGGACTTCGAGCGTGCTTACCAGGACTTCGTCCATGGCGAACTGGCGAAGTGCCGCGAGGAGACGGCGACAAGGGTACAGAAGATTCCTCAATTCGAATCCGGAATGGTCCACGAAATTCAGAATCCTTGAAGCGAGAGCGCTTTTGGAGCAAGGGCTATTCGCCGATACCCTGAAGCTCCTTAAGTCTGAGCCATTACCTTCCGGCCAGCCAGACTCGGACGTCTCGATCCTGACACTTGTGGCGCTGGCCAAGCTTCGAAATGCATGAACTTCCAGAGTCTGAACATGCCCTTAACGATGCACTAAAGCTGTGTGACGCTTCCGAAGTCGCGAGTTGCGGAGCCCTGTTCCAAGCCTTCGGTATATTCGCCAGTGAGCTGTATCAGTCGTCTTCTGCAGGGAAGTCTTATGGACGCAGTCTTGTGTTTGCCCGCTCCCATAACGACCCGTATCTTGAGTCCACTTCACTTCTCAATCTGGGCTATGAGTCGCTGGCACAAGGCCGCTTCGACGAAGCAATCGATCGCTCGGAAAGTGCATATCAGGTTGCGAAGTCCATCGACGCGCAGGGTCATCCAGTTGGTCACTCAAGTCAACATGGGATGGGCATACTACAGGCTCGGTGATTCGGAAAAGGCCCTGGCGATTGTCGGTCGAGGCGGAGAAAGCTAGCCGCCCAGGTCGGGGATGTTTTCGACCAGGAGAACGAACTTACAAACATCGGCTACATCTATATGGACTCGCGCCGGTTCGACTTAGCGGAACAGTCATTTCAGCGAGCTTTGGGTCTCGCGGCGGGAATCAAAGCGCCGGAAGATATGTACTAACGCGCTGCGCGTTCTGGCGCGGCTCTCGATGCAGACCGGCGATTTCGACAATGCGAGCCAGTATGCCGAGCAAGCCTTGGCAATCGCACGCAGAGAGCGGAAACCATCTCGACGAGCTCTATCCGATGCTTGTCGAGGGACAGATTGCGGCTCGTCGCGGCGACGCCCCATCGGCTGAGAGCGCGTTCCTGGACGTCGAACGCGACAAGATGTGTCCCGTTTTCTTGAGGTGGGAGGCGGAGCACTCGCTGGCGCGGCTTTATGAAGACGAAAAGCATCCCGATGCTGCGGACCGCGAATATCGGGTGGCGCTCACCACATTCGAGGCGGCGCGCGACGAGGTGCGGCATGAAGATTCCCAGCTGTCGTTTCTTACTAATGCCTCTCGTATTTACGACGACTACGTTCACTTTTTGGTGGCACGTGGAAAGACGGACGACGCGCTGCGCTGGGCCGACTACAGCCGCGCCCGTACTCTGGCCGAAGGATTGGGATTGCTGGCCAAGGGAGGTTCTGCGGGGCCTCCGTCGTTGAGTCCTCAGCAAATTGCCCGGCGCGCGGAGGGCGCAGTTCTTTTTTATTGGCTGGGCGAGAAGCAGTCGTACTTGTGGGCGATCACGCCGCGGAAGACAGGTTTGTTTACGCTTCCTCCCGGCGCGGAAATCGATGCGGCGGCCGGACGGTATCGCAAAGCTCTCGCCGGGCCGCAAGACGTTCTCGCATCTCGCGATCCGGACGGGCGCTGGCTCTACCGCATGCTGATCGCGCCGGCGGAAGGGCTGCTGAACAAGGACGCGAAGGTTTTCGTCATTCCGGATGGCAGCCTGAACAATTTGAATTTTGAAACGCTTCTCGTCGCCGGGCCCAAGCTCTCCGACGCAAAGCTCTCCGAAGCGAAGTTGCACTACTGGATTGAGGACGTGACGATTGCCAGTGCCAGCTCGCTTCGGGTGCTGGGCGCGGCGCGCGCGGACAAAACGACGCGCGACCGCGGCCTGCTGCTCGTGGGCAACAGCGTCGCGCCGAACGATCAATATCCGGAACTTCCGAAAGCCGCGTCGCAGATGGAAAGCGTTGCCCGGCATTTTCCGGCGGCGCGGCAGCGGATATTGGCGCGCGAGCAGGCGACTCCAGCAGCGTATCTGGCCAGCCGTCCGGAGCAGTTCTCTTATATCCATTTTGTAGCGCATGGAACGGCTAGCCGGTTGAGTCCGCTCGATTCGGCGATTGTGCTGTCGAAGGCGCACACGAAGGCGCCACTTTCATCCCCATTATCATTATCAAAGACTGCGCCGTCCGAAGCCTCTGCCGACAGCGATTCCTTCAAGCTCTATGCCCGCGACATCATTCGCCATCCCTTGCGAGCCGACCTGGTCACGATCTCGGCGTGCTATGGCGCGGGCGAACGCGCGTACTCGGGCGAGGGACTGGTCGGGCTCTCCTGGGCGTTTCTTAGAGCGGGCGCCCACAACGTGGTTGCCGCCTTGTGGGAGGCGACCGACGCATCCACCGAGCAACTCATGGATAAGTTTTACGACGAGTTAGACAAGGGAGCGAAGCCGGATGCGGCGCTGCGGGCCGCGAAACTGTCTTTGCTGCGGGGAGGCGGATTCCACAATCCGTTTTACTGGGCGCCGTTTCAACTGTACGCCGGGTCGTGAGGGGTTGCCCCTCAACGCTTCTGGGCATGGAGCGGTCCAGACCGCGAGACCGGGGGCACCCGCGCTACAGATGTTTGCGTCCACCAAATAACAGATACAGAATCGCCCCGAACAATCCACCCTCAACTATCACGACGGGCAAAAACCAAATCATGCGCCATTGGGGGTAAGCGCGCAGAATGGCGACGAATGCCAACAGGTGGACGACGAGTAGACCAGCGATCGCCAACCAGAAACCTGGACGGCGCCAGTATTCCCTCGACTGCCTAACAGTCACCCAGAAGAGGCCCGAGGTGTAAACCACGAAACCTATCCACCCGCCAGTAAAAGCCGTGCCTGTGTGAACGCTAATGGCAACTAGCAAACCAATGACCACGAGGGCCGCCAGTGCTAACCCAACATAGAGAAGCGAGCGTCGGGCTATCTTACCTATGGCGGACTGACTCAAAGGCACTCCCCGTTGTAGGCCGCTACGCCGACTGGGCCCCACGGCGCGAACAGTCGCGCTTTCCCCCGTCATCACCACTAAAGTATTTATTTCTCAAACACTTGGCGGGAAACGGCCACAAAAACCGACTGGAAATCCAAGCTAACCTATTGATTTATAAATACTTTACTCATAAGTCCTTATTCGTCAAAGACCTGGCCAAACACCAACGGTACGTCTTTGATTCCAGAAGACCCCACTAGGAGGGGTCAAACCAGAAACCAGCTCTACTTAATCGCTTCCGCGGCGATTCTCTCGGTCACGAACGCTTCGATCACGTCGCCGGCTTTAATGTCGCCGTAGTTCGCGATCGAGATGCCGCACTCCATGCCGCTGGTTACTTGCGAGGCGTCGTCTTTGAAGCGCCGCAGCGATGCCACTTTACCTTTGAACACGACCACGTTATCGCGCAGCAGCCGGACTTCGGAGTCGCGCTTGACCAGTCCGTCGCTCACGCGGCAACCGGCAATCGTGCCGACCTTCGGGATGCGGAATGTCTCCAGCACGTCGGCGCGTCCCTGGTAAGTTTCTTTGATGGTCGGTTCGAGCAGGCCGGTCATGGCGCGCTTGATCTCGTCCTGCAGTTCGTAAATGATCGAGTGCAGACGGATGTCGACTTTCTCCTGCTCGGCCAGTTCTTGCGCTTTGCGTTCCGGACGGACGTTGAATCCAATGATGATGGCATTCGACGCCGAGGCCAGCAGAACGTCGGTTTCGGTGATCGCGCCAATGCCCGAGCGCAGCAACTTGAGCCGCACTTTGTCGTTCGACAGGCGGCCGATCAAGTCTCCGAGCACTTCGACTGAGCCCTGCACGTCGGCCTTGAGGATGACGTTCAGTTCCTTCATGCCTGCCGTCTTCAGTTGCTCGGCCAGGCCTTCGAGCGAGACGCGCGAACTCTTGGCGAGCGCGGCTTCGCGCGCTTTTTGCTCGCGGTATTCCGAGATGTCGCGGGCCTTTTCGCGGTCGGTGACCACCACGAACTGATCGCCCGCCTGCGGCAGCCCTTCCAATCCGATAATCTCCACCGGCGTCGCGGGCGGCGCTTCCTTGAGCGGCTTGCCGCGATCGTCGAACATGGCGCGGACTTTTCCATAGACGTTTCCGACCACGAAGTTGTCGCCCGCGTGGAGCGTGCCGTTCTGCACCAGGATCGTGCCTACCGGGCCGCGTCCGCGATCGAGTTTCGCTTCGAGCACCAGCCCGCTCGCCGCGCGTCCCGGAGTCGCTTTCAATTCCTGCAAGTCCGCCGTCAGCAGAATCATTTCCATCAGCAGATTGAGATTCGTTTTCTGCTTGGCGGAAACGTCGACGAACACCGTCTTGCCGCCCCAGTCTTCCGGCATCAGGCCGCGATCGGCCAGTTGTTTCTTGACGCGCTCGGGCAGCGCGCCGGGTTTATCGATCTTGTTGACCGCAACAATGATGGGAACTTCGGCGGCGTGGGCGTGGTCGATGGCCTCGATGGTCTGCGGCATCACGCCGTCATCGGCGGCGGTGACCAGAACTACGATGTCAGTCGCTTTTGCGCCGCGCGCTCTCATGCGCGTGAACGCTTCGTGACCCGGCGTATCGAGGAACACGATCTCGCGGCCATAAGCCGGAGACGCCGTATCCGAGATGCGAACCTTGTAAGCGCCGATGTGCTGCGTAATGCCGCCGGCTTCGCCTCCAGCGACGTTGGTCGAGCGGATGGAATCGAGCAGCGTGGTTTTGCCGTGGTCTACGTGCCCCATGATGGTGACCACTGGCGGACGCGAGACGGCCTCCGCGCCTTCTTCGCTGCTCTCGGTGGCTGCGTCGGTATCTTTCGCGGCTTGTTCTTCGAAGGTGATGACTTCGGTGTCGGCTCCGAAGAAGCGCGCCATTTCGCTGGCGAGTTCGGCGTCAAGGGTTTGGTTGATGGTCGCGAACACGCCCCGCACCACCAGCCTTGCGATCACATCCTTGGCGCGAATGCCCAGCTTCTCGGCCAGGTCCTTCACCGAGATTCCTTCGGTAATCGTGATGTTGCGCGTGATGGGCGCCGGCTCGTTGCTGATGGTCATGCGCGGCGGCGGAGTGTAGCCCTTCATCGGGCCTTCCTTCACGCCTCGCGGCACATACCTCTGTCCGGGTCGCCGCGATGGACCTCCGGGACGAGCTCCTGGGCGCGTCGCTCCCGGGGGAGCCATTCCTGCTCCCGGTCCTACACCGAGCGGACGCGATCCCGCGGGCGCAACGCGTGTTGGATGCATCGGCCGGCGTTCTCCCGGACGCAGCGGTGGACGCGGCGCTCCCGGCGCCGGCGGTCGCGCCGAACGCTGAAAAATTGGCTGCCCCGGTACAGGCCGTCCAGGCGTCGACCGCGGTGGCGCTCCCGGCACCGGCGGAGGCGCTTTGTACACCGGGCGCGGACCCGTCTGCGGCATGATCATTCGCGGCGGCGGCGCACTCGGAGGCGCCGGTTTCGCGGGCGCCGAAGCTTGGATCTGCGGAGCATTACTAACCGCAGGGGACGGTGCCGTCGGCGGAGGACTTCCAGCCTGCGGGGCAGGAGGAGTCGCAGTCGTAACTCGTGGCGGAACAGCGATCGCAGGCGGTGCTGCAGTTGCGGTCGAAGCGGCAGCCGGTGGAGCGGCCGGCGGTGTCGCGGGCACTTTCGGTGGAATCACGACCACCGTTGGCGGGCGATAAGTGGCAGCTACCGATGCTGGCGTGACCAGTCTCGGCGGCGGCGCGGGCGCTTCGCTCGCGGGCTTGGCGGGCACTGTCTTCCGCGCCACTGGAGCCACCGGGGCCGCTGCCTTTGCTTCCACGGCGGGCGGCGCGGGGGAACTGGCGGCTTGACCGCTGGACGGACCGCGGGATGCTCGACGGCTTCCTTTTGCTGCGTGATGGCGCGCAGCACATCTCCAGGCCGCGAAATATGCGAGAGGTCGATCTTGGTCTTGATCTCTTCTTCGCCGCGCGCGGCACGCGTGGCTTTCGCCGAACTCGGCGCCGCGTCGGATCGGCCGCGGAGATGTTTGCGCACCAGTTCCGCTTCGTGATCTTCCAGAGAACTGGAGTGCGTCTTCTTCTCCGTAACGCCCACCGTGGTCAGCACGTCAAGAATTTCCTTGCTCTTGACCTCCAACTCACGGGCCAGATCGTTGATTCGAATCTTACTCATCCGACGTCGTTTCCTTTTCTTGTCCCGCGGCTCGTGTGGGGACGGGGTTTTGACCCATCCACCGAGCAATCTCGCGTCTCTAGGCTCGCATATCTAACCTCTCGAAAAACCCTGTGCCATCTCACTCCCCGCTGGTTTCCGACTGACGAAGCCCGTGCGTCCGGTCCGGATCGAACTCCGAACTCGCCACTCTCCCAGGTTCAACTCTGCTTGTCTTCCGGGGCTTCTTCGGTCGCGGCTTCTTCCGTCGCAGACTCTTCAGGGGAAAGCTCGGCGCCTTCTTCCGCAGCCGCCGTTGCGGTGGGCTCCGTCTCAGCAGGCGCCGTCTCCAACCCGCCTTCTGCCGGCGATTCCTCGCCGATTTCTGTTCCGGTGCCTGCCGCTTCGGTGGCGGCTTCTCCGGCTGTTTCCGCGTCCGCGGCGGCTACTGCCTCGCCGCCATCCACGCTGGCGAAATAATTATTGACCGCGATACTGATTTTTTCCACCGTTTTCGGGCCAATGCCTTCAATCGCTTCCAGTTGCTCCGGCGTCATATCAGCCAGCGATTCCACCGTGTTCACGCCCGCCGCCTTCAGTTTCTCGACCAGCCCCTCGCCCAGTCCGGTTACCAACTCCAGCGGAGTTACGGTCTGCGTGACCAGCGCCGACATCTGCTGCTCCACTTCCTGCCGCTTTTCTTCTTCGCTCTTGATGTCGATTTTCCAGCCCAGCAGCTTGGCCGCCAGGCGAACGTTCTGCCCTTTTTTCCCGATCGCGAGCGAAAGCTGCGTGTCGTCCACCACTACTTCCAGATGCTTGTCGGCGGCGTCGACAATCGTGACGCGGCTCACTTTCGCCGGCTGCAGCGCCTTCTCCGCGAACGTAACCGGATCCTCGTGATACTCGATGATGTCGATTTTTTCTCCGCGCAACTCGCGGATGATCGACTGCACCCGCATGCCCTTCATGCCGACGCAGGCGCCAACCGCGTCCACATCTTTGTCTTTCGACAGCACCGCGATCTTCGTGCGCTCGCCCGCTTCCCGCGCGATCGCCCGGATCACCACCGTGCCGTCATAAATTTCCGGTACTTCGGTCTGGAAAAGATGCTGCACCAATTCCGGAGCGGAGCGCGACGCGATCACACCCGGGCCCTTCACCGCTTTTTCCACTCGCACGATCACGACCCGAATCCTTTCGCCCACCGCGAACGATTCCAGCCGCGACTGCTCCTTGCGTCCCATGCGCGCTTCGGCCTTGCCGATATCGAGAATCACGTCCGGCCCCTCGATCCGCTTTACGGTCGCATTCACGATCTCGTTTACGTGCCCGATGTATTCGTTGTAAACCGTGTCGCGTTCCGCCTCGCGCACTTTCTGGAAGATGACCTGCTTCGCCAGTTGCGCCGCAATCCGTCCCAGAATTCCTTCCGTCACTTTCGGGATGAGCAACTCTCCGCCCGCTTCCGCCGCCGGATCGAGCTTCCGCGCCTGCTCCACCGTCACCTGCAGGTTCGCGTCTTCGACCTGCTCCGGAGTCTCGACGATCGACTTCACCGCATAGGCATTGATCTTGCCGCTGTCTTTGTCGAGCACGGCGCGCAAGTTTTCCTGCGTCTTGTAGTACTTGCGCGTGGCCACCACAATGGCGTCCTCGACCGCGCTGACCACAATTTGCGGATCAATGCCTTTTTCGCGGCTGACCCCTTCGATGATGTTGTAGAGCTCACTCGCCATAAAAGTCAGTTCTCAGTTCTCAGTTCTCAGTTCTCAGTTTTCAGGATTCGCTCTTCCTGAGAACTGAGAACCGGGAACCGAGAACTAGATTTCCGGTACCAGATTCGCCTTCTCTACGTTCCCCAACTCAATCTCAACCTGCGTTGCCGCGCCCTCTTTCGGACGCATCTTCTTTTGATTCTTACGCTCCGCGCTGAGATCCAGCAGCAATTTCCCGTTCTCGAAGTTTTCCAGCTTCCCTTCAAAATGCCGGTTGTTATTCACCGGCTCCCGCGTCGTTAATTTCACGCGGCATCCGCGGAAGCGCTCGAAATCCGCCGCCTTGGTGAGCTTGCGATCCAGTCCCGGAGAGGAAACCTCCAGCACATAGGATCCGCCGGGCACCGCATCCTCAACGTCGACAATCGTTCCAAACTCCCGGCTGAAATTCGCGCAATCCTCGTGCGTCACGCCGTCGGGGCGATGCGCTGCTGGAGCCGCTCCCGGCCGGTCAATAAAGACGCGGACCGTGCGGTGCTTACCCGCCCCGCATACCTCCACTTCGACTACTTCCAGCCCGCTCGAGCCTGCCACGCGCTCGGCAATCTGCCGGACCTTATCCAGATCAAGAGCCATGTTTTCAGCAACTTACGTCAGAATCGCCGGACCGTTCGTCCCGGCAATTCCGCCCAAACTAAAAAGTGGGCTTTCGCCCACTGGTGTGCTTCGACAATCCTGACACTACGACACAACAGTTTTCATCGCTAACTATACGCCGCCCACATGGAAAACACAAACCAAGCCCGGCGCTCGCGTAGGGACAGCCGCCCTCGGCTGTCCAGGCCGAGCGAAGCTCGGCAACCGCCGGTTCCGTCAGTCGTCGTGGGACGATCCGCACTTCCAACCGTCAGTTACCGAAGTATCTGAAGTAACCTTGCCGCCACTTCGCCTATCCCCCAAACTTCTCCTGAATGCAGTTTTCCCGCACCCATCTCGCGATCGCCATAGGCTCAGCCAGCCTGCTGGTGCTGGTGTTCCTCTTCTATCTGAACTGGCTCAGCAACCAGGGGCCGGTTCTGTCGCGTTCCGAGGAACTTGACCCGCTCACGAAGATGCCCATCAGCATCACCATGAATCCGTTTCGCGATCGCACCATCGAACGCACCGCCAACGGTTTTATTTCGGAGATGCGCGACGGTAATTGCCGCAAACTGCTCGCGCAGTGGGAAAAAGATTACCGACGGAAGCGCGCCGACTTCCTCTGCAGTTCCGAAGCCCAGCATCCGCTGATTTCGTGGAACCTGGTGCAGTGGGAAGACGCTCCGCCGTTGGTGATTCTTTACTACAAAGGGAAGCGTTACAGCAGCCCGAGCCAGGACGCAACCTACAAGGACCTTTTCTCAGTGACCGAAGAAAAGGAAGATTCCGGCTGGGTCGTTACTAAGTATGATTCCTTTTACTAATCAGGTTTAATTATTTTCCAGCCTCGGTGAACTGCAGCGTCTGCATGCTGGATTCGAGCGACTTAATTCCTTCATCCGAATTCGCTGTCAATGCAATCACGAGTAGTTGTCCGTTTCGGATAGTGCTGAAAACCCGGCCCTGCTTGGTGATCGGCGGTTCCGATTGTTCAAAATTGGACACCATAAAACTTGCACCCGCTATCGCTACAAGCTTCGGATCGCCGACCGCGGAGGCCCTGGAGCCGGCCGCCCACAAGTTGATTTTTGTTTCCGCTGCCGCATTGGTCAAACCGGCAAATTTTGACCGCGGGTAAGTCTCCATTGAAATGGAGCGCCAATCGAGCGCTGTGTCGTCCGGCCCCGACGTCACCTTAAGCAATACCTTAAATGTGTTGTTCGTATGCAGGGCGGCAGCCTTAGTTCGCACAAGCTCCCTCGCGTCGGAGGTCTCGTCTCTAAAACCTTTCGGTGGTGTGTACCGGAAACTGAGGTCAGCATCCGAAAATACGCCGTCTTTAAGCACGCCATGGGCGCTGTCGCCGGTGAATTCCAGTGTTTCCAGGCTATCAGCAAGTGGTTGCAATTTATCGACGGAATTCGCTGTAAACGCAAAGCCTAGCAGCTTTCCATTTCGGATCGTGCTGTAAACCCGGGCGTACTTGACGTGTGACGGTTCGCTTTTTTTGAAATTGGTAACAACGAAATTCTCTCCCGCGATTGGCACCCGCTTCGGTTCGCCGATCGCCGTAACCCCATCGCCGGCCATCCATCCATTCATCTTTGCTTCGACGGCGCGGTCGTCGAGCCCCGCAAACTTGGAATGCGAATAAGTCTGAATGGAGAGCGCATGCCAGTCGGGCGCGGTATCGGGGGGCCCAGATGTCATTCGCAGCAAAATTTCTAGCGTGTTGTTGCTCGTACCTAAAGCGGCGGCCCGCTTGCGCAGCTCTTCCCTGGAGTACGACGTCTCGTCGGTTAATCCTTTTGGCAGAGTGTAGCGGAAACCGAGTTCGGCGTCGGAAAACACACCGTTGGTAAGGCCGCTGACGGTGTCGTCGATCGAGAACAGCGGAAAGCTCAGGAGCAACAACGTGGCAACCGCAAGCAGTTTTTTCATACCCGCCAATTCTAGCAACCGCACCAGCTGAAGCGCGCTACCCTCCGATATGCACCATCGTGCGCGATGCCGGCACGAATCCAGGCTCCCCGATGTGGTGCCGCTCTTCTTTCTTCTCCACCACTTTCACGATGAACTCGGTGAGCTTCTCGTCGGTCGCGCCGCGCCGCATCAACTCATGCAGGTCGTGATCCCACACGGAAAATAAGCATGTACGCAGCTTGCCGTCGGAGGTGATACGGATCCGGCTGCAGTGCCCGCAGAACGGATGCGACACTGGCGCGATAATTCCAATCTCGCCCAGGCCATCGCGGAAGCGGTAGCGCCGCGCGGTTTCGCTGGGCTCGTGTGCCATTTCCTCCAGCGGCAGATACTCCGCCATGCGGGAGAGGATCTCATCGAGGCGCACTACGATTTCCGGCGTCCAGACGCGGTCCTCTTCGAGCGGCATGAATTCGATGAAACGCACCACCACCCGCTCTTCCCGCGCGAACATCCCAAACGGAATGATCTGATCTTCGTTGAAGCCGCGCAGCAGCACGCAATTGATTTTCACCGGATCGAGGCCCGCCTGCCGCGAGGCGCGCACTCCCGCCAGCACACTTTCGTATCCATTTGCCACGCGCGTGATGCGCGCAAATCGTTCCGCGTCCACCGCATCCATGCTGACCGTCACGCGGTCGAGTCCGGCGTCTTTCAGCGGCTGGGCGATCTCCGCCAGGAGGTGGCCGTTCGTCGTCACCGCGATCTCGGGCTTTTTCCCGTCCAGAGTGCGCAGCTTCGCGAGGTCGCGTACGAACTCCACAATGCCCTTGCGCAGCAGCGGCTCGCCGCCGGTCAGGCGAATCTTCGTGATCCCGAGCCCCACCAGAATGCGTGCCATCCGCAGATAATCTTCGAATGGAAGCTCGGCATACGCCGCGCCGTTGGTCCCCGTGCGGCAGTAGACACACCGGTAGTTGCAGCGGTCCGTGATCGAGATCCGCAGATCGTGGATCGGGCGCCCGAAATTGTCGGTAAGGTTCAGCATTCAGCACTCAGCAGTCAGCATTAAGACAATTCAATCCTGTTCAGAACCCGGCAGCGCCCAGAGGGCTGAATGCTGAATGCTGACGGCTTTCAACTCCGAAAGGAAACGAACAGGCGGGCACAATCCCAGCGGGCGTTTCCTTTCCAAACACGGGAGGCGCGGACGTTTCCATCCGAACCCTCGGATCGCCCTCAAACCGGCGCAACCCTCGCCCCCGCCGCCAAAGAATTCTCCAGGCCACGGGGATCGGAAACTCGACGACCATTATAGATGCCGAAGGCAAACTCCGCACCCTGATAAACTTTCCCCATGAAAGCACTCGTCATCACTCGTTTCGGCGGCCCCGAGGTCCTCGAATTGCAGCAGGTTCCCGACGCGCATCCGGCGCCCGAGCAGCTTCTGGTGAAAGTAGAAGCGGGCGGCTTGAACTTTGCCGATCTGCTCACCGCGCGTGGTGGATACGCCGGCACTCCCAAGCCGCCGCTCACCGCCGGGCGCGAGTTTGCAGGCCGGGAAGATTCAAGCGGACGCCGCGTCATGGGCTACACGCAGTGGGCTGCCTTTGCCGAAAAAACTGTGGTGAATCGCAATCTCGCCTGGCCTGTCCCGGAAGATTGGAACGCCGAGCAGGCCGCTGCTTTCCCGGTAAATTTCTTCACCGCCTACTTCGCCTACTGGAAGGCGGGTTTGCTGGAGAAGGCGTCTGGCGTCCGCGTCCTGATTCACGCTGTCGCCGGCGGAGTTGGCACTGCCGCTGTGCAGATCGGAAAGATCCTTGGCATCGAAATGTATGGAACTTCTTCTTCTGAGGACAAGCTGGCCCGAGTGCGCGAGCTCGGCCTGCAACACGGCATCAACTATAAGCAGCGCGATTATGTGGAAGCGATCAAAGATCTCACGCGCGGCGAAGGCGTTGACGCGGTATTCGAAATGCTTGGTGGCGAGCACGTCGGAAAAAGCGTGCGCTGCCTGCGGGACTTCGGACGCGTCATCGTCTACGGCTCCGCCACCGGCCAAATTCCGCAACTTGACACCCGCCTTCTTTACGCCAAAGGCGCCAGCGTCCACGGGCTCTGGCTGTCCTATTTGAGCGCCAACCGCCCGCTCATGGAGTCCGCGTGGAAGCAGCTTTCCGAATGGCTGGCCGCCGGCAAGCTCCAACCCGTGATTGGGAAAGTGTTCCCGCTCGAAGAGGCGCGTGACGCCTACACGCTGATGCAGGAAGGCAAGAATTACGGCAAGATCGTGCTGAAGATTAGTTCGGCGCACTAATTCGATCTGTCATTCCGAGCGGAGCGAGGAACCTGCGGTTCCTCAACCTAACTCTAGCTCCAGACAAAACACTCTCACCTTGTTACTCCCGGCAGCATGCACTAATAGGCCGCTAACGCAGTCGGCGCCAGCACGTCCAACATGCATGGTCGCAAAAATCCTGGCTCGCAAAGAAAAAAAGAAATCGGGAACCGATTCCAACCGGGATTCGTATCCTGTAGCGAACCAACGTGGGGTTGACGAAACCAACGTCGATCCACTTAAAGAATTTGCAGGGTGACGGGACTGGCGCAGGCATGGTTTGGCGGCCCTGAATGCGCCGGATCCGGCAAAAGGCACGAGTTTGAGACCCGCGTCTTTTTGCGTCACCCTGACCTGCGCATTGTAGGACTTTGCGGGGAAAAGGCAAGCCCTCAGCCGGGCTTTCTTGAACTCTCTCTTGAACCTACCACCAGCCGCCCCTAACGTCCCGGCCAGAAACCGGGCAGAAAGCGGAGGAGCAAATGAAACTGAACCATCTGGCAAAGACTGTTGTGCTCGGGCTGGCCGTGCTGCTCGCATCGAGTGCGTTCGCAAGCAACAAAGGTTCGCTGCAGGTGGGGGAGGCGCTCGAAGTCAACGGCCAGCAACTCGCCCCCGGACAATATCAAGTGCGCTGGGACGGCACGGGGGCAAGCGTCGAGGTCAGCTTCATGCAGGGCAAGAAGGAAGTGGCAAAAGCTTCGGCGAAAGTCGTCGCACTCGACAAAGCCTCTGCCTACGATTCCACGGTTGTAGATCACTCGGACGGCAAGGCAAGGGTTTCGGAAATACGCTTCGCGGGCAAGAAGTACGCTCTGGCCATCGGCGCGACCGAGAAAGCCGAAATGGGCGAAGCGTCAAGCCGGTAATTTACTAACTTCGCGGAAAGAAACAAGCATCATCCCCGAGCAAGCGAGGATCTGCAGTTCACCAAAGAATGCAGACCCCTCGCTTCGCTCGGGATAACAATTCAATGAAGAGTAATTCGCCGTCTGCGATGACCTCACCGACCGGGCGTCACTTTACCGGTATCAGTACTTAGGCATCTTAGGATCGATCCGGTCGGCCCACGCGTTGATGCCGCCGGTCAGGTTATAGACCTTTGTAAATCCCGCGCGGCGCAGGAAATTTACTGCTTTCGCGCTGCGCCCACCCAACTTACAATGAGCCACGATCTCTCGGCTGCTGTCGAGTTCACTTGCACGCTTCGGTATGTCACCGACCGGGATGAGATATCCCCTCAGGTTACAGATCTGGTACTCATGCGGCTCGCGCACGTCGAGAATGAACACGTCGGCCTTGGCGTCCAGCTTTTTCTTCAAATCCTCCACCGACATGGTTGGGATATCATTTCCCGCGGGTTCTTCCTGCCCCCGGATGCCGCAGAATTGATCGTAGTCGATGAGCTGGGTGATCGTCCGGTGAGTGCCGCAGACGGGGCAATCGGGATTCTTCCGCAGCTTCAGTTCGCGGAACTTCAGGCCGAGCGCGTCGATCAGTAGTAATCGTCCCGCCAGCGAGTCGCCTTGCCCCAGGATCAACTTGATGGTCTCGGTCGCCTGAATCACACCGACCAGACCTGGCATAATGCCCAGCACCCCGCCCTCGGCGCAGGAGGGCACCAGCCCCGGCGGTGGCGGTTCCGGATAGAGGCAGCGATAGCAGGGGCCTTCTTCGGTGGCGAACACGCTGGCCTGTCCCTCAAAGCGAAAAATCGACCCGTAAACATTGGGCTTGCCCGTGAGCACGCAAGCGTCGTTGACCAGATAGCGGGTGGGAAAATTGTCGGTGCCGTCGGCAACGATGTCGAATTCGCGAAACAAGTCCAGCGCGTTAGCGCTGGTCAGCTTCATATCGAACGTGCGCAGGTTCAGGAAGGGATTGAGCGCTTTCAGTTTCTCGGCGGCGGAGTCGAGTTTCTTGCGGCCTACGTCATTGGTGCTGTGGATAATCTGGCGCTGCAGGTTGGTGTAATCGACGACGTCGTAGTCCACAAGGCCGAGCGTGCCAACCCCGGCGGCCGTCAGGTAGAGTGCCAGCGGCGACCCGAGTCCGCCTGCTCCAATGCACAGCACTTTCGCCGCCTTCAGCTTCTTCTGCCCGTCCATGGCGACCTCGGGCATAATCAGATGGCGCGAATAGCGCAGGATTTCGTCGTTGCTTAAAACAACCTCGGGTTGGGCATCGGTTACGGTGGCCATAATTTCCTTCTGAGATTTTAGTCGGTTTGACCGCGAACTAACTTGCGAACTAGCTTGCGAACTCCAGACAGCGGCGGCGCGCGGGGTGGCGCATTCGGCCATGTGTCGGTTCGCAGGTCATACTCAAATGATAACGCAGCCACCGGCAATTGACGGCACGATGGAAATGGTATCGCCGTCTTTAACCGCGGTCGCTTCTTTTTGCAGGTAGCGCATGTCTTCGTCGTTGACGTAGACGTTCACGAAGGTGCGCAGCTTGCCCTCGTCGGTATAAAGGTGCCGCTTCAGGTCGGGATGCTGCAAAACCAGGCCAGCCAAGGCCTCGCCGACGGTTTTTGCAGGGACATCTGACCGAGGCTTGTTTCCCGGAGTATTGGCGAAGTGGCGATGGAATCTGGATCTGGGGCATACAAGAAAGATGCCTGGGCGCGGGGGAAAGATGCAAAGCGGAAGATGGGTTTATGTAGAGCGCACACTAGTGTTCACTCGGATCGCGCAACCGCTGCCGGCAAGCGGACAAGAGTGTCCGCTCTACACGAACCTGATTTCCTCGTCCTTGAATTTCTTTTCGACCTCATCGATGCCCACCAGTTCGAATGAATTGGTCAGCATCGACTTGCCCTTCTCCACGCTAGTGATCACGTAGGAACAGCCGAACCAGTGTGCTTCGGCGAGGTCGGTGGTTGACCATTGCGCGGGATGGTCGGGGTGGGAGTGATAGAAGCCGACGATGTCCTCGCCGCGCTCGCGGCCCTCGCGCTGAATGCGGATGAGTTCCCTGGGATCGATGTGGTAGCGGTTGTGGGGCGAGTCCGCGCGCGTGTTGCCGCAACGTGCGATGCGCGAGACGGTTTTTGAGCCGTCATCGTCGAACCGCCCGAGCAGCACGCCGCAGCACTCGTGGGGATAAGTTTCCTCTCCGTGTTGGCGAAGGGAGTCGTAGGCGGACTGAGAGAGCTTGAGCATCGATCAAGGTCAGAGGTTAGAGGTCAGATTGCAGAGGTGAAACCACAATCGAAAGATCAGCTTCGACACTGGGCGAATTCACCTCTGCAATCTGCCCTCTAATCTCTGCAATCTATTGCTCACTCCAGAATCTCTCGCTCAGATATTTTTCGCCCGAGTCGCAGAGGATGGTCACGATCGTCGCGGGCTGATGGATCTTCAGGCGCTCCGGCAATCCGCAAGCAGCCGACTACAGCCGCCGCAGAGGAGACTCCAACCAGCAGACCTTGTTGGCGCGCCAGGCGGCGGGCCATGGCGTGTGCATCTTCGGTCACGATTTCCAGGTTCTGATCGGCGAGCGATGCATCGTAAATGCGCGGCACGATCGCCGAAGGCAGGTATTTCGCGCCTTCGATGCCGTGGAAGGCGGAGTCGGGTTGCAGCGAGATGCAGCGAATCTCTGGATTCAATTCCTTCAAACGGCGTGCGGCTCCGACAAAGGTTCCGGTGGTGCCGAGCATGGCGACGAAATGCGTAATACGTCCTTCGGTTTGTTGCCAGATTTCGTTGGCGGTGGTTTCATAGTGGGCGCGCCAGTTGGCGTCGTTCGAATACTGATCGGCGTAAAAATACAGATCGGGATGGCGCTCGGCGTATTGGCGCGCGATCTTGATGGCGCCGTCGGAGCCCTCGGCAGGGTCGGTGTAGATGATATTTGCGCCGTATGCCTGTAGAATGCGCTTTCGCTCGGAAGAAACATTCTCCGGCACGCAGAGGGTGACGGGGAATCCGAGAGCGGCGCCGAGCATGGCGTAGGCGATGCCGGTGTTGCCGCTGGTGGAATCGAGCAGAATCTTGCCGGGACCAAGTTTGCCGGCACCGCGCGCGGCGGCCACAATGCTGGCGGCCGTGCGATCTTTGATGGAACCGCCGGGGTTGTGCCATTCGGCCTTGCCCAAAAGTTCTACGCCCGGAAGATCGCGAGTGAGCGCGTCGAGCGGCAACAGGGGCGTGTTGCCGATTTGGGCGAGCACCGCCTCTCCGGGCAGGCCAGACGCGGCTTTCGCCCGGGAAGGCGACGGCGATGGCGCGGAGCCGTAGGCTGCAGGTGTCATTGAATGTGAGCGCCTTATGACTAGAGTAATGTGCCCGCAATCCTAAAAAGGTATATCAATACTGACGATGTTCAATTCTGAGTTCATTAGATTCGCGGCGGGCAGATTTGGTTCCATCGACTCGGCAAAAGCCGCATCTAACCGAAGACAGCGATAGAACGGGAATAGAGTTCATAAAATGGCAGCGAAAGTCGAACAACGGACCTACGAAGACGCAGTCGCGTGGCTGCGCGATCATGACTTTGACCTGATTGAAGCTCCGGGCGCGCAAACCCGCGTGTTCCTGAAGAAGTACAGGTGCTCGGCGGCGATCCAGAAGACCGACGACGGCAGCGCGAAAATCTTCGCGTATCCGGGATACATGATCGGCAGTGAAATTTCGAAGCTGGTCAATCGCGGCTACCAGCAATTTCTGAAGACGACAAAAACCGAAGTGCCGGCTACGGCCGACCATCTGAACGCACTTCACCAGTTCGCCGAAGAAATGAAAGAAGCGCTGGCCCTGCCCAGCCTCTACAACGAATCGCTCGGAACCGTGAGCGAGTCGTACCAGTACGATCGCATTAAAGACCGCGACCAGCCCGAGGTGGAGCGTCCGAAGCGGCCGTGGGAGACGGTGAAGGCGAAGGCAGCTGCGGCGACGAAAAAGAGCCAGGCGTAGGGGAGTTGCCGGCTCCCAGCCGTCAGCTCACAGGCCTGGGCTTGTTGTGCATCGTATCAGGGCCTCTATTCAACGACGCAGTAGGCGTCCAGGGTCGGCTACCCCTTTAGGAAGTGCGCGTGGGAACTTCAGTCGTCCCTCCGGAGGGACGACCGAGCCTCTCGCGCGGAAGCCGACGCTCGCATCCACTCCCATGACGCTGCTGACTTGGTGCGGGAGACCGCCTCTTGTTAAGCTTGGTGGGCTATGAAACGCAATCCATTGCTTCGCGGGATGAAACTTTTCTCCCTGATCGCGGCGCTGACCTTCGCCCTGCAGTTCGCCTCGGCGCAGAAAAAGGAAACTGTCTGGAGCGCGGAAGAAAAGCCGCTCGCCGACCAGATCCACGGATTGCGCTCCCTCGCCGACGACGTCCGCGCCGCAACGACGAAAGATCTGGCGCTGAAGATCCGAAAGCTGCCCCCAACCGAGAACAAACTGCGACTGGCGGTGAACCTGGCGGGACTTTCCACCGAGGGCGATTTCGGACACAACACACTCCAGGAAGTGGCGACGACGCTGGCCGAAACGTTACGCGAGCGGCCCGTGCCTTGGGAGGAGTCGCAAGATTCCGATGCGGCAGGCAAGGCCGCACGCGAGCCGGCGTATCCATATCTTGAACTGGCTACACTGGCGCGCTACGAGCATGTCGAGCCCACAGTCGATCTCAGCAATGACGACGGGCAGTTTCGCGCTGCCATGGCGCAGCTTGAGGCGGATGACCGCAAGCGCGAGCATCCGGAGTTTACGCTGAAAGATCTTTCCGGCAAGACCTGGACGTTTGCGGATTTGCGCGGCAAAGTAGTGCTGGTGAATTTCTGGGCAACCTGGTGTCCGCCATGCCGCAAAGAGATGCCCGATTTGGAGACCCTCTACGGCCGCTTCCAGTCGCAAGGCCTGGTGGTGCTGAGCATTTCCGATGAAGACGCGGCGAAAGTGGAGCCGTTTATCCGCGAGCGGAAGATTTCGTTTCCCGTGCTGCTCGATCCCGGGCGCAAGGTGAATGACCTGTTCGTGGTGCAAGGAATTCCGAAGAATTTTGTCTACGACCGCAAAGGCAAGCTGGTAGCGCAGTCGATCGACATGCGCACGCAGAAACAGTTTCTGGAAATGCTGGGGAAAGCTGGACTGGAGTAGAGACGGGGCTTGCCCCGTGTTGCTAGACAGGCAGGAGACGCGGCAAGCCGCGTCTCTACGAAAATGACAATCGGAGGGATGGCGCAATGAAGAAGCGAATCGTTGGCGTAATTCTTGCGGTGTTGATGGCTGGAGTGCTGGCGGGCGCGCAAGAAGCGATGAAGAAAGAAGTGCCGCCGAAGCCGGCGGTGGGGCCGTCGCAGGCTTTGCTGGAGAGCTGGAACGAGGTTGGGCGCAAGTTGATTGCGATGGCGGAAGATTTTCCCGAAGACAAGTACGACTTCAAGCCGGTGCCGGCGCAGCGGAGCTTTGCCGAGCAACTGTTGCACGCGGCCGGCGTGAATTATTTCTTTACCAACCCGGTAATGGGCCTGAAACCGCCCGCCGGAGAAGACCCCAAGCGCGAGCAGTACAAAACGAAAGCCGCGGTGGTCGAGTTTGTGAAGAAGTCGTTTGCCGACGGCGCGGCGGCGATCCAGCAGAAGGGCGATAAGGGGATGAACGACCTGATCGTCGATCCGTTCGCGAATCAGCAGACACGCGTATCCGATATGGCTTGGGGCCTGCTCGAGCACTCGGGAGAACACTACGGGCAGTTGGTGGTCTACTACCGCGTTGCCGGGCTAGTGCCGCCGGAATCGCGGCCCAAGAAGTAGTCCCGGCGCTGTTACCATACTCTTCGTGCGCCCGCTGCTCGACGTCCGCGACCTGACCATCGAGTTTCCGCAATCCCGCGGAGGGCGGGAGCGGGCGTCGTTGTCCGCCCAGCAGAACGGCGGCGGCGTGGCCGCGGTGCGCAGCCTCTCGTTCTCCATCGCTCACGGCGAAGTCGTTGGCCTGGTCGGCGAATCCGGCTCGGGCAAATCCGTCACCTCGCTTGCCATCATGGGTCTGCTTCCGCCCGCCGCCACCGTCAAAGGCGAAATCACTTTCCAGAATGGCGACGGCGTCCCCACAAATCTCACCAGTTTGCCCGCCGATCAACTGCGCGAACTCCGCGGCTCGCGCATGGCCATGATCTTCCAGGAGCCGATGACCGCTCTCAATCCGGTGATGAGGGTCGGCGATCAGATCGCGGAAGCCGTGCTTGCTCATCGGCGTATTTCGAAAAAGGAAGCGTGGGGCCAGGCGGTGGAAGGCATGCGTGACGTTGCCATTCCCGATCCCGGCGAGCGCGCCCGCAGCTATCCGCACCAGCTCTCCGGAGGCATGCGCCAGCGCGTCATGATCGCCATGGCGATCGTTAATCGTCCGCAACTGCTCATCGCCGACGAGCCGACCACTGCGCTGGATGTCACCATCCAGCAGCAAATTCTTGACCTGCTCAATGACCTGCGCCACAAATTCGGATTGGCGATGCTCTTCATCTCGCACGATCTCGCCGTGGTTTCGCACGTCGCCGATCGCGTTGCCGTCATGTACGCCGGGAGCCTGGTCGAACTCGGCACCAAGGCCGACATTTTCCGCGCGCCCGCACATCCCTATACGCAAGGCCTGCTGCGCGCCATTCCGACTCTTGCGACCGACCGCGCTCTTCCCCTCGCGACCATCGAAGGCACCGTGCCGCCCATCGCCCAGCTTCCTCCTGGATGCCCCTTCGAACCCCGCTGCCCGCACCGCGTCAGCGCCTGTGCGGTCGAGCTCCCGCCTCTCGTCGAGGTCAGCTCCGGACATTGGGCTCGCTGTCCAGTCTTGAATCCGCCAAGAATCTGAGACGCGCAAGGGCTCTATCAGCACCAACCACGCCGAAGCGTCCGTCTGGTTTCCCCTGTGTTCCGCTGTGTCCTCTGTGGTTGCAGATCTTGACCTTCCTAAGCGCCGCCTCGTCCTTCTCCCTCGAAACCGCTATAATCCTCCCTTTGCCGTGCGCATCCTTCTTCTAAGCGACATTCATAGCAACCTCGAAGCGCTGGACGCGTGCCTGAACGGGGCGCCCACTCACGACCTCGTCGTCAATCTTGGCGATAGCGTCGGCTACGGCGGCAATCCCAACGAAGTCATCGCCCGCTCGCAGGCGATCGGACGCGTATTCGTGCGCGGCAATCACGACCGAGCCGTCTGCGGCCTCATGACCCTAGACGATTTCAACCCCGTCGCCGGCCTGGCCACGCTCTGGACTCGCGACCAGCTCACCCCCGAAAATCTCGCATGGCTGCGCGCGCTCCCTCAGGGCCCCATCCAGCTCGCCGAACTCCCCGGCCTCCAGTTCGTCCACGGCTCCGCGCTCGACGAAGATGAATACATGGTCAGCGTCCGCGACGCCATCGAACCGCTCATCACCGATCCCGTTCCCGTCACGTTCTTTGGACACACTCACCTTCAGGGAGGCTTCGTGCTCTCGGGCGAAATCAGCGAAGCCTACCGTCCCGGATATCGCACCGTGGGCCAGCCCGAGTCGTCCGACTGGCCGCTGCGCAAAGATCGCCGCTATCTCATCAACCCCGGCTCCGTCGGCCAGCCCCGCGACGGCGACTGGCGCGCCGCCTTTGCCATGTTCGACTCCGAAACCTGGATCGTGACTTTCTATCGCGTGCCGTACAACCTGCGCGTGGCACAGGAAAAAATTCTGGCCGCCAATTTGCCACAGCGGCTGGCCACGCGGCTGGCCACGGGAAGGTAAGACAGCGTGGGGACAGCCGCCCTCGGCTGTCCAAGCCAAGCGCAGCTCGGCAGCTGCCTGAAGCTACAACTACCGATGTTGACGAGCGATTGTCGTCACCTCGAATATCTCCAGTTGAGCCGGTTGTCGCCGCCTACCTCGGTGCCCGATCATAGCCAACCAAAATCGCTGTCAAGTCATCTCTGGAAATAGGAGGCATATGTCCTGCCGCCGGATCTTCTTGCTGGTCACCTTGCTTCCAGGCGCAGTCGCAAGCTCCTGGTCGAAAGATTTTCCACTTCGCACCAAGGTGCTCAGCGGGGAAAGCAGCCAATTCCAAGGCCCTCCATAAAACGCGCACGCAGCTTTATGAAGTTCTGCGAAAGAACGGAGATGGAGTGAGCCGGGCTACCACGGGGCCAATGGAGGAAGAAAATGAACAAACGCCTGCTTGTAATTAGCACGGTACTCGGGTTGTTTCTTGGGGCGTCGGTTACTCGTTACCTTGCGGCTGAGGAAGCTACGGCCGCACCCGGGCCTTCGGCACACATGCTGGTCACCGTCGAAGCGGTTCATGGTTCCAACGTACCTGTCATCAACCGCGAGGATGTGCGGGTTTACGAGGGACGCGATCGCGACAAAGTAACCGGTTGGGTCCCTGCGCAGGGAGACCACGCAGGACTCGAACTCGTGGTGATGCTCGACGATGGGTCCAACATCAGTCTCGGTTCACAACTGGAAGATCTTCGCCAATTTATCGTTGCACAGCCGGCATCCACCAAGATTGGGGTCGCCTACATGCAAAACGGCATCGCGAAAATGGAACAGAAACTGACCAGCGATCATGCTCTCGCTGCGAAGGCTCTGCGCCTTCCCATGGGAATATCCGGCATCAACGGCAGCCCCTATTTTTCCCTGAGCGACCTCATCAAACACTGGCCGGAAACGACAGCCCGCCGCGAAGTCCTCATGGTTTCCGACGGAATCGACCGTTACTACGGCGTCGGCGATATGCTGGATCCGTATCTGGCGGCGGCCATCGAAGATGCTCAACGCGCCGGCGTTGTCGTCTACGGGATCTATACCCCGGGCGTGGGTCACTCCGGCCATAGCTACTGGCTGACCTATTGGGGTCAGCTTTACCTCGCGCAGGTTGCGGAAGAGACCGGCGGTGAATCGTATTACATCGGTTTCTTTGGGCCGCCGGTGGCATTCACTCCTTACCTGGACGATATGGAGCATCGGCTGACGAACCAGTACTGGTTGACGTTCACTGCCAAGCCCCAGAAAAAAAGCGGGCTGCAGCGAGTAAAGGTGACAACCGAGGTACCGAATGCGGAACTGATTTCAGCGGACAAAGTTTACGTTCCCGCTGCGGTACCGTAACCATGCAGCTTCAACGGCACGTTGTAAACTCGATCTATGCCTCCGCGCTCGTCCGACTCTAGGAATCTTTTTTTCCCGCCGAAATCAGCGCCCAACGCTCACACTGCTCACGTCGATGGCGGAGCCCGCGGCAATCCCGGGCCCGCCGGTTACGGTGTCGCCATTCAGGACGCCTCCGGCCACCCGATCGCCGAGTTGAGCGAATACCTGGGACACCGCACCAACAACTACGCCGAGTATCAGGGACTCCTTGCCGCGCTCCGCTACGCCGACGAACACCAGATCAAAGCACTCAAGGTGATCAGCGACTCCGAACTGATGGTCCGGCAAATGAAAGGCATCTACAAGGTGCGTCATCCCGAACTCCGCAAGCTGTACGACGAGGCGCAACAACTGGTCCGGCGGCTCGAGCACTTCGAAATCAGGCATGCGCTGCGGGAACACAACAAGGTTGCGGATCGGCTGGCGAATGAGGCGATGGACAGGGGGCGATAACGTGATGTCCTGTTGGTTCGCAGCCTAAATCCAAATTGTCATCCTGAGCGAAGCGGAGGACCTGCTGTCTCTATGCGGCGGCAAAAAGCAGGTCCTTCGCTTCGCTCAGGATGACAATGCATACTACCTCAGCAATCTGACCTCTAACCCCCTCACTCTCCCGCCGAGTGATCGTGCACAATCTTCCATCCCTCGGGAAACTTGCGAAAGACGAGCGTAAACAGGCCGTGCGGCGTCTTTCCATCCGACATAGTCAGATGGAACTCGCCGCGCACGAACGCCGAGTCCGGCCCCAGCATCTCGATCCGCAGGTTCGCGAATTCGAGCTTCCCCATTTCGTGGCCCGCGCCCTGATAGCTCTTCTTATAGCGATCCAGCGCCGCCTGCCAGCCCTTCGATTCACGCGCTCCCGAAAAGAACGTCAACTCCGGGGAATTCCAATATCCCGCCATGAAGCCTTCCAGATCCTGGCGGTTCCAGGCCGCCTGTTGCTCGTCAATCACTTTTCGAATCGCGACGGGCCCGGCCTCCCCACCGTCCTGCCCAATACCAACAGCGGCCAGCGTGGCTATCACCCCCACCAGCAAAACCAAGTCCCGCATAAAGCCCTCCATGAGTCCTGGCCTCAGAGCATACAGTTTTGGATTTCTGGAGCGGAGAGAAAAGAGGAAGGAAGGGCGGAATCGACTTGTGATCGGCCAGCCCTAAGCGTGTAGGTGAGAACTCGTTTTCGGACAGTCTGGTGGAACAAAGCACAGAAGAATCCAGCCCCGGAGGGGCGTCTGCCAATAGCCCGGCGCTTCAGCGCCGGGAAAAGTGCAAGAGATACGCGAGTCCCGGACTTGAATCCTTTCTTCCACTTTCCCAGCGCTGAAGCGCTGGGCTAAACTCGGTCGCCCCTCCGGGGCGGGGTTCTGGGCAATTTGGCTCCGCAGGTTGCCCGACAAGTTTTCGCGCACCGCGCTAGAAGGCACCGCCGCCGCCGCCGCCGAAGCCGCCTCCGGAGAAGCCTCCGCCGGAGAACCCGCCTCCACCCCTGAAGCCCGACCCGCTGGAACTGGCTCTGGGAGCGGAGACGAAGACCTGGTGCATATCCGACGCCATGCTGTGCATGGAGCTGGAAAAGAAAAGCGGACTGAAACCGACGTAGCCGTTGGGCGAGGCGTACCAGCTTGGAGGATCTTTCACGATGCCGTCGAAGGCTTGCGCCCAGTGGTGTTCAACGCCCAGCGCCATGGCGTAGGGGAGAAACTTTTCGAAGGTGTCGGGCGGCATGCGCTTAATGCGATCGGCATCGACGCGGTTCATGAATTCCTGGAATCCGAGGACCGCAATGGTGGTGCGCGCGCCGGATACCGTCTTGGCCGTCATCTGGCGCGCAAAGAGCCACCAGATCAGCGCGGAAACCAGAACGCTCCCGACCACCAGCGGAATGGAATCGAACAGGTTCATCCAGCCCATAACCTGCACGGCGATCGCCAGGATCGCGATGGCGACGGCGGCGGCAATGCTGTAGCCATTCGCCGATTCCGGGTCGAGCGTGTAGATGCCCTTGCTCTTGAGTTCGGACATGATGTCCTGGCGCACTACCGGAATCACGGTGTAGAAGCGATTCTTGAGGCTGGACAGGCGGGTTTCAGCGCCGCCAAGGAAGATGTTTTCCAGCATCACGCGTTCGTGCGGAGTAAGGTCGGGTCCCCACTGCTCGCGCGGCTTCAACAAGTGGAACAAGTAATCTTTGTGGTGGAAGACCAGGAAGGTGTCGACTTTCTCTTCGATTTTGATATAGCCGCGCACGGCCAGATCGACGATGGTGCTGGTGATGTCGCGGGGGTGGATGGTGTCGTCGACGAGAGTTCCGGCTTCGGCGGGAGACATGCCTTTGGGAGGCTCGTATTGCGGAGCCACGGAGACGCCGGGATCGGGATCGCGTCCCACGGAATACCAGAGGGTGAACATCACGGCGAGAGTCAGCAGCGGCAGAAACAGAATGGGGTTGCTGCCCAGGAACCACGCCAACTTCGTGAGCGCGGACGGGGCTTTGAGCACTCCCTGCGGGATGTAGATGTCGATGGTGAAGCCGCCGCGCATAGGCAGCGGCTGCGTGGTTTCGACAAGAACGTCTGCGCCCTTAACTTCGGCGGTCGCTTCGCTTTGCTTGGAACCGTAGATGCCGGTGAAGGCCTGAGCGCGCAGCCCTCCGGCGGCATTGTCGGGGAGGGTCACGAAGGCCGAGGCATGGTCGATGGGAACCGGCCAATCGTTGCCGGTCACGTTCCAGTAGAACTCGGCGTAATTATCGTTGTTATTGTCGAAGAAGCGGACTCCATTACGCACGGAGTAGTCGATGTTGACGACGCGCGTCGTGTCGACCGCGCCGGGAATGTAGATCTTGAGGTCGCGGTAGGCTCCGGACTTGCTCGAGTCATACTTCAGCTTCTTGCCGTTTTCGTCGGTGACGCTCAGGATGTCGAGAAACAGCGTGTAGTTGGTTCCCTGCGGGCCCGGATACTCGACCGGCAAGGTGCGGTGAATGCCGTGCCACTCGCCGGCGAACGCGAGAGTGATTTTTTCGCTGACCAGAGCGGTGCCATCGGGGGAGATAGAGATGGTGTCCTTGAAATCGGTGATACGCCAGTTGTGAGCCTGGGCAGCGGCGGTGACGACAGTGAGGGCGACAAAAAGCGCGAGACTTGAGATTAGGACGAGCAGTCGGCGATTCGTATGAGCTCCGCGGAACAATTTTAGAACTTTACCCTTGGTGAATTCCGGACCGTTGTGGCTGCTGGCCGCTGCCGAGCTTCGCTCGGCATGGACGGGCGAGGCGCCCGTCCCCACACCAACATCTCCACAACCACAAACTCTAAAACTTGACGGCTACGGGTTCGCGATCGGCGGCTGCAGTTTCGAAGAACTGCTTCTGCTGGAAGCCGAACATCCCGGCCAGAATGTTGGTTGGGAACGATTGAATTTTGGTGTTCAGGTCGCGCACCACGGCGTTGTAGTAGCGGCGGGCGTTTTGAATTGCATCCTCAATTTCGCTGAGAGAATTTTGCAGCTGGGTGAATTCCTGCGAAGCCTGGAGTTGGGGATAATTTTCGGCTACCGCAAACAGGCTCTTCAGCGCGCCGGTCAGTTGATTCTCGGCCGCCGCCTTGTCGACCGGGCCGGTGGCCTGCATGGCCATGGAGCGGAATTTCGCGATGTTTTCGAACGTACCCTTTTCGTGGGCAGCGTAGCCCTTTACGGTTTCGACCAGATTTGGGATCAGGTCGTGGCGGCGCTTGAGCTGAACGTCGATGTCGGACCAGGACGATTCGGTGCGCACGCGCAGCTGCACCAGGCTGTTGTACATCGCGATCAGGAAGATGCCCAACAGAATTATGACTGCCAGAAAAATCCAAGCCATGGGGATTGCTCCTCGATTGCCGTGAAGATGCGGATTCAAGGGGACGTTAGCACAGAACGGCAAAGTTTCAAAGGTGCGGGGGTTCAGAGAGCGAGGTAGTGGTGCAGTTTTAAAATTGCGACTGTTTCTTGCTTGGCGGCAAAAAAGTCCTTAACGCAAAGTACGCTAAGGACTCGCGAAGGGCGCAAAGAAAAGCACTCCACAAACTGCACCACTACCGAGAGCTAGGATCCAAAGGGGCGAGGTTTCAGCAGGTTGCTTATTGTCTGGGAGCGTAGTATCCGCGGCGCGCGCGCACTTGCAGGTCCTTCTTCAGAGCGGTGATCTGGATCGAGCGGTAGCGTCCGTCGGCGTCGAAGTCGGAGGGTTTGTAGGAAACGTCGTACTGGCTGCGCAGTTCGTCTTCAATGGCGGCGAATGAGTGCGTGATGTCCTTCATCTTGTATGGGAAGAAGGCGCGGCCGCCGGTGGCGGAAGCGAGGTCATCGAGAACCTTGTCGCCGCGCAGAATCAGGCCGCTATCGTCAGTGGAGATGGCATAGATGAGAACTTCGGCACGCTCGGCCATTTCTATGGCCTGAGCGCGCGTGTGTTCGCTCTGATTGTCTTCACCGTCGCTGAGAATGACAATGGCTTTGCGAATGGGATGGTCGAATTGTTCGCGCAGCAACTTTTCCTGACATGCCTTGTAAATTGCGTCATAGAGTGCGGTGCCGCCATGATTCTTCAGGCGCTGCACACCGGCGGCGAGTAAGGGCACCTGGTCGGTGAAATCCTGGGTGAGGTGGCTCTCCTTATTGAAGCCCACGACGAAGGCACGGTCATAGCCGGGACGAATGATGTGCTGCAGAAATCCGGTGGCCGCTTCTTTTTCAAATGCAAAGCGCCCCTGCACCGAGCCGCTCACGTCCATGAGCAGGCCCAACTCGATAGGCAGGTCGGTTTCGCGGCGGAAGTTGAGGATGGACTCGACCGGCTTGTGGTCGTCGAAAATGGAGAAATCGTTTTGATTCAAATTGCGGACGAATTTTCCGTGACGATCGGTGGCGATGAACAACACGTTTACCTCATCGACGCGCTTCTTGATGGTGAGGATGGGTTCGTCCGCGTCGCTGCTGGTGTCGGGAAGGCCGACCGAGCTGTCAGAGTTCGCCACCACCGCGGAAGCGGCGATGACGTAGGGACTGGTTTGGGCGCTTCCGGCAACGGATAGACCAACAACAATGGCAACCGTGCATAGGATGAGTGCGAATCCGCGCGGCGCCCACCGGAATTTTCTGCCCTTCGTCATTCTTTCGCCTTTGTTTTGAATCTCAGTTTGGACGGCCGTGAATTCCAAACCCTCTAATCATTCGATGCACGCCGGGGGCCGAAATCCGAAAGATACGGTCCGACTACTGTAGGACGTAATGGGGTGCAAGTCCAAGTTACAAAAGGAGTACGCGGAGGGTGCGTCCTTATAACGACAAGCTGGGCAATAAGTTGGGCAAATCCCTCAGGCTATTTTTTTCATGATCGGGCGAGTTCCGTGCAAAAATTTCTGAAATCCAGAAGCGCGACTATGATTAAAAGATTTGTGGTTTTTGCGGCACGTCGCGCCGAGGTCGACGCACCCGCGCTGGCCGAAAGCGCGGCGGACTTGTATTTCGGGAAGCCCTAACTGCGTCATCGATCGTCCTGAGGTTGATCGGCCAAAGTCGATCGGTCGGAAGTCAGGTGACTAAAGCCCAAGCGGACAACACCCTCGGTAACCTGTCGTAACACTGTCCTTTCGTGCCATTCTCTTCTTGCCGTCAAAGGCCCATCGACCGCGACCGCAGGGCTACTTCCCGAGGTGGTTGCGGAACTCAAGTGAGGTTATTCATGTTGCAGTCTCCGGAACCGAAGTACACTCCCAACGCAGTTCCTCCCGCGAACAATTACACTCCGGTGAAGCCGGCCACCTCACCCCTGGATCAGGCCAACATCGGACGCACGCTCGTCATCAAGGGTGAAGTGACGGGTGCGGAATCGCTTTTCATTGACGGGCGCGTCGAGGGCACCATCAACTTTCCCGACAATCGCGTCACCGTCGGCCGGAACGGAACCGTCGCGGCGAATATCACCGCCAAGGAAGTCGTCATCATGGGCAAGGTGCAGGGCAACGTCGATTGCGCCGACCGGCTGGACATTCGCAGCGAAGGTGTGCTCGCGGGCGACGTGATCACGCATCGCATCAGCGTCGAAGAAGGCGCCATCCTCAAGGGCGGCGTCGAAGTGCGCAACCCCGAAAAGAAAGATCAGAAAACGCACGCCCAGAACCAGGCTCAGAACAAGCCGGAGCCTCCCAAGGCGATGGCCGCGGCTGCGGGTAATGCGTAATTTAGCAATCTGACGAAGTCTGAATTCGAAGTTGGAATTCAAGATGACGATGGAGGGACGGGCATCTCGCCCGTCCAGCCGGGCTACGAAGCCCGGCGCTCCATCGTTTTCTGTTTTCGCGGGATTGCTTATTGCTTCGGTTTGAAGTCGAGGGACGCCGAGTTCATGCAGTAGCGCAGGCCGGTTGGCCCGGGGCCATCCGGGAATACGTGGCCTAAATGGGCATCGCAGCGGGCGCAGCGCGCTTCCGTACGTGTCATGCCGTAAGTTGTGTCGGTGTGCTCACGGATGTTGTTGTGGTCGGCGGCGGCATAGAAGCTGGGCCATCCGGTTCCTGAATCAAACTTGGTTTCCGAACCAAAAAGCAGAGCTCCGCAGCACACGCAGTGGTACGTCCCGTCGTCGTGCTTGTTCCAGTATTGGCCGCTGAAGGCGCGCTCGGTGCCGCAGGCGCGGGCTACCTGATACTGCTCCGGGGTAAGCTGCTGCCGCCACTCGGCTTCGGTCTTCGAGATCTTGTCGCTGAGTTTGTCGGTCATGTTGTGTCTCCCCAGATGAGATGTGGGGCGGGCGCGAAAGTTGCAGAGGCGCGCGCGGCGCAAGGCGACGCGCGCGGCATAAATCTGCAGGCATATTTTATCCAGGCGTAAGCGTTGGGTGCTGCAAAAAGATGCATCGGTCCTTCGCTCCGCTCAGGATGACAAGCTTAATTTATGGCAGAAATTTCCGGGGCACGACACTAGATCTTCTGCAGCCGCTGGACGTCGTGGACGCCGGGGATCTGGCGGACTCCGTCCATGATTTTCTGCAAGTGCTTCAAGTCGGCGATTTCGAGGACTATGTCGATGCAGGCTTTGCCGTTTTCGCTGCGGGAGCCCATGTTGCGGATGTTGGTGTGAGTATCGCTGATGACGGCGGTGATTTGTTTGAGCATGCCGAAGCGGTCGTCGCAGAGGAGGGTCAGTTTGACGGGATAGGAAACGGGCTGGCCGTCCTTGTCGCCGGCCCACTGCACGTCGATACGGCGGTCGGGTTCGTAGAGCAGATTGGTGACGTTGGGACAGTTGTTGGAGTGGACGGCAACGCCTTTGCCGCGGGTCACGTAACCGACGATGGCCTCGCCGCGAATAGGGTTGCAACAGCGGGCGCGATAGACGAGTAGGTCGCCGTGTCCGCGGACGACGATGGCGTTGGAGTCTCCGCCAAAGACGCGCCGGACGACACTCGAAATGCCGCTGGTGAAGCCGTGGGCGGCGGCCTGCTCCTCGGTTTCCGACATGGGCTGGGCGCCGGCGGGGGCAAATTTTGCCAGCACCTGGCGGGCCGAGTATTTGCCGTAGCCGATGCCGGCCATGAGGTCGTCAGGACGGCCCAGTCCGTATTCGCTGGCCGCTCTTTGCAGGTCGGCTTCTTTGATTTCCTTTAGCGAAATGCGGTATTTGCGCGCTTCTTTTTCGATCAGCTTGCGTCCGATCTCGATGGCGCGCTCGCGCTGGTGGACGTTGAGCCAGTGCTTGATCTTGTTGCGAGCGCGGGAAGACTTGACGATGGCGAGCCAATCGCGGCTGGGCTTGTGTCCGGGCTGGGTGATGACTTCGACGATGTCGCCGGAATGAAGTTTGTGGCGGAGGGGAACCATGCGGCCGTTGACCTTGGCGCCCGTACAACTGTGGCCAACTTCGGTGTGAATGGAATAAGCGAAGTCGATCGGCGTCGACTCGCGCGGCAGAACCAGGACCTTGCCCTTGGGCGTGAAGGTGTAAACCTCTTCCGGGTAGAGATCGACTTTCAGTGTAGAGAGAAATTCGTTGGGATCGGAGACGTCGCGTTGCCACTCGACGACCTGGCGTAGCCAGGCAAGGCGCTGCTCGTCCTCGGCGGAGACGGCGCCGTCTTTATATTTCCAATGGGCGGCGATGCCTTCCTCGCACATCTTGTGCATTTCTTCGGTGCGGATTTGGATTTCAAAAGTCTCGCCCGTCTCGGTGATGACGGAGGTGTGGAGCGACTGGTAGAGGTTGGGCCGCGGCATGGCGATGAAGTCCTTGATGCGGCCGGGCACAGGGCGCCAGAGGTTGTGGATGATGCCGAGAACGGCGTAGCAATCCTGCACCGAGTTGGTGATGACGCGCATGGCGTAGAGGTCGTAGACCTGGTCGACGGCGATGCGCTGACGCAGCAATTTTCTGTGGATGCTGTAGAGGCGCTTGACGCGGCTCTCGACGCGTCCGGTGATGCCGGCTTCCTTGAGGCCGTCGCGCAGCACGCCTACGACACGCGCCATGAAAGCTTCGCCGGCTTTGCGGCGCGACTCGACGGCGGCGCGGACCTGCTCGTATCCGATGGGGTCGAGAAATTTGAAACCGAGGTCTTCGAGTTCGCCGCGAATCTTTCCCATGCCGAGGCGGTGCGCGATGGGGGCGTAAATTTCGAGCGTCTCGCGGGCGATTTTCTGCTGGCGTTCGTGATCGAGATGCTCGAGGGTGCGCATGTTGTGGAGGCGGTCGGCGAGCTTGATGAGGACGACGCGGATGTCGTCGACCATGGCTAACATCATTTTGCGGAGGTTCTCGGCCTGGGCCTCTTCCCGGGTGGAGAAATCGATCTTGCTGATTTTGGTGACGCCCTCGACGATGTGGGCCACCTGTTCGCCGAACTCCTGGCGGATTTCAACGGCGGTGACCGAGGTGTCTTCGACCGAGTCGTGGAGAAGGCCGGCGGCGATGGAAACGGAATCCATCTTCATGTCGGCAAGAACGTTGCCGACTTCGAGCGGGTGCACCAGGTAGGGCTCGCCCGAGGCCCGGGTTTGTCCGGCGTGGTGCTTCTGGGAGAATTCGTAGGCTTTCTTGACCAGTTCGAGGTCGTCGTTGGGACGGTTCTCGCGCAGCTTCCGCATCAGCTCGCGGAAGCGAGTAACCGTAAGCACGTTGGTCTTGATCTGCTCACGCAACGTCGCCATGATCGATTCTAACGCAGGGGAAAGGCGATTCGGCGAGAAAGGCGTTGGCTGGTAGAGTGAGCCGCATTCCTATGGTTGAGGCTTCGGGGCTTTGGGGCGGTGGTTCGCGCGCTTGCTCCTCGCGGCCGGACGCGACTCTTCAACAAAACCATCGCTCAGATTCGCCAAGTCGCGCTCCTCGCGGATTCGCTGCAGCAGTTCATCCGTGACGGAGGCGGGCAGCGGCTTCCCAGTGCGCAAAACCCAGACCCCATGCTCCTTATTGAGTGGTACGGTGCGAGTGGTCATATTGGTATGATGAGTTGGTTCGACCCATAGATCAACCCCATTTTGCTGGAGGCGCGACTTGGAGCGGCTATTGGTGAGTGGAGCTTCGGGGCTGATCGGAACGGCGCTGCTGGCTTCTCTCGAAGCTCAGGGAACGCAGATCGTGCGCCTGGTTCGGGGACGCGTTTCGAATGCGGCACAGGTTTCTTGGGATCCTCTGGCTCCGGTTTCGGCCGCAGCGGTGTCGGGATTCGACGCGGTGGTTCACTTGGCCGGTGAGAGCATAGTGGGACGCTGGACCGAGGAAAAGAGGAGGGCGATCCGCGACAGCCGCGTGCTGGGAACCCGTCATCTGACTGCGGCGTTGGCACAGTGCGATGTCAAGCCTCGCTTGCTGGTGTGCGCGTCGGCGATTGGGTTCTACGGAAATCGGGGCGACGAGATTCTCGGAGAGAAAAGTCCGATTGGGCGAGGATTTCTGCCCGAGATTTGTAGCGAGTGGGAAGACGCCACGGGGCCCGCAGCGGCGGCCGGGATTCGCACGGTGAACATCCGGATTGGGCTGGTGTTGAGCGCGAAAGGCGGGGCGCTGGCGAAGATGCTGACTCCGTTCAAGTTAGCTCTGGGTGGGCGGATTGGATCAGGGCGGCAGTGGTGGAGCTGGATTCATGTGGACGACATCGTGGGGGGAATTCAGCACGCGATCCGCACCGAATCGTTGTCGGGCGCGGTGAACCTGGTGGCGCCAAATGCAGTGCGGAATGCGGAGTTCACAAAGGTGCTGGCGTCGGTATTGGGACGTCCGGCGATTTTTCCGGTGCCGGAATTTGCATTGCGACTGGCTTTCGGCCAGATGGCTGCGCAGGAGTTGTTGCTTGCGAGCCAACGGGTTGAACCGGGGAAACTCTTGGCCAGTGGATATACGTTCCGCTTTAGCGAGTTGCGAGCGGCTTTGGAAAACCTGGTCTGATTGTAGAGAGACGGCGCCTCGGCCAACCGTTGCGGATTCTGCTTCGTCAAGGCCGCTGGCGAGCTTTGCTTGCCCGGACAGCCGAGGGCGGCTGTCCCTACGTGTTCGATTCGACGTGGGTGCGCGTGATGCGATCGTGCCAGCACAATCCGTCCTGGTCAAGAAAGCACCAAAAATAACCGAGACCGGCGGAAGATGCGGAGAGAAACGATGCCAGCACGCGCCAGCGGCGCGTGCGGCGATTGAGCGGCGAGCCATCAAACGCTGTCAGCCGCAGCCGGGCGGCGCGAAGGCCGGGAGTCGAGCCGGTATACACCACAAACAAGAACTCGTACGCCGCCCAGAACAGGAGTGTGACCAGGGCGAGCGCAGCGGCGACGATCGGGAGCGGTCCGCGAAGAAGGTTCAGGCTGAGTTTCAGCTCCGGGTTCAGGCTGGGGTTTAGACGGAGAAAGATTGCGGCAAAGGCCGCCAGAGCCGTTCCGAGGACAAGGCCATCCACCAGAGCAGCCAGCGCACGCCGGGCGATGGATGCCGATGCCGATGGCAAGGGGAAGTCGGCGCCTGCTTGCCTGCCGGCCGGCTCTGGCTGGGCCGGTTCCATCAGCATTCCACCCAATGCCGGTGGCGGCGGAAGAACTTCCGGAGCCTCCACGATGCGCGGACGATCAAAATCGAAGACGGGATCGGCTAGTTCGCTGCGGTGAAAAACCGGAATGGCGGCGGAACGCGGGAACTCGATGACCTTCGCGGATGGTTCTGGCGCGAACTGTTCCGGAACCTGTTCGGGATATCGGTCTGGGGTTGCCGCCTGCATCTGGCGAGGTTCAGCGAAACTTGTCGCCCCGTCCGGTCCGGGCTCTTTCTGGGTAGGGAACGTGGGGTCTTGCTCGGTACGCGCTGGCGGAGTCGCAACTGTGGCCCCTCCAATTCCCGCCGAACCAATTCCCGTCGAACCAGTGCCCGCCATTCCAGTTGGCGGCGCCGGACGGGACCAACTCTCGGGCGCATCAAAAGGCAGCAGTAGCGACGGATAATGCGGAGTTCGGGGCTTGCGCCGCGTGCGATAGCGCTCGAGGCGTGCAGCGACCTCGACCCGCCAGGAATCCGCATTTTCAAGAAGGCTCAGGTCCGAGGCTGCGGCGTCAGCGATCACTGCGCCGCTTCCTGAGGTGGCGGGATCCCCGCCGGTGGTAGGGTTCGTCGATGCAACGTTCGTCAATCCGCTTGTCATCAGTCCAGTCGTATGTAATCAAGTCGCGTAATCAAGTCGTAGTAATTCACTCGTCGAAAGATGCCCGCAGCCAGAGCCAGGCCCGGCACGAATGGCGGAGATCGTAAGAATGCGGAGCTTTGCTTCGCCTGCCGCTCGCGTGCTAAGGTCAGTTCGTTCCCGTTGGCAGACACGGCTGGCGCAGCGCACGCGCGCTTGCAACGATCACCCGCTAATGAACATCCGCTCTCGAATCTTTATCACGACCGCATGGGTCTGTCATCTGCTTCTCGCTTCCGGGATAGTAACCAGCCAGACGCTGCCCTCTGCCGCCGCGACGGTCGCGGCCCCGGACAGCCCTTCGACTACGGCGGCGGCTCCCGCGGCAGCCTCTGCCGGCCTGACACAGACCGAAGAAGAGGTTACGATCCGGGCGGTGCAACAGGAGAAGGATGGGTCCATCTACCACCTGCGGGGCGAGGTGGAGATTCACTATCGCACTTACATCCTGCGCGCGGATCAAGTCATCTACGACGCGGATACAGGAGCCAGCGAACTGGAGGGGCACGTCGTGCTGGACGGCGGGCCTTACGACGAGCACGTCGAGGCCAGTCACGGCACCTACAATGTCCGCACGGAAACGGGAACGTTCTACAGCGTGGTCGGGACGATTGGACTTCGGATGCGGAGATCCCGATACGTGCTCACGACTTCCAATCCGTTTGCCTTCACCGGGAAAATTGTCGAGAAGCACGGCCCCGACCGCTACCTGGTGCGGCAGGGCTCGGTCACTACTTGCGAACTGCCGCATCCGAAATGGCAATTTTATGCCCGGCGGATTTCCGTGGAGGTGGACGGCAGCGCCAAAATCTACCACAGCGACTTCCGGTTGATGGGCATTCCGGTGTTCTATTTTCCATTTGTGACGCATCCAGTGCAAAAAGAGCAGCGCCAAAGCGGGCTGCTGATTCCGAGTTTCGGCAACTCATCCACGAAAGGAAAGATTGCCGGGGAATCGGTCTACTGGGTGTTCAATCGCAGCATGGACGCCACCCTTGGCGCCGAATATTTTTCGAAACGCGGATGGGAGCAACGCGGAGAATTCCGCGCTCGTCCGAGCGACAGCTCCTACGTGTTTTTCAACTACGTGGGAGTGGTGGATCGGGGCATCGGCACGCCCCCGAATCGGCAGGATCAAGGCGGCGAAGACGCATACTTTCTCGCCGAACGTCCTTTCGGGACTTTCCGCGGGGTGGCGAATGTCGATTATTTGAGTTCGTTCGTTTTCCGACTTGCGTTCACCGACGTTTACACCCAGGCGATCGACTCCGAAGTGAGGTCGCAGATTTTCCTCTCCAATACGACCAACGGATTTCACTTCAACGTGCTGGCAGAGCGCTACCAGAACTTCGAAGTGTGTGTTCCGCCACCGCCGCCAGAAACGGGAACTTGCAAAACGATTACGCAGACGGAATTGGTCCGTATTCTGCATACGCCCAGCTTCTTCATCTCCGGCGAGGAGCGGCAGTTGGGAAATACGCCGCTCTACTGGTCGTTCGAGAGCGCGGCTGAGGGTTTGCAGCAACGCGAAATTGGGTTTCGCACCGATCCTCTGGTGGGCAGGTTCGACCTGGCGCCCTCGCTGGCCATGCCTGTCCAATGGCGGGGATGGTCGTTCCGTCCCGGGCTTACGTTGCGGGATACGTTTTATACGGAACGGGGCAGCCCGGCCGGTTCCGCCACCGCAACCGACGAACTGCTGAATCGCAAATCCCTGGAGGCTTCGTTCGAGTTGCGTCCGCCGTCCTTGTCGCGGATCTTCGATCGTCCCTGGCTTGGACGCAAATGGAAGCACGTGATTGAGCCGCGCATGCGCTACGAGTACGTCACCGGCATAAATAACTTCAACGATATTCTCCGTTTCGATGCCACCGATGTGCTCACCGATACCAATGAAATCGAGTATTCGCTGGTCAATCGAATTTACGCCAAGCACCTCGATCCCAACGTCAAGGATTGCGATTTGCAGGGCATGAGCACGCTGACGATTGGCGGCGTACCGCAAGTCGGCGCGGTTCCCTGGGAAGCGCCTCCCAGTCCGGACGCTCAACCCTGTGCCTCGGGTCCGCGGGAGATATTGAGCTGGGAGGTTGGGCAGAAATATTTTTTCGACCCCACGTTTGGGAACGCCCTGTTGCCAGGGCAGCGAAACGTATTTGCGACGACGGCGGATTTCACCGGCATCGCGTTTCTGAATGAAGCAAGGCGCTTCGCCCCCGTGATTTCCCGCCTGCGCATCGAAACCAGCCCGCGCACTAACACCGAGTGGGACGTGGACTACGACCTCAAGGCTGGACGCATTAACAACAGCACAGCGCTGGTGAACTACCACGCCGGCCCCTTTACCGTCGGAGGCGGCGACGCCTTCCTGCGCGTGATCGACAATGCACTGGGAACGACGCAGCCGAGCGCGAGCGATTTCCACCAACTTCGTGTGTTGTTGGGCTACGGCCAACTCAACAAGCGGGGATTCAGCGCTGCCAGCAGCTTCGGCTTCGACGCGAACCATGGGTCGCTGCAGTATGCGACGGCACAAACAAGCTACAACTGGGACTGTTGCGGGCTGAGCCTGGAATACCGCCGCTTTGCGTTGGGATCGGTGCGCAACGAGAATCAATATCGCTTTTCGTTTACGCTGGCGAACGTTGGCGCCTTCGGCAACCTAAGACGGCAGGAGCGGCTCTACTAGCTAGTTCTCAGTTCTCGGTGAGCGGCTCTGAATGTTTCTGAGAACTGGGAGCTGAGAACTGAGAACTTTTTGGGATAATGGAGATGGTGACGACTGCAGCCACGCTCGATCAAAAAGCTGAACACTTGCGCCAGATCCTCGCTGGCCAAGCTCGCTTGATCGTCGCTTACTCGGGCGGCGTGGACTCCGCTTTTCTTGCCTGGATGGCGCATCAAGCGCTTGGCGGCCAGATGCTCGCTGTGATTGCCGATTCCGCGAGCCTGGCGCGCACTCATCTGGAAGGCGCGCTCGCTTTCGCGCGCGAGCATGCAATGCCGGTGGAGGTTGTGGAGACGCAGGAACTGGAAAATCCCGCGTACGTTCGCAACGATGCCATGCGCTGTTTTCACTGCAAGGACGAATTGTTCACCGTCCTGGATCGTTACCGCGAGGCGCGCGGGTTCGACGCCATTGCGTACGGAGTCAACGCCGACGATGAGGGGGACTTTCGCCCTGGGCAGCAAGCCGCGCGCCAGCATCATGTTCTTGCCCCGCTCGTCGAAGCCGCCCTAACGAAAGCTGAGATCCGGGAATTGGCAAGGCGCGCGGACTTGCGGGTGTGGGACAAACCGGCCTCCGCCTGTCTCTCGTCGCGCCTGGAATATGGGCGCGCTGTGACGCCCGAAGCGCTGAGCGTGATCGAGCGCGGCGAGGATGCGCTGCGAGGCTTGGGCTTTCGTCAATTCCGCGTGCGCCATCACGGGGACATCGTTCGCATTGAAATTGCGGGGGAAGAACTTCCCCGCGCTTTGACGGCGGAAATGGCCCGCGAGTTCACCAGCGTGTTCAAGCAACTGGGGTTCAAATTCGTCACCCTCGATCTGGAGGGATTCCAGTCCGGGTCGATGAATCGACTACTGACGGCGGAAGAGTTGCTGCGGGGACGTGGCTGAAACATTTCATGTAAAGACGCGGCTTGCCCCGTCTCCTTTCGCAATCGAGACGGAGCAAGCCCCGTCTCTACGGCGGCAACGCTTCCCGCCATGAGATAATCAAGCGGTTTGCTCATGTCCAGGTGGTTTCGATTGATGATGCGTCGTGCGTTTGTGGCTGTCTTGCTGATCTGTCTGGGCTGCTCGGCCCAGTCCCCTCCTTCGGATATCGCGCGCCTGATCGAGCGGCAGGTGCGGTCGCGCTACGCCCTTCCATCCGAGGTAAAAGTGGTGGTGGGGGCGCTCCGGCCGAGTGAGTTTGCGAACTATGACGCTCTGACCGTCACGATATCGAGCTCCAATAAGAAGCAGGACTTGGAGTTCCTACTCTCCCGCGATCACAAGGCGCTGGTGCGGTTCACCAAGTTCGATCTGACCAGCGATCCGTACGCCGAAATCATGAAGAAGATTGACGTCAGCGGGCGTCCGACGCGCGGCAACATCAATAATGCCAAGGTGACGGTCGTCAACTATGACGATTTCGAGTGTCCGTTCTGTTCGCGCATGCACATGGCACTTTTCCCGGGCCTCTTCAAGGAATATGGCGACCGCGTTCTTTTCATCTACAAAGACTACCCGCTCGAAGAAATTCATCCCTGGGCGGTGCATGCGGCGGTGAACGCCAATTGCCTGGGCGCGCAAAACGGCGACGCCTACTGGGATTATGCCGACTACCTGCACGCGAATCAGTCCGCGATCAACGGCGAAAAAGGCCGCGACGGCCAGAACGCGGAACTCGACAGACTGGCCGCGCTGCAGGGTCAAAAGCATAATCTCGACGTTGGGAAGTTGCAGGCATGCCTCAAGGCCCAGGATGACAAGGCGGTGCGCGCCTCGATGCACGAGGGAGACAGCGTCGGAGTGGACGCGACCCCGACGATGTTTGTCAATGGACAAAAGCTGGATGGCGCCGTGCCTGCCGATGAAGTGCGAGCCGCGCTCGACCGGGCGTTGAAAGACGCCGGGGTTGCGCCTCCGGAGCACAGGCCTGCCGCGGCGGAAGGAAAAGCACCGCCGGCGTCGCCTTCGAAGTAAGCCGGAGTTGAATTCATCGCCTGGTTTTGGAAGGGCACGGCTTCAAGAGCCTGCCCTGAGCGAAGCCGAAGGGTGCCGCTGGCGACAACAGAATTTCGGGGTTTAGCCCGTGAGGGACGCGCATTCGGGCGGAGGGAAGAACTTGAAAAATCGCAACTGCTTTGGGCGAGCGGCCCTGGTGATGGCCGGCGCGCTTCTGTTGATCGGGCTCTCGGCTTGTAACCGCAACAGCAGCGGCGGCGACGTCATGGCTTCGGTCAATGGCCGGAAGATTTATCGCAGCGAAGTGGACAAATATTATGCCAACCAGACGGCAGGCTCCGATCAGCAGCCGACCGGGGAGCAGGCCGTGAGCTTGCGGCTGAGCATTTTGAACGAGCTGATGGAGACCGAAATCCTGATGCAGCGCGCGGAGAAGCTCGGGCTGCTGGCGACGGACGAAGAAGTGGACCGGAAGCTCAACGAAATCAAGTCTCCCTACACCGCCGAGGAATTCAACAAGCGTCTGCAGGACAAGAAAATAACCCTCGATGACTTCACTCGTGACCTGCGGCGCTCACTCACCCGTGACAAGGTGCTGAACAAGGAAATCACCTCGCGCATTAATATCACCGACCAGGACGTCACCAACTACTACAACGAGCATAAGGCCGAGTTCAACCTGATCGAAGCGCAATACCATTTGGCCAAGATCATGGTCTCCGGAATGGCGAATGGCCAGGTCCATAACCTGCAGAACAGCAAGGCGCAAAATGCCGCCGAAGCGAGCAAGAAGATCCAGATGATTGCCAACCGCCTCGACAGCGGCGACGATTTCGCTACCCTGGCCATGAATTATTCCGAGGATCCGGAGACCAGCAACAACGGCGGCGACTTGGGAATGGCTCCCGAATCCGCGCTCAAGACCGCCGATCCCGCAACCCGCGACGCGGTGATGAAGCTCAAGCCGGGGCAATACACGCCGGTGATTCCCATGATCAATCCGGCCAATCATCAGCCCTACGGCTACATGATTGTGAAACTGATTGCGAAGGAGCCGGCGGGCCAGCGGGACTTGAATGATCCGCGGGTGCAGCAGGCCATTCGCCAGCAGTTGCGCGATCGCCGAGAGCAGTTATTGAAGGCGGCATACTACGAGAGCCTTCGCGACGACGCGAAAGTCAGGAATTACTACGCGGAAGAAGTGCTGAAGAACGCGGGAACGGCGAAGTAGTAGAGAGCGCTGCCGAGCTTCGCTCGGCTGGACAGCCGGGGGCGGCTATTCCTGCGTTTAGCGGCCCGTTGATGGCAGAGGGCTTTCGGCATCGCTAAAGCGATGCCCTGATACGAACCCTAAGTTTGTTTACCCTTCCAGCTTCTTGGTTAAGACTTCGTTTACCAACTGCGGATTGGCTTGCCCCTTCGAGGCTTTCATCACTTGGCCGACGAAGAATCCGATCATGGTTTTCTTGCCCGCGCGATATTGCTCCACCTGCTTCGGATTGGCGGTGATTAACTCATCGGCGAGCTTCTCGAGCGCCGATGTGTCACGCGATTGCTCGGGACGCCCCTCGGCTTCGTAAACCGCTGGAAAGTCCCGTTTGCGTTCGAAGCAGAGGTCGTAAAGATCCTTCAGCATTTTTCCTGAGATAGCGCCCGACTCGACTAGATCGGCGGAGGCCGTAACTCCAGCCATCGAAATGGGCGACTGCTCGAGTTCCAGGCCCTGCGCCTTCAGGCGTCCGAGCAATTCGCTCTGCACCAGGTTGGCAACGCGCTTCGGATTCTTGGCCTTGCGGGCCGCGGACTCGAACTGATCGGCCATCGCTCGCGTTAACGTCAGCGTGTGGGCGTCGCCCGCAGTAATGCCGTATTCCTTCATCATCCGCTGACGGCGTGCTTCCGGCAGCTCGGGCAGACTGGCGCGGATTGTGGCTTGCCATTTCTCATCTACCACCAGGGGAAGCAGGTCGGGCTCGGGAAAATAGCGGTAGTCGTGCGCTTGCTCCTTCGAGCGCATGCCGTACGTCTTACCTTCGTGCGCGTTGTAGAGACGCGTTTCCTGCGCGATCTGGCCGCCGGCTTCGAGGACGCCGATGTGGCGTTCGATTTCGTACTCCAGCGCCTGTTTGATGAAGCGGAACGAATTCACGTTCTTGATCTCGGTCTTTGTGCCGAATTCTTTCTGTCCGCGAGGCCGCACGCTGATGTTGGCGTCGCAGCGCAGCGAGCCTTCCTCCATGTTGCAGTCGCTGACGCCGGTGTAGAGGATGATTTCTTTCAGCCGGGTGAGATATTCGTAAGCTTCCTCGGGCGAGCGCATGTCCGGCTCGCTGACGATCTCCGCCAGAGGCACTCCAGTCCGGTTCAGATCGATCGCGGTCTTCGCGGCCGCGTCGGCAAAGCCTTCGTGCAGGCTCTTACCCGCGTCTTCTTCAAGGTGTAGGCGCGTGATGCCGATCTTCTTCTTGCCGCTGGTCATCTTATTTTCGCCCAGGTCGATGTCGATGAATCCAAATTCGGCCAGCGGCTTGTCATATTGCGAAATCTGGTAGCCCTTGGGCAGGTCGGGATAGAAATAGTTTTTCCGGGCAAAGATGGAAACTTCGTTGACGCGGCATTGCAAAGCCATCGCCGCCAGAGCTGCGAATTCCACGGCCTTCCGATTCAACACGGGCAAGGCTCCGGGAAGCCCCAGGCACACCGGGCACACATTGGTGTTCGGCGGATCGCCAAAACGAGTCGAGCATGAGCAAAAGATTTTCGAAGCGGTCAGCAGCTGGACGTGGACTTCGAGTCCGATCACCGGCTCATATTTCGCGAGTACATCCTCGGAGACGGCTGGAGTGGTCGCCATATCGGGAGATTATAAGCCGCCGTGGCGGGTGGAGCGCCGCGAGCCTCGCCCGGCTCACGTAGGGACAGCCGCCCCCGGCTGTCCAGCCGAGCGAAGCTCGGCCGCCGTGGCGCCCACCGCTACTTCAAATTTGTGGTTGTTGGCGCGCTCAAGTACTTCTCCAGCGGGATTTCGAAGTACATCAGTTCGTTGCCTTTCGCGTCATGCACTCCCATGAGGTAAAAGTTGGCGCCCGCCAGCGGATTCGAGATGTCGGAGATATCGAAAAACAAAAACCCACGCGCAGAGGAGTGTGGTTCCACCGCCTTCGCGCCAAACTGAGCCCGCTCGATTTCATCCAAAGTCTTGCGGCTCACAGCACCTTTGACTTCTTTGCGCGGCAGCGGAATCGGCAACGTAGGCTGCCGGTCATTGCGCGAAGGATGCGAAAGCCTGCGCACCAGATCGTCGGTCGACGCCGGGTATAGCCGGCTGCGATTCTTGGTGTTCAATTCGGCCTTGATGCCGACCAGCGAAACGGGCTCGTCGCTGTCGTTTGTAATGACGAAGAAAACCGGCAGGTAACCGTAGTTGCGGAAGTTGACGCTGAAGATCGAAGCTTTGTCCTCCACATCATACGGATCGACCGCGACGGCAACTTTTTCCGTGCTGTGGTCGTCGTGCGCCGGGTAGGTGCGGGCGGGTTGCGCCGCGGGCATCGCAAACTCTTTGGCTGCAAGCGCGCCCAGGCAGCTGAGCAACACGAAAGCTCCAGCCAGCGTAAGACGCGCGGCGCGCGGCGTGGGCGCGCAAGCTGATGGTTGCCGAACTGCATTCTGCATACGTGAATTATAGGATGCCGCCGCTCGACGCCGCGCTGTCCGGTCGACGATCGAATCGGATTTTGCCCCGCCATTTAGAATGGGGCTTCCTTCATGTACGCGCTTTACAGTGCGCTGCTCGCGTTTTTCCTGGTGCTGACGCTGCCCTACTGGCTGCTGCAGATGATGCGCCACGGTAAGTATCGAGCCGGTTTGCGCCAGAGGTTCGGAGCCGTTCCGCCCGCTCTCGCCGGCGAGAAACCCGCAATCTGGGTGCACGCGGTTTCGGTGGGCGAGGTGGTGGCTTCGAGCGCGGTGGTCACGCTGCTGCGAGAGAAGTTTCCGTCCCACCGTGTACTGATTTCGACGACTACCAGCACGGGGCAGATACTCGCCGCGCGCCAGTTCGGCGCGGAAAATGTGCTCTACTTCCCCCTGGACTTTGCCTTCGCCGTCCAGCCCTATCTCGACGCTTTGCATCCGGAACTCGTGGTCGTCGCCGAAACTGAATTCTGGCCAAATTTCCTTCGCCTGGCCAAGCGCAGCGGGGCACGCATCGCGGTGGTCAACTGCCGCATTTCCGACCGCTCGTTTCCCCGCTACCAGCGCCTCCGCTCCTGGTTTCCGCGACTGCTGGAGAAGACGCTTGCGAACGTCGATGTCTTTCTGGCTCAAAGCGAAGAAGACCGGCGCCGGCTGCTGGAAATTGGCGCGCCCGAATCCAAGGTTACGGTAGCCGGCAACCTGAAATTCGATGTAACGCCACCGCCGCCGCCGCCGATCGTTGCGAGTCTTCGAGAAGAGTTCAGCCGCTCCGGAGCCGGGCCGATTCTGGTGTGTGGGAGCACGCTCGAGGATGAAGAAGGCTCGCTGCTTTCGGCGTTTCGCAATATTCTGGCCAATTATCCGAAGGCGGTGATGATGCTTGCCCCACGGCATCCGGAGCGTTTTGCGGAGGTCGCTGAACTCGTCGAGAAACTCGGCTTCCGCATGTGGCGGCGTTCTCTGTGGAGCGGCGAAGCGCTCGCGGGCGGCGTGTTTCTCGTCGATAGTATCGGAGAGCTGGCTGCGCTTTATTCGCTGGCCACCGTCGCCTTCGTTGGCGGCAGCCTGGTGCCGCGCGGCGGACACAATATTCTTGAGCCCGCCCTGCATGGCGTTCCCATCGTCACGGGCAACCACTACGAGAATTTCCGTGACGTTGTCAGTTTCTTCGCCAGCCGCAATGCGGTCCGGATCGTTGGGGTGGCGGAACTGCCTCTGGTCTTTATGGAGCTGATCGAAAACGGCGATGAACGAGCGACGCTCGGCCGGAATGCGCTCGCGGCGCTCGAATCGCAGCGCGGCGCCACGGACAGGACGGTTGCGGTGCTGCTGCGGTTGATGGGTGTTTCATCATGAATCCGCTAACCGGACTCTACGGCTCCGCAACGGCTCTGCGAAACACGCTGTTCGATCGCGGGATGCTGTCATCGCGACGGCTGGAACAGCCGGTGGTCAGCGTCGGAAATCTGTCGGTCGGCGGTTCAGGCAAGACCCCGTTCGTGATTGCGCTCGGTGAACTGCTGAAGGCGCGCGGAATTCGGTTCGACGTGCTCTCACGCGGATACGGGCGCAAGACTCGCGGCGTGTTCGCAGTCAATCCCGATGGCAACGCCACCGATTTCGGCGATGAACCGCTGCTGATGGCCCGGCGGCTGGGCGTTCCCGTGGTGGTCGGGGAAAGCCGCTATGACGCGGGCCGAGTCGCGGAGCGGAAATTCCAATCGCAATTGCACATCCTCGACGACGGTTTTCAGCACCGTTCGCTCGCTCGGGACTTCGACATCGTGCTGATGACCGAGCGCGACTTTAACGACCGGATGCTGCCCTCGGGCCGGCTGCGAGAGCCGCTCCCCTCGCTCGCGCGCGCAGATGCGGTCGTGCTGCCCGCGGGCTTGGCGGTGGATCATCCGGCACTACAGCAAAAGCCGATCTGGCGAATCGAGCGCGAGCTCGTTCTCCCGAGCATGCCCGCCGCGCCCGTCGTTTTCTGCGGCATCGCACGCCCCGAACAGTTCTTTGTCCAGGTCCGCGCCGCCGGAGTCACGCCCGCGGCAGAAATCGTCTTTCGCGACCACCATGCTTACGACAGAAGCGACGTCGAGCGCCTGCTGGCCATGCGCGTCAAGCTCAGCGCCGGCGGCTTCCTGACCACGGAAAAAGATGCGGTCAATCTGGGGTCATTGCAGGCGGACCTTAAGCCGTTCGCAATCGCGGCGCTGCGTGTTTCGCTCGAGCATCCCACTGCCGTTGTGGATACCATTTTGGCAGGAATCGCAGAACGGAAGCCCCGCTCGTGAGAAAATCTTGAGTTGCACCCGATGACCCAGATTATTGTGACCCAGCATATTGATGACAAAGCCCATTAAAGAGAACGGCCGCCCGCGTCTACGAAAGATCGTCGAATCTTTTCCTAAGCTCACGATCACCGTACTCGCCGATCTGGTCGCCGATGAGTTCGTATTCGGCGAGATTTCTCGCGTCTCGCGCGAAGCGCCCGTGCTGATTTTGAAGCACCATGATCGCCAGGTGGTTCCCGGCGGCGGCGCGAACGCCATCTACAACCTTGCCGACCTTGGAGTGAACGTCTTGCCGGTTGGAGTGGTGGGCGATGACGAGCCGGGAAAGCTGTTGTTGCGCGCTTTCCGCCACAAACGCATCCCGGTCAGCGGTGTCCTCAAAGACAAGAGTTACACCACCGTGACTAAGACCCGCATCCTTGCCGGGTTCGCGCATACCGCTGGACAACAGGTCGTGCGCCTTGACCGCGAGCCCAGCGAAGGCCCCAATGCGCATTTGCGACGCGAGCTTGTGCTGGCAGCCCGCGAATATGCCCGCGCCTCCGACGCGCTGCTCGTTTCCGACTATGGATACGGCGCGGCAACGCCAACCCTGCTCAATGTGATTCGGGAAAAACGCGGGCTCGACAAAGTTCCCGTGACCCTTGACTCACGCCATCGCATGCTCGAATTTTCCGGCGTTACGGCCGCAACGCCGAATGAATCTGAAGTGGAAGAAGTTCTCGGCATCCGCATCGGCAACGACTGGGAGCGCCTGCTCGCTGCCGGAGACCAGATCACGGGCGCGATGAACCTGGAAGCTCTCCTCATCACGCGCGGCAAGGATGGCCTGGTGGTTTTCCCGCGCCGTCACAAGCCGGTGGATATTCCGATCTATGGCAGCGATGAAGTCGCCGACGTAACCGGCGCGGGCGATACGGTCATTGCGACTTTTACCGCGGCTCTGGCGGCGGGCGCGACCGCCGAAGAGGCGGCACAGCTGGCAAATTACGCGGGCGGCATCGTGGTGATGAAGCGCGGCACCGCCACCGTCAGCCAGCAAGAATTGCTGGAGGCGCTGGATAAGACGCTGCCGGCCGCGCGAGAGCATTAGCTACCGTGGTGCAAGTGCGGTTCGTATCAGGGCACGCCTTCAGGCGTGCCGTAAGACCTACAGTTATGAAGGCGCCTTTAGGCGCTGAAGGCGGAAGGCGCATGTTCGGTGCCCAGCCCCTAAAGGGGCAGCAGATGCCGAGGGATTGTTGGCATCGCTAAAGCGATGCCCTGATACGAACCGTTGTTATTTCGTCAGCCTGATCGAGATTCATTGAACGCATCACTCCATCGGAAGATTGTTTCGCGCGACGAACTGCGGCAACGTGTGGCCGATTGGCGGCGCGCCGGCGAGCGCGTCACGCTGGCCAACGGTTGTTTCGATCTGCTGCACGTCGGCCATGTCCGCTACCTGCATGCCGCCCGCGAACTCGGCGGCAAGCTGATTGTCGCGGTGAATGCGGATTCATCCGTGCGCGCATTGAAGGGTGAGGGGCGGCCCATCATGCCCGCGGAAGAACGCGCGGAAATTCTGGCGGCGCTCGAGGACGTGGACGCCGTCGTAATTTTTCCCGAAGAAGACGTGCGCGCCATCATTCGCGAAATTCGTCCTGACTTTCATGCCAAGGGTACGGACTACACGGCAGAGAGCGTCCCCGAGCGCGTCGAAGTCGAAGCCTGTGGAGGTCGTGTCGTCATCGTGGGCGATCCCAAGAATCACTCGGCCACCGAGATCATTCGTTCGCGGCTGGAGCCGCGAAAATCGTGACGGCCAATACTCCCCGATTCGACAGCTTGCTCGTCGTGCGGCTCAGCGCGATGGGAGACATCATCCACACTCTGCCCGCGGCAGCCGCGCTGCGCCAGGCTTTTCCCCGTGCCACCCTGGGATGGCTCGTCGAGGAGCGCTGGGCGGAACTGCTGTGTACGTTGCGCTATCCCCGAGCGGGTGCGCGCTCTCCGAAGCGGCCGCTGATCGACCGCGTGCATGCCGTCAACACGGCGGAATGGCGGCGCGCGCCCTTCTCATTCAACACCTGGCAGCAGATGGCCGCGGGCTTGAGTGAGTTGCGCGGAATTCACTACGACGCGGTGATCGATTTTCAGGGCGCGGTTCGTTCGGCGCTGCTGGCGCGGTGGTCGGGCGCGCCCGTTGTGTACGGCAGCACCCAGCCGCGCGAGAATGCTGCCAGCATGTTCTACACGCGACAAGTGCTCTTGAAGACGAATGGCCCTCATGTCGTCGAGCAGGCGCTGGCGCTGGCGGGAGCGGTGGTTTCCGCGGCGGGCATTTCAATCGCAGCGGAAGCCCGGGCAGAGTTTCCCGTGGATCCAGATGCGGAAAACAAGATTGCTGGCCTCACGGCGAAGGCAAACGACTTCGCGATTCTCAGTCCTGGCGCGGGCTGGGGAGCAAAACGGTGGCCGGCGGAGCGTTATGGGCAGGTCGCTAGGGAACTCGCGAAAGATGGATTATTTTCACTAGTGAACTACGGACCCGGAGAAGCAGAGCTAGCCGCAGCTGTGGAAGCCGCCAGCGGAGGGGCGGCACGAAAAATCTCCTGCTCGATTTCGGAGTTGATCGCGCTTACCCGCCGGGCTCGGCTGCTCATCGGCGGCGATACTGGACCGATGCACCTGGCCGCCGCTTTGAAGATTCCCGTGGTGGCAATTTTTGGTCCGACCAGTCCCGCGCGCAACGGCCCGTTCGGGACGCCATCGATTGTGCTGCGAAGCGCGAGCAGTATCACCGATCACACCCGGCACCGCGAACCGGAACCAGGGCTCCTCGAAATCACGGTCAGCGAAGTCGTCGCGGCAACCCGGAAGGTGCTGCAGGGCTAGAGTGAATGACGTTCAACAATCCGGGTCGCAACCCGCGCCCGCAACCAGAGACACCTGGTCGCGCGTGGCCCGCCGCGTCCGCGTGCCCGTGGGGTTTATTTTCGCGGTTGTCTTTGTGTTGCTGGCGCGGCCAACTAGAACTTCCCTCATCGCGGGCGGCCTGGTGTTGCTTCCCGGACTACTCTTGCGTGGACTGGCTTCCGGCCACGTGCAAAAAGACAAGCAGCTCACCACCAGCGGCCCCTATGCCTACACTCGCAACCCTTTGTACCTCGGCTCGCTGATCCTGGCGGCGGGCTTCGCTATCGCGGCGCGCAGTTGGTGGATCGTCGCGATCATGCTCTTGATGTTCGCTGTGATTTATGTTCCGGTTATCGCCGGCGAAGAGCGTTACCTTCGCCAGACGTTCCCCGAGTATGACGACTATGCCCGCCACGTGCCGCGCCTGTTGCCCCGGCTTACACCCTATGGCGACCAGCAGAGCGCGTACTCCTCCGCACGCTACTGGAAGCATCGCGAATATGAGGCAAGCATTGGCTGCGTGGTCGTGCTCGCCGTCCTCGTCGCCAAGCTGGTGTGGTAGTCTGCCGTGGGGTTCCGTCTGCCCACGGACTCAACAAGACAATGCAAGACACTCGCCGCCATTGCCGTTTGGTGATCACGCTGCTGATCGCGGCCACTTTGCCGGCGCAGCAAGCCCCGCCTACGGCAACGATCGGCGCCGCACCCGTTCAAATCGCGCCTCCGCGTCCCAACTACCCTTTTCCCGACGGGCGCAGCTACGTGTATTTGGCGGAGTGGCATCTGATCACCGCCGGAACCGCCGTCGTAACCATGGGAGCCGCCGGGAACGAACGTAAAGTCACCGCCTCCGCCGAATCTTCGGGAGCCGTCAACATCCTCTTTCCCGTGCACGACCGCTTCGAATCGCATTTCGATCCGCGGACGTTCTGCTCGCTCTCCATCTTCAAGCACAGCGAAGAAGGAGCTCACAAGCGCGAGACTTCCATCGACTTCGATTACCCGCACAAGAAAAGTACGCTCAATGAAAAGAACCTGAAGACCGGGGAGGCTAAGCACGTCGAAAACGATCTAGCCGCCTGCGCCACCGACGTCATCACCGGCTTCTATTACCTGCAGTCGCTGCCCTTGCAACCGGGCGCCAGCTACGAGTTCCCGATCAGCGACGGGAAGACGACGATCGTTCGCGCCACGGTGGAGAAGCGCGAGCAGATCAAAGTACCCGCTGGAACCTTCCCGGCCGTGCTGGTTACAGCCGAAGCCATCTCCGGCTCCTTGCAGTCCAAGGGCAAGGTGTGGGTATGGTACTCGGAGGATGCCAGCCACACGCCGGTGCAGATGCGCGCCAAGCTGGGATGGGGCACGCTGCTGTTCCGCTTGCAGCGGATCGAGAAGTAGAACCTCACTTCATCGCGGCCACGAGCGCCTCTGCCACAAGCTTCTTCGTCTGCTCATCCATCGGCGATGGCCCGGCCTTTAGCCTGGCCTCGTTGTTGAGATGCTTGTTCTTGATCCCGATATAGACGGCGTTGTAGGAAGTCGCGCCGAGGTTTTCTACCTTGTGCTTGAAGGGCGGGAACCATCGGGACTCGCCCGGCTTGGCAAACACCTCTTGTGTCTTGCCATTTTCATCGGTGAACTTGAGGTGCCCGGCGGTGAGAACGACGACCACGCCTCCCGGATGGGCGTGCAGACTCGACTTCTCGTGCGGTCCATAGTGGACGTCTACCACCTGCACATACTCATTCTCAAAAGCCAGCTTGTAATGCGTGGGTTCGACTTTCGTGGGATCCTGAGCGAATGCCACGGCGTAGAAAAACAAGACCAGCAAGGCGACGCAGAACGGGCTGCTGCACACGCTTTTCCTCATGAGACGACCTCGGGCTGTTTTTGAGCCGTCCACCAGCTTACCCCGCTCCGAGCAACTGTCAACGACGGATACGGGTGTTAGGACCTAACTGGTAAGGGAGCAACCTGCGCTTCGAAGTTGCTATTGCAGGCGGAAGCGTTCATTGATCAGCCGCTGCAGGCGCGGCCGGTAGATCATATCGTAGGCGAGTTCTTTGCCGGGGAACATGTTGAGAGCGGCGCGGCGGGCGTTGGCGGCCATTTCCGCCGCTTCGTCCAGCGTCAGATCGGGATCCTGGCCGATCACCGACATCACCATGCTTATCATCACTTGCAGGCGCCGCAGTCTGCGGGCCTCTTCCATCGGTTCCTGGTGTTCTCCGCCTGGCGGGTTCGCGCGTTGGCAGTCCATACGGCCCCCGTGTTCTTTGGATTGGATGATGACGAAGTACTGTGCGTTGCGCACTAACGGGCTGCGGAAGTCAAAGTCCCCACCCTGTCCCTCCGTAAAGTCAGAAGTCAGAAGTCAAATTGAAGAAGTAAAACCCAACTGCTTGAAGAAGTAAAACCCAATTGCCACGACTCGCTCTTACTGCTTCAATTTGACTTCTGACTTCTGCCTTTACAAGACAGAGGCATGGGAACTGCCGTAAGCTGTTGACGGACAGATTTACGGAGGACGCCATGCCTGAACCGACTAGCTCCTCGCCTCAACCCGAGTCTCAACCCGAACCTAACGAAAAGCTCGTCAAGATTTTCGACAGCGAGCAGGAAAACGAAGCCATCGTCGTCCAGGGCTTGCTGGAATCTGCCGGCATCGAGTCGGATTTGAAATCCATTGATGCGGTCCAGAACGCGTTTCCCGGGGTTGGGGGAACGGTCATTCTGGTGCGCGAAGAAGACGCGCCCGAAGCGGGAAAGATTATCGAGGCGTACCGTAATCTGCCGCCTCTCGATGACGAAACCGCCGATATTCCTGGCTGAGAGTGGATGACAGCGGCGTCCGATTCACTCCCGGGAGGCTGCTAAACGCGGTCAGGAGGCAAGTTCGTTCATCTCCGGGAAGCGCAGGTTGCACTTCGTCAGAGCCTTGGTCAGAGCCTGCTCGATCAGGCTCTCCTCGCAGTTCCGCGAGATGGCAATTTCGCTGACCAGCAAGAACCGGGCGCGCTCCAGCATCTTCTTTTCGCGGAAGGAAAGGGATTTCGCCTGTCCCAGAATGAGCAGGCTCTTCAATACCGCAGCCACGTCCGAGAGGGCCCCGGTGCGCATGCGGTCGGAATTCTCTTTAAACCGGTCTTTCCAATCGGCTGCGTTGATGCATTCGCCCGAGGCGAGGTAGTCCACGATCTTCTCGACTTCCCCATTGCGCACCACCGGACGCATCCCGACGCTGCCCACGTTGGCGAACGGCACCATCACCTTTAAGCTGCTTGCTGCGATTTTCAGCAGATAGAACTTTTCGACCGTAGTTCCCATGTTCCGGCTGCTGATTTGTTCAATAATTCCGACCCCGTGGTTTGGGTAAACGACCTTATCGCCGATGTGGAAAACGCGGTCGACGTTCATGGAGGGCCCTCGCCCGAGGGTGAACAACATCTTATAGTCTAGTCGAGCACCGCTCCGAAGGCAATCGAGAAGCTGTGCGGCGGCGGAGCTCCGCCCCGCCAGCACGGGGCCCTTCCCTCCGCTCAGGGCAGGCTCCGCCCCGTCACCACACGAGCAACGCCAGGGCCGGTTGTCCCGGTTAAGTCATTTCGGTTGATGAGGTTGGATCGGAACAACGCGGCGTGAATCGCGCCCCGCAAACGCCCCTTTCCCCCTTGCCGAGGGTTATAATGCCAAGGATGACGGAGCAGATTAAGAAGAAGCTTCGGGACGAACTGAACACGCTCGAGCGTGAACTGGCCTTCGATATCCCCAAAGAGATCAAGAAGGCGGTCGCCATGGGCGACCTCAGCGAGAATGCCGAGTACCACATGGCCAAGCAGCGCCAGGAGTACTTGAAGGCGCGCGTCCGCCAACTGGGCAAGCGGCTCGCCGACCTGTCGCTGATCAACCTGAACAATATTCCCAAGGACAAAGTCGGCCTCGGTTCGACTGTGACCATTTTCGATGGCACCAAGAATGAAGAGATGGAATATCAGATCGTGATGAGCGAAGAGTCGGACGTTGCGGCCGGCAAAATCTCCACCACCTCGCCGATTGGGCGCGCTCTGCTGAACAAGAAAGTTGGCGACACCGCCATGGTGGTCACGCCCGGCGGAAGCCGCGAAATGGAGATCCTGAAGCTCTCGACCATGCACGATCTCGCCGAGGCCAAGCTGGAAGAGGAACTGGGATCGGAGCCGCAACCGGAATGAGCTTGAACAATGTGAGCCGCACTATTCTGTGGAGCGCCGCATGAGCGGACGCTACATGAGCTGGACCAGCGGATTCGGACGTGCCTGCGGCGTTCTGCTCGACGCCATCGTGCGTCTGCTCGCGCTCTCGCACATTAATCCCAACGCCCTTACCGTGATGGGGCTGGTGGTTAACACTTACGCTGCATTTTTGTTTGGATACGCCAACGCCGACAACCAGCGGCGCATGTTCGTCTACGCAGGCCTGGTCATCATCGGATCGGGGTTTTTCGACCTCGTGGATGGCCGCGTCGCCCGAGCGTCAAACCAAGTGACCCGCTTTGGGGGCTTTTTCGATTCCATCGTCGACCGCTACAGCGACGCGTCGCTGTTCTTCGGGTTGCTGGTTTTCTACGCGCGCGGCAACCGATTCTTCTACGTCGTGATGGCCGCCCTGGCCATGATCAGCGCCATTATGGTGAGTTATGCCCGTGCCCGCGCCGAATCGCTCATCGGCACCTGCCGCGTCGGCTTCATGGAACGCCCGGAACGTCTGGTGCTGCTGATCATCGGCGCCGTGTTCAACGTCATGGCGCCGGCGCTCTGGGTGATCGGCGTGCTCTCGACGATCACGGTAATCCACCGCATCGTTTACACCTGGCAGCGGACGAGGGAAATGGACGCGCCCGCCAAGGCCGCCTGAACTTTTCTAAGCTTGATTTTGGTGGCGCAGCGCTTCAGCGCTGCGGTAACTGGTTCGTTTTGAGTACCGGCTTTAGCCGCTGAGGTCCGCACTTTTGGCTCGGAAGCCAGTTCTTCCGCAGCCTCCTAGCCCTCCGCGATCGCTGCCACCGGCCCTTCATCACCGGGACATACTTCGGGAGCAGAGTCCAGCATAAACCCCAGAACTTCTTGCGGAATCGGGGCGCTCCACACCGGGGAAAACGACTGCCGATGCAGTGGCGAAGGACCGTGCTCCCGTAAGGCCGCGAGGTGGCGCGGCGTGCAGTATCCCTTGTTCGACGCCAGGCCGTACATGGGAAAGACCGGGTCCCACGCCGAGATCATGCGGTCGCGCTCCACCTTCGCGAGGATGGACGCGGCGGCGATCGAAGCCGAGAGCGCGTCGCCGTGAATGATCGCTTGTTGGGGAAGTTCGCAGTCGAGCCGAACGGCATCGACCAGAAGATAGCCCGCCGCCGGCGCCAGTTGCTCGACGGCATGCAGCATGGCGAGGCGCGATGCCTGATAGATATTGATTTGATCGATGCGGGCGGAATCTACGGCGGCAACGGCCCAAGCGATCGAATGCTCGCGAATTCTAAGCGCGAGTTCTTCGCGGCGCTCGGCGGGAATCAGTTTCGAATCGCGCAGGCCCCGAATACGGTAGGCCGGATCGAGGATCACGGCGGCGGCGACGACCGGGCCGAACAGCGATCCGCGGCCAACTTCATCGACTCCGGCAACGTGTTCGGCGCCCACGGCCCATGCCCGCTTCTCAAAGTTCAGGGTGCAGCGCAGTGTTTTCAGGAAGCGGAGTTTGGCCGCGGCAGGGGAGAGTTTGGCTCCAGCGGATGACGTCGATGGGGATGCTGACTTGGACACGGATGCTGATCAGCATCTTCGCCGAAGAACAAGTGAGAAGCAAGAGCGATCGTGTGGCAGCGGGGCTTTGCCCCGCTGGGACGGGGCGGAGCCCCGCCCCACACGAGCAAAACTTTACTGTTGTTCAACTTCTTTCAGCCGGGCGGCCTTGCCCTTGAGCTCGCGCAGGTAGTACAGCTTGGCGCGGCGGACTTTCGCCGAGCGCAGCACGTCAATCTTGTCGATGACCTTGGAGTCGATGGGGAAAATACGCTCCACGCCCTGGCCGAAGCTGATCTTGCGGACGGTAAAGCTGGGTTGGGCGCCTCGGGTCCGGGAAATGACGACGCCTTCAAAGGCCTGCAGACGCTCTTTTTCGCCTTCGCGGATCTTGACCTGCACCTTGATCGTATCGCCGGGGCCAAACTTCGGGATGTCGGTGCGGCGTGATTTCGCCAAAAGTTTTTCGATAATCGGGTTGCGCATAAACGTTTCCTTCCTAACTCTTGCCCTTAATCTGGGCCAGCAATTCCTTGTCTTCCGCCGTCAGCGCGACCCGCTCCAGCAAATCGGGACGGTTGCGCAACGTTTTTGCCAAAGCCGTTTTGCGGCGCCAGTTGCGAATCTGGTCGTGGTTGCCGTTTACCAGCACTTCCGGCACCGCCATGCCGCGAAAATCCGCGGGACGCGTGTAATGCGGATAGTCGAGCAATCCGCCGGAAACGCAGGTCGAACTCGGTCCGTCACCCGGTCAGCTCAGCGTGCTCGGTGAACGACTCCTGCCGCGTTGAATTCTGGTTGCCGACCGCGCCCGGAATCAGCCGCGTGACCGTGTCCACAATCACCGCCGCTCCCAGTTCGCCGCCGCTCAGCACATAGTCGCCAATCGAAACTTCCCGATCCGCCAGGTGGTCGCTGATGCGTTCGTCCACGCCCTCGTAGCGCCCGCAGATCAGGACGATCCGCTCAAGCGCGGAAAGTTCCGCCGCCAGCGTCTGATCGAGCCTGCATCCCTGCGCCGAAAGCAGAATCACCGACTGCCTCGCGCCCGCCCTCAAACGCGCCTCGCGCGACGCCACGTCGCCGAACGACTCCAAACATTCAAAGATCGGTTCCGGCTTCAGGACCATGCCCTCGCCGCCGCCAAACGGGCGGTCATCCACGGTGCGGTGCTTGTCTTTCGTAAACGCCCGCAGATCGTGGATGTTGATTTCCACCAGGCCCGTTTCCCGCGCCCGGCGCACAATTCCGTAATCCAGTGGCCCGCGAAAGAAGTCGGGAAAGATCGTGAGAATGTCGATCTTCATTGGCGGACCCGTCGTTCGCTGTTCGCTATTCGTCGTTGAACCAAATGAATTCGTCACTGCCGGGACGCAGAGTTCGCCGAGCAAACTATCCACAATCAAACACTCGGTTTTGCGAACAGCGCACGACGAACAGTAACGGCTTACTTCTCTCTCTTCCTTTTTTAGCGGCGCATTCACTTCGAGCAATGCCTTCCGGCAACTTCATCCGGACCTGTCTTCGCTCCAGATCCACCTCTTCCAGATACGCCTCGGCGAAGGGAATCTGGTAGGGCAACTTCGCTCCGCTACTCACCACCAGCAATGGCGCTTCTCCGGCGCCGAACTCCACGTCTTCAACCTTGCCGATCTCGCGTTGGCAGTCGAACACCGTGCAACCGATCAGGTCGCTCAGGTACGTCCAGCCCGGCTCCAACTGGGCGCGTTCGCTGCGCGGAAGCTGCAGCTCGGCGCCTACCAGCGGCTCGGCATCGGAGATCGTTTCGATGCCTTGAAACTTCAGCACCAGAAAACTCTTATGCGGCCAGAGATCTTCGACCGTTACTTCGCGGCGCTGCCCGTCTTTCTCAAGCGCCCACAACCGCATGTTTTGCCGGAAGCGGTCCGGAACATCGGTGTGCAATTCCACCGCGACTTCTCCGCGGCGTCCCTGCGTCTTGATCACGACCGCCAGGGTGATCCATTCGCCGCTTGCGTCCGGGGCCGCGATTCGATGCTCTCCTGTTCGGCGATCTTCTTCGATGAAATTCTATTCGATGATCTCGAGCGCGTAGCGCTTGTCCACCTTCGAGCCCGCCGCACTCAGCACGTTGCGCAAGGCGCGAGCCACGCGGCCGGAGCGGCCAATGATCTTGCCCAAATCGGCCTCGGCCACTTCCAGTTCGATGACCGTTTCATCCCCGTCTTCGTACTCGTCGACAAAAACCTCGCCCTTGGCGTCGACAATCGCCTTGGCGATGTGCTCAATCATGGCGCGCGGGTTGGCAGCGGGCTCGATCATTTAGCTTGCTCCTGAATTCGGATCCTGAACTGGCTCCGAATTGGCGAATGTAGTTGTGGTTACGCGACGGAAGCGGCAGCCGGCGCGGGGGAAGCCAGCAGTTTCCTGACCCGGTCCGAAAGCTGGGCGCCTTTCGAAACCCAATGCTCAATGCGCTCCCGCTTCAGGTCGAACGTGGCCGGATTGGTGCGCGGATTGTACGTGCCCACCACTTCCACCGGGCGGCCGTTGCGAGCCCGCTCCTTCTCAATCACCACCACTCGGTAATACGGTTGTTTGCGCGCCCCAAAGCGCGCCAGTCGGATCATTAACACAGACTTCGGTATCCTTTGCCCGGAAGAGTCCGGCGAGTGAAAGACAAACCATTATTATGCCGGAGCTTAGCCCTTTGCGCAAATGGGACCGGCCGAAGGTAGTGGGCTACTTTGAATTTTCCCTGCAGAGCTTGAGCGAGCCTATGGAGTCAAGTTGTCTGCCAATGTTTCTGAGAGATGCTATTCTGGGTGAGCAAGTCCGAGAGACAACAATCGTAGCAATAACTCCCAACGGCCCACTGAAGCTCATTCGTTTTTGTGTCCTCACAGTCGCTCGGACGTGTACCGAATCTCTCTTACAGTTTCTTGAATCGCTTCATGCTCCGTGTGCATTTTCCGCCCATAAATTCAAACTAGCTCGCTACCGGCCGATGCTCGGGTGGCGCGCACCCTCCGGTCCGCGATATCCTAACTTCCCGAACCCGGAGGACAAAATGAAGAAAGCTTTCCTGATCCCAGCCTTGCTGCTGCTGGCAGCGTCGGCGGCAACCGCACAAACCAAGAACCCGGTCAGCAGTGCGCTCCGCGACATCCTGCCCGGCCGCCAGAAGAACACCATCGCCGCCGTCGAAGCCATGCCGGCCGACAAATTCAACTACAAACCCACTCCCGACCAGATGCCGTTCGGCCACCTCGTCGCTCACATGATCGGAGCGAACTACACGCTGTGCAGCGGAGCCGCCGCCGTTCCCGCTCCCAAGGTCGAAGAGGCAAAAGAATCGGACCCCAAAGACAAGCTCGTGTCCGCGCTCAAGGCCTCGTTCGATTTCTGCGCCGACTCCCTCGCGAAGATGGACGACTCAAAGCTAGCCGAGACGACGGAGGTCTTCCACGGACACGAGGCTTCGCGTGCCTGGGCCAGCATGGTCCTGGCCAGCAGTTGGGCCGACCACTATGCCGAAGCCGCAATGTACCTGCGTCTGAATGGGGTATTGCCGCCGACCGCGAAGAAGTAATCTGTGAGGGAGGTGTGCGATCAGGCTCGTGTGGGGACGGGCGACTCGCCCGTCCCGGGCCAACAAGAAATTCCCAAGCGCCTCTACCTCACCTCACGCACTCACTCTTCGACGAACGACTTGAGCCTGGCCAACGCCTGGTCCCACTGCGCGGAGACGAAATCGAGGTACTCCTTCATCCCCTCGATCGGCTCGGGGTCGAATTCGAATCGGCTCTCGCGACCCGCATGGACACAGCGCACGAACCCTGCCCTCTCCAACACGCGCAGATGCTTGGTGATCGCCTGCCGGGTCAGCTGCGAACCCTCAGTTAGCTGGGCGATCGAACGAGGCTCGCCACCGCAGAGCTTCGCCACCAGCGCCAGGCGAGTACCGTCGCCGAGCGCGGCAAATACCAATGATCGAGGCCGCCGTTTGGCGGCCATGCGGCTAAGGCGTTTGTGAGACACGGTTCTCTGCGGCATGGTTCTAGCCGACATGCTTCTCGATGTTCTTCATCTGCTCGGTCCAACCGCCATCATTCATGCGGAAGGCCTCAAGGCGGCGGTCGCTGGGGATCTTGTCGAACCCGGACTCTGTGAGCAGAAGCAGTGTGCCGCTCTTGGACTTCTCCAACCTGAATTCGACGAGCGTAGGCGTTTCTTTCGAATAATCGATTTTGGGATTCACGGCATAAGGATGCCAGGTGAAAGAAAAAAGCCGCTCGGGCTCCATTGTCTGCACCACGGCCTCCCATTTGAGGTGTTCGTAGCCAGGATAGGTAATGTGGCCACGCGACACCTGACCCGCTGCAAACGGGCCATCCAGTTTTACGCGAAACCACTCGCCAAACTCACGGTAATCCGTGAGGGCACGCCAGACCCGCGCAACCGGCGCTTTGAGTTCGATGCGCTTCTCGATAACGTTGTTCATTTCACGCAACCTCCAGGTTGCATATTAACCCGAAGAGAAGAAAATGGCAACCCCGAGGTTGCATTCATTCTCTGCCTCGGTGACCTACCCCACCAGCCCTTCCAATTCCTCTTCCCCGATCACGTTGACCCCCAACTCCCGAGCCTTGTCCAGTTTCGATCCCGCGTCGCTCCCCGCCACGACATAATCGGTCTTCTTGCTCACTGACCCGGAAACGCGTCCGCCCTCGTCTTCGATCATCTTCTTCGCTTCGTCGCGGGTATGGCGCGCCAGAGTGCCGGTCAGCACGAAAGTCTTTCCCGCCAGCTTCGTGCCTTTTTCTTTCTTCTGTCCGGCGAAGGTCAGCCCCGCCTTGCGCAGATCGCTTACCAGTTTGCGATTATGTTCGTCGGCAAAAAATTCCACGATGCTCTCGGCGATCCGCGGCCCGACTTCGTTCACTTCCTCCAATTCTTCCGCATTCGCCTTCATGACCGCGTCCAGCGACCCGAAGTGCTCGGCTAAGAACTGCGCCGTACGCTCGCCCACAAACCGTATCCCCAGCCCATAAATCACGCGCTCGAGCGGCAGCTTCTTGGAGGCCTCGATCTCCTCCAGCACGTTCTCCGCCGACTTCTCGCCCATGCGCTCCAGTTGCAGCAGATCGTCTTTCGTCAGCCGGTAAAGATCGGCAACATTCTTTACCAGGCCGCGCTCGGTTAGTTGATTCACCAGCACCTCGCCCAGTCCGTCAATATCCATCACATGTCGCGAGGCAAAATGCAGAATCGTCCCCTGCAACTTCGCCGGACAGTTGGCATTCACGCAGCGGTGATCTGCTTCGCCCGGAGTCCGCACTACATTGCCGCCGCACACCGGGCAATGCTCGGGCATTTCGAACTGCTGTTTGCCGCGAGGATGGTCTTTATCCTCGACCACCTTCACCACTTTCGGAATCACATCGCCGCCGCGCTCGACCTCGACCCAGTCGCCGATCTTCACGCCCAGCTCTTCGATTACATCCATGTTGTGCAGCGTCGCGCGCGAAACCGTCGTGCCCCCAATCGGAACCGGCTTCAGCCACGCCACCGGGGTCAGCTTTCCTGTTCGTCCCACCTGGGGAACGATATTTTCGATTTGCGTCACGGCCCCGCGCGCCGCGTACTTATACGCAATTGCCCATCGCGGAGCCTTCCCGGTGAAGCCCAGTTCCTGTTGCCACGCCGTGCGGTCCACCTTGATCACGATTCCGTCGATTTCGTAGGGCAGCGATTCGCGCTTCTGCTCCCAGCTCTGAATAAATTTCCAGACTTCCGCCAGATTTTTCGCCAGCTTGCGATTCGGATTGACCTTGAATCCTGCCTCCTCCATCGCATCCATCGCTTTCGATTGACGGTCGAAATAAGTTCGTCCATCTTTCAACAGCAGGTAGGCGAAATAGTCCATGCGGCGCTGCGCGGTAATCGAGGGCTCGAGCTGCCGCACCGTCCCGGCGGTAAAGTTGCGCGGATTGGCAAACACCGCCAGGCCCTGCCGCTCGCGTTCTTCATTCAACTTGCGGAAGGCGGCCAGTGGCATCAGCATTTCGCCGCGCACCTCGAAATCCGCGGGGATCCCGGCCTTCTTCAACTTGTCCTTCGCAACCGACAACGGAACCGAGCGCACCGTCCGGACATTTAAAGTGACGTCTTCGCCGACGCTGCCGTCTCCGCGCGTGATGCCGCGCTCCAAACGGCCGTCCGTGTAGACGAGCGCTAGCGACATTCCATCCAGTTTCAACTCGCACATGTACTCGATGTCAGTGCGTCCGCTCAGCTCATGCACGCGCCGTTCCCAGTCGCGCAGTTCCTCCTCGCTGTACGCGTTGTCGAGCGAGAGCATCGGCGAAGAATGCTTCGCCTTCACGAATCCCTCGCGCGGCTTGCCGCCCACACGCTGTGTCGGCGAGTCTGGCGTAATCAGCTTCGGATGGTCAGCTTCGAGCCGTTTGAGCTCGTTCATCAGCGCGTCGAACTCGGCATCGGAAATTTCCGGCGCGTCCAGCACGTAATAGCGATATTCGTGATGCCGGATCTTCTCGCGCAGAGCTTCGATCTTCTTCTCGATGGCGGGACTGGACATGACTGGGGAATTATAGTGCGTAGAAGTACCCAGTACCCGGTACCCAGTACTCAGTACTCAGCAAACCCCGCACCGCGCATTGACACAGCGCCCCGAACGGTGGCAACAATGATTACGCGGGGTTTTTCTGAGAACTGAGAACTGGGAACTGAGAACTCTCAACTATGACCTGGATTCGTACCATTCCACTCTCCGAAGCTGACAACGAACTGCGGCAGGCGGTAGAGGGACAGAGATCGCTCTACCCTCAGGAGTACGCCGTTCCTATACATCCCGCCGAAGGCGGCGGCTCCCAGATCGTGGCCTCGCACTCTTTGATTCCGCAGGCCCTTCACCATGCGTTCTCGACCTTCGGTGCGCTGATGTCTCCCGGCCTGCCGCTCGAGCGGCGTCATCACGAGATGATTGCCACCATGGTCTCGGTGACCAACCGGTGCGTGTATTGAATCGAGTCTCACGCAGAGTTTCTGCGTCGCGTCACGCTCGATAAGGAACTGGTCGAAGCCCTGGAACGCGATTACACGACCGCGCCCATCACGCCGCAGGAACGCGTGATGATCGATTACGTCGTGAAACTCACGAAAGACGCGACCACGGTGCAGAAAGGCGACCACGAGAGATTGCGGGCGGCAGGCTTCGAAGATAAGGCGATCTTGCAGATCACTTTGATTGCGTCCTGGTTCAATTACATTAACCGCGTGGCCGACGCGCTGGGGGTAGGGCGGGAAGGGTAAGCAGCCCCTGAAGGGGCGTTCATTCAAGAACTATCCGTATCGCTAAAGCGATACCCTGATATGACGCCACTGATACGAGGCCCTTCACGTCCGTTATTCGTTGGCCACTCGCCGATGCGATTTCACCGCCAGGCAACGCGCGAAGATCGCCGCCACTTGCGGAATCTCCGCTTCATGTAACTGAATCGCACTGCCCAGTTTCTTTAATGCCGCATTCAGGGCCGCAGGCTGGGCGTGGGTCAACTCCGCGACCTGCTGCCACTCCCGCGCCACGGGAATGCGCTCGTCGGTTTCCGCGTCCTCGCAAAACTGATCGGCCGCCTCGGCGGGAGTTCCGTATTCGTCGGCGACATCCTCATGGAAGTAGCCCCGCAAAAACGTATGCAGCGCAGGAAAGTTGGCGGCGGTGATTTCCGGTTTCGAGTTCATCAGCGGCACTCCGGATAAGAAGTCAAAACGTAGTACTGGTTGGGCCCGGAGTATTTTAGTACGACTAGCGCGTGCGCGCACGGGCGCGACTGGCTCTCTCCCCGATTGATGGTGCGCCCAATCGGACTCGCGCTGTCGTAGTCCAGCACCAGGTTCGGGTGTCCACCGGAGCGGCTGAGCCAGCGCTGAATCCGGTCCTGCGATGCCGCGATCGCCGCGCCCACGGCCTGCTCAGCCGTTGGGCGATCGGTGTAGGTGGAGGCGCCGGTGATGCGCGGTTCCCGCTCGAGGCGCTGGCGCAGTTGTTCGTCGGTCTGGCCAACATGCTTGCGCAGAATGTGTCCACCGGCGGCTTCGTCCTGGCTGAGGTCGCGCACGAGCACCGGCCGGGTGGTCAGCCCGCGCGGCCGCGGCAGAAGACGTCGCCGAGCTTACGCCATTTGTGGCCGGCGGCGGCTGGCACGAGACCAGGCCACACGCGCTGACTGCGACGACGCACGCAGTCAGAATCCGAACTGTAGTTCTGGAAGGCATTTCACTTAAACCGCTGATGTAAAGTACGAATCCCGGAGTCCCACCGCAGCGGCTAAAGCCGAACACTGGAACAAGCCACTTATCGCAGCGGTAAACCGCTGCGCCACCCAAAATCAAGTGCAACCACCTTACAGTTTTTTTGTTCTGTAACACTTACGACCTGTAAAGTTCCGGAAATTGTGCTACTAAACAGGGTGTGCGGGCAAGTGTGCTGGATTCGCTCGACGATTTCGAACGCTGGGGTGACGCCTGCGCCTACGTGTTTCCGCGCGGGTACCGGCGCGAGCGTTGGAGCTACCAGCGCGTTGCCGGAATGGCGTATCAGTTTGCCCACGAGCTCGAGGCGCGCAACATCGGCAAAGGGGATGCGGTGCTGCTGTGGAGTCCGAACTGCGCCGAGTGGGTCGCGGCATTCCTCGGATGCGCGCTTTGCGGGGTCATTGCCGTCCCCATCGATGATGCCGCTAGCCCTGATTTTGCGTGCCGCATTAGCGCGCAGGTGCGGACCCGGCTGGTGTTGTGTCCGCGCGCGCGCGCCTCGCTATTCGAGAAAACGAGCAAAAGAACGAGCGAAAAAACGAACGTCGAGCAAGCCCCGGGCATCGCAACCATCGACCCCGCCGATCTGGCGGCTGCAGTCGCCGACCGTCCGGCCGAACGTTTTCGTCCCGTCCAGATTCAGCCTTCCGATCCGCTCGAAATCGTTTTCACCTCCGGCACCACGGCCGAGCCCAAGGGAGTCGTGCTTACCCACGCCAACGTGCTCGGCAACCTGGCCCCGATCGAAACCGAGATCAGGAAATATCTGAAGTACGAGCGGCTGGTGCATCCGATTCGCTTCCTGAACCTGCTGCCGCTCAGCCATGTTTTCGGCCAGTTCCTGGGAATCTTTCTTCCCCCGCTGCTGGGCGGCACGATGGTGTTCGAAAACACATTCAACCCGACTGAAGTCATGGCGACGATCCGTCGCGAGCGGGTTTCCGTGCTGGTGGCCGTCCCGCGCATGATCGAGTCGCTGAAGCAGAAGGTCGAACGCGATGTCGAGGCCGCTGGCGCCCGCGAGAATTTTGCCGCGCGCTTCGATGCCGCCAAGAACCAGCATTTTCTGCGACGCTGGTGGACCTTCCGCGACCTCCGCCGCCAGTTCGGATGGAAGTTCCTGGCCATGATCAGCGGCGGAGCCGCCCTCGATCGCGAGACCGAAGAATTCTGGCATCGCCTGGGATACGCCGTGGTCCAAGGTTACGGATTGACCGAAACCACTTCGCTGATCAGCCTGAACCATCCTTTCCACACCAGCCGTGGGTCGATCGGCAAGGTCCTGCCCGGGCGCGAAATTAAGCTGGCGGACGACGGCGAAATTCTGGTGCGCGGCAGCGGCGTTGCCAGCGGCTACTGGAACGGCCGCGAATTGCAACCGGTTGCTGGCGAGGAAGGCTGGTATCGCACCGGCGACCTGGGCGCGCTCGATGAGCAGAGCAATCTTTTTTTCAAGGGCCGCAAGAAAGAAGTAATCGTCACGCCCGCCGGCATGAACATCTATCCCGAGGACCTGGAAGCGGCACTGCGGCAGCAGGAAGAAGTTAAGGACTGCGTGGTTGTAGGGCTTGAGCGCCGCGGAAATGCTGAACCCTGCGCCGTATTGATCCTGCGCGATGCCTACAGTAGAGACGGGGCTCGCCCCGTCTCCCGCGCCAACGAAACCCTCGCCGAGTTTCAGCGCATGCGGACCTGGTTCGTCTGGCCCGAAGAAGACTTTCCCCGCAGCTCCACCCAAAAACCGCGCCGCAACGTGATTCGCGATGCGGTGGAAGCGGTCCTCAGTGGTGAAGCGCCCACAAACGCGGCCAGTCCGCTCGCGGAACTACTAACGCGAATCACCGGCCGCGCCGCGCAAACCCTGACGCCGGACGCAAATCTCGAGAGTGGCCTGGGCTTAAGTTCGTTAGAGCGAGTCGAACTGTTCAGCGCGCTCGAAGACCGCTACCAGATCGACCTGAACGAAACGAATTTCGCGAACGCAGCAACCGTCGGCGATTTGGAAAAACTGCTGCGGGATACGTCGGTCGCTAGTCGTCAGTCGTTAGTGGTTGGCAAACCCTCCGAACGACCAACGGCCGGCGACCAACGACTAACGGGGCTGGCTTTTCACTATCCCCGGTGGACCCTGCGATGGCCAACCACGTGGCTGCGCCTAGCGTCGCATTATCTGCTGGCGCGCCCGGCGGTATTTCTTCTGGGATGGCCCCGCGTGACCGGACGCGAGAACTTGCGCGGCGTTCGCGGGCCGCTGCTAATCATTTCCAACCATGTGGCCGATGTCGATGTCGGATTCATCCAGACGGCGCTACCCGCGCGCCTCCGCCACAAACTGGCGACCGCAACCGGCGGCGAGGCGCTAGAACGGTTGCGCTCCCCGGCTTCGAATCGCGCCTGGTTCAAACGAATCTACGACCGCGTGCAATGGACACTCGGGGTCGCCCTGTTAAACCTGTTCCCATTGCCGCGCCAGTCCGCCTTTCGCAAGAGCTTCGCCTATGCTGGAGAGGCCGTCGATCGCGGCTACAGCGTGCTGGTCTTTCCCGAAGGAAAGCACACCACAGACGGCAAGCTCTGCCCGTTCCGCAGCGGGGTCGGCCTGCTCGCCAACAATCTGCGCATCCCCATCCTGCCGATGCGGATTGATGGTTTGTTTGAGGTCAAGAACGCCGGAAAGAAGTTTGCGGCGCCCGGAAAGATTCGCGTTCGCATCGGCGAGCCCATGCGGTTTGCGCCAGAAAGCGACCCCGAGGAAATCGCGCGGGCCCTGCAAAAGGCGGTTGAGGATCTCTAGTACCGGGACCGCGGATTGTTCCCCCTATCGCTCCAAGCCTGCCAGTGGAGAGCCGGGTGTCCCCGCCCGGTCGGGCGAGACGCCCGTCGCTTCACTCCTCACCTTGAAATTCGCGGGATAACATTTCGACCGCCTTGGAAGAAGCCCCATAAATACAAAAGGCCGGGCGATTGCGCCCGGCTCTTCGTACTGAGAAACTGTCGATCGCTGAGTTGAGCTAGATCAGTTTCCCGTTAACCTCGCTTGATTGATCTATTGGATGCGTAAAACCTCTGAATCGATGCGCGAAACTTCACATCACCAGCGCCAGGCCCTCCAGTTCACGTTCCAGCACCGGCAGGGAACAGCCTGCCATTTCCACCCGCCCGGCCGCGTCGATGGCCGCCGTCTGCGAAACCCCATAGCCACGCCCCGCCAGGAAAACCTGCAGCAGTTCCGCTGCTTCGCGAGAATCCACCATGCCGCCCTCGATCAGGTCGTTTCGCAGGGCGCACAGTTCCGTCACCGTAAACCGTTCTTTCATGGCTATTCGCATATTCGACCCCCTACCGTTGCTCCCATTGGATTCATCGGCAGCCTATTTCGTTGCTGCAATCGTAATGCCGTAACTTTGGTACGTCACCAGAGTCAGTTCCTGGAACCCCTACTCGCTAGAACCCAAGGTTTTGCAAAAGGTTGCGGGGAGATCATCGGCAGGCGGCCGGGAAAGGGGAAAACGTCGGCGTTGCCGGATTGACACAAATTGACACTAAATGTCGTTTCGAGACGGGAGGAAACCGAACTCTGGTACTTTGACGGGATGCTCTGCCGGCTGCGGTTTCCGGCCGCGTCAATCTTTGTTCCGTCAATCTTTGATACCTCAATCTTTGATACTTGCGGCGTCCACCAGCATGATCGGGATGTCGTCCTGAATGGGGTACACGCGGCGGCATTCGCCGCATTTCAGACCATCCCCGTTCGCGGTCAGAGCTACCGGCTTCTTACAGACCGGGCAGACCAGCATGTCGAGCAGATCCTGGGAAATCATGGCCGATCCATTGTACAGGGGAGAGGACGCGGGTTCTAACGCAAAGTCCGCTAAGGACTCGCAAGGGGCGGGAAGAAAAGCGCCGGACGAGTGCAAACTGCACCACTACCGAAGTTCGGGTTCGGCATAGCGATGCGATAGAATCGCTTTTCCATTCACAGCACGACGAAGCGAGGTGGGATGGCAGCCAGGATTCTCGACGGTACCAAGATAGCCGCTGAAATTCGCGCGGAAGTCACCGCCCAGGCGAAAGCCCTGGCATTATCGGGCGTGCGCCCCGGACTCGCCGTGGTGCTGGTTGGACACAACCCCGCATCCGAGGTCTACGTTCGCGGCAAGGTCAAGAGTTCCGAGGAAGTCGGCCTCTATAGCGAGCAGCACACGCCGCCGGAAAGCGCGACCACCGAAGAGCTGCTGGCCCTGATCGCCGAAATGAACCGCCGCGACGAAATTGACGGCATCCTGGTGCAGTTGCCCCTGCCCGCGCACGTCGATGCCAAGAAGGTGCTGCTGGCGGTCGATCCCGCCAAAGACGTGGACGGCTTCCACCCCATGAACGTCGGCTACCTGTCCACGCAGCGACCCGGCCTGGTGCCCTGCACGCCGGCCGGTGTTATGGAAATCCTAAGGCGCAGCCAGATTCCCGTCGCTGGGCAGGAAGCCGTGGTCGTCGGACGCAGCGATATTGTGGGCAAGCCCGTAGCCATGCTGCTGCTCAATCAGAATGCCACCGTCACCGTGTGCCACTCGAAAACGCGCGACCTGCCCGAAGTTTGCCGCCGTGCCGACATCCTGGTCGCGGCGATTGGCCGCGCCGGCATCGTCACCCGCGACTATGTGAAGCCAGGAGCCACGGTGATCGACGTGGGCATCAACCGGATCACGGACCGAAAGGATTTCGACCGCTTCTTTTCTGGAAACAAGAAGCGCGAAGAAACGTTTCTGGCCAAAGGCGCGACTTTGGTGGGCGATGTCCACCCTGAGGTGGCCGAAATTGCCGGAGCCATCACGCCTGTCCCCGGAGGCGTAGGCCCGCTAACCATCGCCATGCTGATGGCCAACACGGTGAAGGCCGCCATGCTGCGGCGCGGGAAATAAGGTCAGAGGTTAGAGGTCAGATTGCAGAGGTGGGTTGGAGACTAGCGATTTGCTCAAACTGGGGCTCACCGGCGGCATCGCCAGCGGCAAATCCGTTGTCGGCGAGATGTTTGTCAAGCTCGGCGCGCACCTTACCGACGCCGATGCCGTCGCGCACACGCTGATGCGGCCCGGTAACGCGGTCTATGAGGAAGTCGTCCGCCGCTTCGGCCGCGAAATCCTGAATCCCGACGGAAGCATCAACCGTCCCAGGCTGGCCGAAACTGCATTCGGCGTCCCCGGCGGCTCGCCTCCGCGCGTCAAGGAACTCAACGAAATCGTTCATCCCGCTGTGATCGCGCATGAAAACGAGTGGATCAAACAAGTCGGCCACCGCGATCCGAAGGCCATTGCCATCGTCGAAGCTGCCTTAATCCTCGAAGCGGGAGCCGCCGACCGTTTCGACCGCTTGATCGTCGTCACCTGCCATCGCGAACAGCGCATTCTGCGCTACGCTCGCCGCCTGGGAATTTCCGAAGACGCTGCCCGCGCCGAAGTAACTCGGCGCATGGCCGCGCAAATTCCCGACGAGGAAAAGATCAAAGTTGCCGATTTCGTAATCGATAACTCCGGATCGCTCGCGGCCACCGAACAGCAGGTGCAGCGTGTGTTCGCCGAGTTACGCCTGGCAAATCAACAGCGGTCTTAGCTCCGGTTGCGTTTCGGCATGAACAGCCATTGCAACACCGAGCTCACGATGCTCAGTACGATGGCGCCGATAAACGCCGCGAAGAAGTTCCGCACCGCGAATCCGTTTACCAGCCATGCCGCCAGCTCCAGCATGAGCGCGTTGATCACGAACCAGAACAGGCCGAGCGTTACGATCGTCAGTGGAAACGTGAGTATCTTGAGCAACAGTCCGATGGTTGCGTTGACTAGCCCGATGACTGCAGCCGCGATCAGCGCCGCCTTCGGCCCGCTGACGCTGATGCCGGGGACGATGTGGGCGACAATCCAAACCGCGACAGCGCTTAGAACCCAATGCAGCAGAAGACGCACAGGAGCCTCCGAGAAGAAGTTGATTGCGGTTCCAATTCTTGCACGATTACGGGTTTTGGAGCTGTTGGAACGGGCTTTGAAAATGTGCACTTGGAAGGACCCCCTTGCCGCGGTCTTTTGGAATCAAAGACTTAGCAACGTTTACTTGCCAGGTCTTTGAGAAATAAGGACTTACTTGTAAAGTATTTATAATTCAATCAGTTATGGCGAAAGAGTCTTTTTCTAAGACCAATGCGGCGCGGTTGCTGGATCAGCTGGGAATTCAATACGAGCTCCGCGAGTACGAGGTCGATCCCTACGATCTGGCTGCGGAAACGGTTGCCGCCAAGATCGGGTTGCCGCCGGAGCAGGTTTTCAAGACGCTGGTGGCGCGCGGCGACCGGAACGGGATCGCCATGGCGGTGGTCCCCGGCGATCAGGAACTCAACTTGAAGGCGTTGGCGGCCGCGGCGGGAGAAAGAAAGATTCAACTCGTCCCGGTGAAAGAACTGCAGGCGCTCACCGGCTACATTCGCGGCGGCGTGACGGCGCTTGCGGCCAAGCGCGACTTTGCGGTGTACGTGGACGAAACCATCGAGCTGTTCGACGTGGTTTCCATTTCGGCGGGAGTTCGCGGGTTGCAGATCTTGATTGCGCCTGGGGATTATTTGCGCGCGACGAAGGGGACGATTGCGGCGCTCGGGCAGCCCAAGACCGGATAATGAGAAGGTCGGGGTAAACTGTTAAGCGGGCCGCGAGAGCAAACACTATTCAGTGCCCCAGCCCCTGAAGGGGCTTTTGATTTCAACGGAACTGCGGTATCGCTAAAGCGATACCCTGATACGAACCCACGATTCGAGGAACCCATGCCCACTGCTACGCGCACCAATCCGCTCGCATTCCTGACCGATCAACTCGACGAACTCAAGGCCAAGGGCACGCACTTCAAGCTGCGCGTGCTGGAGGACGAACAGGCGCCGGTCTGCACTTTCGACGGCAAGCGCGTCATCAACCTTGCTTCGAACAATTATCTCGGGTTCACTACGCATCCTAAGCTGCGCGAAGCGGCGCTGGAGGCTACGCGCAAGTATGGCGTCGGATCGGGCGCTGTGCGCACCATCGCGGGCACGATGAAGATTCACATGAAGCTGGAAGAGAAGATCGCGCGCTTCAAGAACGTCGAAGCCTGCGTGGTGTTCCAGTCGGGATTCACGGCGAACGCGGGGACGGTCTCGGCATTTCTCGGCAAAGACGACTTCATCATTTCCGACGAGCTGAATCACGCCTCGATCATCGACGGCTGCCGTCTCTCCCGCGCGAAGATTCTCGTTTTCCGCCACAAAGACGTCGCCCACGCCGAAGAGCAACTCGCCAGCGTGAAGAACCAGCCCGGCAAGAAGCTGCTGATCACCGACGGCGTCTTCTCGATGGATGGCGATATCGGGCCGCTGCCCGGCCTGTGCGAAGCGGCCGAGAAATACGGCGCGATCATGATGATCGACGACGCGCATTCTTCCGGTGTCCTCGGGCGCCAGGGACGCGGCACGGTCGATCATTTTTCGATGCACGGACGGGTCGACATTCAGGTCGGCACGTTGTCGAAGGCCATCGGCGCTCTCGGGGGCTACGTCTGCGGCACGCGCGATTTGATCGATTTTCTCTATCACCGTGCGCGGCCGTTTCTGTTTTCGACATCGCATCCGCCCTCGGTTGCGGCCTCCTGCATTGCGGCTTTCGATGTTCTTCAGACCGAGCCGCAGTGGATGGAGCAGCTTTGGGCCAACACGCGTTTCTGGAAAAAAGAACTCGGCCTGCTCGGCTTCAACATCGGAGGCCAGACGACTCCCGCGAGCGAAACCCCGATTACGCCCATCATCATCGGCGACGGCCGGCTGACCATGGATTTTTCCCGCGAGCTTTTCAAAGAAGGCGTGCTCGGAACCGGCATCGCTTTCCCCACCGTCCCCGAAGGCAAAGCGCGGGTGCGCACTATCATGACGGCCACGCACACGAAAGATGAGCTGGAGCGGGCGCTTGAAGTGCTGGAGCGCGTGGGGAAGAAGATGGGAATTCTCGGATGAATGTTGAGCTCGACTAGCAGGCTGCGGAAGATGACCTTCGCCGCTCAGCCCCCAGCGTGTGCGTGCGAACTCGGTCGTCCCCGGGACTTGAGTCATTTCTTCCACTATACCCAGCACTGAAGCGCTGGGCTAAGTTAGGTCGCCCCTCCGGGGCTGCATTCCGTGCTTGGTTTCTGCAACGTGCTACTAGAGTGGAAACCTACTGCAGGGCGGCCACGGCGTGGGGGCGGCTGGCGTTGAGGGAGGCGGGTGTGACCGCAACCTCTCGCGGCGGAAGCGAGAGCAGTTGCTGGAACAACGCCAGATCTTTTTCCACGTCGCTGCGCGAGGCCTTGCGGGCCATGGCGGGCCGCAATTCCTGGCGGAGCCGCGCCTCCACGAGTTTCGCGGCTAGTTCCGGCGGCTCCGAACCAGTCAAGATATTGGATCGCGAAAGGCCCACCTGAGCCGATTGCCCGTCGACGCGCATCTGCAGGATGGGTTGGCGGAGAACGTCGAGTCCAGGCTGGGCGCTGGCTTCGATGCGCTCCCAGGCTTTTGCTTCCTTGTTTTCTCCTTCTTTCAAGCCGTCTATCACGGGGCGGCTTTGACTTAGTTCGTCCATTCGACTCTGGTAGCGAAGACGCTCATCGCGGGTCATGGGCGCATCCAACTCACGGCCGGAATCAAGATTAGAGATCAGCGCGTTTCGTGCCGGATCGAAGCGCCGATGGCCAAAATACTCGACAAGCAATCCGCCACCGAGGTAGGGATTCAGTACGACCAGGGGCACCATATATTTCTTGGCCGCCATCACCGATTCCAGGACTCCGTGGATGGGTTTGCTGCGCCGGATCGTTCCCGGAACCTGCGGGATCAGGTAATTCAAGCTCTGTAAGTCAGAATGGTGGTGGTTGTATCTCGCCATCATTTTCGCGCTTTGCTTTGGAGTCGTGACGCCGAGGTCGCCAATCACACTGCGATGCAGCGCATGCGGGTAATAAAAGTCGATGACCTCGCGCACGAAATCGGCGCAATTTCTCTCGACAAAGTTATAGCGCTGGCGGTTGGGCCGGCCGTTGAGCTTGTCGATCAGCAGCGCGTCTTGTTCCGGGCTGGTCTCAATCTCAAATCCATAAATGGTCCGGTCATACGCCGACCCGATCAGTTCATACCAGTTTCCCTCGGGGGCTCCGCCGTCGCGGCGATCGGGGGCAAGCGATTCCAGGTACTGGCGGCGATATTGGTCTCTAAGGAAGGCCACCAGCTTGGCGTCGGCGAACAGCGGGATGGCTTCCAGTCGGTCCACGGCATAGAGGTAGGGAATGAGAGGGATGGCAATCCAATCGTATCCCTTGATCCCGTCGTAGCGGCTCAAGACCACGCCGGATTCGCCTTCGGCACAGCGCCGCAGAATGACCGGGGATACAGAACAAACATTGCTCAGATACACTGCCACGTGGCCGGTGCCGGCGAAAGAGCCGTCGTAACTATACGGCTCTTCCAGAAATAACGTCGCTCCAGCATGGGCGCGCGAAATGTCGCAGAGGCAGAAGAACAGAATGGCGCACAGCCTCCCAAGTCTCCAGGGGCCCCTGGCGAGCGCGGGCAACGAATTTGCGAAAGCAGGCATTTTCAACTTTGATGACCAGGAGCCCGGTGGGGGTGCCCCTGGTGGTAAGTATAAGGAATAGAGCAGCGCGATTACCAAACCTCTAAGTCCTTGCCATAGGGGCTCTTTGCGATCTGCGTTGAATCCCTCTACCAGGAAGATTTTTTCGCTTTCCGGTAGGAAACACCAGATTACTTCCGGTCTCGGCCGGTAAAGGCGCCGAGGCAGACAAACGGGCGGGGCTCTCCACGGCGATTTCTGGCAAAAATCAGGACGGGTCGGACCCGAATGTGATGGTGGGCGCTGTAGGATTTGAACCTACGACTTCCACCGTGTGAGGATGGCACTCTACCGCTGAGTTAAGCGCCCACTGCAATTGCCTGCGGTTTTGTTATTGTAACAAATCAGGCTCACGCTTCCGGCATCTGCCCAGCCTCTTGACCGCCTGCGCCGCTCCCGATAGCCTCTTTCTGTCGCCCTGTCATGGCCTCCTCCGATATCCCCGACGCTCGATCCGTAACTGATTCACGGGAAAACACTTCCGCGCCTCCGCCCGCGTCCGGAGAGGCGCAACTTTCTCCCTCAAATGGGGTTTCTACTGATGTGAGCAGCGTGGCCATCGATCGCGGGCTGCTGAACGTTAACCTTGCGGGAACGCGTTCGTCTGCGCCCGCTGCCATGGCAAATTCCGTCGCCGTCGCTGCCGCACGCCGTTTCCGACGTCGACGCGATGCTGCGGGTGAAGACGGGCGACGAATCCGCCTTCGCTTACCTGGTGCAGAAGTATCGCCGGCCGATGGTGGGCTTTATGTACCGCATGTGCCACAATCCGTCGACCGCCGAGGAACTGGCGCAGGAAGTATTTCTGCGCGTCTATCGGTCGCGCACCAGCTACGAGCCGAGCGCGAAGTTTACGACCTGGCTGTATCGCATCGCGACTAATCTGGCCGTCAACCACGCGCGCGATACGCGGCACGAGCGTCCGGAAAATACCTTGCGGCTCGATGAGCCGGACCAGGAAACGGGCAACACGCCCGATCTGGCCGACGATTCGCTCAGCGCGGAAGAGCAGATCTTGAAGCGGGAGCGGCTGGCGGCCATCCGCGGCGTCGTGAACGCGCTGCCCTGAGCGCCAGCGCATAGCGGTCATCATGCACAAGTATCAGCAGATGGATTACCGCCAGATTGCGGGCGTGCTGAAGCTGAGCGAGTCCGCCACCAAATCGTTGCTGTACCGCGCGTATGAAACCTTGCGCGAGCAGCTGAAAGAGTTTGTTTCTGGGAAGTAGAGGAAAGCAGTATGAATTGCAATCAAATTCGCGAACTGTTGCCGGAACTGGCCGCTGGCATGGACGCTCGAACGCCGGAGGTCGAAAACCACATCGCATCCTGTGCCGCGTGTGCCGCCCATCTGCGGGAGTTTCAGAAAACCATGGCGCTGCTCGATGAATGGCAGGCGCCCGAACCGTCGCCGTATTTCGACACCCGGCTTGGGGCGCGTCTGCGCGAAGAAATGGCGCGTCCGGCTGCGGGATGGCTTGGCTGGCTGCGGCGTCCGGCGTGGGCTATGTCGGCGGCCGGCGTCGTGCTTGCGGGAGCGCTGGTGGTTGGTGTTGGCATCGGCGGTCGGTCGTATATTTACGTTTCCGAAACTATGCCGACCGTGCCTCCATCGCTCAGTGTGCCGGTGCAGCCGGGGACCGCAGTCGGCGACTTGCAGGCGCTCGAGAGAAACGACGAGTTGTACGCCGATTTCGATGTGCTCGACGAATTGCAGGTGCAGGACGACGTAACCGCGAATCCGTAAGCCGGATTCCCGTGTAGAGACGCGGCTTGTCGCGTCTCCTGCTGAGAAGACAAGAGGTTGAAGGTGACGAGGAGAGGTTAGCCGTTATTAGCTGGGCGGATCGGGGAGCGAAGATGTTGGGCCGGGAAAGAATTGCGAGCTGTATAGCGGCGCTTTTGCTGCTGGCATCCTTCTGCGTGCCCGCTATGTTTGCGCAATCGCGGTATCCACAACCGCCTCCGCCACCGCGGCAACCGCAACGGCCTCCACAGGCGCATCCGCAATCGCACCCTGCGGACGGGCAGTGGCACCGCTTTCAGAAAGAGAATCGCCCCAGCCGTACCAATCAATTCCATCCGCCACAGAACCAGCCCGGCCACGCCGGAAACTGGCTCCGCCGCTATAAGGATCTTCCGCCGGCGCAGCAACGCCGCGCGCTCGAAAATGATCCGCAGTTCCGCGGGCTTTCCCCGCCGCAGCAAGCGCAACTGCGGCAGAGGCTGCAGCATTTTTCCAGCCTGCCTCCGCAGCAGCAGGAGCGCGTGCTCAACCGCATGGAAACCTGGGAGCACCTGACGCCTAATCAGAAGCAGCAGGCGCGCCAGTTCTTTCAGCAGTTCCGGCAGTTGCCCCCGGACCGGCGCCAGGCCGTCAACCGGGCGATCCGGGGGATGCGCGGCTTGACGCCCGAACAGCGCGACCGGCTCATCCACTCCGACGAATATAGGAATGAGTTCTCACCGCAGGAACGCGGCCTGCTCGATAGGGCGTCCCGTCTTCCGCTCGCCCCCGGCGAAGGCCTGCATCCTCAACCGCCGGAATAATAGCGACATCCGGAGAACTGAGTTGTGTGGGGTCGGATCTTAAGGCCGGATCGCTCGAACCCCCAGTTATCGCTGCCCAATCAAGTCGGACAGTTTCCGTAACTTAACTGTCGCGTCATTGGCAATGTCCTGCTGTAACCATCCGAGGTGACCGGCCCCGTAGATCACAAGAATCCTGTCGCTCGGAGATTCGATCAGCTTGACGACATTATGATAAATGCGAATATTTCTTTGGTACCAGGCTGCCAGCAGGTCAGATCCCGCGTAGTCGCCGGGTTCTCCGAATGGCACGAAGGCGTAATAGAAAGCCACATCTTTTGCCGCCTTCGAATCGGAATTCATGTATTGCAACGTCTCAAGCACAGTGTGCGATCGCAAGAAATCGTCCTGCTCCTTCACCGCCGTGCCCATGCTCGCCGCCATCGCGTCGAACTTCTCTTTTTGGCCAATGCCCTTGGCGTAATTGACCAGCCGTTGCCACGGGAAATCGCCGTCTTCGTCGACCGGGTAGACCGCGTGATGCCCAAGCTCCTTGGCCAGCCGGTATCCGATTTGATCAATCTCGTTACGCGACAGCGTGTACTTTCCCGCTAGGTAGTCGGAATACTCCCGCGCCACCCGCTGGCTCCCGACATCGGCTTCAATCGCAATCTTGGTCGGATGAAACTTCTTCAAGACTTCGACTGCCTGCGCGATTTCTTGCTGGCGTCTCGCCGATAGGACATCGTCAGCTTGCATGTTGTAGACATCGTGTCCCGGGTTCGACATGTGATATGTCCCGAGCACCAGGACCTCCGGGCGCGCGTCCGATTGCGCCCAAGAAGGTATTGATATCGCGAGTGCCCCCAGAAACAGAAAAATTCTCCTCATGCATCCTCCACCCCTACATACGAGAACCTGCTTGGCAAAGTTCCCGATGGCTGCAACGAACAGAAAAGTCAGCGAGTTCGATTGCCGCTGGCAAGTCGCGGTAGCACGCAGGAACCAGGAGTCATTTTCGTCTACCCGGAAGGAGTTCTGCTTTAGGTCAGCGCTGATCGGGCTGTGCCCGCGCACGCTGAGAAGGTTGTACTGGAGGAAGGGAACTGAGGACTGATAGCTGAGAGCTGATAGCCGCTCTCTACCGCCGGATCAGCGCCATTACCCATCCGGCCAGAAAGACTCCGCCGACGAACAGGGCGAAGCAGTAGAGGCCGTACTTCAACTGCTCCATCGTCGAACTGCGCTGCGTGATGCCGAACACCGTCGATGCGAACAACGCGAACACCACTGCGGCTGAGAAGTGCGACAAGGTAATGTTCACGGTTTCTTCCCCAGCGCGATGTGATGTGCATCCGCCGCCGCGATAAAGTTCAGCAGGCCGGCCACGATCAGAAACGTCTTGCCATAATCTGCCGCGGCATTCGCCGCCATCACGTTGCCCCAATCCATGATGCGCGCCAGAAAATAGAGCGCTCCCGCGCCCACGTCGCCGACAAAGCCAAGTATGTCGAGGATGTCTCCGCCATTCGGCTTGTAAATCCGCCCCTGCATGCCCAGGCCAATCAGAAACATCGCCACCACCGAGATCAGCAGCAGAATGCCGCGCACGTAGCGCTTGAGCAGGATGTGTCCGCCGCCGGGAATCAGCCAGCCCACGATCGGCGCGACCACCGCCATGGTCGTGAGCGGGTACTCCGGCTCCTTCGCTTTTGTTGATTTATCTGTTGTCGGCTTGGCCATTCAGATGGTCACGATCTCTCGTTGGATTTTACCTGTCACCTCGGCCCTTCCCGGCCGCACCAGCACATTTACTTCCGAGCGCACGCCGAACTCGGGCAGGTAGATGCCGGGCTCGATCGAAAAACAGGAATTGGGGAGGATGCGGCGCTCGTCGTGGATTTCCAGGTCGTCCATGTTCGCGCCGTTGGCATGCACTTCGGTCGCGATCGAGTGGCCGGTGCGGTGGATGAAGTGCTCTCCATGCTTTGCCTGCTGGATGTGGCCGCGCACGGCGTGATCCACTTCCCAGCCGGCGATCGGCCGGGCGGCAGCCACCGCATTCTGCACAGTTTTCACGCCGATATCGCGGGCCTCGCTCACAATCTTGAATATCTCGCGCTGCCGGTCCGACGGAGCTTTGCCCACGAAGCCCATCCATGTGATGTCGTAGTAAATCGCGCCCGGCGTGTTTTTTTTCGCCCACACGTCCAGCAGAACCAGATCGCCTTCGCGGATCGGCACCGGCCGGCTGGCGCTGGGCTCGTAGTGCGGGTTTCCGCTATTGGCGTTTACGGCCACGATCGGCGGGTCGTCCGTCACCATGTTCTCGCGCTGGAACGCTTCCATGAAAAATCGCTGGATTTCATGCTCGTGCGTGCCGCCGTTGCGTACGCGCCGTCCAATTTCCTTGAAGGCCTCGGCGGTGACGGCGTCAATCACATCGCGCGCCGCGAAGTGCGACTGGATCTGCTCGTCGGTTAGCGTCGCTTCAAACTGCGCGATCAGGTCGGCCGCGCTGACGATATTCTTGCCCAGGCCGCGAATCGCGTCCGCCGTGCCCGCGTCCACCATGGAGATCGTGAAGACAAAGTTATTGGGCGAGAATTGCATGGCCACATCGCGATACGGGGCCAGCATCCGCTTCAGGCCGTCGAACAGTTCCTGCCATCCGGCGTACTGCTTCTTGGCGCCGGGCAGGGTATCCAGGTGTCCCGACTCGATCTTGTGGACCAGTTTGACGGGCTCGCCTTTGGCCGGGATCAGGTAGTACCAGCGGCGCGTGACCATGAGTCCATTGGGCAGCCCGAGAACGCGGTACGCGATCGGGTCGCGATGGTGATGATCGTAGAAAAGCCAGGCGTCAATGTTGCGCTCGCGCAAGGCGTGCTGGATGGCGGAGAGGTCCATATCCAAACGGCTATTCTACACGAGCGGCGGCGGCGCTGGATTTGACTCGGGTAGAGACGGGGCTTCCCGCCATCAGCGGCTAACTCAAGCAGAACTCCGATTTCGGAGGGACCTCGCGATTCTTCGAGATCCCTCCGTTGGGTCTATTGCGGTTCAGTGTCCGGCAGATCCTGCAGCTCCAGAAGCCGCAGAGACCGTCGACGCAAGTTTTGTAAGCTTGAGGTTCAGAGCGATGGTCGCCCGGCTGCCGTCTGGAACCACGGCCGGTTCGGAACCGTAATAGCCTTCGCCACCACCGATGTACCCCGCAACCACACTGTTGGTCGCTGTCTCGATCGGAGTTCCGGTGCAGACGGCGCCGGAATAGTCTTCACCGGCCGTTGATGGCGCGGTGCAGTTTTCGTCCTCAACCACGACCGATGGCCAGTTCCCCGGCTCCAATGCCGACAGTAATTGTGGAAAAGCCTCACGGCCGACGGTGGTTGAAGCCGAGAGCTGTATCGCTCCGTTCTGTGCCGCTGGCAGGCTCGTTACTGGAAACACCAGCGTGACTTCACGAGTATCGGTGTGGCGCACCGGCTCGCCATACACCGGTCCAGCGTAGGCCTCGTTTGGTTCCATCGTTACGCTCCGCTCTACGCGGGTAACTGAGAGCTTGCCAACGACTGCCAGCTTTCCGTCGCTGGTGATCGCGGAGCGCTCCGACTCAAAGCTGATCTCCGAGGAGTTCGGGGCGAGCGTATTGTCCGACTTGATATTGAGGTGAACTGCCGGGTCGGCAGGATCGCTGGAGTCGAAGACTACAGCCCCGCTCACAGGAGCCACACCGACATCCACTGATTGCGAGCCCGCTCCCAATGACAAGCGGGCGATGGAGTGCCCCGCGTCTACCTGCCACGGGCCATCCTGGGCACGGGCTGGAATGGAAGCGAAGCATACTGCGAATGCGAGCAACAGCAGGAATGCCAGGCTGGGGTTGCCGCCGAAGTTAAGGTTGCGTAATGCATGCCGTCTCATTGTGATCCTCCTTATATTCCTTGCGTTCCGTTCTGGATTATGTGTATAATCCATTTACAGGATTAGATGCGTAATCCTGAATTGGTTGCAGATTTTTGAGGGGGGGGCAAAATGGGGCATTCCAGGACCGAAAAGGCGAAAACTCATAAGCGTGTGGTTGCCATCGCCGCCAAGCGGTTTCGGGAAGAAGGTATCGGGGGGATCAGCATCGCCCAACTGATGAAGGAAGCGGGTCTTACGGTCGGCGGCTTCTACAAGCACTTCCATTCCCGTGACGAATTAGTGGCAGAAGCACTCAGTTCTGCATTTGGTAACTGGAAACGTCAAGCCGACGCTGCCGCAGCCGGCGGGCCTCCGTTTTACTACGAAAAACTGGTCGACGACTATCTCAACGAATCGCACCGCGATGATCCGGGCAAAGGTTGCGCCTTCGGTGCGCTGGCGGGGGAGATCGCGCGTTGCGGTAAGCATACCCGTGCGCTGGCCTCCGAACATGTCCGAAGCAATATTCAACTGCTTGCCGGCTTGCTTCCAATCAAAGACAAGCGCACGGCGAGGGCGAGGGCGATCTTGACCTATAGTGCGCTCATTGGGGCGATGTCGCTGGCACGCGCGGTGTCGGATCAGGCGCTTTCGCTCGAGATCATGAAAACGGTAGCGAAGCTAATGAAGCGTTCCGTACCCAAAAGATCATACCCGGAGACCGAACGGTCCCATTGACATCCAAAGTTCTGCAACAGGTAAATGGGCCGTGGAACTCGCCTCGCTTATGGGGCCTGCCCCCTCTTTCGTGCGCCATCACGCGATGCAGCGACTCAGTTCTTAAATGGGTTGAAGGTTCGGACTCCGAGTTGCTTGAAGTCTCGTTCATTTCTGGTCGCAACGGTCAGACGGTGCACCCGCGCGGTCGCCGCGATCATCGCGTCCTCTAGCAAGTCGGTGGGCTGGTTATGCATGATTCTGCCCCATTCCCGAAAGCAGCGCGCGTCCATGGGGAGCACCTGGTAGGAGACGGGCAACCCATCGACCCAACGTTCAAGTTCGCTTGCTTTCCCAGGATCTTGCCGCCTTGTCCGCTCAATCCCCGCCTGTATCTCGCCCAGCGTCACGGCGGAAAGGAACAAGTTCGCCTCTTCCATGGCTCCGAACCATGCGGCCACCGCCCCGTGTGGGCGCATTTTTCGCAATTCCGAGATTACGTTCGTATCGAGCAGGTATGGATTCACTCAAACTCCACTACGGGACGGCGCCGCCACTTGCGCCTTTCCGGGATCAGGTCGTCGAAGCGAGGCTCAGGTGCGAGCAACCATTCTTTGAGGCCGGGGCGGGTAGCCTTTTGCAGCCTCTCCCATTCTTCGATCGGCACCAGAACGGCGGTCTTAACTCCACGGCGGGTAACCACCTGCGGACCCTTCTTGATGGTCGCATCCAGGAACTCGCTAAAGCGCGCCTTTGCGTCCTGCACTTGCCACGAAGCCAAGCTCTCCTCCTTAATATCAAACTCATTGTACAGACTAGTCATCTGACTAGTCAACTGGAAGGGCAAACACCGATTACGTCGCGAGAGAGACGCGGCAAGCCGCGTCTCTACTGGAAGTCACAGCCGGTGAGAAGCGACGATTTTCCGGCACTGCATCCGCCCGCTCTTTGTGGTAGAAAATACTGTAATGCCAACGTACGCCTCTGGCAGTCATAATCCGCGAAAATCCGATCCACCAAAATCAGGTGCACCATGCTGAGGGCAATCTTCATTGCGCTGTCGGAGAGCCGCTCTTTGCGCGGCCTCGCCGAACGCTCGCGCTTCGGCCAGCGCACTTCCGCGCGCTTTGTAGCCGGCACAGAAGTTGCGGACGCCATCCGCGCCGCGGCCGCCATGAATCAAATTGGCACCGGCGTTTCCATCGACAATCTGGGCGAAAACGTCACCAACGCCGACGAAGCCCGCGCCAGCGCCCAGCTCTATCACCACCTGCTCGACGAAATCGCCGCCAACAAATTGAACGCGAATATCAGCCTCAAGCTCACCCACATGGGCCTCGATGTGGACGAGACCATGGCCTACGACATCGTCCGCGGACTGGTGGCCAAGGCGGCCAGCATGACGCCCAGGAATTTTGTTCGTGTCGATATGGAAGGATCGCCCTACACCCAGCGCACGCTTGACTTCGTTCACGAACTCCACCGGGTTCCGGGAAACGAGGGCTCGGTGGGGGCGGTGATCCAGTCGTATATGCGGCGCGCCGAAGCCGACGTCGAGAAACTGCTCTCCGAGCGCATCCGCATACGGCTCTGCAAAGGCGCATACAAAGAGCCCGAGGACATCGCCTTCCAGAAGAAATCCGAGGTGGACGCCAGTTACGTGAAGCTGATGAAAATGCTGATGAAGAGCGGCGTCTATCACGGCCTCGCGACCCACGACGAAACCATTATCAGAGAGGCCACGGCTTTTGCCACGCGTGAAAACATTCCGCCGAGCGCCTTTGAATTCCAAATGCTGCACGGCATTCGGCGCGACCTGCAGCAGAGCCTGGTGAAACAGGGTTGGGGGGTGCGCGTCTACATCCCGTTCGGCACCGAGTGGTATCCCTACTTCATGCGGCGGCTGGCTGAACGCCCGGCCAATGTGCTGTTCATCGCGAAGAACATCCTGCGGCGGTAAGTCACGGGATATTCAATTCCCGTTACCTTCATCATTGGCGCGGCTGGGGCAGGCGCGACTGGATCAGGGACTCCACCTGAGACCAAACCTTGGGATCGCACTCCATTTCGGTGTGCGCCTTCGTGAAGAAACGGTCCCACCAGGGGTACTGATCGCAGCGGATGGGATTCGCTTTATAGTCCATGCGGAAGTTTCCGATGATGCGGGTGCGAGATGGATCGGCCGCACGAATCTCGGGCCGGCCGTGCAGCCAGCCATCCTCTTCATAGAAATTTGCAGCCTCGGCGACGTTGGCGGGAATGTCCTTATCATTCTCGCCGGGTTTGGGGACGCTATCCACCTGAACGGTGAGCAACACTGGAATGCCTTCTTTTCCCAGCTCTCGCGCCAGGGTAACCGTCTCCGAGGCGCCCCAGCTGTGTCCGTAAAGGATGATGCGGGCGTTCTTCTTCTCTTCGGCCGATAGCGTACCGTTGCGGTCGACATCCACCATTCGAGTGATTTCCGCGTGGGCTGCTTCTCGGCGACGATTCTCAAATACCTCTACCTGCACACCTGGTGGGCAGTCCTGGCGCAGACGCGCAGCGAGTTGGACGGGGCCGTGGATCGCGTCATCGCGGCTCACAAATCCGCCGACGAAACCGACTACGATGACTGGCGTTGTCGTAGCCGGGCCGGGTGCACTGACAGGGCGTGGCGAATCTCCGCGCGTGAGGGCAGGGATGAGGCAAAGAATAAACGAAACACTACGGATTGAAGCGCCAACGCAGTTGCTCACAATTTGAGTGAATCATAACAATAATGGGACGCGGAGCGCAGGCAAAAGCGTAATGGTGTCGTTTGGAAATTTTGCTTTGAGCAAAAAGGATCTTCAACGCAAAGGCCGCAAAGGACTCGCGAAGGGCGCAAAGAAAGAGCACTGGTTCGTCCCTCCGGGGCTGGAGGTTCCGGGCCGAGCCTTTCGGCACCGCTCCTTCTGAAATGCTAAGATTTCCGGCATGCCACTGCGCAGCAAACTCAACAAGGCCGCCCACGCGGCGGGAAAGCATACGACGGAAGGAGCCCGCGGGCGTAAGGGCGAGCCGCGCGCCGCAGCGGAACTGGTCGTCATTACCGGCATGAGCGGGTCGGGGAAGGCTTCGGCGCTGAAGGCCTTCGAAGATCTTGGCTACTACTGCGTGGATAATCTGCCGGTCGAGCTAATTCCGCGCTTTGCCGAGCTGGCGCTGCAATCGGGAGAGATTCCGCGTACGGCGCTGGTCGTGGATGTGCGCGAGGGCTGGCAACTGGAGAAGCTGCCGGCGATGCTGAAGTCGGTGAAGCGGACGATCCCGACAAAAGTCATTTATCTGGAAGCGAGCGATGCCGCGTTGCTGCGGCGCTTCAGCGAGACGCGGCGGCCGCATCCGCTGGGGACGGGTACGACGGTGCGGGCATCGCTGGGGGCCGAACGGCGCCATTTGCGGGCGATTCGCAAGATTGCCGACCTGGTCATCGATACTACCAAGTTCAATGTTCATGAATTGCGGGCGCACTTGACGGACCGGTTCAAAGAACAGTCGGGAAGCCCGCAGACGATTCTGGTCTCCTGCGTGAGCTTTGGATATAAGCACGGTTTGCCAGAAGATGCCGACCTGGTCTTCGATGTGCGCTTTCTACCGAATCCTCATTTTGTGCCGGAGTTCCGTGGGCTGACGGGACGGCATCCGCGGGTCGCTAAATACATCCGGTCGTTTCCGCAGACGCAGGAGTTCATCAACCGCATTTCGGAACTGCTGATCTATCTGCTGCCGCACTACATCCGCGAGGGCAAAAGCTACCTGACCATCAGCTTCGGATGCACGGGCGGGCAGCATCGCTCGGTGATGATTGCCGAAGATGTCAGTAAACGGCTGCGAAAGGCGGGACACAAAGTGAAGGTCGTGCATCGGGACAGCCCGAAATAGGCGCGCGTCTGGACATTCTTCCTTCGGTAGAGACGGGCTTGCCCCGTCTCCCTCCGCGGCGGAGACGCGGCAAGCCGCGTCTCTACGGGAAATCGCATGTAGAATTGAGCCTTACACGCATGGCAACCTCCACAGTGGCCGGCCCGAAGAGTGAAGGAACACCGGCAAAGCCCCGTCCGCTGACCCGCCTGTTGCGCTACGTTCTGCCGTACTGGTGGCCGCTTCTGGCTTCGCTGGCGCTGATGGCGATGGTGGGACTGTTGGATGCTGGCCGGGTCCTGCTCATCCGCCCGATCTTCGATCGCGTATTGAATCCCGGTTCTCAGGAAAAAACCATCCAGTTATTCAAGCTGCCGGGCAGCGAACGTTTTCTGAACCTCCAACAACTGGTTCCGTCGCACTTTCACAATCCCTGGACCGTGGTGGCCTTCGCTCTGGTCGCGGCTACGGTATTGAAGGGAATCTTCGATTACATCGGAACCTACCTGGTGAACTACGCGGGTTTTGGGATGATCACCGACCTGCGAGATGACTTGTATAACGCCATTCTGCGGAGTTCGTCCGCGTTTTTCGTGAAACACACCACGGGCACACTGCTCTCGACCATCGTCAACGATATCGAGAAGGTGCAATTCGCGATGTCGAGCGTGCTGGCGGAATTCCTGCAGCAGTTTTTCACCTTGATTTTCACGGCGGCAGTGGTGGTTCTGGTGGGAGGAAAGCTGGCCTGGGTGCTGCTGCTTTTTCTTCCCGTGATTTTGTACTCGTCGAGAAAGATCGGGCGGCAAGTGCGCAGTAAGACGCGGGGCGGGCAGGACAAGCTGGCCGAGATCCAGAACATTCTGCACGAAACGATTACCGGGAACCGGATCGTAAAAGCGTTTGGCATGGAGAGGTGGGAGATGGAGCGCTTCCGCGCTGCGGCGCGACGGCTGTTCCGTGCGAATCTGCGGGTGGTGGCGGCATTCGCCATCAGTTCTCCGCTGATGGACATTCTGGGCGCGATTGCGATTGCGCTGCTCCTTCTGCTGGGACGCGACCAGATCAACCACCACGGGTTCACGGAAGGCGCCTTTTTCACGTTCCTTATCGCCGTCTTCAAGCTGTACGATCCGGTGCGCAAGTTCGCGATGTTCAACAATAATTTCCAGCAGGCGGTGGGCGCTTCGTCGGAAATTTTCCGTTTCATGGATATGGAAGACGAAGTGCGCGAGAAGCCGGGCGCCAAACGCATGGGGAAGTTTGCGCGGGCGATCCGGTTTGCGGATGTCTCTTTTTCCTATGCGATGGCCGAGGATGCGCCGATTGTACTGCACAATATCAATCTGGAGGTGAAGGCGGGCGAAGTGCTGGCGGTGGTGGGATCGAGCGGCGCGGGCAAGAGCACGCTGGTGCATCTGATCCCGCGCTTTTTTGACGTCAGCGGCGGCAGCATTCAGATTGACGATAACGATGTGCGGGATGTGACGCTGGACTCGCTGCGATCGCAGATTGGAATTGTTACGCAGGAAACGGTGTTGTTCAACGATACGGTGAGGAACAATATCGCCTACGGCCAGCCGCATGTGTCGCAGAAGAAGGTGGAAGAAGCGGCGCGGGCGGCGCGAGCGCATGAATTTATTTCCGGGCTTCCGGAAGGGTATAGCACCATGATTGGGGAGCGCGGGGTGCGGCTTTCGGGCGGGGAGCGGCAGCGCATCGCGATTGCGCGGGCGATTCTGAAGAATGCTCCGATTCTGATTCTGGATGAGGCGACATCGGCGCTGGACAGCGAGTCGGAGTCGCTGGTGCAAGCGGCGCTGCAGAATCTGATGAGTGGGCGTACTGTGTTTGTGATTGCGCACCGGCTTTCGACGGTGCGGCGCGCGGATCGCATCGTGGTGCTGGAAAACGGAACCATCAGCGATATTGGCGCGCATGAAGAATTGATGCAAAAGTTGGGCACGTACCGGCGGCTTTACGAATTGCAGTTTGCCGAAGCCGACGCGTCGAAGGCCGTAAACACGTAGGGACAGCCGCCCTCGGCTGTCCGGCGGAGCGAAGCTCCGCCAAGGTTTTGATTTGTCGGAATGCTGCCGCGCTTTGCGCGGCTGGACAGCCGAGGGCGGCTGTCCCTACGTGATTCGAGACAAACTTTATGACACTTCGCTCCATGACGGGATTCGCGCAGGTCCGAGGGCAGGTCCATGCCCAGCTGGCCTTTGCGTTGTCACTCAAATCGGTGAATCATCGTTTTCTCGATCTTCACTTCCGACTGCCCTCCGATACCGACGCGCTGGAGATGAAGCTGCGCCGCATACTGAAAGACAAAATGGCGCGGGGGCACGTGGAAGTGATCCTGAACCTGGATCGCTCGGGCACAAACGGGGTCGCGCTCAACCGGCAACTCATTGGCAGTTATGTGGAAGCGTTCCGCGCGGCCGCCAATGAATTTGCTGTCGAAGGTCACCCTGATCTGAACGTGGTTCTGCGGATGCCGGGCGCGATGGATTCGGGGGCCGAGAAATCGGGAGAGGAACTGGAGACGGCGGTGATGGCGCGAGTGGAAGAAGCGCTTTCCCGGCTGAACGAGATGCGCGAAGAAGAAGGCCGCAGCATCAGTACGGAACTGCGGGCGCGCATGATGAATTTGGAGAAAGCGGCGGCGGGAGTGGAAGCCCATCGCAGCACCATTCTGCGCAGCTACTCGGAACGGCTGCAATCGCGCATGGTGGAATTGCTCGGTACCCAGGTGGACAAGGAACGGATTCTGCAGGAAGTGGCGGTGCTGGTGGATCGCAGCGACATTCAGGAAGAGCTGGTCCGTCTGAATGCGCATGTGAAACATTTTCTCGGATTGCTCGACCAGGGCGGCGAGGTGGGCAAGAAGCTGGACTTCCTGCTGCAGGAGATGAATCGCGAGGCGAACACGTTGCTTTCGAAAACCTCGGGCCTGGCGGGTGAGGCCTTGAAGATTACCGAGATGGGCTTGCTGATGAAGTCGGAGATCGAGAAATCGCGGGAGCAGGTACAGAATCTGGAATGAGCATCGTTTACATCGTTTCGGCGCCATCGGGTTCGGGGAAATCCACGCTGGTGAACGAGCTGTTCAAGATGGTTCCCCGCCTGGACTTCTCGATCTCCTATACGACGCGGCCTCCGCGCGGCAGCGAAAAAAATGGGAAGGAATATTTCTTCGTCTCGCGGGAAAAATTTGAAGCCATGATCGCGGCCGATGAGTTTCTGGAGTACGCGGAGGTATTTGGGAACCAGAAAGTGCGTGGCGAGTATTACGGCACAGCGCGAAGGTTTCTGCGAGAGGCGGAGGCGCGCGGCAACGACCTGGTGCTGGATATCGATGTGCAGGGAGCGAGCCAAGTCAAGCAGAAGATTCCGCAAGCGGTGAGCATCTTTATTCTTCCGCCGGACCGGGAGAATCTGGAATGGCGGTTGCGGAATCGGGGACTGGATGCAGAGGACGAGATTTGCCGCCGGTTGGACACGGCCCGGCGAGAGATTGAGAATTACTCGAAATACGACTATATATTAGTGAACAAGGTTGTTGAGCAATCGGCCGACCAGTTGAGGGATATCGTACTGTCGGAGCGGTTGCAGCGAAGCGGAGCGGAACTCTCCGCGGAAGAAGAGCGGCGAGTGGAGAAGGCACAAGCTTGCCGGTTGGAGCAAGCGCGCGAGCGGGTGCAGCCGATTCTGGCTTCGTTTAATCCGCAGGTGGTAAAGGGTACATGAAGTTTCGGGGGAGAGAAGTATGAAGTTGATTGAAGGATTCGACAGCAACTATCGCTACATCCTGGTGGCGGCGCGGCGGGCACGGCAACTGCAAGGCGGCGCGCCTCCGGTGATCGATACCGGATCGCGCAAACCCTGCCGCATCGCGCAGGATGAAATCAAGGCCGGCAAGGTGAAATGGCTGATTCCAGAGGCTCCGAAATTGCCGGTCGTGGCCGCGACCGAAACTCTGAACAAAGTATTCGCGGAAGACGCGTAGAGAGCTTTCGACGGCAACTGATCAACCCAATTAAGAGGCCTGGGCCGCCGCGCTGCTTGCATCTTGCGCAAACTCGCGGACATCAATTCTAGAGGCGAGTTCGATCGTGAGACCGCCTTCTTCCTCCTATGAAAATCGCGCTGGGCGTGTCCGGTGGGATTGCAGCTTATAAGGCGGCGGAAATCGTGCGCCTTTTGCAGGACCGCGGCATTCGTGTGCAAGTGGTGATGACGGCCGCGGCCCAGGAGTTCGTTCGCCCGCTGACGTTCGCCGCCCTCTCCGGAGAAAAAGTAATTACCAGCATGTTCGGCTCCGGGGGAGACGAGCAGGCGAATGTCGAGTCGGCAATCGAGCACATTGCGATCGCGCAGGCCATTGACGCGCTCGTGGTGGCTCCGGCGACGGCCGATGTGCTGGCGCGCTTCGCGCAGGGAATTGCGAACGACTTTCTGAGCACCCTGTATCTCGCGACCACCGCCCCAGTGGTGGTGGCGCCCGCGATGAACGTGAACATGTGGAATCACGTGGCGACGCAGGCGAATCTCGAAATTCTGCGTAAGCGCGGAGTGCGGATTGTTGAGCCGGGCAGCGGATATCTGGCCTGTGGAATGACGGGCGCGGGACGGCTAGCCGAGAACGAAGCGATTGTGGCAGCGGTAATGGAAGCGCTCGGCGCCTCGCAAGATCTGGCGGGTGAAACACTGCTGGTGACGGCGGGGCCGACGCGGGAGAAGATCGATCCGGTGCGGTATTTGACGAACCGGTCGAGCGGGCGCATGGGATACGCCATTGCGGAAGCGGCGCTGCGCCGCGGAGCGCGCGTGCTGCTGGTAAGCGGGCCTACCGCGATTGCCCCTCCAGGCGCGGCGGAACTGACGCCGGTCGAGACCGCGGAAGAGATGCTGGCGGCGGTTTTGAAATTCCTGCCCGAGGCCACAGTGGTAATCAAAACCGCGGCAGTCGCCGACTTCCGCCCGAAAGCGGCTGCAAGGCAGAAGATCAAGCGCAAAGGTGAGATGACGCTGGAACTGGAACCAACCGCGGATATTCTGGCTCAGGTCGCGCAGCGGAAGACTACGCAGGTTGTCGTGGGATTTGCCGCCGAGACGGAGAACGTGCTCGAAAACGCGCGCAAGAAGCTGGCGTCGAAGTCGCTCGACGCCATCGTAGTGAACGACGTTTCGCGCGAGGGCGTCGGCTTCGATTCCGACCGCAACGCGGTCACCATCATCTCCGAAAGCGAAGTGGTCGAGGTTCCCGAGACCTCGAAGTGGGAAGTTGCGCAGCGCGTGCTGGACCAGGTCGTCAAACTGCGCAAGCGCAGCGGCGCGGTAGTCCGTTAGGAGAATCCTGTGAAAATCTCCTTGTGCGGAGCCTTGGTGTCCATGTTCTTCACCCTCGTTGCAGCCCAGCAATCGCCGGTTCCCGTCGAAGAGGAGCCGCACCATCATCTTGTGCTCAAGAATGATTCCGTCGTGGTCCTGCGGGTTAAGCTTCTGCCGGGGGAAAGCACGCTGTTTCACACCCACTTGCATGACCGCGTGGCGGTTCATTTGTCCGACGCCACAATCACCCAACAGAAGCAGGGCGAGCCAGTAAGCGCGCCGCAGGTGGCGAAACCTGGAGATGTCGTGGTGTGGGAGTCGAACGGGGCGTACACCCACCAGGTGAATAACCTCGGCAACGGCGCCTTTGAAGTGTTGGACGTGGAACTGCTTCATCGGCCGACGCACGCTGCGAGTCCGGCTGCGGGGAAAGTGGAAGCGGAGAATCCAAGCGCGCGGGTTTACAAGTGGATTCTGGCGCCAAGAGCTACGTCGGCGATGCATAGCCACGAGCGTCCCTACCTGATTATTTCGGCTACGCCGCTGGTGCTGAAGATGACCGATCCCGAAGGGAAGTCGTTTACGCACGAAGTGAAGGCGGGAGACGTTCACTGGGTCGACGCCAAGGTTACGCACACGCTCGCGAACGAAGGCACGACTGCGGGACAGATTATTGAGATTGAGTTGAAGTAGTCTTGGGCGAAAAGCGTCTTCGATTTCTGCTTTTCGCGGGCGAGGGCGCCCGCGCCACACGGTTTGTTATCCTTATCCGCAATGCCCCGCACTCTTGACCCGGAGCTTCGCCGCGCGCTGGCAGCGCGCATTCGCTATTACAACGAAATGGGGATCTACGATTTTTACCGGCGACCCGTGCCAGCCGTCGCGGAGGAGGTCTCGGCCCCGGTTGCTGAGGGCGAACGGGAAATCGCGGTTTCGATCCATCAACCAGAATCGGGAGAACAGATGAGTCCAAGAAAGGCCACAGCAGTCGCGGTTCCGCGCGCTATTGACGAGAATATTTTCGACGTCATCGCGCTGAAGCCGGAGCAGAGTGTGGGCGACCCGGTCAAGGCGCTGAAGATCATCCGCGAAGACCTCGGCGACTGTACGCGCTGCGTGCTCCATAAGCAGGGACGCAAGCAGATTGTGTTTGGCGTGGGGAATCCGAAGGCCGAGTTGATGTTCGTGGGCGAGGGGCCCGGCGCCGATGAAGACGCGCAGGGCGAGCCCTTCGTGGGGCGCGCCGGGCAACTGCTCAACAACATGATCAAGGCGATGGGGATCTCGCGCGAACAGGTCTACATCGCGAACATCGTGAAGTGCCGTCCGCCGGGGAATCGCACGCCGGAGCGGGAGGAGTGCGCGACCTGCTCCCCGTTTCTGATGCGGCAGATTGCGGTCGTCAAGCCCAAGGTGATTGTGGCGCTCGGAGCGGTTGCGGCGAAGACGCTGCTGGCAATGAGTGCTTCGATGATGCAACTGCGCGGGCGCTTCTACGACTTCAAACCGGCAGGATTTCGCAATAACGACCGGAGCAACGATCCCCGCTGGGATGGATGCAAGCTGGCGGTCACCTATCATCCGGCGTTTCTGCTGCGCGATCCGCGGCAGAAGGGCGAGGCGTGGAAGGACTTGCAGATGGTGATGAGGGAACTGGGGATGAAGGCGCCAAAATCAAACGCGTAGAGGTTCGGCATCATAAGCAACCTTGCGGGGCCGAATCCCTTTGCCGATTCCGCTACCTTCTGCGATTCTCAAGTCGTAGTCGTTTTGTAGATTAAGCCAAAATTGGGCGGGCAGGCCGAAGTACTTTCCTAAGCGAATGGCGGTATCGGCACTGATGGCGCGATCTCCACGAACGACTTCATAGATACCCGGAAAATTGATGGCCTTCGCTAGCGCATACGCACTCACGTCCATAGGCTCCATAAACTCGGTCTTGAGAATTTCTCCGGGATGAACCGCAAATACTTTTCTCGATTTTGCCATATGCAACTCCAGTTCTAGTGGTAATCGACGATCTCCACATCAAAAGCATTCCCGTCCCGCCATACGAAACACACGCGATATTGGTCGTTGATTCGAATGCTGTGTTGTCCAGCGCGATTCCCGCGAAGGGCTTCCAGTTGATTGCCTGGCGGCACCTTCAAATTATCGAGCGTAACCGCAGCGTTCAAAATCGCCAGTTTCTTGAAAGCCCTCAGGTGCAGATCCGCTGGGAGACGGCGGCTTCTGCCCGACTGCCACAGCCTTTCGGTTTCCTTGTCCCGGAAACTCACGATCATTTAGTGACATACTATCGTAACGCGATACTACTGTCAAGCAGCAGTATCGAGGATGCGGTAGGATTTCATTGAAACCTTCCAAATGCCCCTTTTCTGCGACGTCGCCCTCGCCGTGCCGCTTGACATGGTGTTCACCTACGCCATTCCTCCGGGCATGGAACCGGTGGTAGGCGGGCGGGTGCTGGTGCCGTTCCGGCAGCAGCGCATGTCGGGCATCGTGGTGGAGTTGCATGACCGTCCGCCGCAGGTCAAGACCAAGAAGGTGATCGAAGCGCTCGACCTCTCGCCCGTTCTCGACGAACATCTGCTGAAACTTGGGAAGTGGATTGCCGATTACTATCTTGCGCCGGTGGGAGAAGTGTTTCGCACCATGCTGCCGCTCTCCGCCGAGTTTAAACGCTCGGTCGCGTACCGCATTACCGATCAGGGGCGGATGGCGCTGCATCTGGCGGGGATGTCGGGGTCTCCGGCGCGGTCGAAACGGACTCCGGAACAGCAACTGGTCGAATTTCGCGTGCTGGATTATCTGGCGGAGCGGGAGAGCGTGCGCGCAGAGAGGCTGCGCGGCGCGACGCGGGTGGGAAAGGCGCTGCTTGCGGGGATGGTGCGGAAGAGGTGGATTGCGCGCGAGGATGTTTCGGCGGCTCGGGATGCGGCGCGGGTGGTGAAGGTGGCGGTGCTGCTGGGGGCGGAGGCTGCGGAGGCTTCGCCTCCGCTGGACGGGCGAGGCGCCCGTCCCCACACGGATCTTGCCACGGCGCGCGCGGGAAAGAAGCTTAACGACAACCAGCGCACTTTGATTGAGACGCTCGCGGCTTCCGGCGGGCGCCTGCCTGTCGAGGCCTTGCGCGGGCTGGAAGTTCCGCGCACTACGCTGGGCACGCTGGTGCGGCGCGGGTTGATTGAGTTGGTGGATGAGCCGCAGGACTTCACTGCCTCCGGGGTCAAATTTTCAACGCTGAAGCCGCGGCAGTCGCCGTTTGAGTTCGAGTTCAGCGCGGCGCAGAAAGAGGCGCTGGCGAAGATGGGCGAGGCCGTGGCAGCGCGCAAGTTCGGCGGGTTGCTGCTGCACGGCATCACGGGCTCGGGAAAAACCGCCGTCTATCTCGCCTGTATGCGGCAGGTACTGGACGCGGGCCGGTCTTCGATTCTGCTGGTACCAGAGATTGGACTGACGCCGGCGGTGGCGGCCGATTTGCACCAGGTGTTCGGCGACGAAGTTGCCATTCTGCATTCGGGGCTCTCGGATGCGGAGCGAGCGGAGCAGTGGCATCGCATCCGGCGCGGCGAAGCGCGAGTGGTGGCGGGAACTCGGTCAGCGGTGTTCGCGCCGGTCGGCGATCTGGCGCTCATCATTGTCGACGAGGAGCAGGACTCGTCTTACAAGCAAGAGGAGACGCCGCGCTATCATGCGCGCGATGTGGCGGTGATGCGGGCGAAGATGGCAGGAGCGGTTGTGGCTCTGGGCTCGGCGACGCCGTCGCTGGAGTCGTACTACAACGCGAAGAAACAAAAGTATGCGCTGGTGGAGTTGCCGGACCGGGTGGAGATGCGTCCGCTGCCCGCGGTCGAGATTGTCGACATGCGTGCAGGAATTTCAGGAGACGGGACAGGAGCAGGTGATTTCGCGCAAACTGGCGGAGGAAATTCGCGAGCGCCTGGAAAAGAAGGAGCAGGTCATGGTGCTGCTCAACCGGCGCGGATATTCTCCGGTGGTGTTGTGCCGCGCTTGCGGCAAGACGTTGCAGTGCAAGAACTGCGCCGTCTCGATGACGCACCACAAGCGCGAGCGCAAGATGGAATGCCATTATTGCGGACATGTCGCGCACATCCCCGACAAATGCGCGCACTGCGGCAGCGAGTATGTGTATTTTGTCGGGACGGGATCGGAGAAGCTGGAGGAGTTGCTGCACGGCATGTTTCCGCAGGCGCGGATCGGGCGGCTGGACCGCGATACGGTGCGCGGGCGGGAAGATTTCGAACATGCGCTGAACGCGCTGAACGAAGGCGCGCTCGACATGCTGGTGGGCACGCAGATGATCGCCAAGGGCCACGACATCCACGGCGTGACGTTGGTCGGCGTGGTTGGGGCGGACATGGCGCTGGGGTTGCCGGATTTTCGCGCGGCGGAGAGAACGTTTCAGTTGTTGACGCAAGTGGCCGGGCGCGCGGGGCGCGGCGAGTCTCCGGGAAAGGTTGTGTTGCAGACTTATTTTCAGGATCACTACGCGGTGCAGTTTGCGGCGCGGCATGATTTTGCCGGGTTTTACGAGAAGGAGTTGCAATTTCGCGCCTGGATGCACTATCCGCCCTACAGCGCGATTGCGAATGTGCTCATCCGCAGCGAAAAGTTAGATGACGCGCTGACCTGGTCAGGCGAACTCGGGCGCTGGTTCGAGAAGACGCGGCATGAAGGGTATACGCGTGCTGGGGCCGGCGGCGGCGCCCATCACGCGGTTGAAGCGCGATTACCGCTATCACTTCATTCTGAAATCTTCTAGCCGCGAGAAGATGAATGCGCTCTTGCGGGCGATGCTGGCGGAAGCGGCGGCGCGAAAGATTCCGCGCACGCAGGTGATTGTGGATGTGGATGCGGTGTGGTTGATGTAGAGGCGTCGTTCGTCGCTGGTCGCTGGTCGTTGGCGAATGCTCTCCTGCGTGAAGCGATTATTTGCGATGCAGCTTTTGGCGAACGTAGTCGCGGAAATAGTGCAGCGTGTCGCGACTTCCGTCGCGGATTTGTGGCCAGGCTTCTTTCCCGGAGCTTTGGGTGATGGGCGCCGGGGTGAAAGCCAGTGCCAGCATGAGCGCGGCGCAGACGGCGAGGGCGCTGCGACGGCCGGAGGCCTCGGGATAGCGCGGGACGCGCGGATGCCGGCCCGTCATCGTCAGCAGCACAGCCCACACGAACCAGCCCATCCAAACATATTTTCCGAGCGGTATCAGCGCGAAGACGGTTAGCAGCGAGATCCAGCGGTGTGAGCGAGGAGAAATGGAAAATACGATGTGGCCGCCGTCGAGCTGGCCGCCCGGCAGAGGTTGAGTGCGGTGGCGAACATTCCGACCCACGCGGCTGCTGCGATGGGATGGAGTGAGAACGCGGAGAGCGGCCAGGCGATGTTAAGGAGGCGCGCAGCTAGGCTGAAGGCTAGCGGAAATCCAAGCTGAAGAGCTGGCTCCGCGGGGCCGACAATGGGTCGGGAGAGCGAAAGCCCATATAGCAGAGCCACACATGCGGGAATGAATCCGGCGATCGGGCCGGCAATTCCGATGTCAAAGAGCGCGGCGCGCGAGGGGATCGGACTCTTGATGCGAATGAACGCACCGAGCGTCCCAAACAAGCTGAGATAGGGACAAGGTACGAAGAAGGGCGGCGTTGCATGGACGCGGTAGTGGCGGGCGTAGAGATAATGCCCCATCTCGTGCGCGAAGAGGATGAACATCAGCGTGAGCGAAAAAGGGAGGCCCAGCAGCATGTTGGCAGGATGTTGGGCGATCCAGCCGATGGGGAAGATGGATAGGGAATCATCGCTCAGCCAAAATAAGGGCTGGTGATTCTGGAAGTAGAACTGCATGCGCGCCCCGACGACCGTGGTGCTGAACAGGGTCAGGATCAGGAAGAGTCCATAGAGCCACCAGCGCTGGCGCGGCGGCCGGACGACCCAGACGCTGGGCTGGGGATGCTCGTCCCATTCAAGGGCGGCCGGAAAAGGGATGTGGGTTCGGACATACGGTGTCGAGGCCTTGAGTTCAGATGCAACCCACATGCGGCCGCGGATGCGGGGCATCCTGCATCGCCAGTCCGGGGGAACGCCGGTACTGTTCTAGTCGATCGATTGCAGTTCCTTGCCGGGCTTGAAGCGGACGGCTTTGCCCGGCGGGATGGAAACTTCGGCGCCGGTGCGCGGATTGCGTCCAATGCCGGTCTTGCGCGGACGCACGTTGAACACTCCGAAACCGCGCAGTTCAATGCGGTCGCCGGTCGAGAGCGCCTTCTTCATGCTTTCGAATACGGTTTCGACGGCGAGCTCCGCCTTGGTCTTGGTGATCCCGGTGCGGTTGACGACTTCGTTGATGATGTCGAGCTTAATCACGCGTGTCCCCTGTCTCCCCGAGGATTGGTATGTCTCAAGTTATTGATGCTAAGGGAGATAGGGCGGATTGTCAACCGGGGGATCATTCTCGTAATATGGCAGCACCAGCCGGAAAGCAAATTTGTAATTTGGTAATTTGTAAATTTGTGATTTGAAAACCGGCGCGGCCCGGAATTCAGCTTCCGAACCGCGATCCGCTTATAAATTACCAATTGCAAAGTTACCCAATTACCAAATCCCAAAGGAGTTTCATGATCAAGAGTGACCGCTGGATCCGGCGCATGGCGCAGGAGCAGGACATGATTAATCCGTACTCGGAAAAGCAGGTGAGCACGGGAGTGATTTCTTACGGCGTGTCGAGCTACGGATACGATTTGCGCGTGGCCGACGAGTTCAAGGTTTTTACCAACGTCAACAGCACCATCGTCGACCCCAAGCATTTCGACGAGCGTTCGTTCGTGACCGTAACCGCCGATGTGGCGATCATCCCGCCGAATTCGTTTGCGCTGGCACGGTCGGTCGAGTACTTCAAGATTCCGCGCGATGTGCTCACTATTTGCGTGGGCAAGTCGACCTACGCGCGCTGCGGGATCATCGTGAACGTGACGCCGTTCGAGCCGGAGTGGGAAGGCTTTGTCACGCTTGAGATTTCGAACACCACGCCGCTGCCGGCGAAGATCTACGCTAACGAAGGGTTGTGCCAGATTCTCTTCTTCCAGTCGGATGAAGTCTGCGAGACCAGCTATAAGGATCGCAAGGGAAAGTACCAGGCGCAGAAGGGGATCGTGCTGCCGAAACTGTGAGAGGAAGTCCTGCGGGATGGGATGGTCCTAGATATGGACACGGGAAGCAGGCTTCCGCTGTTGAGCCGCATGCCAGAACAGCTAGCGGCAGCCGCGCTCGTAAGCGGTGGGAAGCCGCTTGGGAGCAGAGCGACTGCGCCGCAGCGATAGATTGGCTTCGTAACGCTGGATACGCAGTTCTGGGAATTGAACTGTGGTTGCTGAAGAAAGGTCAGATATCCACTTTCATCAGCACCTTGAGCGGGCCGGTGCTCTATTGCAGTAGTTGCGATCCGCGAAAGGACGAGAGCTGGGATGACTACGTCGAGCGCTCCGCTCGATTGGCCGCCGAGATCGTTGCTGCTTTCCGTTGGCCGGAAGACTCCCTCGAAACTTGCCCTGCGTATTTCAACCTCACTTGGGCAGAGCGAGAATCGTTCCAGACACGCGACAAGTTCGTGGGGACTTAGATTCGGCCCGCTTACTTCCTTCCGTTCTCGCCTTCCTTGAACATGTACTTGATGGCGGGTTTGTAGATCATCAGGTTGGCGGCGCCGGTGCGGTTCAGCTTGATGCAGTGTTTGTCGTACCACTCGATAATGCCGTGGACTTCCTCGCCGTCGCGCAGCACGACGACCATGGGAGTCTTGGTCTGCATTTGCTTCTGATAATAGAAATTTTCGGCGTTGGTCTGCTCGCTGGGCGCGGGCTTCTTGCCTGGAGCGGCGGAACGGTCGCGATCGTGATCCCGGTCTCTATCCCTGTCTCTGTCCCTGCGCTCGCCGGGCGCTTGGTTGTGGCTGTGGTTGTTGTGCGCTTGATCGGCGCGGTTGAAGGTCGGGCGGATCAGCTTGCGATTGGCAAAGCTTTCCTGATCGTTGATCTGACCGGCGGATTGTTCGGCTGGGACGGAATCGATCGTATCTTTCAAATCGCACCACCTGCGCGCTGGGCGGGCAGAATATGCCACAACACTCGAGCCTGTGATTGTGGGTCCAGAGGTGTGAACTGAGGGTACGGTATCACAGCGAGCCGGGGATGACAATGATTTGTGCGGTGTCTTGGGTAACCACCTCGCAGTGACGCGCCGCTCCGTAGAGACGTGGCTTGCCCCGTCTCTACAGCGGAGCCGCTCAGTTTACGAAACGCGCTCCAGCGCGGTCGCGAAGGCATCGAGCGACAGCGAGCGGAGCAGGTTGCGGCGCAGGCCGCGCTCGACTTCGCCCAGACCTTCCGCGGCTCGCTGCAGCCAGGCGAAGTCGGCGGCTTCGGACATTTTCTTGAGTTCGCCCAGAATGTCGGTATTGCGGACCAGTTGCTCGGTTCCCGATTGCAGGAACATCAGGTCTTCCAGCAGCGCGTAGAGGGTGCGTAGAAGGTTGTCGATTTTCTCGCGGCCTTCGGCGCCCGAGCGGAAGCTCTCGGTGGTCTTGAACAGTTCGATGTGATCGCCGGCGCCGAGTGCGGACCTCAGCACGATTAGGGCGTGCTGACGAGCGGCCACGTAGCTTTCGAGATCGAAGGATAAAGCGCGCCCGATGGCGCCTTCGCTGAGGCGGGCGACCAGCGCGCGCTGCCGGGCATTCCACTGGGGACGAAGCTGCGCGAGCCGGCCCTCGATCTCGGCGGAAGGCAGCGCGCCCAGATTGAAGGTCATGGACCGGGAGCGAATTGTGGGCAGAAATTCTCCCGCGTTTTCGGTGAGCAGAAAAATGCTGGCGAACTCGGGCGGCTCTTCCAGAACTTTCAGCAGCGAGTTGGCGGCCTCTTTCATGAAAGCCGAACTGGTAAAGATGTAGACGCGCTCGCGGGCTTCGGCGGGACGGTAGTAAATGGTCTCAATGACGTGGCGAACCTGATCGACTTTGATCATCAACTGTGGGGGATCGGGCGGGATGATGAGCACGTCGGGATGGGTCTGAACGAAGAGTCGAGTCTCTTTCTTGTCCGTGTCGCGGAGATTTTCGCGCGCCTCGACGGCTTCGGCGAAGCGGGCGTCGAGGTCTTCGGCTTGCGCGATGCGGGTGCAGTTCGAGCAGCGTCCGCAGAAATCGGGCAAGCCGTCGCTGTTGGTCCCTCCCCCTGTGACGGACTGCTCCAGGCAGTTCATGGCGCGGGCGAGCATCAGAGCGAGCGTGTACTTGCCCGATCCGTGCGCGCCGGAAAGAATGACGGCATGGGGAAAACGTTTGCGCGCCAGCATCTCGCGCAGGCGATGGATGGTTTCCGGATTGCCGGCGAAATCGGAAAAGGGCATAAAAACGCTGTTGGCTGTTCGCTATTGGCTCTTAGCTAAAAGCGAACAGCGAACAGCGATTTGTTTTCGCAGTCCATCAGATTTTCAACTTCTTCCGCACCAACTCCATGATAACCGCATGCGTTTCGCTGGGCGTGCCTCGGGCATTGATGACGTGAACTCGGTGCGGCTCGCGGGTTGCGATGGCCATGTACGCATGGCGGACACGCCCGAAAAAAGCCCGGCTTTCCTGCTCAAAGCGGTTCTCGTCTCGATCCGAGCCTTTATCCGACCGGGCGCCTTTGTGCCTTCGATTGCGACGGCGGGCGCGCTCGACGCTGAATGCCACTTCGTTGTCGAGCATGATCGTCAGGTCGGGTTGCAAGTTGCCGCAGAGGATTTCGTGCATCTGCAGAACGGCCTTCGTGCCTAACTTGCGGCCTCCACCTTGGTACGCCTCGGTCGAATCGGTGAAACGATCGCAGAGCACGACGCGTCCTTCGGCGAGCGCGGGCAGAATGATCTCGTGAATGTGCTGGGCGCGGGAAGCGAACATGAGCGCCATTTCCGTGAGCGGAGAGAGTCCCGAGGTGGCGGAGTGCAGCAGCACTTCGCGGATCTTTTCGCCGGCGGTGGTGCCGCCCGGTTCGCGAGTAATGGTGACCGAGAGGCCGTGAGCGCGCAGCGAGCGCGCCAATTTTTCGACCTGGGTGCTCTTGCCGCTGCCGTCGAGGCCTTCGAAGGTGATAAATTTTCCGCGTGCGGGCACGTCGGAAATGATAGCAGGCGCTGGAAGCGAGCGGGAGCAGTCGCGGAGTGAACCGCGGCGGCGAGCCGGTTCCGCGGGTGAGCAGGTTGCGGGCTGATATATTAACGTACGGTTCTATTTGCATGGCTGCTGATTGCATGGCTGCTGAGCGATTCGACAATCCGGAGGGGGAATGGGCTCAAGGTCTGGAGTGACGAACTTTTTTTGTTTTGTAGTCTGTTTGTTGTCATCGTTTTCAGTTTTTGGGGCCAATGCTCCGACCGTCACGCTCTCGGTGGACGCTTCGGACGCGCCGCGCAAGATCTTCCATGCGCAAATGCGCATTCCGGCGAAGCCCGGGACGCTCACGCTCTACTATCCGAAATGGATTCCGGGCGAGCACGGGCCGACCGGTCCGATCACGGACTTGACGGGCCTGAAGTTTACCGCAGGCGGAAAGGCGCTGCCCTGGCGGCGCGATCTGGCCGACGGTTTCACATTTCACGTGGAAGTTCCGGCGGGCGAAAGCGAAGTCACCGCCGATCTCGACTACGCTTCCCCCGCGTCGCATGAGCCGGGATACAGCGCGGGCGTGGCGGCAACGGAAAAGCTCTATATCGTCAACTGGAACACGCTGTTACTCTATCCCGCCGGATACGGTTCCGATGAACTGACCTATAGCGCGAGCTTGCGGCTGCCTAAGGGATGGAAGTTTGGGACGTCACTGCATGTTTCCAGCCAGGCGGGCAACAATAACGAGATTCATTTTGCGCCGGTTTCGCTGACCATGCTGGTGGATGGTCCGGTGATCGCGGGCGAATATCTGAAGGTGGTGCCACTGACGGCGCCCGGTGAAAATCCTCCCGCGGAACTCGATGTTGCGGCCGATAGCGCCGCCGCGCTCGAGGCTCCGGAAGAAGTCTGGGAACATGAGCGGAACCTGGTGAAGCAGGCGGGCATTCTTTTTGGCGCGCGGCACTATACCGACTACCACTTCCTGTTTACCCTGAGCGATCACGTCGCGCATTTTGGGTTGGAGCATCACGAGTCGAATGACAGCCGCGTCGAGGAGCGGTCGTTGATCGAGGAAGACGGACGAAAACTGATGGCCGGACTTTTGCCGCACGAGTACGTGCATTCGTGGAACGGGAAGTACCGGCGTCCGGCGGACCTGGCAACGCCCGATTACGAACAACCGATGCAGACCGACTTACTGTGGGTGTATGAAGGCCTGACGTCATACCTGGGAGACGTGCTCACAGCCCGCAGCGGCGAGCGCACGCCCGCGTTAGCCCGTGACGCACTGGCGCAAATGGCCGCGGATCTGGATCATCGGTCGGGACGCGTATGGAGAAATTTGCAGGATACCGCCGACGGCGTTCCCACCATGCAGATGGCTCCCCGCGCCTGGGAAGACTATCGGCGGCCGGTCGATTACTACGATGAAGACGTGCTCAACTGGCTGTGGGCGGATGTGATCATCCGTCAACAAACCAAGGGCGCGAAATCGTTGGACGATTTCTGCAAACTTTTTTATGGCGCGCCCAGTGGTCCGCCCATGGTGAAAACCTACACGTTCGACGACGTGGTGAATGCGCTGAATCAGGTTGTCCGTTATGACTGGCGCGGCTTCTGGACGGACAGGCTGACGAATCATGGCCCGGGTGCTCCGCTCGGCGGAGTCGAAGGGAGCGGATGGAAACTGGTGTACGACGAGAATCTGTCAGAACTGGATCGTGCCGGAGATCGTGACGGGAAATCGCTCAACGCGCATTACTCAGTGGGACTGGTGGCCGGGATCGATGGCGTGATTCGGGATACGGTCGAAGGGATGCCCGCCGCCAAGGCCGGGATTGGGCCGGGGATGAAGATCGTCGCCGTGAACGGCCGCAGGTTTACTGCGGAAGTGTGGCACGACGCGATTCGGACCGCCAAGACCAGTCCGTCGCCGATCGAATTGATCGTGGAAAACACGGATTACTTCCGGGTGGTGAAACTCGATTATCACGGCGGCGAGAAGTTCCCGCACCTGGTGCGCGACGAGTCGAAAGCGGATCTGCTGACGGAAATCTTTCGGGCGAAATAGAGTGAAGAGTCCGGGCGCGGTACCCAAGTGGCAAGGGAGAGGTCTGCAAAACCTTTACACGCCGGTTCGATTCCGGCCCGCGCCTCCAATCCTTCCCTGGTTGGCCGAGTCCGCGGAGTTTCTCCTTAGTCAGAGTCTTCCTAGCGAGTGAACGCGTGATTGTTACCGCTACCGCAGCAAGCCAGGTGGTGGAGGGTCGGGCGTCACCGCCCGACTCGACGGTCGAGGCGCCCGTCCCTCCACTGCAGCATTCGTCAGGCGGTCAGGGTACGAGCGCTAGCAATGGGGCGAGGGCTAATCCCCTACCGTCGGACAAGAGGGTCAATGCCGATCGCGGAAATCGTGGATAATATCCTTTCGCAGGAATGCAACTTCATTTTTCTTTATTTATCGGGAGCCTGGCATGAGATGGGTGCTGATTGTACTGGCCGTTGTCGGAATCGCTGCTTCTTCACTCGCGTTACGCGAGCATTACCGCACTGATCCCTCACCCTGCAGCATCAACGAGCGCTGGGACTGCGGCATCGTGAATCACAGTCCGTACGCTGTCTTCCACGGAGTTCCGGTGGCTGTAATCGGCATTGCCGGATATCTGTTGCTCGGCCTGCTCGCCGCCGGAAAAGCATACCCATGGATGCTGCCGCTGGTGACCATCGCCCTGGTTTTTTCGATTCATCTCGCGGACATCGAAAAATTCGTACTGGGCGTTTGGTGTATCTACTGCGTCATCTCGCTAGGCGTGATCACTCTGATGGCCTGCTGGTGATCGGCAAAGTGATCGCCGACTCGATGCAGCGGCCACGGCAGTCCTATTCGTAGCGCAGGCTCTCGATCGGGTCTAGCCGCGCCGCACGAATTGCCGGCACCATCCCGCTCAGGATGCCGACCGCGCACAGAATGATGGTCGCCACGGCGAGACTGCTCACGTTGATATGCAGATGGATGTCGCCGGCCTGCAGGTTATCGCCAAAGGCGCTCATCAACGGCAGCGCACCTACTCCCCAGGAAATCAGGTACGCGATGCCGATGCCGGCCGCGCCTCCCGCAAAAGTAATGGCCAGCGCTTCGGCTAGGAACTGAAAGAGAATGTGGCTCTTCTGCGCGCCCAGCGCCTTCTCGACGCCGATCTCCCGGGTTCGCTGTTGCACCGAAACCAGCATGATGTTCATCAGACCGATGCCGCCGATGCCCAGGGTGAGCGCGCCGATAAAGGCGAGTAGGATCTTGAGCGCCGTGGTCACGACGGTGAACTCGTCAAAGTCCTGCTTGAAGTCGGCGATGAACACGGCTCGGCGATCGTCCGGGCGGAAGTTATGGTGCCCGGCGAGTACACTGCGCACGACGCGCGCCAGTTGCTGATGGTCCTGCCCTTCATAGTCCATGAAAAGACCGGTGATGTAGCGCGTGTCGTAGAGGTCACCGATGGTGCTGAAGGGAATGACGACCATGCTGTTGTCGTTGGCGTCGTCGCCGCCCTGCACTTTGTGCTGATAAACGCCGATTACTTGAAAGCTCACGCCGTTGATGCGGATGCTCTGGCCGAGAGACTGTTCGCCCGAAAACAGTCGCCGTTTTGCCTCGTCGCCGATCACGGCCACGCGGGCGTGTTCCGCCTGATCCTGCTCGCTCAAGCCGCGGCCGTTGGCAACATCGAAGCTGCGAATGCGTTGGTACACGGGATACACGCCGGTAAGAAAGAGATTGGTGAAGGTGCGGGTGTCGTGCTGAATGGTCGCGCCATTGCGCTTGTCGAAAATCGGAGTGACCCCTTTCACCATCGGCACCTCATTGCGGATGTAGTCGACATCGGCCAACTGCAGGCGCACTTCGCTGCCTGCTTTCGCGCCACCCGCCTGCAGTGACGTTCGTCCCGGGAACGCCCCGATCACGTCGGTTCCCCAGGAGCTGAAAATCATGTCGATGGCGCGCTCGAATCCCGAGCCGAAGGCCAGCAGGATGACCACGGTGGCAATGCCCCAGGCCATTCCCAGCATGGTCAACGTGGTGCGGCGGCGATTGTGCTGCATCGCGCCGTAAGCTTCTTTCAGCAGATCGTTGGTCATCGCCTACTCCTTGTGCTGGTGGAGAGCCGGGTGCCCCGCCCGGCCGCTAGTTACTCCTGCCGCAACGCCTCGACCGGTTCCAGCATGGCCGCTTTGCGCGCTGGGTAGAGGCCGGCCGTGATGCCTGCCAGCGCCAGCGACAGTACCGCGCCGATCGCCGAAGCAGGTATGATCCGCGGGGTGTCGAAGCCTTGCGGGAGTTGCACTCCTGAGAGCAAGCGGATGACGAGCATGGCGCCGCCGACTCCGATCGCGCCACTCAACAGCGTCAGGAATGCGCCCTCAAGAAAGAACTGAAACAGGATGCTGCGGTGCGTGGCGCCCAGGGCTTTGCGCAAGCCAATTTCGCGCGTGCGTTCGGTCACAGCCACCAGCATGATGTTCACAATGCCGATCGCGCCCAGCATCAGCGTCACCAGCCCGACTCCGCCCAGGAACCAGTCCATGGCGGTGAAAATCTTGCCCATGGTTTTCTGGTTCTTGACCGTGTCCCATTCTTCCCAGACGTCGGTGCCCTTCGGGTCGAAACCGCCGTGATTGCGGGCCACGATGCGGTGCAACTCATCTTTGGCCGTTTCGTTCTCGTCAAAAGTGCGCGGCTGATAGTTGATGAACGAAATCGCGTTGCCCTCTTTCGAATTGTCGCCGGTCAGCGGATACAACTCGCGCATGGTGTTGAATGGAATGAAAATGCGAATGTTGGTTGCGTTTTGCTCTTCGCGGCCGATCATCGAGAGCACGCCGATGACTTCAAAGCGCACACCATTGAGCATGATGGTGTTGCCGACAGCGGGGCGTCCCGGAAACATGTTGCGCGTCATCTCCCGGCCCAGCACGCAGACGCGCCGCCGCTGGTCGTTGTCTTCGTCATTGATCCAACGTCCGACGGAAAGCGGGATCGTCCGCACCTGGCTGTAGATTGGAGGGACACCCGAGACTTGGCCGTTGGTGCTGGTGTAGTCGCTGACGGCGCGGATGTCGTCGCGCGCAATCAGCGGAGAGATGTTGATCGCGAGTTTCGATTCGTTCTTGATGGCGAGGTAATCGTCATAGGTAAGGTTGAACCACTTCATCGAGTTGAAACTGCCCTCGACCGCCGGGGCGCGTCCGCCGAAAAAGAAGATGATGTTCTTGCCGAAGGTTTCCAGTTGTTTGCGATTGCCGTTGCGGAAGCCTTCGCCCACCCCGGCCAGCAGCAGCAGCGAACCCACGCCCCAGGCGATCCCAAACATGGTGAGGAAGGACCGCAGCTTGTGCGCCCACAGAGTTTGCAAGGTTTGCGAGAAGGTATCCAGCAGCATGCGCATTTCGCCACCTCGGGGCCGCAGGGGAAGGGAACGTCTGGAACCGCTGACCGCCCAACCAGCTATTGCTTCGACTCCCGGAGGGGGAAAGGGTTAGCGCGGGATCGGGCGTCGCACAGTTGACACTTAACACCTGTAGATGTCCCGCAGATTTGCAGGGGCCGGTCTGAGTTGTCATCCTGACCCTGAGCGCAGTCGAAGGGGAAGGACCTGCTGTCTCGTGTGCTCAAAAGAAAGCAGGTCCTTCGCTTCGCTCAGGATGACAACTGGGGATCTTTGTGGCAAGACAGAACCCCAGAGTTTTCAGATTATCCGGCGTTCTCTTCCCCAGCGCCCAGCTTCCACGCGATCTGCCGCATCATGCCCAGCAATACCTCGGCGTCATTGCGCGCGCAACTCCATTCGCCGGACCAGGCGCCGCAACTTTTCTTCCGCCGCCGCTGCCCGTGGATTCACGTATCCGCTGGCGCGGAGAACCTCAAGCAACACCTGCGTTAGCCGCTCCATCTCTGCCGACGTGGCGGAACGTTCTTCCTTTCGCCCGGGCGCGGCTTTTGCCGGGGCTGTCTCTTTCTTGCCACGCACCAGTTCATACAGGCAGACCGCCACGGCCTGGCCCAGATTCATCGAGCCGTGTTCTTCCCGCGTCGGAATCCGCATTACCCAATGGCAATGGCTCAGTTCGTCATTCGATAGCCCGTATCGTTCCGAGCCAAACAACACTGCCACCGGTTCCGTCTTCAGTTGCCGCTTGATCGTCCGCGCGCCCACATCCAGCCGCAGCAACCGATGCTGCAATTCTCGCCGCGTTGCCGCCGTGGTCCCAACCACCAGCTTGCAGTCCGCGACCGCCTCGGCCACCGTCTCGTACTGCTCCGCCTTGGCCAGCAACCCCGCCGCGCCCACCGCCGAGCGCGCCTCGCGAAACGCCACCTCGTAGGGATTGACCACCCGCAGGCGCCGCACCCCGAAATTGCTCATGGCCCGCGCCGCCGCCCCGATATTCAGCGGATTCCGCGCCGCCACCAGCACTACCCGGAGATGATCGAGATCGGTCATTATCGTAAGACCTTCATTCTACGGCGCTCTGCCCCAGGGCCGCGCCTTTGCGGCTCTGTCCTGCGACCTTCATTAATGCCGAGCATCCAATAAACGAGGCTACAGTGCTACGATAGAAGTCCCGCCCTATGGCGACCCAGCGGTCCACCTGCGGGAACTTGATAGCTAATCAGAACTCTGGAGGATGAATGGTAAGCAACGCCACCGTCGAGGTCACCGACGCTAATTTCGATTCCGATGTATTGAAGTCCGACAAGCCCGTGCTGGTCGATTTCTGGGCTGCCTGGTGTGGCCCGTGCCGCGCGATCGCTCCCATCGTCGAAGAACTTGCCGGCGAATATCAGGGTAAAGTCACCTTTGGCAAAATGGACGTCGACCGCAACGGCGCCACGCCCATGCGCTACAAAGTCACCGGCATCCCCACCCTGCTCGTATTCAAGAACGGACAGGTTGTGGAACAACTGGTCGGCTACCGCTCAAAAGACGACATTCAGAAAGCGTTGAATCGCCACATTGGATAAGCTGTCAGCTATCAGCTTTCAGCTCTCGAATCAACAAGAGGCCCGGGCGCACCCCCGGGTTTTCTTTCCGGAAAAGCCGAGCGCGAGTTGCTATTCACTTACCTGGCAACTGATGGCTGACGGCTGATGGCTGATAGCTGCTCTTCAGTACTTCCGCAACACGCCAATCACCCGTCCCTGAATCTCGACCGACGCGGCGGGCACGATGATCGGCTTCATGGCGGCGTTCGAAGGCTGCAGACGAATGTTGTCTCCCTCGCGGAAGAAGCGCTTCAGCGTCGCGTCTGAGGAGTCAATCAGCGCCACCACGATGTCTCCGTTGTGCGCGGTTTTCGTCTTCTCGACCAGGACGTAGTCCCCGTCGAGAATCGCTTCGTCCTGCATGGATTCGCCGCGCACTTCGAGCACGAAGACTTCTTTCGAGCGCACAAAATCGGCCAGGGAAATTGTTTCGTTGTGCTCGACCGCCTCAATTGGTTGTCCCGCCGCGATCCTGCCCACCAGCGGCAGCACTACGGCCGTGTTCACCGCCATCGACTGCTTCAACTTTCCCCGTGGCGGCAGCAGATCAATCGAGCGGCTGCGGTTGTAGTCGCGCGTCAGCAGGCCTTTTTTCTCCAGGTTGGTGACGTGCTTGTGCACCGTGGCCAAGGAATTTAGCCCCATGGCTTCCTTGATTTCTTCAAACGAAGGGGAGTATTGCTTCTCCGCCACGAAGCGCGAAATGAAGTCATAGAGTTCGCGTTGACGCCGTGTGATCGCCATGCCGGGAGCATAGGCGAAGGTAAGGCGAATGTCAAGATCCAGGTGGGAGAGTGTCATACCACATTAGAAATGTCCCCGTCTTGTCCACAATAGAAATGTCCCCTGGGTTGTGGTTTCATGCTGCCCCGGAAAAGAGGGCGCGTGCCTTGGCGGAAAAGCCTTTTCTCCAAGGATGATTCGAAGCTGGAGGAAGGCTCCGCCTTAGGATCGGGGAAGGGGGCGCGGGGGAAGGGGCAGCGCCCCTTCCCTCGCCCAGCGCTATCGAGGCCTTCAACTCGTGGAAGCCCAGACGCTGATTGCGGTAGTGAATGGCAACTTCCCCGGCTTCGTTTTCCCGCACCAGCACGCGACTCTTGGCCGGCGCCCAATGCTGACTCTGCCGTGCCAGTTGCAGCAGTCGATTGTTGTAGCGCACCACCCAGTCCTCACTCACCACTCGTTCCTCCTCCAGCCAGAACACTGCGTCCAGTTGCCGCGCCGTCGGCCGTCGTCGGTGGTAATCGGCTTTGGCCAATGCCGCATGCGCATAACGGCGATTGTGCTCGGCGAGATAGTGCTCGTCCAGATAGGCATTCGCCTGGCCGTAGTTCGCGATCCCGGCCAGCCGCAGTTTCTTCACCAGCCGATCCTGATGCGTGCCATGCGCCCGTTCCACGCGTCCTTTCGCTTGCGGCGAACTGGCCGCGATGATCCGGATGCCCAGCTTCGCGCACATCCGCCCAAACTGCGTTACCGCCGGTTCTCCACGCTCCCGCTCTTCGGCATTCGGCGGCCGCACGTACACGTTCTTCCAGTCTGTGTACAACGCCTGCGGCACTCCGTAGCGCTCGATCCAGCGCCGCAATACTCCTGCCGCCGCCCAGATCGTTTCCTCCTCCGAGAAACACCCCAGCGCCTTCGTCGTCGCGTCATCGACCATGTGCATCAGACAGCCGCGGGGCCCGCGCTCTTCCAGCCACTCATGAAAGCTGCCGTCCAACTGCACTAACTCGCCAAAGTGCGCCTTCGCTTCTCGCCGCTGCCGATACGGTTTCCGCCGCCGCTGTCTCGGCCACAGCCCCGCCTCTTTCCGCCACCGCCGCAGCGTCTCGGCCTGCACTTCGAGTCCGTCATCGCTGGCCAAGTGCTCGGCCGCCAACGTCGGCCCGAAATCCTCGTAGCGGGCTTGCACCTGTTGCAGCACCGCCGCTCGGAACTTCGCTGGGTAGGCCCGGTTCGACACTCGCCCGCAGTTCCCATGCTGCAACGCTTTCGCTCCTCCCGCCCGATACCGCGCCCAGATCCGCTTGCTCTGCCGATAACTCAACTCCAACAACTCCGCCGCTTCGCGCAAGCGCAAACTCCGCGCCTTCACCCGGCTCATCACCTCGACCCGACTCAACTCTCTCCTGCTCAATCCCGTTCTCCCCAATCTTCGTTCCTCCTCGCCGAAGGAACTCTAAAAGGGGACACTTTTAATGTGGTCGCAGGGGGACACTTTTAATGTGGTTCAACAGATCCAGGTGGGAGAGAACCTCCTGACCATGGGCTAGTTTGCGGTGCCGAGCAAAAACTCCGTTATCGAGGAGGCCGCGGCCAGCGCTCGTCCATCGCGGTCCGCTTCGGGATCGTACGCAGCGATGCCGAGGGCCTTGATTCTCGTGTGCGCTTGGATGGTTTTCACCGCTTCCTTTATGGATTCGACCGTCAATCCGCCCGGTGGCGCCCACTGGTTCGCAATCGCTTCGGTTGGATCCAGCACGTCCAAATCGATATGCAGATAGACCCCGTCGACCTGGCGTGCCAATGATGCGAGTAGCGATCCGAGGTGCTCGGTCCCGGAAACGCGGGTAACCCCTGTCCGGTCCAGGAGCGTGACCTCGTCGGGCTCCAGATCGCGGGCTCCCACCAGCAGTATGTGCCCTCCGGGAACTGGATCGAAGCCGGGAATGGTACGCGCCAACGTGGTCCAGCATTGGCCGGTGAGGATGCTGATCCCCATGCCATCCAAGAAACCTGACGTGGTTGTGTCGGGCGTCGTGGATTCGCCATGGGCGTCAAACCAGACCACGCCCGTATTCTGACACCCGCACCCGCTCACAGTTCCGACCGCGATGTTGCAGTTGCCCGACAGCACGATGGGGAAATCGCCTTCCCGTTTGCCAGCGCGAACTCGGTCCGCCACCGTGCGGCAGAGCGCAAATGCCGTTTTGATCTCTGCCAGGTGCGAGTCGGGATCCCTGATTTCTTCCCTGACGAATTTGTGGCCCAAGCGGGTTAGTAGCGGTTTCAGTCCGAACTCGAACAAGCGGTCAGGCCCGCATCCCATCCTGGCCCGGTATTGACCTGAGTCGTAAGGAACGTTGAGAACCTGGATATTCATAGATCGTTTGTCCTGGGATCTTTGTTCTGGCCGGGTGCCGGCCTTGCGCCCCGATCGCCGAGCCCTCAACCTTCCAGCCGAACCAGCAACTTCCGCCCGCGCGCTTTCATCGCCGCCGTACCCGTTCGCGTAGCCTGGCGCAGAATCTCAATCACTCCGGGTCGAATACTCGGATCGTCTTGCGCCAAGTCAGCCAGCCCCTGAAGAGCGCATGTCTTGACAATAGAACTGCGGTCCTCCAGATATCCGACCAGCAAAGAAGTCGCGAGATTTCGTTGCTTGGTGTCGAGCAGCAGTCTCGGAACCATCGCTGCGAGATGCCATCGCAGTTCCTGCTGCTCGGTCTCAGCCATCAAACCGAGCAGTTCTCCCTTGTAGGGCTGGAGCAGCTCGCGGTTCTTCCGTGTGACCTTCTCGGCCGCGTCCGCCGCCCGCATTCGCACCAGAGGGTCATCCGACCACAAACCGGCAATCAGCCCAGCGAAAAGCTTCGGCGCCTTGCCCACCATCTCCGCTACCTGGTCAGAGCGGCCAATCATCCGCCGATCTCCGCCTTGCAAGAGGGAGAGGATGTTTTTTCGCGGCATGGGGCTTTCCTACTCCGCCGTAACGCCCTTCAGAAACAGGTAATAGAAATCGACGCCGCGGAGAAAAGCCTCAACTTCGGTCCGCTCGTCTTTTCCGTGCGCCCGGATATCGTCCTTGTCATACTGTTCGCCGGACACGCAATAAGTCGGCATGCCCGCGGCATTCGTATAGACGCCATCCGATGCGCCGGTGCTCATATCCGGAAGTACGGGAATCCCGGGCCACATCTTGGCCGCAACCTTGTCCAGCGCATCGAACACTTCTTTCCGCGGAGCTGCGGGCACATAACTGTGGCGATCGGAGCCGTGATCGAGCAGCTGATTGTCGTTCTCGCGGAACTGCACTTTCACTCTGGGATCGGCCACGACTTTCTCGAGTGCCAACCGGGTCTCTTCCAACGTGTGTCCGGGCAGGATGCGGCAGTTGATGTTGGCCTGGGCCATTTGCGGCAGGGCGTTGTTGGCGTGGCCTCCGCTTAGGCGCGTCGCCACGCAGGTGGTGTGCATGGTCGAGTTGTCCATCGGGTCTTTTGACAAACGCGCTACCGCGTCCATGTCGGGGGGAGTCTTCAGCATCGCCTTCAGATCGGCTGCCCGCTGGCCCGTGGCGATCGGCACCTGGCGCTCGTAATAGGCGCGCGTGATGTTGTTCAACTCGAACGGGAAACTGGTAGTGGGCAATCCGCGTCAGGGCGTCGGCTAATTCATAGATCGCGTTCTCGGGCCTGGGCAGCGAGCTGTGGCCGCCGGGATTGGTCGCCGTCAGCACAAAGTCGCCGTATAACTTTTCCGTGGCATCGACCTCCATGATCAGTGGCTTGCCGTGATCGGCGAGCACGCCGCCGCCATCGTGGTTCAGCACGAACTCGGCGTCGATTAGGTTCGCGATGATTCTTGAGGAGCCAGTCGACTCCATTCGAGGTGCCGCCTTCCTCGTCGGCGGTCAGGGCGAGAATGATGTCGCGGCTCGGCACGTATCCTTCTTTCTTCATGCGGATCAGCGTGGCCGACATAATGGCGTCGCCATCTTTCATGTCGCTCGATCCGCGGCCGTAGTAATAGCCGTCCTTCTCGATGAACTGGAATGGGTCCATCGTCCAATCCTCGCGCCGCGCTTCCACCACGTCGAGATGGCCGATCAGCAGGACTGGCTTATGCTTGCCCGATCCATGCAGGCGGACCACCACGTTCTTCTTGCGGTCATTCGTATTCGGGCCCAGCACCTGGATGTCGCTCTCGGGGAATCCGGCGTCGCGAAAGCGCTTGGCCATGGCTTCCGCAGCCGCGGTTACGCTGCCCACCGAGTCCGTTGTGTTGATTTCGATCAACTGTTTGAAAATGTCGACTGCCAGCTTGCGCGTCGCTTCGTCCGCTGGCGACGGTTGTTGCGCTTGCATCGACACCACAAACATTGCAGACAAAAACAGACCCAACCACAATTGCTTAGATTTCAAGTCGATCCTCCAAAGTCGATCCTCAAAAAGATTGCCGCAAGAAATTCTGTCACGCGCGGTGGCTGAAAGCTAACAGATTTGTGGCGCAAAGGCCAAGTTTGGCGGGGCGAACGTGACCGAGGGATTTGAGTTGCAATGTCGAACTTCTGTCATACTGCTGGACGCTACCTTCGCCAAGTACGCCTTGAATACGCAATGACCAGCGTGCATGACAACCGGACGAAGATCGCGGCCGCTAGAATCGCGCTGCTGTTTTGCATTTTCTTTCTGATCGCGGGCGGCTTGGGCTATCCCATCTTAAACCGATTCGACCCGCGCCAGACGCCGGGGCTCTCCGACGTGAAAACCTACGCAGCGCTGGTGACAGGAACGGCTGGCCTTGATGCCGAAGACATGCGCTTCCGCCGCTTTCGCGTGCTGGTTCCGTGGCTCGCCAGGCCTTTTTACTGGCTCGTACGAGGACGATCTTCCTCTTGCAGTTGGGACCCGGTGATGTTCGGACTTCTGGCTGCCGATTCTCTGTTTGTTGCCGGGACCGCCGTTCTCATCGTGATTCTCGGGAACCGTAAGTTGGGCAGTTCCGCCGTCGGGCTGGTTGGCGCCTTGCTTTACCTGGTCAACTTTGCCGTTCCGAATCTTCGTTTGGTTGGGTTGGTAGACGCTGGCGAAGGCTTCTTCCTGCTGGCATTGCTCTGGAGCTTATCGGAGTTTGAGCTCTGGGCCTTGCCCGTGATCGCCGTGCTGGGAGCGCTGACGAAAGAAACGTTTATCCCGTTCAGCATCGTGCTTACGTCGGCGTGGTGGTTCTCAACCTGGCGCGATCGCAATGATAATGATAAGGATGAAGGCAATCGCACTCGAAATCGTTTCTTACCGGATGCCGCCTGGATCGTGACCAGCTGGGCCCTAAGTTTTGCCGCGATGATCGCTTTGCAATGGTCGATCACCGGCAGGTTTGTAAGTCCGCTGCAGTTTGGCCTCGACCTTCATCGCGGCGGCGGCTCCTACCTTGCTCCTTCGCTTCACGATCGAAATCTCTGGTACATCTTTTTGTGGCTGTTGCCCACCGCCATCCCCAACCTGAGGCGCCTTCCAAAGTCGTGGCTCATTGCCGTCGGCGCGACCTGCGTCATGGTGTTTGTGCTGGACGCGTATTTCGGGGGTTCTCCGGAAACCGTGGGCCGAGCGCTTTTCAGCATCGCCGGTCCAGTGCTCAGCCTGTCGTCGGCGTTATTCGTGTTGCGGATTTCCAGCTTGCTTCAAGAATTTTAGATTCGCCGTCCGGAGGCGGACGGATCGAAGAAGGCGACTCTATGCTTCCTCTGATTCCTGCTCCTGGCGCTTGTTCCAGAGCGGCGCAAGGATGCTCGATTTCATGACTTCCGACTCGGCTCTCACCCAGTCCTCAAGATCTTGTCCTTCGACTTGTCCGCGCTCCTCGTAAAGCTGGCGCGCACGCAGGCGTATTTTTCTTTCCAGCAATCCCAACATCAGTTTCTGTCGTTCCCGAGTTCTCGTAACGCTATCCACTTGTAATACCCCACAATTCATCGATCTACTCACATTGTAAATGGTGAACTGTTAAAGGGTTATGAAGAGGGTGGTTACTAAAGGGGTGTCCGATTGTCCTCGCAGCCCTTAAGCTGCGTCAGGTCGCAAGAGCTTCGGCATTGCTGAAGCGATGCCCTGATACGAAGCCGGTCTTCTCTCGAGCTTGTTCGCGGTCTAGTGCGCTGCTTCCACCACCAGCACCACGAACGAATCGGGCTCGATTTTTCTGTCCTGCCGGGTGCCGGTCACGTTCGCGGTTACGGTGAAGAGCTGGTGCGTCTTGGTGTCCACCGCCATGGTACGCGCTCCCTTTTGGGTCGACACCGTCTGGGCCACACTGAACTTGTCGGCGCCGTTTTCTCTAATTACCGTGATCGTGCCGTCTCCCGCGGACGCAAACGCCAGGCCCCGATCGGCATCGAATGCGGTGGCGTCGCATCCGTCTCCGATGGCGAGACTCGCCACTATTTTTCCGGTGTCCGCATCCACCACCACCATCTTCTTATTGCCGCCGCAGCCGGCAAACAGGCGCCGGTTCTTCCCGTCGATGGCGAGGCCGGTCGGCTCTTCGCAGTCCGCCAGCTTCCAGCGCGACTTCACCGCCAGCTTTTGCGGATCGAAGGCGACCAACTCCGAAGTGTCTTCAATATTCACGAACACCGTGCCCTTGGCGTCGGTCGCGGCAAATTCCGGCTTGCCGCCCAGTTCGATCTTGCCCACGACCTCGCCCTTGGAGGCGTCGAGAGCAGTGGTGTCGTGACCTTTTCCATTAAAAGTAAACACGCGCTTGGAGAACGGGTCATAGAGAATCGCGTCGGGCCCGCTGCCCACCTTGATCTTCTTTTCCACCGCCAGCGATTTCAGATCGAACACGCTGACCGTATCTTCGCGGCCGTTGCTGGTAAATCCGCGGCCGATTTCCGGAACCAGCGCCACTCCATGCACGCCGGCCGTCTCCGGAATCTCGCCTATCTGCTTGCCGGACTCGGTATCGATGACCATCACCCGCGTCGCTCGGGCGATGAACAAGCGGTGGCCATCGCTGTCCGCGGTCAGGTAATCCCAGCCGCCATCGCCGCCCAGTTTCCACGTTTTAATGACCTTGTAGTCCGCACCGGACGCCGCTGTTGCCATCGCTGCCATGGTGGCCAGCAGGATCAGAGAGACTCGTACTGCGGTTCGCGTTTGCATGTCTGCTCCCGATTGTAATTAAGCTGTCTGTGGCGAAACTCCGCTGCCCCAGACCAGCGCCTAAAGGCGCGCTCATGAATGGGCACTTTCGGTATGTCTAAAGACCTACCCGGATACAAATCGTCCTTCGGCCACGGGGCGATTACGGAATATTGAGTTGACCGTTGTCAGGTATCGTGACCTGCTGCTGCTGTCCCCTGCCGATCGAGTAGGTAACCCGGAGAGTCTTAAGCACGCCTGGCGCGGGATCGGTCCCCATCGTCGATCGGTTGACAGCCGTGTTCAGGCGTCCATTCTGCACCATCGATTGCAGCCGCCCGGCAACATCCTGGCTCCGTCCAGGGACGCCATACGTTGCCCTTACGATGTTGAGCTGGCCGATGCCGCCCACAGGAGGACGCACCGGTTGCGTCACGGGTGGACGAATGCTTCCGTTCCATCCGCCATTCCAACCGCCGCCTCCCCAATTTCCGCCGCCCCACCCGGTGAACAGTGAGCCGTCTACCACACTGCCTTCGCGGTAGTCGAACTGCTTCTCATCGCCGCGTGGGCCGCGAGCCCAAATCCGCAACGTCTTGACTACACCGTGCGCCGGATCGACTCCGAAGGTGCTGTTCCCCATGCGGAAGAACGTGTTGCTCTTCGCCAGGTCCCGCAGGCGTTGGGTGACATCCACGTTTCTGTGCGCGGTCCCGTACCAGGCGCCCAAAATCTGGTACTGTGTCGTTGTTACCCCAGTTGCCGCCACCCCAGCCCGTAAACTGTGAGCCGTCCACCACGCTGCCTTCGCGATATTCAAAAGTGCGGCTGGCGCCCCGGGGCCCGGTTGCGAAGATCCGCAGAGTCTTCACCATGCCCGGAGCGGGATCGACTCCGAAGGTGCTGTTTCCCATGCGAAACGTGGTGTTGCTGCGCGCCAGCTCGCGAAGTCGCTGAGTTACGTCAACTCGAAGATGCGCGTGGCCGTAATCCGCTCTCTGGATTGCGAATTGTTGGCCCCACGCAAAAGCGCCGACGACCAGGGCAAAGACGATCAAGGCAAGAATTTGCTTCGCAGGTTTGTGAGAGGGCATGGTGTCTTCTCTTCCTTTCAGTCCGGCGCCTTGCTGCCGCGGACGCTGAGGATTGTACTCTCTTTTTAGCCCAACTAGCGGGTGGTGGTGAATCTAGGCGCTCTCCACAATTGTGCAAACAATTGCCTAACCCGCGCCAACCGGCCGGTAAGCCGCCATTTCGCACTGGTGAAGTTTGGTACCGGGCTTGCTCTTATGCAGGCTGGAGGAGCCAAGGTCCGCGGGTTCAGGCGGACGGTCCCTCGGTTTCTTCCGAATTGGAATTGGGAGACGCTGCGATGAAAAAGACTTTGTTCCTGTTCTGCCTACTTTGCACCTCCGCGGCCTTTGCGCAATATGGCGGGGCCATCGGTAGCATCAGTAGCCAACCGCAAATCTACGAGTCCCCGAGTCATCCGGCCCATGCATCGTATGCACCCATGGGTCGCGAACAGAACATCCTCGGCGGCTCGAGTTTCCACTCCGCGCAGGGAGAAAGGCTGGCTTCGGATTTCCCGCAACAAGCGCCGGCGGTGGAGGCGGTTTCCCTGGGCGCCATTGCCCGCGAACTCAGGCAGCAGCACGCCCAGTTGAAGAAGTCCCGCGTCGTGTGGGTAAACCAGTAGGGCAGTCCGGGACGGGACAATCCCCGTCTATACCCCTGTGTTTCAGTACGCTGGAAAGCAGCGTCCTTCCCGAACCTCCCGCGGTCCGCTGTACATCTAGTGACTTCCCGCGTCACCGCCCTTCAACACCAGCACCAGAACCCGTCCGTCGGAGTGAAACTCTCCGCCCGTCGCCGTCTTCGCCGTAATCAGCGGATGCGCCGGAACCACGTGCCCCCGCGCTGACACCAGCCCCGTCCCGGAGAGCGTCTGGTTCACAAACTCGCGCTCGCCGTCAATCGCCGGATCGATCTTGTGCGTCACCCCATTATTTCGCTGATCGCGCTCGAATCCGATATCGTGCGTCGCCGCCACGCACCACAGCGGCCGGCCACTAACCTGATACGGCGACTTCCACACCCGCAGATGATTGCGCGACATAATCACTCGCACCGGCTCCGCATGAGCAAACCCATAATCCTGCGGCCGATCGAATAAATACAGCGTGCTCATCGGCATGGTCAGATAGTCCTTCTTCTCGAACGTGGCCATCAGCCCTGACATGACCGTGCTCTCCACCGATTTATCCACCTTCACCCACGCGGCGGTGGTGAACGCTTTCACCATTTCATCTTCCGTCCCAACGATCAGGATGTTGACCATGTCGCCCGGGCTGTGGTTCTGATCGGTAATCCGCCGGGGAATCGACTCCAGCAGCGCCGAGGTAATAGCCGGCATTGCCGTTTCCGCCGGGCCGCCTGCCACCGCCGCATCCGCCGCGCTCAAACCCGGATTCAACACTTCGATCTTCACCTGGAAACTTCCCGTTGCTCCCTCCGCATCCCGGAGGCTTTGGTTGATTCCCAGAAACAGCCGTCCCGCCACCGGAGCGGTATAGGTGGTGCTCGCTCCTATCTCAAACGCCCCCGCTGCATCGCCGGACCCGAGTCGACCAATCAACTCTCCGTGAGCCCCGTTCGGCACCGCGTATTGATGAATTACGTCGGCGAAACTGCGCGTAATTCCCGCCGGGCCAAAATGGTTCTTCTTGGCGTCGGCATACGTGACCGTCCCCTCCGCCGTCATCTGTAACTTCTCGCCGGCGCGCAAGTCGATGTTCGTATCCACCCATTGCTTCGACCCGCTTACTTCTAACGAATACGAACTCTGGGGAGAGGAGGCACTGCTCCCCGCCGCCGTGGCCGCGGGCGTCACCGGAGCCGGCGCCGGTTGCTGTCCGGACTCGGCCCAAGACACGCCCCAAGTTGCGCTTACCGGCGCTGCCACGAACATCGCCGCAAGGATGGTCGTCAGCACCAGCCCCTTTGTCGTTTTCATAGATTTCGCCTCTCACCAGCGATGGCATTCCGGTGTTCTGGAGGAGAAGAAATGTTAACCTATGAGATATTCAATGACCATCCTGGAATTCACGGCCATCGTCGCGGCCGTTTCCTTTGTTGCGGGACTTCTCGGATCGCTCACCGGCCTGGGTGGCGGCGTTGTTCTCGTGCCCCTGCTCACTGCGTTGTTTCACGTGGATATCCGCTACGCCATCGGAGCGTCGCTGGTCTCGGTAATCGCGACTTCCTCCGGCGCCGCCGCCTCGTATGTGAAAGAAGGATTCTCCAACATTCGCATCGGCATGTTTTTGGAGATTGCCACCACCTTCGGTGCGCTGCTCGGAGCCTTCCTGGCCACGCGCATTCCGACCAGCGCCCTGGCGATCATCTTCGGCGTGGTCATGATCTACTCGGCGTTTGTTTCCCGCAAGCCACGCCCGCGCGCCCAGCGCAGCCTGCCACCCGATCGACTCGCTACCCGTCTGCGGATGAACGGCAGTTTCCCCGACGAGGAAGGTCTGCGCTTTTACAATGTCCAGAACGTGCCCACCGGATTCAGCCTCATGTTCGGTGCGGGCGCGATCTCCGGATTGCTCGGCATCGGCTCGGGAGCGGTCAAAGTACTGGCCATGGATCAGGCCATGCGGATTCCTTTCAAAGTTTCCACCACCACCAGCAACTTCATGATCGGAGTGACGGCAGCTGCCAGCGCCGGTGTCTATTTGAGCCGCGGATACGTCGATCCTGGTTTAGCCATGCCCGTCATGTTAGGAGTTCTGGCCGGCTCGTTACTCGGCAGCCATATCCTGGTGAAAGCCGAAACCCAATCGCTCCGCATGGTCTTCGCCGGAGTGATTCTGGTGCTGGGTTTGCAGATGCTCTACAAGGGATTCTGGGGGAAAATCTGATGCCTGCAGCCCATACGACCGTGCGACCCCATTCGTTCCAGCCCCAACCTTGGAGAGATCGCCGTATTGAGGTTATCCTCGGCAACCTGCTGCGCACCGGAGTGCTGCTCTCGGCGGCGGTTGTTCTCTGCGGAGCGGGCATCTACCTCGCGCGCCACGCGCACGAACCCGCCAATTACCGTGTCTTTCGCGGGGAACCCTCCGACCTCCGCAGCATCTCTGGAATCTTGCACAGCATCGTTCACGAGCGCGGCCGCAGCTTAATCCAACTCGGATTGCTCCTCCTCATCGCCACTCCCATCGCCCGCGTTGTCTTCTCCATCGTGGGATTCGCCATCGAACGCGATCGCATGTACGTAGCCTTCACGCTGATCGTGCTGGCGGTGCTGCTCTATAGCTTTCTTGGTTCCGGCGCGGGCGTATAGGCCTTACCGCGGCCAAAGCCAGCCGAAGGTGCCTGCCGGTCAGCAACCGTAGATGAGTCCGTCGATAACTTCCTTGATGGTCACCGACCACGTCTGCCCCTTCCAAATGCCGTTACTCAGGTGTCCGAGGCCGTAGGCGAGGAACGCGGCGGTTCCGACCACGCGAAATACGGCCAGATAGTTTGTGCCGGGCGCAACCGTGTGTGCGGCAAGATAGGCGACGAAGAATCCGATCAGGAGGCAATACACGAACCACTGGACCAGGAACTTCGGCATGGCAGGCGGGCCGCTGGGAAAGATGGTCAGGAACCCGACCGGCCCCTGCTTTTGCTTTTCAATCATGGCGGGCGACTTCATGTCCTTGTGGGTGCAGAAGGGGAATATGTAGAGGCCCCGCTTGAGGGCGACGGAGCGCAGGGCGGCGAGGATCTTATCCTCGTCGGGGAGTGGGCTGTAGTCGTTGCGATGATAGGGCAGCACCATGTGCATGATGAAACTGGCGACAAAGACGATGACCGCCGACAGCAGGATCGGTAGCCAAAGAGCGGCGAGAAAAGCCATGTGCAGCCTCCTTGATGTGCGAACGCTGGGTGCTCGGATTTCGCAGGCGAGGCTACGACAGGTGGGAGGGTGTGGTCAAGGGGGCAGGCTTTACTTATAAGGGTGTGCGCACCGTCAGGCGAGAATCGAGTCGTCGAGCCGTTTGCGGTGGAAGTCGGCGACATGCTGGACGAAGGCCGTGACCAGCGGATGCGGTTTCGCCTCGGTGGACGACAGTTGCGGTTGGAACAAAGTCGCGACAAAGAACAAGTGTGCGGGAGATTCGATGGCCCGGCATTCCTCGTTGGAGCCGCGGGCTACGACCGGAAAGCCCGCTTCCATGGCCATCCATTCAAACTCGGGATTCAATTCGTAGTTGCAGAAGAATTCTTCCTCGATCGTTTCTTTTCCATAAAACGCCGCAAGGTAGGAGCCGGGACGAAGGCGGATCTCATTAATCTTTCCCGAGAGCTTGGGCGCCTTCGGATCGCGGTTGGGAACGGCGCAGGCCACGGGATAGATGACGATGTTCTTGGCGTTCGGATCTTCCTCAGCAGTCGTGGCATCGAGGACGCCGAGCACGTTGCGGGCGCACTCGATCAGCGCGTATTGAAAGCCTGCGCAGGTGCCCAGGAAGGGCCGGTCGTGGACGCGGGCGAACTCGATGCCCTTGAGCATACCGTCGAAACTCTTGAAGGGACTGCCCGGCGAGGCCCACAAGCCGTCGAAGGAATCGAGCGTGGCGTCGGCGCCCGGTTCGACGAGCGAGGGCGTTGGAAGCCACTCGGATTCCACCTGGAGTTGGAGCTTCCGGGCCGCGTGCTGCAGCGCATCGTTGGTGGCGTGATGGGAACGGAATTCGGGATTGAAATCGCCAAGAATTCCGATCCGGACGGGTTCACTCACAAGGGACATTCTAAATTAGCGGTCCGCCGTTGGAGTTGCGCAGTTAGCTACTGGCCGAGCCAACTCTCTCTTTCAACTCCTTCTAATTTTGTCATCCTGAGCGAAGCGAAGGACCCGCTGTCTTGTGGGATGAAAAGAAAGCAGGTCCTTCGCTTCGCTCAGGATGACAAATCTGACTGAAAATTGACGAAGAACGAGGTAACCCTGAGTCCCTACAGCCAGTTCATCTCCAGTTGCGCCCACAGCGTGTAGAGGCCGAGCAGGGCGATGGCGGCGCCTCCCCAGATCATGGCGGCGGATTTCCAGGCCAGCGTACTGACGAATTCCTTCTGACTGCGGAACGAGATGACGAACGTGGGATTGTTCGCGCCTTTCATCAAGACGACCGGCGGAGTGAGATTGAAGTTGGAGGGCTTGGCCTGGTCTTCGTTTGGACGTGCTCCATTTGGCCTCATTCCATTCGGACGCGCTTCGGTGTCGGCGGAGACGGGCGTGGGCGGCGGCGCGTCTTCTTCGACCGCCACAGTCTGGTACGGAACCCCGGCGGCGGACCACGCTTCTGGTTTAGTGATGCCGGCGCGAGTGAGCGCGGCCGCGATCTTTGTCTGCTGGCTCATTTCCCGAGTGCTGGATGGAGCGGCGCCTCCCGAGAGTTTGATGACCTGCGGAGCAGGAAGCGGCTCCGCCAAAGTTTTGGAAGCGGGCTCGCGCGTGGAATCACTAAGCGGGGAAAATGGCCGCACCTGCACGCCCGGATTTTCCGTGAGCGTTCCCGCAACGAAAAGCGAGTCCTCGGGTTTGATGGTCCGTTCTTCGATGCGCAGGCGGCGGGCCGGAACAATTCCGTGGCGTGAGAGAAATACACTCACGCACGGCGGAACTTCATCTTGCGAGAAGAAAAACGACGAGCCAAATTCTTCGCGAAAATCGCGGTGCAGATCGAGATCGGCGCCGAGAGGCTCGATGAGCAACTGGCCGGTCGAGTCGTCAATGAAGAAGGGCAGATGCAGAGTTTCGTCGGCAACTTTCTCCCATTCATCTTTCTTGTTCCTGCGCTGCTGCCAGACGGTGGTGTGGTAGAGAAAGCAGGGCTGGCCGGTGATGGGCGCCGGAATCGTGTTGGGACCGGTCACCACGCCGTTGACCTCGACCAGTCCCAGGGCGGCGCTGCGAATCTTGGATGCGGGAGTGCTCAGCAACAAGCGCTTGCGGGCTAGCAGGCGAAATCCGGTAAAGAAGAAATACAGCCCGCCGGCTATCGCCACACACGAAAGAACCGTGAGTTGGTTGATCGGGATGAATAGGGAAAGGCAGACGGTCACGGTGCTTCCTGGATTGCCTCGAATGCTCTGATAGGAGGATAGAAAGAGAATTCAGAAAGAACACGGGGAAACAGGCAGGATTGGCTTACGGAAGTAACACTTACTAACAGCAAGAGACGAGGCAAGCCTCGTCTCTACCAAGTCGTCCGGGCTTCGGCGAATTGGTGGGGGCGAGTGAGGGCTCGTCCCCACCGGTGCGGTTACGCTGCGGGTTTCCGAGTTCTGGTAGAGCGCTCGCCTGTAGCTGCTTGTGCAGCAGGTTGGCCGGTAAGCGCTCCCAATAGGCGGGCGCCATCGGGACTGCCAAGTCCGGTGCATGGATCCCATCCCGGACCGGCGCTAAAGGCGCCGTTGTTGCCGTCGGTGATGTCGTGGAAGCCGGAGGCTTCAACGGCTTGGGCGTAGATTTGCGGGTTCAGGAAACCCACTGGTTTCCCGAGCTGCTGATTGATTCGAGCCACGAGAGCGGCCCACAGAGGCGCAACCGCACTGGTGCCGCCGAAGACGAGATTCTGTCCGTCGACGAGAATGTTATATCCGGTGGCAGGGTCAGCATCGCCGGAGACATCGGGCACGCCTCGTCCGCCACCCTGAACCGTGGGCGCCGGAACCCCGAAGCCATTCTGCCAGGTGGGAAGCGGAAACGCATCGCTGACTCCGCCGCCGGTTGCTCCTCCTCCTGCCGGTAGGTTATCCCAGACAGTTTCGTTGACAATTTGTCCATTCGAGGCTTGCAGCGTGGTGCCGCCACAGCCGAGCGCGAACGAACTGGAAGCCGGAAAATCAACGTGGTTGTTGCCGTCGTTGACCCCGTCGGAAGAACCATTGTCACCGGAGGCGACGCAGACGGTTACACCCATGGCTGCGGCCGCTTGAAAGGCCTCGTCGAAGTTGGTGAGGGCCTGAGGCGTCCATTGCGACTCGGGACCGCCCCAGCTTATGGAAATGACCGAAGGCTGATTGGTGCTGTCGTGCACGGCGGTGGTGATGGCGTCAAGAAACCCCCGGTCGGTGTTCGGGGCAAAATAGACGACAATCTTCGCCGATGGAGCAATCGCGCCCGCCACCTCGATGTCGAGCATCACTTCGCCGTCCGCGCTGTCTGGAGTGCTGGGGCTATTGGTGCCTCCGTCGACCGAGACGGAGATGACTTGCGGGGGCTTGATATTGAGCGAGCGGAAATAGTTGCTCAGGTCATCGAGCTGAAAGCCTCCGCCTAACTCAATGATCCCGATACATTGGCCAGTTCCGTCTCCGGGCGGGTAGTCGTAGATCTGAGCCACATCGTTGGGATCATGCGAGGCGGTGGCGGTGTGAGCCTTCAGTCCGGCGGCTGGCTGCGGCAAACGCCGGAAATGCGGTTCTGCCTGGGGCCGGTTGTCGAGTCCAAACACTCCGGTGACGATGTCCGCATAGTCGGTGGGCACGCTGATGGCGCCGACACGGCCGCGGAAATTGCCCTTGGGGTGGCTGTACTCTTTGAGTTGCACGTTGAAGGCTTTTTGCAGATTGCTTGCCGTTCCCGACAACATTACGGTTCGGCGCGCGAGCTCGGTGCCGGTTTCGTGGACCTGCAGCCCGTATTCCTGGGCAAACTTCTTGATCTGGTTGAGATCGGCAGGACTGGCGCTGTGGGCATTCTCGAACTCGGTGCGCGACATGTGCTTGAAGCCCGGCTTTTCGAGCACGATCCTTAATTCTTTGTGCTTGGCCTCCGATTTTGGGCGAAGGCGCAGGGAGATCTCGATGGTTTGGTCCGGGTGCGTGTTGTGGATCAGGCGCGCACCACGGACTGGCTGACGTTCACTGCCTGTAATTACGCGGAACTTTTGTGTGGAAGTCACAGATTACTCCTTCGTTTCGGGGGAATAGAACGGCCAGGAACTAGTCGCGACGGGGAGTCGCACAGGTAGGGAAGTCCGGGTACGTCCCGCCGTTCAGATGGGTCCCGAAACGGGTAGAGCATATCAAAATAGAGAGAATTATCAATACAAATCGAACCTATGAATCGGGGGCCAAGGGCAACGTTTTTCCTGGGTTGGGAGGCTTTTGACGAGACCCATTCCGATCACGACTCCCTACGGCGGGGAGTGGGCAGGCGGGCGTGCAGTGGGGTGGCTCGACCCTTCAGGGCGGCGGGATGTGAGGCGAGCGCGTGACTTTCGTAATCGCGGAGAGGGGTAACCGCGTTGCTGGTGCAGAGGGTGAATCCTAGAATCAAGACGGAACTCTCTGTCCGAAGACCGTCACCATCCATGCCGGAAAATCCAAATCGCCTCGAAGTCGCCCGCCGCGTGGAAAAGGCGGAGAAGCTGTTGCAAAAGGGCAAGACGGCCGACGCGCTGGCGGAATATCTGCAAATTCTGGAAGGCGATCCGCAAAATGACAATGTGCGGCAGGTCGCGGCGGACCTGTGTCTCTCCTTAAATCGAGGGGCGCAGGCGGTGCGGCTGCTGGGAGAGTTGTTTGAACGGCAGGTGGCGGCCGCGGACGCGACCCGGGCGAGCCTGACCTACAAGAAGCTGGCGCGGTATGCCAACCCAAACTGGGATCAGAAAGTGCGCTTTGGGCAACTGCTCGAGCAATCGAACAAAAAGCTGGCGATCGGGACCTATGAAAACGCGCTCGAAGACTTGCAGCGCCAGGGACGAAGAGAAGAGGGGTTGCTGGTGCTGCAGCGGATTTTGAGTCTCGAGCCGTCGCAGGCCAATCATGTGCGGATGGCGGAATTGTCGTCGGAACTGGGCGAGCATGCGATGGCGTCGCAGTCCTTCTTGCAATTGGCGGAAATGGCGCAAAGCTCGGGGGCAAAGGCCAATCCGTTTTTCGAGCGAGCCTACACCGAGAATCCGACGAATTCGAAAATTGCGGTGGCTTATGGCAAGAGCCTGCTGGCGCAAGGCGAGGCGGGGGCGGCGATCTTTATTTTCGAGCCGCTCATCCATGCCGGTGACGAATCGCCGGACCTGCGCGACTTGTATGCGGAGGCGCTGCTATCTGCGGATCGGTGCGTGGAGTGCGAGCCGCTGATCTGGCAGATGTTCGAGCAGAATCCGGCGCGCATGCACGAGGTGGTGAGCCTGATCGGAAAGATGATCGACTTCGAGTTGGATACGGAGGCAGTGACGCTGGCACGGAAGCTGGAGGTTTTTCAGCGGCGGCGTGGGGAACGGCGATCGTTCCTCGCCACGATGCAGGAATTGCTGGCAGCGCATCGTCCGTCGATCGAAATGCTGGAATTTCTGGCGGAGCTGTTTAACGCGTCGAATCGCGAAACGGATTACGCGCATGCGCTGCTGAAGCTGTTTGACCTATGTTGCGCGAAGCCGGATTACGAGAAAGCGGCCGAGTGTCTGGACCGGGCGGCGGAAGTGGATCCCTACGAGCCGGGACATCAGAAACGGTTGGAAGCGCTGCGGGGCAAGATTGCCGATCAACGCTTTAACGTAATCGCATCGCGGTTCGCGACGGTGAAGAAAGAAAGAGAAGAGCAGGCGGCCAAAGTCGAAGAGCCGACCCTGGGAGCGGCCGCGCTTCAGGACCTGATGCTGCAAGCCGAGATCCTGGTGCAATACGGGATGCGCTCGAAGGCCGTCGAACGTTTGCAGCGCATACAAGAACTGTTTCCGCGAGAGGAAGAGCGTAACCACGACTTGCAGAAGCTGTACATGGCGGCGGGCATCGAACCGCAGTATTCGAAGCCGGCAACGCCGTCGGCGCCGCCTCCGCCGTCCGCGCCGCCTGCCGCGAGCAGCGACCTGGCAGCGACGGCGGTGACAGCGGCGGCGAGCGAGGCGGCCGACGTCAGCAGTTTGGCGAGAGTGGCGGACATTACGCGCAAGCTCTACCACCAGGGAAACGCGGAAAGTGTTTTGAAGACGGCGGCGAGCGAAATCGGCGCGAACTGGCGGACGGCGCGTTGTATTGCGGCCCTGCGCAAGCCGGGCCTGCCGCCCTCGAGCGTGCAGGAATATCACGCCGAGGGGCTGATTCCGGCGAGTTCGGCGTCGCTGGTCAGCCTGGTGGAAACGCTGCAGGACTTGGCGGTGGCGCGAGGCACGGTGACGGTGGGCGATGCGAAAAACGCTCCCGAGCTGATCGGCGTTCGCAGCGCGGTCGAGGAATTGCAGATCCAATCGCTGCTGGCGCTGCCGCTGACCGAAGGCAACGATCAGGTCGGAGTGCTGATCCTGACCCAGAACACGGGCCGGGTGTGGCAGGCTTCCGAGGTGCTGGTGATCCGGACGTTGAGCGACCAGGTATTGATCGCGCTCAACAACGCCGGGCTGCGGCGGCTGGTGAAGAATCTCTCGGTGACCGACGAAAAATCGGGGCTGCTGAAGCGGGCTTCGTATCTGGATCTTCTGCAGGCAGAAACCCGGCGCGGGCTGCAGCAGGGGACGGCAGTCACGGTGTTGCTGATGCAGTTTGGACGGCGCGGCACGCTGATCAAGGAACATGGCGAGCAGGCGGTGACGGCGGTGATGGAACAGATCGGGCAGCTGTTTTCGGCGAACATCCGGACGAACGATCTGGCGTTTCGCTATGAAGCGACAACGGTCGCACTGGTTCTCGGCGACACGGGCGAAAAAGAGGCGCTGCTGGCGGTGGAGAAATTGCGGCGTCTGCTCGGGGAAGTGCGTTTTCCGGGCACGGACGTGGGAGTCGACTTCAGCGCCGGCCTGGCGCAAGCGGTGATGCGGCAGCATTTCGATCCGGCGGACATTGTGACCGAAGTGGCCAACCGAGCCGATCACGCGCTGGAGTTGGCGGTGGCGCAGGGCCCGGGGAAGATTGTCAGCCTGGCGGCGCAGTTCGCAGCCTCGGCGGCGGTGGCGTAGGTTTGGGTGGCGCGGACACTCCTGTCCGCGAAAAGCTGGCAGCAACCACACAGTCGGGGCGGCAGGTTGTCGGGACCGCACAAGAGCAAAAGCAAGAGCAACAGCAACAACGGCGGACAAGAGTGTCCGTCCTACACAAGCTTCTTTCCCTACTGTTAAACTCTCAGGTTGGCTTAGGCCAGCCATCTTTATCTATCTAGCAGGACTCATGTTGAAACCTGGAGACATTGCCATTGTCAGCGGGGCGCGCACGCCCTTTGGACGCTACTGCGGAAAAATCAAGAATTACACGGCGCAGGAACTGGGCGCGGTGGCGGCGAAGGCTGCGATCGAGCGGGCGGGGGTCGATGCCAGAGACTTCGATCATGCCGTGTTCGGAAACGCTCAGCAGACTACAGGCGACGCGCTCTATGGAGCACGGCACGCAGCGTTGCGGGCGGGATTGCCGATTGAGACTCCGGCGCTGACCGTGAATCGACTGTGCGGGTCGGGGATGCAAGCGATTGTCAGCGCGGCGCAGATGATCCAGACCGAAGAAGCGAAGGTGGTGCTGGCGGGCGGGATGGAGTCGATGTCGCAGGCGCCGTTTTCGATTCGGGGACGCGATGGGTTCACGCTGGCTCCGGGCGGGAAGCTCGAAGATTCGTTGATGGTGGCGCTGCTCGACACGTATTGCGGACTGTACATGGCGAATACGGCGGAGTTGTATGGCGAGCAGCAGGGCATCACGCGGCAGGCGCAGGACGAATTCGCGCTGCGCTCGCAGCAGGCAGCCGATGCGGCGTACAAGGCCGGACGCTTGCAGGAAGAGCTGACGCCGGTCCCGCTGCGGAATTCGAAGGGCGAGGCGACGGGAGAAATGCTGACAGAGGACGATCACCGGCGTCCGCAGACGACGATCGAGGGCTTGGCGAAGCTGCGCCCTGCGTTTGGGAAAAATGGCACGGTGACTGCGGGGAATGCGAGCGGGATCGTGGATGGCGGGGCGGCGGTGGTGGTGATGTCGCTGGAACAGGCGCAGAAGAGGAGCTTGAGTCCATTGGGACGCATTATCAATTGGGGGATTGCGGGCGTTGAGCCGAAGTTGATGGGACGCGGTCCGGTTCCGGCCACCAAGATTGCGCTGCAGCGCGCGGGGCTCACTTTGGATTACATCGATTTGATTGAGGTGAACGAGGCCTTCGCGGCGCAGTATCTGGCGGTGGAAAAAGAATTGGGACTTGATCGCGAAAAAGTAAACGTGAACGGCGGAGCGATTGCGTTAGGGCATCCGCTGGGTGCGACCGGGACGCGGCTGGTGATCACGCTGCTGTATGAGTTGCGGCGGCGGAAGAAGAAGTATGGGCTGGCGACGGCGTGCATCGGCGGTGGGCAAGGGATTGCTATGGTGGTGGAAAGCTTTCAGTAAAGTGTCCGCCAAATTTAGGGGCACAAATTTACTTTGTCATCCTGAGCGAAGCGAAGGACCTATGCATTTCGTCGGCGCGGCGCCGGCAGAGTGCATGGGTTCTTCGCTTCGCTCAGAATGACAGAGTCTTGCTTAACCAGGGGAAGCAATTATGGAAATCAAGAAGGTTGGCGTTCTAGGTTGTGGCTTAATGGGTTCCGGCATCGCGCAAGTCTGCGCGACGGCGGGATTCGACGTCACCGTGCTCGAAGTCGAGCAGAAGTATCTCGACAAGGGCTTTGCCGGGATTGAGAAGTCGCTCGGGAAATTCGCCGAGCGCGGTCCTGAGAAGGGCGGAATCACTCCGCAGCAGAAAGACGAGATTCGCGCACGGCTAAAAGGCACCACAAACAAAGCGGACCTGGCCGACTGCGACATCGTCATCGAAGCCATCATCGAGAACGTCGAGGAAAAGAAGAAGATGTATGCGTCGCTCGATGGCATCGTGAAGAAAGACGCGATCTTCGCCTCGAATACTTCTTCCATTTCGGTGACCGAACTCTTGACGGCGACGAAGCGCCCGGAAAGATTCGTCGGGCTGCACTTTTTCAATCCCGTGCCGCTGATGAAGCTGGTGGAGGTGGTGAGGACGATTGCCACCGCGCCCGCCGTGTACGACGCGGCTTACGAGTTCGCGAAGAAGGTGGGCAAGGTTCCGGTGCGCACGTCGGACAAGACGGGATTCATCGTAAACCGGCTGCTGGTGCCGTATCTGCTCGATGCGATCCGGGCGTATGAAGAAGGCGTGGGGTCGATCGAAGACATCGACAACGCGATGAAGCTGGGCTGCGGCTATCCGATGGGTCCGTTTACGCTGCTCGATTTTGTCGGGCTCGATACGACTTACTACATTACGCACGTGATGTATGACGAGTTCAAGGAGCGGCGGTTCGCGTCGCCTCCGCTGCTGAAGCGGATGGTGATGGCGGGATGGTATGGGCGGAAATCGGGGCGCGGGTTTTATGATTATTCGGACCCGGCGAAGCCGGTGGCGGGGAAGTTCTGATTCCGGCCATCGCACGAGCCTGACAGCTGTTAATTTGTCATCCTGAGCGAAGCGAAGGTTCTGGTCTCTTGGACGCTGGCAAGAAGCAGGTTCTTCGCTACGCTCAGAATGACAAGACTTTAGCAGCGCTGTTGTTTAGCGGTTGACTCCAAGAAGGTAATTTATGACCTACGAAAACATTCTCCTCGAAAAGAAAAACGCCATCGCCTACGTCACCGTCAACCGGCCGAAGGTACTCAACGCGCTCAACATGGCCACGATGGAAGAGCTGCGGGCGGCGTTTACCGACATTCAATCCGACGCCTCGATTCGCGTGGCGATCTTGACCGGTTCCGGCGAAAAGGCTTTCGTTGCGGGCGCCGACATCAGCGAACTGGCGAAGCACGACGCCGTCTCGGGCAAGGAATACACGCATCGTGGGCAGTCGGTGCTCGATCTGATCGAGAACCTGGGCAAGCCGGTGATTGCTTGCGTGAATGGGTTTGCGCTCGGCGGCGGATGCGAACTCGCTCTCGCTTGCACCATGCGCCTCGCCAGCGACAACGCCAAACTCGGCCAGCCGGAGGTGAGGCTGGGAATTATCCCGGGATATGGCGGGACGCAGCGGCTTTCGCGGTTGGTGGGCAAGGGCCTGGCGATGCAGATGGTCCTGTCCGGAGAGATGATCACTGCCCAGGAAGCGCATCGCATCGGGCTGGTGAATGAGGTGGTCGCAGCGGCGGAGCTCGTTCCGCGCGCGGAAGCGATTGCGGCCAAGATCGTCGCCAACGCTCCGCTGGCGGTGCGCTACGCTATGGAGGCGGTCAACAAAGGCATGGAGATGACGTTGGCCGAGGGGCTGTTTCTCGAGGCGACTTTGTTTGGCGTCTGCTGTGCGACCGAAGATAAACAGGAGGGAACGACGGCGTTCCTCGAAAAGCGTCCGGCGGTGTTCAAAGGGAAGTGAATCATTGGGTGATCGGGCCATCGGGTGATCTGAAAGTCACCAGCCACCAATAGAACAATCCAATCGGAAGGTTGATCAATGCTGAAGTCACTCCATATCGGGCGGTACGTTAGCGATCCTAAGGATTTGCGAGTGCTTGCCGAGTTTTTGCAGGCCATTGGATTCGAGTCGGTCGCGGCCGACGGAAAGGCGGCGATGCTTTCAGCGCCGCTTGCGCTGCTGAGCCTCAACTCGCTGGCCAAGGAATATCCGGCCGAAGTGCGCGAGCGCTTGAAGGATGTCAACCGGCTGCTGGTGATCGAAGTCACGAATCCGGACGTGGTCTTTGAGATTGCTCAACAGCGGAAGTTTAAGCTGCTGGCCGATGCTGCCAATCCCAAGACGCATGAGCGCAGTTTTTCGCTGGAGCTGCCGGGGGAAATCGTCCTCTCCATTCATGGCCGGCCCGAGGTAGCTGCGGCCGCGCTGGAAGGGCAACTGAACGCGGCGGGAAAGCGCTTTGCCATTGTGGTCTCACGCTTCAACTCCTTCATCACGGAACGGCTGCTGCAGGGAGCCCTCGATGGCCTGCGCCGGACCGGCGCGGAGAACGAACGCATCGCGGTGATCCGGGTTCCCGGGTCGTTTGAGATTCCCTCCGCCGCCCGCACGCTGGCCGAAACTGGGAAGTACGACGCGGTCATCTGTGTTGGCTGTCTTCTGCGCGGCGACACGGCGCACTACGACGTAATTGTGAACGAGGTAACTCGGGGGATTGGGCAGTCGGCGCAGGAGACCGGAGTGCCTCATGCGTTTGCCGTGCTGACCTGCGAGACGCTGGAGCAGGCGATCGATCGTGCCGGGCTGAAGATGGGCAACAAGGGATTCGAAGCGGCACTCGCGGCGGTGGAGATGGCGAATCTGAAGAGAGCTGTCAGCTCTCAGCCGTCAACTGTCAGTAGAACCGGTTCCAAACCGAAGGTCCCAGGTGACAGGAAAGGCAAAGCAACGCCAGCCTCTCGGAAACGCAAACCCCGTTCCTGACCGGCAATTCTTCCGCAATGCAGCCGTCCTGTAGACTGTTGTCACCTCCAGTCTGTCGTAAGGTTTTACTGACGGCTGAGAGCTGACAGCTGACAGCTTCCATGGGTACCCGCCGCAAATCCCGCGAACTGGTTCTGCAGATGCTGTTTCAGGCCGATATGGGGAAGCAGACGCCGGAACTTGTCCGGAAAACGTTCTGGGCGGAGCGGACGAACGTCGAAGAAGAAGTGCGCGGGTTTGCCGACGATCTGTTTCGCGTGGCGAGCGACCGGCTGGCGGAGATCGACGGGCTGATCGGGAAGCACACCCAGCACTGGCGCATGGATCGGATGGCAACGGTCGACCGGAATGTGCTGCGGGGAGCGGTGGCGGAGTTTCTGGGGTATCCGGCAACGCCGCGGGCCGTGGTGATCAATGAGGCGCTCGAAATCGCGCGGAAGTTTTCGACGCCGGAGTCGGTGCAGTTTATTAACGGCGTGCTGGATAGTGTGGGGAAAGAGGTCGCGCCGTAGGAAGCTGTCAGCTTCCAGTCTCAGTTCTCAGTTCTCAGTTCTCAGTTCTCAGTCTCAGTTCTCAGTTCTCAGTTCTCAGTTCTCAGTTCTCAGTTCTCAGTTCTCAGTTCTCAGTTCTCAGTTCTCAGTTCTCAGTTCTCAGTTCTCAGTTCTCAGTTCTCAGTTCTCAGTTCTCAGTTCTCAGTTCTCAGTTCTCTTGTGCACCACTTCTTGGAGCACACTTGGCCAAAATCCTCAAGGCAGTTCCTACCCTCGACTTATAGAGATGGTTTCATAAATGGTTTTGGGAAGGGCACGGCTTCAGCCGTGCCGCCCAGATCCAATAAACACGCGGGCTTTAGCCCCTGAGGGATGTGCCTTCTGGGTTAAAGGCGATTGATGAAACCAGTTCTATTACGTCACTGCGGCCTGATGGCTACCAGGTTGGGGAGGCAGACCGGCGCATTTGTACCCTGGTTATTGCACATGTTGGGGTTGTTGGCGTCGTTGATGTTGACGTAAGGAACCTGCTGGAAGTCGCCTTCCGCGAGAGCGGGCGGTGCGTTGCAAGGTACGACGCCACACGTGTTCACGATGTGCACGGAGCCGGCGGAGCAGGGTTTCGTCTGATCGTTGTTCGGGTACTGATCGCAAGCGGCGACGTAGACCTGGCTGCCGTCCGTGGAAGCGGAAGCAGAGAGCGGGAAGCTGCTGCCAGAACATTGCGGGCAGCCGGATGCGGGCGATCCCGAAAGCGGGACGGAGCGGGTGGTTCCGTCGCTTACGTTGAAGAGAAGCACGGCGGGGATGCCTTGGCCGACGATGATCATCTGCGCGCCGTCATTCACCAGCTGGGAGTAGATGGGAGTGAATTTGCCCTGGCCCAAATCGATGGGCTGGGGAGCCGCGGTGAGGCTCACTTTTGGAACATTGCAGGTGAACTGGAGCGGGTTCTGGTACAGGATCGGATCCTGCCTGAACTGCGCCGTCAACAACTCAATCGAAGTGCCTTGATTGGCATTATCCGGTTGTTCGAGCGCGAGGATGTTCTGGGTGGCCCACAAGTAGGGGACCAAGTTGACAGGGTCCTTCTGAACGATAGGTAGCGGAAGGACCGGCGACGGAAAGAGTTTCAGCGGTGTGCTCGAGGTCGCGACGCCCTGGAGGTCCACACTGGCAACGTTAGGCAGGGAACACGTCGAGTAGGCGGATACGGAGCCTGCGGGCGTTCCGGCGACGTAGGCGAAGCTGCCATCCGCCGAGAAAGCGATGTCGGTCGCCGAGGGCGCGAGTTGGATCGAGGTTAGCGCGTCGACGGTGGAGTAGACGTAAAGGTTGCCCAGATTCGTGAGGATAAAGAGCTTCAACTGATCGGGCGAGAAGGCAGCGGTGGTGGCGGTTTCGCCGGGGATGATGAGGCCAACTGCGGAGCTGGTGGAACTGCTGCTGTCAAAAATATAGACCTGGCTGGGGGTGGAAACGGTGTCGGAGATAACCGCCTGCTTGCCATCGTTCGAAATGGTGAGCACTTTGCCGCACAAGGAAACGTAGCAGGGCGTCGAAGCGCTGGAGACCTCGGCCACGGATGGACTGGCGGCGGAGACATCCACGTACATCAGGCCTTCATCGCTGCCTAAGTAGACGCGCGGCGACGACTGATGGTTAAACATCATGGAATTGGGCGTGCGGGGCAGACTGACGATGGTGCCGACAGCATTGGTTCCAGAAGTCGTCGGGGCCAGGGAGAACAGCGCACTCGTGCAACCGACCGCGTCCGCGCAATCGGTGGTCGCCGCCCAGGCGCTGTAGGTGGGGACCTTGGACGTAGAGGCAGAAGTTACGTTCACTGAAATCGAGCCATAGGCTTTTGTCAAATCCGGCACCCGGCAATAACTCTGCGTGGGAGGAGGGGTTGCCGGGGGAGGGTAGGCGGCGTCGTAGTCGCTGGCGTAGACCGGGAGGCTGGGGACAAGCTGTCCGGATGGCGTCACACCCGGCAGCCCGATATTGCAAGACGGCGGAGAGCAGGAAGCGGTGAGAGTGGCGCCGCCGAGATTGGCGCGGGCACTTGCCGTGTTGCTCCCAGTGCTGTTGGTGGTGCTGCCGAAAGCAATGACCTCAGGGTTGGAGGTACTCCAAGTGAGGGGGCGGCTGCCTAAGGCGATGTTATTGGCCACGCCACACAACGTGTCCACCGCGATCGCCGTAACGGGCACGCTGCCGCCGTTGTTTACCGTGATCGAGTTTCCTGCCGTGTTCTGGCCGCCGATTTGGAGGTAGACGGCCTTAATCAGGCAGGTGGTGTAAGGAAAGGGGGCGCTGGTCGCTCCGGAGACGCTGGCAAAAAGCTGAGTGACGCCGGGGGTCCCCGCGGTGGTCTGGACCTGGTTGAGCACGGTGGGCTGATTTTGAGGGACGGTGGGAGTCGCGGTAACCACACTGGGATTGCTCGGCAACCAGCTTATGGGGCCGACGCTTCCGGTGATGTCCAAGCCATTGTTGTTGTAGGCGATGGCCTGGTACAGCCAGGTTTGTCCCTGGGAGAAGCAGTCGTATTGGGGATCTTGGCTCTCCGCGTTCTTAATTTGAATGCTGGCGACGTGCTGGTGGACGTAGACGGTAGTGGTCGGGCTGCTGACGCCGTTGGCGACCGCGGTTACGAGGGCGATTCCGGGAGTACCGGAGGTGCATTCGGTGCCCGAGGGGTCCCAGGTGCCGGCGCACGCAGCGCCATTGTTGGCGATCGAGAGTGGCGCTGCAGTGGTCACACCGGCGGGAACTCCAACAATGAATTGAATATTGAGGCCGAGGATGGGGTGGCCGAGGGCGTCCTTGGCGCTGGCACTAAAGCCCTGAGTGCCGCCGGTCTCGAGAGAGAGTGTGTAGCTGGGGCTCAAGGTAATGCTCGACACGCCTCCATTGCCGGGGTTGCTGCTGCTGTTGCCCAGGCAGCCGGTGAAGGCGGCGATGAGGCTGATGGCCAAAGTAAGAAGAAAACCGGAACCGCAACGATGCATGAACCCTCCTCGCACCCGTTTGCCAGGCGCGAGCAAAATGTTGTGGGGCGGAAAACTGTCAGTGTAGAAGGTAAAGAGCCAGGTTTCAAGGAGCAGGCCATCGGGTGATCGGGTCATCGAAAATCAAGCGCATTTGACTTTGAATTCAGATCGCCCGATGACCCGGTCAGCCGATGGCCCGATTTCTTCGATGCGTCGAACAGTGGTTGACGATGTGCGGGCGAGTTGTTATTATCAAACAGTTCCGCGAGTTTGAGAGCTTGGAAGAACTACGTGCCCGGTTGGACGTGAGATCGGGTACGCCCTCGCTGAAACATCCTGCGAAAACCTTTGCGCCCAGGCGTATGAGTTAGAGACCTGGGATTCACGCGGGGCTATGCAGGGGAAGCAGACGAAACGGAGCGCCTCCGAGCCGGAATGAGGCGAGGCGTGGCGTCACCGTCGTCGGCGATTTAGTCTGAGCGGGAAATTGAACGATTTCTCCCCGGCATGAATAATGCCGCGCGGGAGAGTATGGCTGGGCGCGGCAGGCCTGTGCCAGAACTGAGACGGGGCAAGCCCCGTCTACGGGAAATGTGCGGTCGCGGGAAATGTGCGGTTGCGCGAAATGTGCGGTAGAGACGCGGCTTGCCGCGTCTGGGAGTGGCGAGAGTGCCTACTTTTAATCAGCTGGTGAAATTCGGCCGCGAGCGGACCAAATATAAGACGGCGAGTCCGGCGCTGCAATCGTGTCCGCAGAAACGCGGAGTGTGCACACGCGTCTATACCCAGACGCCGAAGAAGCCGAACTCGGCGCTGCGGAAAGTGGCGCGCGTCCGATTGACGAATGGAATCGAAGTGACGACTTATATCCCGGGCGTTGGCCATAACCTGCAGGAGCACTCGATTGTGCTGATCCGCGGGGGCCGCGTGAAAGACCTGCCGGGCGTCCGTTATCACGTGGTGCGCGGAACGCTCGACGCAACTGGCGTCGCGGGCCGTAACCAGGGGCGCTCGAAGTACGGCACGAAGCGCGCGAAAAAGGCTTAGTAGGGAAAGCATGGTAGAGACGCGGCTCGCCGCGTCTGAGGCTCTAGCAGGAAGCTAGCAGCCAGGAGCAAGAAGCGGAATGCCAAGAAAAGGACATACTCCAAAGCGGACGGTCGAGGCCGATCCGGTCTATGGATCGGACCTGGTGACGAAGTTCATCAACTCGATGATGTGGCAGGGAAAGAAGTCGACTGCCGAGGGCATTTTCTATAAGTCGCTGGAGAAGTTGAAGGAAAAAGGCGGCGACGAAGCCCTGAAGTTGTTTACCAAGGCAGTCGAGAACGCCAAGCCCCTGCTCGAAGTGAAGACGCGGCGCGTGGGTGGCGCGAACTACCAGGTGCCCATCGAAGTCGCTCCCGACCGCAGAACCTCGCTGGCGATCCGCTGGATTGTGAGCTATGCGCGCGGCCGCGGCGAAAAAGGAATGATCGACAAGTTGACGAACGAGTTACTCGACGCCTCGAACGGCAAAGGCGCCGCCATCAAAAAGAAGGAAGACGTGCATCGCATGGCGGAAGCCAACAAGGCGTTCGCACATTACCGGTGGTAGGTGTTACTGAGAGCTGACGGCTGAGAGCTGACAGCTGAATTCGAAGCCCCAGAAAGAGTTAAGAGTCGTGCCCAGAACAGTCCCATTAGAGCGTTGCAGGAACATCGGCATCATGGCCCACATCGATGCCGGGAAGACCACGACGACGGAGCGCATCCTGTTTTATACGGGAAAGACGCACCGTATCGGCGAGGTACACGAAGGCACGGCCATCATGGACTGGATGGAGCAGGAGCAGGAGCGCGGCATCACCATTACCTCGGCGGCGACGACCTGTACCTGGCGCGACATCCGCATCAACATTATCGATACCCCCGGCCACGTAGATTTCACGGCCGAGGTGGAACGCTCGCTGCGCGTGCTCGATGGCGCGGTCGCGGTGTTTGACGCGGTGCACGGCGTGCAGCCGCAGTCGGAAAAAGTCTGGCGGCAGGCCGATAAGTACGGCGTCCCGCGAATTTGTTTCATTAACAAGATCGACAAGATGGGCGCCGATTTCGAGCATGCCGTCGATACCCTCCGCAAGCGCCTCAACGCCAAGCCAGTCGCCATTCAAATTCCCATCGGACAAGAAGATAAGTTTCGCGGAGTCATCGACCTGGTCGAGATGAAGTCCATCATCTGGGCGGATGAATCCATCGGCGCGGAGTACGAGGTCGGAGAGATTCCCGCCGACTTGCAGAAAAAGGCTGAGGCGTTCCATACCCAGCTGGTCGAAACCGTCGCCGAAAACGACGACGACATTCTGCACAAATTTCTGGAAGGCGAAGCGATTTCGGCGGATGAGCTGAAGCAGTCGCTGCGCAAGTCCACCGATCGGACTGAAGCTGTTTCCGGTGGTGGTGGGAACGGCGTTCAAAAATAAAGGTATCCAGCCACTGCTCGATGCGGTGGTCGATTACCTGCCCTCGCCGCTCGACACGAAGGAAACGCATGGCCTCGATCCCGACACCGGGAAGACGATCACGCGCAAAGCCGACGACAACGATCCTTTTTCGGCCTTGGCCTTCAAGATCATGGCCGACCCCTATGTCGGACAGTTGACGTTTATCCGCGTGTACTCGGGACAGTTGAACTCGGGCGAGTCGGTGATGAACTCGCGTACGCAGAAGCACGAGCGCATTGGCCGTTTGCTCAAGATGCACGCCAACAAGCGCGAAGACATCCAGGAAATTCTCGCCGGCGACATCTGCGCCGTCGTGGGACTGAGAAACGTCGGTACGGGCGATACCATCTGCGAGGAAAAGCATCCGATCACGCTCGAGTCGATTGTGTTTGCGGTGCCGGTGATTTCGGTTGCGGTCGAACCAAAGACCAAGGCCGATCAGGAAAAAATGGGCATGGCGCTGGCGAAGCTGGCGCAGGAAGATCCCACCTTCAAGGTTCACACCGATCCCGATAGCGGACAGACCATCATCAGCGGCATGGGCGAGTTGCACCTGGAAATCATCGTCGACCGCATGATGCGCGAATATAAAGTCGAAGCCAACGTGGGCAAGCCGCAAGTGGCGTATCGCGAGACCATCCGCAGGCACGCGGAAGCGGAAGGCAAGTACATCCGGCAGACGGGCGGCCGCGGCCAGTACGGACACGCCAAGATTTATCTCGATCCGAACGAACCGGGCAAGGGCTACGAATTCATCAATGAAATCGTGGGCGGCACGGTGCCGAAGGAATTTATTAAGCCGATCGACCAGGGCATGCAGGAAGCCATGGAGGGCGGCGTTCTCGCCGGCTATCCGATGGTCGACATCAAGGCGACGCTCTACGACGGCAGCTACCACGATGTCGATTCGAACGAAATGGCGTTCAAGATTGCCGGCTCGATGGCGTTCAAAGAAGCCGCGCGCAAGGCGAGCCCGGTGATTCTCGAGCCGGTGATGGCGGTCGAAGTCGTCACGCCCGAAGATTACGCCGGAGCGATTATGGGCGACCTGAGTTCGCGCCGCGGACGAATCGAAGGCATGGAACATCGCGCCGGTTCGCAGGTGATCAAGGCCATCGTCCCGCTGGCTGAAATGTTTGGCTACGCGACCCACATGCGGTCCAGCACGCAGGGACGCGCCGAGTACTCGATGCATTTTGCCAGGTATGAAGAGGCCCCGCGTCACGTGGCGGAAGAGATCATCGCCAAGACGCAGGGCAGGACGGCGTCGCGGTAGGTTTGCAGTGGATTGTCCGCGGATAACGCGGAACAAATTAAACATTAGTCGCACGAATGAGCGACGGAGCTAAGAGCAATGGCGAAAGAAAAATTTGAGCGGAATAAGCCGCACTGCAACGTAGGGACGATTGGTCACATCGACCATGGCAAGACGACGTTGACGGCGGCCATCACCAAGGTGTTGCAGAAGCACAACCCGAAGATTGTGTTCCGGTCGTTCGATTCGATCGACAACGCTCCGGAAGAGAAGGCGCGCGGAATCACCATTGCCACGGCGCACGTCGAGTACGAGACGCCGAACCGGCACTACGCGCACGTCGATTGCCCGGGCCACGCCGATTACATCAAGAACATGATCACGGGCGCGGCGCAGATGGATGGCGCGATTCTGGTGGTGGCGGCAACCGACGGTCCCATGCCGCAGACGCGCGAGCACGTGCTGCTGGCGCGGCAGGTGGGTGTGCCGTACATCGTGGTCGCGCTGAACAAGTGCGATGCGGTCGACGATCCCGAACTGCTGGACCTGGTTGAACTGGAAGTACGCGAGTTGCTCAAGAGCTATCAGTTCCCGGGCGACGACGTGCCGGTGATTCGTCTGTCGGCGCTGCTGGCGTTGAACGGCGACGAGAAGTGGGAGAAGCAGATTGACGCGTTGATGGAGGCGGTGGACAAGAGCGTGCCGCAGCCGGCACGCGAGTTGGACAAACCGTTTCTGATGCCGATCGAAGATATTTTTTCGATTCAAGGGCGGGGCACAGTAGTGACGGGCCGCATCGAGCGCGGGAAGGTCAAGGTGGGCGAAGACGTGGAGATTGTCGGCTTCCGCGAGACGCGTAAGACGGTGGTGACGGGCGTCGAGATGTTCAAGAAGCAATTGGACGAAGGCATGGCGGGCGACAACGCTGGCCTGCTGCTGCGCGGCACGGCGAAAGAAGATGTGGAGCGCGGGATGGTGCTGGCGAAGCCGGGGTCCATTACTCCGCACACCAAGTTCAAGGCGGAAGTTTACATTCTGACGAAGGAAGAAGGCGGGCGGCACACGCCGTTCTTCAAGGGCTATCGTCCGCAGTTTTATTTGCGCACAACGGACGTGACCGGAATCGCGGAGCTGCCGGAAGGCACGGAGATGGTGATGCCGGGCGACAACGTGAGCCTGGTGATCGAACTGATCACGCCGGTGGCGATGGAAAAGGGCTTGCGGTTCGCGATTCGCGAAGGCGGCCACACGGTGGGCGCAGGCACGATCGCCGAGATTATTAAGTAGGGCCTGTGTGGGGCGGGCATTCTTGCCCGCCCTGCATGCTCTAGCCGTCAGCTATCAGCCGTCAGTGAAGCCGTAAGCTGATGGTCGGGACGGAAACAGCCCCCGAAGGGGCGGAATGAGATAGCCCAGGGCGTAAGCCCTGGGTAGGCATCTACAACGGAAACGCGGCTTGCATCCTGCCGCCAGTTCTTTCCTCTCGGAAGGCCGGGAGGGGTTAGAGAGAAAAAACAGTGACTGGAAAAGAGAGAATTCGCATCCGGTTGAAAGCCTACGACTACCGCATTCTGGATCAGTCGACCGGCGAGATCGTGGAGACGGCAAAACGCACCGGCGCGCAGATTGCGGGTCCGATTCCGTTGCCCACGATGAAGAACAAGTATTGCGTGCTGCGGTCTCCGCACGTGGATAAAAAGTCGCGGGAACAGTTTGAAATCCGCACTCACAAGCGCCTGCTCGATATTTTGGAGCCGACGCAGCAGACCGTCGATGCGCTGATGAAACTCGATCTTCCGGCGGGCGTGGACGTGGAGATCAAGGCGTTCGGGAAAGAGCATAAGTAAGTCGTTGGTCGTTAGTCGCTGGTCGTTCGCCCGCGATGGTTTTCAAACGACTAACGACTAACGACTTTAGGTCGAAGGCACCCAGCCAATAGCCAATGCGCCAAGCTGGGAACGGAGAAGGAAATGGCTAGAGTTACTGGAATTCTGGGTAAGAAGGTCGGCATGACGCAGCTCTTCGATTCGAAGGGCGATGTGCGGCCGGCGACGGTGTTGCAGGCGGGGCCGTGCGTGATTACCCAACACAAGACCCAGACCAAAGACGGCTACGAGTCGGCGCAGATCGGCTTGGTCGAGTTTGTGAAAGAAAAGAAACTGACCAAGGCGATGCGCGGGCACTTTGCGAAGCACAACCTTCCGCCATTGAAATTTGTGCGAGAAGTTGCGGTGGAAGTCGATGCCCCGGGCGAGACGACCGAGGGTGTGATCAAGCCTGGCGATCGCATTCTGGTGGATATCTTTGAAGGCGAGCGCTTTGTCGATGTGATTGGAGTCAGCAAGGGGCACGGCTTTCAGGGTGTCGTGAAGCGGCATCACTTTGCCGGTGGCGCGAAGTCGCACGGTTCGATGTTTCAGATTACGGGTTCGATTGGAGCGTCGGCGTTTCCGTCGCGTGTGGTTAAGGGCATGCGGATGTCGGGCCACATGGGCAACGCGCGGATCACGACCCGCAACCTGCGCATCCTGGGCGTGGATAAGGAAGAGAATCTTTTAGTGGTTGAGGGCAGCGTTCCGGGCGCGAATGGCGGATACATCGTGATTCACAAAGCGAAGAAGCCGCCACGAGAACGCCGCGGATTCGCGGGTGCGGCGACGGTCGATCCGTTGAAGGCGGCCAAGCGCGCCTCGAAGAAGGGGTAAATGAACCGTTAGTCGCTGGTCGTTAGTCGTTAGCATGAAGACGAGAGAGATATGGCAACCATTGATATTTACAATCTGAGCGGAGCCAAGGCCGGGACGATGGATCTGGCCGAAGAAGTTTTCGGCGCGGTCAATGAAGACCTGCTCTGGGAGGCGATCACGCACTATCGCGCCTCCGCGCGCGCGGGCACGCACGCGACTAAGAACCGCTGGCGGGTTTCCGGATCGGGCAAAAAGCTGTGGAAGCAGAAGGGCACGGGGCGGGCGCGTATCGGCTCCATCCGTTCGCCGCTGTGGCGCCACGGCGGCACCGTGCACGGGCCGCAGCCGCGATCCTATGACTACGCCTTTCCGAAGAAAAAGCTGCTGGGGGCGCTGCGCTCGGCGCTGGCCTCGAAATTTGCCGACGGCAAGCTGATGGTGGTGACCTCGTTCGACGTGAAAGAGCCGAAGACGAAGCTGTTTCGCGAGGCGCTCGACAAGCTGAAGATCGAGGGCACGACGCTGCTGGTCGATCTTTCGACGGCGGAGAACAAGAACCTGGCGCTCAGCTCGCGCAACATCGACGGGCTGGAACTGGTGCGGGCAAACGAAGTGCATCCTTATCACATCATGCGCTACACCCACGTGGTGTTCGCGCAGAAGGCGCTGGAAAAGCTGCAGGATTCGCTACGGAAGTCGGCCACGCGGCGGTCGCACGAAGCGGAGCCGGCGCAGGAGAAAGCAAAGAAGAAAACGGCGCGGCGCATGGCTAAGAAGGCGGAGGTGGCCTGATGAAATCCGCGTATCAAATTATTCGGAAGCCGGTGATCACCGAAAAGGGCCTGGGCATCAAAGAAACCCAAAACACACTGGTGTTCCAGGTGGCGCCGAAAGCGACGAAGACCGAGATCAAGGAAGCGGTGCAGGCGATCTTCAAGGTGAAGGTGGTTTCGGTGCGCACGGCGAATTATCCGGGGAAAGAACGGCGGCGAGGCAAGTTCACGGGCTACCGTCCGGACTGGAAGAAGGCGTACGTGCGGTTGAAAAGCGGCGAGAAGATGCCGGAGTACGCACAGAATCTGTAAGGAAGCTATCAGCTGTCAGCTCTCAGCTATCAGTAAGTACGATGGTTGGGTTAACTGAGAGCTGACAGCTGAGAGCTGAGAGCTAGATATGGCCATAAAGACATACAGACCGACAACGCAGACGCTGCGCTATCGCACCACGCTCGTGACTGACGACATCACGTCGACCGAGCCGCACAAGCCGCTGGTGGAGGGCAAGATACGGACGGGCGGGCGGCGCAATTCCGGCGACACGACCATGCGGTTCCGGGGCGGCGGCAATAAGCGCAAGTTGCGCACGATTGACTTCAAGCGCGACAAGCATGGGATTCCGGCGACGGTCGAGACCATCGAATACGATCCGGGCCGCTCGGCGCGCATCGCCCTGCTGAGCTATGCCGATGGCGAGAAGCGTTACATTGTGCAGCCCGACGGATTGAAAGTTGGGCAGAAGATTGTGAGCGGACCCGAAGCCGACATTCTGGTGGGGAACGCCTTGCCGCTGCGGAATATTCCGCCGGGCACGACCATCCACAACGTGGAACTGAAGCCCGGAAAAGGCGCGCAGATGGTGCGCTCGGCTGGCGGATCGGCGCAGTTGATCGCAAAAGAAGGCGACTACGGATTGGTGAAGCTGCCTTCCGGAGAGACCCGCAAAGTGCTGCTCGACTGTTTAGCGACGATTGGGCAGGTGGGCAACACGGATCACGAAAACGTGACCTGGGGCAAGGCGGGACGCACGCGCTGGGTGGGAAAGCGTCCGCATAACCGCGGTGTTTCGATGAACCCGGTGGACCACCCGCATGGCGGCGGCGAAGGCAAGACCTCCGGCGGACGACATCCGGTGACGCCGTGGGGCCAGCCGACGCGTGGCTATAAGACGAGAAACAATAAGCGGACCGATACGTTTATCGTGAACCGGAGAAAGAAAGGTTAGTGGCAGGTTTCAAAGTTTCAAAGAAGTATCGCCAGTCTTGGTTCAGATTTACTGAGAACTGAGAACTGAGAACTGAGAACTGACTTATGGCACGTTCGACAAAAAAAGGACCGTTCGTGGATGCGCATCTGGCGACGAAAGTCGAAGGCATGAATGCGCGTAACGAGAAGAAGGTGCTGCGGACCTGGTCGCGGCGCTCGACGATTATTCCAGAGATGGTGGGACACACGATTGCCGTGCACAATGGACGGAAATTCATCCCGGTCTATGTGACCGAGAACATGGTGGGGCACAAGCTGGGCGAATTCAGCTTTACCCGTCAGTTCAAGGGACACTCGATGAAAGCGGCCACCGAAGTTGCCGCCAAACCGGCGGGCATACCCGGCGGACCTGGAGCGATCGTGCCGTCAGCGCCGCCGGCGGCGCCGAAGGCGTAAAGACAGCTTCGAGCCACGAGCTTCGAGCTAAAGGCAAAAGGATATGGAATTTCGAGCGGAAGCAAAATACATGCGCGTCTCGCCGCAGAAGGCGCGGCTGGTGCTGAACCTGATCAAGGGACGGCGCGTGGAAGAAGCCAGGAACACGCTGGCATTCACCAAGAAGCGGGTGGCGGCGACGGTCGGGAAGCTGTTGCAGTCGGCGATCGACAACGCGAACTTCTTGAGCACCGAAAAGGGCCTGGATGTCGATCTCGATAACTTGTACGTGAAGCATGCGGTGGCGAACGACGGGCCGCGCATGAAGCGGATTCGTCCGGCTCCGATGGGACGCGCTTACCACTACGTGCGGCGCATTGCGCATCTCGAAATTGTGCTGGCGGAGAAAAACCGGAACGGCGTGCCGGTTGGGACAGAGGCGGCAGCGGGCGAGAAAGCAGCGAAAGCTGCTCCCTCAAGGCCGAAGGCGAAAGTTAAAGCCAAGGCGCCAGCGAAGAAAAAGGCAGTCGGCAAAAAACCGACCGCGAAGAAGTAGGACCGTCGTTCGCGAAAAGCGAACAGCGAATGGCGAACAGCGAATAGCGCACTGCGAGAGTTTCAGGAGCACACATGGGACAAAAAGTTCATCCTTACGGATTCCGGCTCGGCTACACCAAGCCGTGGAAATCGCGCTGGTTTGTCGTGCGGGACTACGACAAGCTGCTGCTCGAAGACGTGAAGCTGAAAGCGGAGCTGAAGGAAAAGCTCAAGTCGGCGGGCGTGAGCTCGGTCGAGATCGAGCGTCCGGGTAACAAGCTGCGCATCATCATCAAGACGGCGCGCCCGGGAATCATTATCGGACGCAAGGGCGCGGAAATCGACAAGCTGAAGCAGGAATTGCAGAAGCGCACGTCGCGCGAGGTGCATGTCGATATCCAGGAAGTGCACAAGCCGGAACTCGATGCGCAACTGGTGTCGGAATCGATTGCGCTGCAACTGGAAAAGCGCGTGGGCTTCCGGCGGGCGATGCGGAAGTCGGTCGATTCGGCGCTGCGCTTCGGTTGCAAAGGGATTAAAGTTCGCGTGAGCGGACGGCTGAATGGCAACGAAATCGCGCGCTCGGAGTGGTATCTGCAGGGGCGTTTGCCGCTGCACACGCTGCGCGCCGATATCGATTACGGCTTCACCGAGGCGCGCACGACTTACGGAGTGATTGGCGTGAAGTGCTGGGTTTACAAAGGCGAGATTCTGCCGACGAAGAAGCGCGAAGCGACGCCGGCGCGCGAAGTGAGCACCACGGGAGCGTTTTAGGAAGTAAGAAGTCAGAAGTCAGATTGCAGAAGTGATCGCGGCGAAAGCGCAACGATTCAAAGCTATTTTCTGAGAACTGACAACTGAGAACTGAGAACCGATTTTATGTTGATGCCGAAGAAAGTGAAGTACCGCAAGCAGCAGCGCGGGCGCATGACCGGGAAGGCTTGGCGCGGGAGCGAGCTGTCGTTCGGTCAGTTTGGGCTGAAGGTGCTCGAACCGGGATGGATCACCGACCGCCAGATCGAAGCGAGCCGGGTGGCCATGACGCGGTTTGTGAAGCGCGGCGGCAAGGTTTGGATCCGGCTGTTTCCGGACAAGCCGGTGACCAAGAAGCCGGCTGAAACCCGTATGGGCAAGGGCAAAGGCGCGCCCGATCACTGGGTCGCGGTGGTGCGGCCGGGAAAGATTTTGTTTGAGATGGAAGGCGTAACCATTACGGACGCGAAAGAGGCCATGCGGCTGGCGTCGCATAAGCTTCCGCTGCGCACGACGTTTGTGAAGCGCGAAGTGCTGTAGAAATTGCAGAGGTCAGAGGTCAGATTGCAGAGGTGAAAAGCGAGTGCGCGAGAGCTTTTACTGAGAACTGACAACTGAGAACTGAGAACTGACTTATGAAGGTAGAAAAGATTCGCAACTTAACCGACGTCGAGCTTAAGCACCAGGAGCGGGACTTGGCGGACCAGCTCTTCAAGCTGAAGTTCCAGATGAATATGGGACAGACGGAGAGCCTGAAAAAGATTCGCGGGCTGCGCCGGGATATTGCGCGCGTCCAGACCGTCCTGCGCGAGCAGGAACTGGCCGGCGCGAAAACGGAGAAGAAATAATGGCGGAAATCACGGGCCAACCCGACAAAGCGCAATCCGAAAAACAGTCACACCGCAAAGTGCTGATCGGCACCGTCGTCTCGAACAAGATGCAGAAGACGATCGTGGTCGAGGTGACGCGGAAGAAGGCGCACCCCATGTACGGGCGGGTGATCTCGATCCGGAAAAAGTTCTATGCGCACGACGAGAACAACGAAACCCATCCGGGCGATGTGGTGCGGATTGAAGAGTCGCGGCCGCTGTCGAAGCTGAAGCGCTGGACCTTGAAGGAAATCGTGCGGAAGACGGCGCTGGTGCCGGAAGTCGATATCGACGCCGGCTTGGGCGTTCCCGCTAAGAATTAAAGCGCGGAGAGAAGGGAGACCGATATGGCCGTAATGATGAGATCCATGCTCGAGGTCGCCGATAACTCCGGCGCGCGCAAGCTGCAGATGATCATGCCGCTGGGCGGCTCGACCGGTCTGCACGCGGGCCTGGGCGACGTGATCACGGCAAGCGTGAAAGAAGCGGCGCCCGACGGTCAGGTACAGAAGGGCAAAGTGGTGAAGGCGGTTATCGTGCGGACGCGGAAAGAGCACCGGCGGCGGGACGGGACCTACATCCGCTTCGATCAGAATGCGGCGGTGCTGATCAATGAAACCGGCGAACCGGTGGGCACGCGCGTATTTGGTCCGGTGGCGCGTGAACTGCGCGAGAAGAAGTTTTTGAAGATTGTGTCGCTGGCGCCGGAAGTGCTGTAGCGCCGCGGTAGAGACGCGGCTTGCCGCGTCTGAGACGGGGCAAGCCCCGTCTCTACAGAAAGAGATTTGGAAGGATTGAGTATGGGAACAGCAACGACTACCGATCATAAGCGAGTGGATATCCGGCGAAACGACACCGTGAAGGTGATGACCGGGCGGGATGCGGGCAAAGAAGGGCGCGTGCTGCGCGTGTTTCCCGACGAGGGCAAGGTGCTGGTGGAGCACGTGATGACGGTGAAGAAACACGTGCGGCCGAATCCGCAGCGCAATATTAAAGGTGGAATTGCCGAGCAGGAACGAGCGATTTTCTTATCCAACGTTGCGCTGGTGTGCGCTACCTGCGGCCCGGTACGGATTGGACATGAAGTGCGCGGCGATCGCAAGGTGAGAGTTTGTAAGAAGTGCGGGACGACGCTGGACAAGTGATGCCGTTCAGCGGGCGTGAGCGAAGCGGGAGCCCGCTGGCGTCATCCTGAGCGGAGCGAAGGATCTGGCGGCTGAATTTAATGCCTCACGAACCGGTAACCACTCCGAAACCGTGAGAGACAAGGCAGCATAGGCAAATGGCAGACGAGCAGAAAAAAGGCGAGCAGCAAAAGAAGGCGAAGCCGGCCAAGGGCGACAAGGGGCATGCGCAGGTCGAGGCGAAGCCGAGTCCAGACGCTCCACGGCATGCGGCGAAAGAGCGGCCGCGGCTGCGGGCCCGGTTTGAGAAGGAAGTTGCGGTCGCACTGATGAAGGAACTCGAACTCAAGAACCCGATGGCCGTGCCGCGGTTGAACAAGATCGTCGTCAACATGGGCGTGGGCGAAGCGACCCAGAACGCGAAATTGATCGATCCGGCGGTGAATGAACTGGGACAGATCGCGGGACAGAAGCCGGTGGTCACGCGGGCGAAGAAATCGATTGCGGCATTCAAGGTGCGCGAGGGCATGCCGATTGGCGCGATGGTGACGCTGCGCGGCGACCGCATGTACGAATTTCTCGACCGGCTGGTGAGCATCGTGCTGCCGCGAGTGCGCGATTTCAAAGGAGTCTCGACCAAGTCGTTCGATGGGCGCGGCAATTACACGCTGGGCCTGCACGATCAGCTGATCTTTCCAGAGATCGATTACGCGAAGGTCGACAAGCTGAAGGGGATGAACGTGACCATTGTGACGACGGCACGGTCGGACGACCAGGCGCGGTCGCTGTTGAAGCACCTGGGAATGCCGTTCCGAGCTTAAGTCAGAAGTAAGAAGTCGGATTGAAGAAGTAGAACCGAGATCGAACATGAGGGTTGCTAGAAGCTAGCAGCTAGGAGCTAAGTTTGGCCACTACAGCAAAACGTGTGAAGGACGCAGCAAAACCGAAGTTCTCGACGCGCAAACATAACCGCTGCAAGATTTGCGGACGTCCGCGAGCCTATCTGCGGAAGTTTGGCATTTGCCGTCTGTGCTTCCGGCAGTTGGCGCTGCGCGGCGAGATCCCAGGAGTTTCGAAGTCGTCCTGGTAGAAAAGAGCAGTCGTTGTTCGTCAGTCGCTGGTCGCAAGCTTCCGAAGGCGAACGACGAACAGCGAATAGCGAACGACGAGTAAGTAAGCTGCTGACAGGTTCTCCGCTGGACGCGGAGCGAACGGGCGGCTCGAGGAGAAACAAACAATGAGGTTGACCGATCCGGTCGCAGACATGCTGGCGCGCATCCGCAACGCGATCCGCGCACGGCACCAGAAAGTGGATATACCAGCTTCCAAGCTGAAGACGGAGATTGCCCGCATCCTGAAAGAAGAGGGCTATGTCGCGAACTTCAAACCGGCGGAAGAAGAGGGCCACAAGGTCCTGCGCGTGTATTTGAAGTACGGCAACAACAACGAGGCGGTGATTACGAACCTGGCGCGGGTGTCGCGTCCGGGCTGCCGCGTCTATGTGCGCCGCACCGAGATTCCGCGCGTGCTCGGCGGGATGGGAATCAATATCCTGACCACGCCGAAGGGCGTGATGACGGGACGCCAGGCGCGCCGCGAGGGACTCGGCGGCGAATTGCTTTGCGAGATTTGGTAGAAACCGCTTTCAGCTATCAGCTCTCAGCTGTCAGTTAAAGCCGCTGAGATGTAACTGATAGCTGATAGCTGAGAGCTGAGAGCTGAAGCTTATGTCACGAATTGGAAAAAAGCCGATCGCGATCCCGAAGGGCGTGACGGTCAAGATTGAAGGCAACACGGTGATGGTCCAGGGGCCGAAAGGCAAACTGGATACATCTCTTCCGTCCGGCATCACGATGGAGCAGAAGGACGGCAACCTGGTGGCCATCCGCCCGGATGATGCGCATGCGGCGGTGCATGGACTGGCGCGCGCCCTGGTCAATAACGCCGTCGATGGCGTGACCAAGGGCTGGACGAGGGAATTGGAAATCGTCGGCATTGGCTACCGCGCGGAGATGAAAGGCAAGGGGACGGTGGTGTTCAGCCTGGGTTATTCGCACCCGATCGAGTATCCGCTGCCGACCGGCGTGGATTGCGCAATCGATGCCAAGCTGACCAAGCTGACGCTGAACGGGATCGACCGGCAGAAGGTCGGCCAGGTGGCGGCGGAAATGCGGTCGCTGCGTCCGCCGGATCCGTATAAGAACAAGGGCGTGCGTTATGCCGGCGAGCGCTTGAAGAAGAAGGTTGGCAAGACGGGAGCAAAATAGCTCTCAG